>NZ_OBDS01000006.1:0-430559 GCF_900215165.1 Pseudomonas sp. LAMO17WK12:I5 | reverse complement strand
GCCGACTTCAAGGCCCGTTATGAATCCTTAAGAGAACGGGGCAAGAGCGCGAAAGTCGCGCTCATCGCCTGTATGCGAATACTGCTGATCAGATTGAATGCCATGCTGCGAGACGGCACAGAGTGGCGGTGACGAACGGTGGCAGTAAGACAGTTGCTCCCACATGGGATGTATGTGTTACTGCATCGCCGGAATCGGCTCCGATGGCGGCGGGATATTGGTCGGGTTGGCCGGCGGCGTGATCGTTTCGGTAGCCGGTGCAGGCTCTGCACTCGGTGCCGGGGTGATCGGCGCTGACTCGGCCGGCGGCACCACTGGCTCAGAACCCGTTGGCGTCGGCGCAACCGGGGCCGGGGTCGCTGCCGGGGCTGCCGGCGTCATGTTTTGGGCAGGCTCGACAATCCCGGCTGGCGGCGGTGCAGGCGTTGACTCTACCGCCGGTGCAGGTGTAACCGGCGCTACAGCGGCAGGCTTGGGTTCAGGCACACCGAGATCGGTTTTGGGTTTTTCTTCGATGTGCGCGGCTTTCTTCGCATCGGCTGGCAGGAACAACTCAACCAGCGTGAAGAACCGCTCGTAGAACTTCTGCGAGGTCACGGTTTCGCTGGCGACCTTGACCATCGAATCGTCCGAAGAACCGATCGGCATCGACACCGAACCCAATACGCCAACCCCGAGACTGGCGGAGTTGTTGGTCTTCTTCAACGCGTAGCGATCCTGCAGGGCATTGGCGAACACCGTGGCATGGTGCTTGGCACTGCCATCTTCGGCACACACCACGTTGAAGCTGATTTCCAGGTGGGTTTCCCCGGTCTGCTGGAAACTCTTGTGGCCACTGACCAGTTTCGGGTCACTGCTGGTGATGATGTAGCCCTGGCTGAGCAACGCACGACGGGCCGCCTCGCAACTCGCGGTGTCGGCCACCGGATAATTGCGCGAGAACGTGCCGGAATCATCGAAGTTCTCATGCTCATAGATCGGCTTGTCCTTCGAACAGCCAGCAACAGCGGTCAACAACAGCGCCAACCCAACGACACGCATGGGAGTTGAAATCAACATTGAACATCCTGAGGAAAAACAGTCCGGGGCGTATTGTGCAACAGAACTTGGCCCTGCGGCGCATGGATTGTGTCTTAAAGCCGTTACAACCCTATTGACCCTTGTTTGCCGGAAAAAGTCGCAGCGACAAGTGATCGATGAAGACGCGCAATTTGGCGGTGGCGTGGCGACTGGAGGGCCACAACACCCAGAACTGACCGGTGTGTTTCATATGCGCATCCAGCACTCGCTGCAAGCGCCCCTGCGACACATCCTCATGGGTCATGAAATCCGGCAGGCAGGCGATACCCATCCCTGCCAGGGCTGCATGATTGACGGCTTCGATGGAGGTGGTGACCAGCCGCGTCGGCAAGCTCGGCTCCGGCGCGCCCTCCTCGCCAATCAATGGCCACGGCTCCAGCTTGCCGGTGGCATGAAAGGTGTGCCGCAAGCAGGCGTGCTCCGCCAGATCGGCGGGAATTTGCGGTACGCCGCGCTGCTGCAGATACAACGGGCTCGCCACCAGCACCATGTGAAACTCGCCCAAGGGCCGCGCCATCAGCCGTGAATCTCGTGGTTGACCGGTACGAATCACCGCATCGAAGCCCTCCTCGACCACGTCGACCATGCGATCAGTCAGGTCCAGATCCAGCTCGATCTGCGGGTACAGCGCCATGAACTCATTCATCACCGGCATTACCAGCCCGTGCACCTGCGGCAGGCTGATGCGCAGTTTGCCATGGGGCTGCGAGGCGGAATCGCAGAGTTCGAACTCGGCGGCTTCCACCTCGGCAAGAATTTTGCGACAGCGTGCAAGAAACAGCGCGCCCTCGCTGGTCAGGGTGATGCTGCGGGTGGTGCGATGAAACAGCCGCACGCCCAATCGCGCCTCCAGTCGGGCGATACTTTTGCCCACCGCTGAAGCCGACACGCCCTGCAGCCGCCCAGCCTCGGTAAAACTGCGGGTCTCGGCGACTTGAACAAACACCGAAATACTGCCCAGACTGTCCATTCCACCCCTCCGATTCACGACATCCATGTCCGATATGTTCGGAACCGTAACCCATTTTTCTCCAATGCGCAGCGCCCTAGCCTATGGCCTTCACCCACTTCGGCACATGGACGCTGACTCATGAACGACGCACAACTGACCTCGGCCCTCACCCAGCCAGTCGACACCCGCGAACGATTGCCCCTCGGCGCCCTGCTGGCCCTGGCCACCGCCGGTTTCATCACGGTGCTGACCGAAGCCATGCCCGCCGGCCTGCTGCCACAAATGAGCGCGGGGCTGAATGTCTCCCAGGCACTGATCGGGCAACTGGTCACCCTGTACGCCATTGGCTCGATGCTCGCAGCCATTCCGCTGACCATCGTCACCCGCAGCTGGCGTCGTCGGCCATTGCTGCTGTCAGCCATCGGCGGCTTCGCCATCGCCAACAGCATCACCGCCCTGTCGGAATGGTACTGGCTCACTTTGACCGCACGCTTGCTCGCCGGGATATTTGCCGGGCTGCTGTGGGCGTTGCTGGCAGGCTACGCCAGCCGCATGGTTGCCCCACACCTGCAAGGCCGGGCGATCACCGTCGCCATGCTTGGCGCGCCGCTGGCACTCTCGCTGGGCATCCCGGCCGGCACACTACTCGGCACGCTGGTCGGCTGGCGCCTGAGCTTCGCCATCATGACTGCGCTGACGCTGTTGCTGGTGATCTGGGTGCGCTGGCAAGTGCCGGACTTTGCCGGAGAACACGCAGGAAAACGCCTGCCCCTACGTCAGGTCTTCACCCTGCCCGGCGTACGCTCGGTGTTGTTCGTGACCTTGACCTACGTGATCGCCCACAACCTGCTGTACACCTACATCGCACCGTTCCTGCAACCGTCAGGACTGGCCAGCGATATCGACCGGGTGCTGCTGGTGTTCGGCCTGGCCTCAGTGCTGAGCCTATGGATCGTCGGCAGCCTGATCGATCGCTGGCTACGCGAACTGATGCTGATCAGCACGCTGCTGTTCATGCTCTCCGCCATCGCCTTGGGCCTGTGGCGAGAATCGGCGACCGTGGTCTACCTCGCCGTCGCCGTGTGGGGCCTGGCGTTTGGTGCGATGCCTTCGCTGCTGCAGACTGCCTCGGCGAAAACCGCTGGAGAGGCTGCCGATACGGCGCAATCGATGCTGGTGACCCTGTGGAATGTCGGGATTGCCGGGGGTGGTTTGGCGGGTGGTTTGCTGCTGGGGAGTCTGGGGGTTGGGGGTTTTCCGTGGATTGTTGTGGGGTTGCTGGTTTTGACCTTGAGTGCGGTGCTGAGGGCGAGGGGCTATGGGTTTGTGTGATTGGGATGTTTGTCTGTGAGGGGCCGGGCGGCTAGTCGGCCGTCTTCGCTGGCAAGCCAGCTCCCACAATTGATCTGCGGATAGTCAGTTAGAGACAGGCCGGCTCGTAGGCCGCCATCGCCGGCAGGCCAGCTCCCACAGTAGCGCAAAAGCCGAACGCATGCTCTTCACCACTCAAATGGCCGAGTGTCAGCTCGCCGAAAGCTCTTGATCTTGCCGTGCCGGCCCCATCGGCAGGCTGAGTGGAGGGGTTTATCCGGGGGAAGGAGCGCAGCGACGTTTGGCGAAGCCAAACACATCGAGAGGAGGTGCAGCGAAGCAAACCGGAGGCGATGCCCCCGGATGAATCCCGTAACGAAGGAACCCGAGCCACGGCGAGGGCCGAACGCCGGGGCCAAGCCTTTTGGTTACTTTTCGGCGTCTGGAAAAGTGACTCGCTGTAAGAGCGAAACCGCCAGAAGCCACACCCGAAGCAACGGATATTCACCCAATCCCCAAGAGCATGGTCGGCCCAAAGGCCGCCAAGCCCCAAAAACCAAGCGAAAAAAAAACCCCGACCATAAGATCGGGGCTTTCCAGTTACCACTCAGTCAACCATCAATACCGCTTGATGTCCGCCTGACTCTCCAACTGCTTACGGAACGCCGCAAAATCCTGCTGACCTTCACGCGAAGCCAGGAAACGACGGTACTGCGCCTTCTCTTCATCAGTCGGCGCTACCGCTTCATTCACACCGTCCAGACGCACAATCATCAGACTACCGTCCTGCAAGGTCACGCTGCTGAACGTCGGCTTGCCCTTGGCTGCCGGTTTCGGCATGCGGAACAACGCCTGCAGCACAGTCGGGTCAACCCCTTCCTGAGCACGGGTCGCCGCCGTCACAACCTTCCAGTTCTGGCCGTCAACCGCCTTGTCCAGTGCAGTCTTGCCATCGCGCAGACCAGCAATCAACTGGTCAGCCTTGGTCTTGGCCGCAGCGCTGGCGTGCTCTTTGGTCAGTTGGGCACGGATCGCCGTGTTCACCGCTTCGAGTGGCAACTGCTCAGGCTTCAGATGTTCCTTGGCACGCAGCACGACCACGGTTTCCGGGTCCAGCTCGATACCGGTGCTGTTGGCGTTTTCTTCCAGCACTTCCTGACTGAACGCAGCCGTCACCACCGCGCGGTTGGCGGCGATGCCTTCACCACCTTCACGGCCGAATGGCTTGGTGGTGTGCACAGTCAGTTTCAGATCTGCCGCAGGCTGGGCCAGGTCAGACGCTTCGAACGCCGAGTCTTCCAGTTGCTTGGTCGCCTCGACAAAACGCTGCTCGACCTGTTGAGTCTTCAGCTCGCGGGTCAACTTGTCTTTCAGGCTGGCCAGGGTCGGAACTTCCGGCGCTTCAACACCCAGCAGCTTGATCAGGTGGTAACCGAAGTCGGTACGCACCGGCTCGGACACCTGGTCCTTGTTCAGCGAGTACAGGGCTTTTTCGAAAGCTGGATCATAGACGCCAGGACCGGCAAAACCGAGGTCACCGCCATTGTTGGCCGAGCCCGGATCCTGCGAGAACTCCTTGGCCAGCGCTTCGAATTTCTCGCCCTTGGCCAGACGCGCCTGGACTTCTTCGATCTTCGCCTTGGCCTGAGCGTCGGTGGTCTTGTCGTTGACTTCGATCAGGATGTGCGCCGCACGACGCTGTTCCGACAGGTTGGCGATCTCTTTCTGATACGCCGCCTGCAGGTCTTCATCCTTGACCGCAACCTGGTCGAAGAAAGAAGACTTCTTCAGCTCGACATAATCGACGACCACTTGCTCAGGGGTCATGAACTCCTTGGCGTGCTCGTCGTAGTAAGCCTTGACCTCATCGTCGGTCAGCTTGACCGCGGCCGGGTCGGCCTTGACGTTCAGCGAAGCGAAATCGCGGGTCTGTTTTTCCAGACGGGCAAATGCCAGCACTTCGGCGTCGGTGACGAAGCCGCTACCGGCAACACCGGCGCGCAACTGACCGATCAGCATTTCCTGAGCCAGCATCTGGCGGAATTGCATGCGGGTGTAGCCCAGTTGACGAATCACCTGGTCGAAGCGCTCGGAGCTGAACTTGCCGTCCACCTGGAATTCAGGGGTCTGCAGGATCACCTGATCCAGTGCACCTTCGGAGAAAGCGAATTTCGATTGTTCTGCGCCTTGCAGCAGCAGCTTGCGATCGATCAGGCCCTTGAGGGCCGATTCGCGGAGCATTTTTTCGTCAAGCAAGGAAGCATCGAAGTCCTTGCCCAGTTGTTGCATCAGCTGACGGCGTTGCATGTCAACGGCCTGGCTCAGCTCGTTCTGGCTGATTTCTTCACCATTGACCTTGACCGCATCGTTGGTGTGCGTCGTGGCCTTGAAAATGGCATCGAAACCGGTCAGAGCCATCAGTGCAACGATGACCCCGATAATGGTCTTGGCAATCCAGCCTTGTGAATTGTCCCTGATATTCTGCAGCATGCGTCCCCCAGAAACGGTTGAACTTCAAAAATTAGGCAACCGTGGAGCGTGGGTAGAATCCGGATAGAAGAAAGGCGCATCCGAGGATGCGCCTTCTCGTAACTGGCGGAGCGGACAGGGCTCGAACCCTCGATCCCGGCGTTACAGGCGGCTGTTCCAGCGACCTGCTCTACCGCTCCGCTGCCAAGTCAGGCATGACCCCGACCCGGATGGGTAAAAACCTGAAACAAACTAACTTAGTTAACAGCTTCTTTCAGTGCTTTACCGGCTTTGAAACCTGGCTTTTTAGCAGCAGCGATTTGCAGCGTCTTGCCGGTCTGTGGGTTACGACCAACGCGAGCTGGACGATCAGTCACGGAGAAAGTGCCGAAACCAACCAGAACAACGGAGTCGCCAGCCTTGAGAGCGCCAGTGACGGATTCGATTACAGCGTCCAGCGCACGGCCAGCAGCAGCTTTCGGGATATCAGCGGATGCAGCGATAGCATCAATCAGTTCCGACTTGTTCACTCTAAGTCCCCTTATATCTATTTTGAGATGATTCTAAGTTTTTTGGTGAAAGCAAAAACGAGTGCTGAATGGCCTACAGACACTTAAGAGCCGCTTTATAACAAGGGCTCTAAAAAGCTGTCAAGGAAGCCCCCCAGGCAAAAACGTATTAATGCGTGCTAATTCTTTCCTTTGAATCAGACTCACGTTTTTCGTCCTTGGAAACTATCTCCGGAGCCACATCCGGCAAGGGCTCCGGCGCGTATTGCAGCGCAATTTGCAGGACCTCGTCAATCCATTTAACCGGTTTAATCTGCAGATCCTGCTTGATATTGTCAGGAATCTCCTTCAAATCGCGCACGTTCTCTTCCGGAATAATCACAATCTTGATTCCGCCACGGTGAGCCGCGAGCAGTTTTTCCTTCAGACCACCAATCGCCAACACTTGGCCACGCAGGGTAATTTCGCCGGTCATGGCGACATCGGCGCGCACCGGAATCCCGGTCAAGGCTGACACCAGTGCCGTGCACATGCCCACACCCGCGCTAGGACCGTCCTTCGGGGTCGCCCCTTCCGGCATGTGAATGTGCGTGTCGCGCTTCTCATGGAAGTCCAGCGGAATGCCCAGGCTTTTGGCACGGCTGCGCACAACGGTCAGCGCCGCAGTGATCGATTCGACCATTACATCGCCCAGCGAACCGGTCTTGATCAGTTGACCTTTGCCCGGTACCACAGCCGCTTCGATGGTCAGCAATTCGCCGCCCACCTGCGTCCACGCCAGGCCAGTCACCTGACCGATCTGATCCTGTTGCTCTGCCAGACCGTAGCGGAATTTACGCACGCCGAGGAAGTGCTCGAGCAGGTCAGCTGTCACTTTTACCGAGAAGCGTTTTTCCAGCGCATGTTCTTTCACAGCCTTGCGGCAGACTTTGGCGATCTGACGTTCAAGGCCACGCACACCGGCTTCACGGGTGTAGTAACGGATGATGTCGCGGATCGCTTCTTCATCGAATTCCAGCTCGCCTTTCTTCAGACCATTGGCGGCAATCTGCTTGGGCGACAGGTACTTTACGGCGATGTTGATCTTTTCGTCTTCGGTGTAGCCCGGCAGACGAATGACTTCCATCCGGTCCAGCAGTGCCGGCGGGATGTTCATCGAGTTCGAGGTGCACAGAAACATCACATCGGACAGGTCGTAATCGACTTCCAGATAGTGATCGTTGAAGTTGTGGTTCTGCTCCGGATCGAGCACTTCCAGCAACGCCGACGCCGGGTCGCCACGCATGTCGCTGCCCATTTTGTCGATTTCATCGAGCAGGAACAGCGGGTTGCGCACACCTACTTTTGTCATCTTTTGAATCAATCTTCCTGGCATCGAACCAATGTAAGTCCGACGATGACCACGAATTTCCGCTTCATCACGCACGCCACCGAGGGCCATACGCACAAATTTACGGTTGGTGGCGTGGGCAATCGACTCTGCCAGCGAGGTCTTACCCACGCCAGGAGGACCCACCAGGCACAACACCGGACCACGGATCTTCTTCACGCGCTTCTGCACGGCGAGGTATTCAAGGATGCGCTCCTTGACCTCTTCGAGACCGTAGTGATCGGCGTCGAGAATGTCTTCAGCACGCGCCAGGTCGAGGCGTACCTTGCTTTGCGCCTTCCACGGCACCTGCACCAGCCAGTCGATGTAGGAGCGCACCACGGTGGCTTCAGCGGACATCGGCGACATTTGCTTGAGCTTGTTCAGCTCGGCGGTGGCTTTGGCCAAGGCATCTTTCGGCAGGCCGGCAGCATCGATGCGCTTTTTCAGCTCTTCGATTTCATTGTGACCTTCGTCACCGTCGCCCAGCTCTTTCTGAATGGCCTTCATCTGCTCATTCAGGTAGTACTCGCGCTGGCTGCGCTCCATTTGCTTTTTGACGCGGCCGCGAATGCGTTTTTCAACTTGCAGCAGATCGATTTCGGCATCCAGCAAGGCGAGCACGTGCTCGACCCGGGCCGACAGATCGATGATTTCGAGGATTTCCTGTTTCTGCTCGATCTTCAGCGCCATGTGCGCGGCCATGGTGTCAACCAGGCGACCAGGCTCATCGATGCTGTTGAGCGACGACAGGACTTCAGCCGGGACCTTCTTGCCCAACTGCACGTATTGTTCGAACTGCGACAGCAGGCTGCGCACGAACACTTCGGATTCGCGCTCGGCGGCGTCGACTTCGTCGATCAGCGAGACTTCGGCACGGCAATGCCCGTCGACTTCGCTGAAGCGCTCTACAGCACCGCGCTGCTCACCTTCGACCAGAACCTTGACGGTGCCGTCCGGCAGCTTCAGCAGCTGCAACACAGTGGCGATAGTACCTACGCGATAGAGAGCGTCTTCACCGGGATCATCGTCAGCCGGGTTTCTTTGGGCCAGCAGCAGGATCTGCTTGTCGCCCGTCATCGCGGCCTCGAGGGCTTCGATGGATTTCTCGCGCCCCACGAACAGCGGGATAACCATGTGCGGATAAACCACGACATCACGCAATGGCAGGAGAGGCAATTCGATGGTTGTCTTCATGATTTCGCCTCTACGGCGGCCATATGGCCGTAATCAGATGGAATTAAACTTGAAACCAAGATGGGGGCTGCCTTGAAAAAAAACAAGCGCAAAGCGGATGTAAAAAACGACATAAAAAAAAAGAGGCCCGAAGGCCCCTTCTTTGTTCCGGCAGTGTGGACGCTTACGCGTCCGGCGCTGCCTTGGCCGTCGGCTCACTGTTTTCGTAGATATACAGTGGCTTGGACTTGCCTTCAATCACGCTTTCATCGATGACGACTTTGCTCACTTCAGACTGCGAAGGGATTTCGTACATCGTGTCGAGCAGCACACCTTCGAGAATCGAACGCAGGCCACGGGCACCGGTTTTACGTTCCAGGGCACGTTTGGCGACCGATTTCAGTGCGTCGGTCCGGAACTCCAGATCCACGCCTTCCATCTCGAACAGCTTGGCATACTGTTTGGTCAGAGCATTTTTCGGCTCGGTGAGGATCTGCATCAACGCAGCCTCGTCGAGCTCGTCCAGCGTCGCAAGAACCGGCAGACGACCGACGAATTCCGGGATCAGACCGAACTTGACCAGATCGTCAGGCTCGACTTCACGCAGGGATTCACCGACTTTCTTGCCTTCTTCCTTGCTGCGCACTTCTGCGTTGAAACCGATGCCGCCTTTGGTGGAACGGTTTTGGATAACCTTTTCCAGACCAGAGAACGCACCACCGCAGATGAACAGGATGTTACGGGTGTCGACCTGCAGGAATTCCTGCTGCGGATGCTTGCGACCACCTTGCGGCGGAACGGAAGCGACCGTGCCTTCGATCAACTTGAGCAAGGCCTGCTGCACGCCTTCACCGGAAACATCGCGGGTGATCGACGGGTTGTCGGACTTGCGGGAAATCTTGTCGATTTCGTCGATATAGACAATGCCCATCTGGGCCTTTTCCACGTCGTAATCGCACTTTTGCAGCAATTTCTGAATGATGTTCTCGACATCTTCACCTACGTAACCGGCCTCGGTGAGGGTGGTTGCGTCAGCGATGGTGAACGGAACGTTCAGCAGGCGGGCCAGTGTTTCGGCCAGCAGGGTTTTACCGGAGCCTGTCGGGCCGATCAGCAGGATGTTGCTCTTGCCGAGTTCGACGTCGTCAGCCTTCTTGTCACGCTGATTCAGGCGCTTGTAGTGGTTGTACACCGCTACGGCCAGAACCTTTTTCGCACGCTCCTGACCGATTACATACTGGTCAAGGATGCCGCTGATTTCTTTAGGCGAAGGCAATTTATGCGCGCTGCTTTCGGCCTGTGCTTCCTGCACCTCCTCGCGGATGATGTCATTGCACAGGTCGACGCACTCGTCGCAGATAAAGACCGAGGGGCCGGCAATCAATTTGCGCACTTCATGCTGGCTTTTGCCACAGAAGGAGCAATAGAGCAGCTTGCCGTTGTCCTCGCCGTTGCGGGTGTCAGTCATTCGTTCGATCCAAATCCGATAGGCTTGCAACACAAGATGAAGGCTATTGCGGGCTTTTTCAAGCCCGCTGGTGGTCGGACCTGCCGACCCACCTTATTTTGAGCTGCTTATTTTACGCAGGACGCTGGTTGATGACTTCGTCGATCAGGCCGTATTCCTTCGCAGCTTCTGCACTCATGAAGTTGTCGCGGTTGGTGTCACGCTCGATTTCTTCAAGCGTACGACCGCTGTGCTTGGCCATCAGCGTGTTCAGACGCTCGCGAATGAAGAGGATTTCCTTGGCATGGATTTCGATATCAGAGGCCTGGCCCTGGAAACCGCCCAGTGGCTGGTGAATCATCACACGCGAGTTCGGCAGGCAGAAACGCTTGCCTGGAGCACCGGCCGTCAGCAGGAATGCACCCATGCTGCACGCCTGACCAATGCACGTCGTCGAGACGTTTGGCTTGATGAACTGCATGGTGTCGTAGATCGACATGCCCGCTGTCACCGAACCGCCCGGGGAGTTGATATAGAGATGGATGTCCTTGTCCGGGTTTTCCGCTTCAAGGAACAGCAATTGCGCACAGATCAGGTTGGCCATGTAGTCCTCTACAGGACCCACCAGAAAAATGACGCGCTCCTTCAGAAGGCGCGAGTAGATGTCATAGGCGCGCTCGCCACGAGCAGATTGCTCGACAACCATCGGGACCAGGCCGCCAGCGGCCTGGATATCAGAGTTCTGCTGAATATACGAATTACGGAACATGCTCTGCAGTCACTCCCAAATAGTTATGTCTTGAATACGCATAAGCCAGCTCGAAGGCTGGCTTATGTGTGTACTTCTTAACGCAAAAACAATCAGTCGGCTTTTGGAGCTTCTACCGGCTTGACCGCTTCTTCGTAAGAGACCGATTTGTCGGTCACGCTAGCTTTCTGCAGAACAGTATCCACAACTTGTTCTTCCAGCACAACCGAACGAACTTCGTTCAGTTGCTGCTCGTTCTTGTAGTACCAGGACACGACCTGCTCAGGTTCCTGGTAAGCCGAAGCCATTTCCTGAATCATTTCGCGAACGCGGGCTTCGTCAGGCTTCAGGTCGAATTGCTTGACCACTTCGGCCACGATCAGACCCAGCACTACACGGCGCTTGGCTTGCTCTTCGAACAGCTCGGCCGGCAGTTGGTCAGGCTTGATGTTGCCACCGAACTGCTGAACCGCCTGCACACGCAGACGGTCAACTTCGTTGGACAGCAGAGCCTTCGGCACTTCGATCGGGTTGGTGGCCAGCAGACCGTCCATTACCTGATTTTTTACCTTGGACTTGATGGCCTGACGCAGCTCACGCTCCATGTTCTTGCGAACTTCGGTGCGGAAACCGTCGATGCCGCTTTCCTTGATGCCGAATTGAGCGAAGAACTCTTCGTTCAGCTCTGGCAGCTTAGGCTCGGAAACGGTGTTGACCGTCACGGTGAACTCGGCGGTTTTGCCGGCCAGGTCCAGGTTCTGATAGTCCTCAGGGAAGGTCAGGTTCAGAACGCGCTCTTCGCCCGCTTTAGCGCCCACCAGGCCTTCTTCGAAGCCCGGGATCATGCGACCGGAACCCAGCACCAGCTGAGTGCCTTTGGCCGAGCCGCCAGCGAAGGCTTCGCCGTCAACCTTGCCAACGAAATCAATGTTCAGCTGGTCTTCGTTCTGAGCAGCACGATCGGCCACTTCAAAACGGGTGTTCTGCTTGCGCAGGATGTCCAGCATCTTGTCCAGATCGGCGTCAGCCACTTCAGCGCTCAGACGCTCGACAGTGATGCCGTCGAAACCGGCAACGGTGAACTCAGGGAACACTTCGAATACGGCAACGTATTCCAGGTCTTTGCCAGCTTCCAGCGACTTCGGCTCGATCGAAGGCGAACCGGCAGGGTTCAGCTTCTGCTCAACCACGGCTTCGTAGAAGGAGGACTGGATGACATCACCAACAGCTTCCTGACGAGCGTCAGCACCGAAACGGCGCTTGATTTCGCTCATTGGCACTTTGCCTGGACGGAAGCCAGCAATCTTGGCCTTTTGGGCAGTCTGCTGCAGACGCTTGTTGACCTGGCTCTCAATGCGCTCAGCCGGCACGGTGACGCTCATGCGGCGCTCAAGAGCAGTAGTATTTTCAACAGAAACTTGCATGGATATTCCTCGTTGCACAGACGTTAGCCGGCCGTTTCCGACCCCAGAATCAAGGGCATGCATTCTAGTGGGTCAAACTCAAGAAGTCACCCTACTGAAAACGGGTAAAAAAACAGCAGGCCATTTATAGGTGCGAATGCAGCAATGCACTCCACCTCGAAGACGAATAAAGACCATCACGCCAAGGCTCTGCTTCAACCGCTTCTATATATAGAAGAGACTGCGAGCCATCTCCCTGACGGCTGATCCCGCGAACATGGCCGGCGGTCGGCACGCTGACAGCAAGCCCCTGAACACGACGAAACGCCCTGCCCTTCGACCCGAATCGCTGCGCGACAAACCACCAGCCGTAAAACAAAAAAGGCGCCAGACTGTTAAATCTGGCGCCTTTCGAAATATGGGGTGGACGATGGGGATCGAACCCACGACAACGGGAGTCACAATCCCGTGCTCTACCAACTGAGCTACGCCCACCATATTGCGTCACAAAAAAGCCATTCAACTTCTTTGCTGAACTTCATCAGGCCTGCGGCATGAATGAAGCTTTAATTGGTGCGGATGAAGAGACTCGAACTCTTACGCCTCGCGGCGCTGGAACCTAAATCCAGTGTGTCTACCAATTCCACCACATCCGCAGATGAAGCTTTTTAAAGCAAAGGCGCCAGATTGTTACATCTGGCGCCTTTCGAAATATGGGGTGGACGATGGGGATCGAACCCACGACAACGGGAGTCACAATCCCGTGCTCTACCAACTGAGCTACGCCCACCATATCGCGCTACTTGTGCCAAAGCTGCCTAATGGCGCACCCGGCAGGACTCGAACCTGCGACCATCCGCTTAGAAGGCGGATGCTCTATCCAGCTGAGCTACGGGCGCCTTATTAATCTGTACTCTTGGAGGACTACAAACTAAATGCTTTCCAGCTTCGCAGAACGCTAATTCCGCTCAACCTTCTTAACCAGTGCTAGGCTGTGCCCGACAAGTGCGACGAATAGTATAGAGCGCTCCCAAGGTCGTCAAATCCTTTTTGAAAAAAATTCATTTAATTAAAGGAGTTAGGGGAATTTGCTGACCAAGCGCCTTTGCCCTCACCGTCTGACATGCGAGAATGCGTTCTCTTTTTTTCCCCTCTCGATGGTTAATCACGCGCAATGACTGCACAACTAATCGACGGCAAATCGATCGCCGCCAGCCTGCGCCAGCAGATCGCCCAACGAGTTGCCGAGCGTCGCCAGCAAGGCCTGCGCACTCCCGGCCTCGCGGTGATCCTGGTCGGCAGCGATCCTGCCTCTCAGGTTTATGTCTCGCACAAGCGTAAAGACTGTGAAGAGGTCGGCTTCCTCTCTCAAGCCTACGACCTGCCTTCCGAAACCACTCAAGAAGCGCTGACCGATCTGATCGATCGCCTCAACGACGACCCGGCCATCGACGGCGTGCTGCTGCAACTGCCGCTGCCCGAGCACCTGGACGCCTCCAAACTGCTGGAGCGCATTCGCCCGGACAAAGACGTCGATGGCTTCCATCCTTATAACGTCGGCCGCCTGGCCCAGCGCATTCCGCTGCTGCGTCCGTGCACACCAAAGGGCATCATGACCTTGCTGGAAAGCACCGGCGTTGACCTTTATGGTCTGGATGCGGTGGTGGTGGGTGCGTCGAACATCGTCGGTCGTCCGATGGCGATGGAACTGCTGCTGGCCGGTTGCACCGTGACCGTCACCCACCGCTTCACCAAGGACTTGGCCGGCCACGTCGGTCGCGCTGATCTGGTGGTGGTCGCCGCCGGCAAGCCGGGCCTGGTCAAGGGCGAGTGGATCAAGGAGGGCGCGATCGTGATCGACGTCGGCATCAACCGTCAGGACGACGGCAAACTGGTCGGTGACGTGGTGTATGAAACCGCACTGCCCCGCGCCGGCTGGATCACTCCGGTTCCCGGCGGCGTTGGCCCGATGACCCGTGCCTGCCTGCTGGAAAACACCCTCTACGCGGCAGAAACCCTGCACGCCTGAGACGTTTTTGCGCAGTAAAAGAACCCCGCCTTGTGCGGGGTTTTTCGTATCTGAGAAAAAACACTAACCGTTCGCCGGAAACCCCTCTTTTTACAGGCCTTTTCACGAGATTTTCAGGTCATTCAAACAACCATCGACAGATCTTCAGCCATACTCCTAGAATGCGACGCTTTGAAGAAATAACCCGTTACAAACTAACGGAATATCCAACCTTTATGAGTTCGCCCGCGTGAAAATTCGTCTTTCGATCCTGAGCCTGGTTTTTGCTTTTTCAGGCACATTCGTCACGCCAACCGTCAACGCCGCTGAAACTACCGCCGCGCCACGCGATGCTTCGCAATTGAAGATCGCCTCCGGCAGCGCCCTGCTTATGGATTTGCAGACCAATAAAGTCATCTATTCGAGCAACCCGGATGTGATCGTACCGATCGCTTCGGTGAGCAAACTGATGACCGGACTGGTGGTGGTTGAAGCGCACCAGAACATGGACGAATGGATCGACGTCGACATCAGCCACACGCCGGAAATGAAAGGCGTGTTCTCCCGAGTCAAACTGAAGAGCGAACTGCCGCGTCGCGAGATGCTGCTGATTGCCCTGATGTCCTCGGAGAACCGTGCGGCCGCCAGCCTCGCGCATCACTATCCAGGCGGTTACGCCGCGTTCATCGCCGCAATGAACGCCAAGGCCAAAGCGCTGGGCATGACCAATACGCACTATGTCGAGCCGACCGGGTTGTCGGAACGCAACGTGTCCACCGCCCGCGACTTGAGCAAACTGCTGGTCGCCGCGAGCAAGCATCCGATCCTCAGCGAGCTGACCACCACCAAGGAAAAAACCGTAGCGTTCCGCAAGCCCAATTACACCCTGGGTTTCCGCAACACCGATCACCTGGTGAACAAGGCTGACTGGGACATCAAGATCACCAAAACCGGCTTCACCAACCCGGCGGGTCATTGCCTGGTGCTGGTGACGCGAATGAGCAACCGCCCGGTTGCCCTGGTGATTCTCGATGCGTTCGGCAAGTACACGCATTTTGCCGATGCCAGTCGTATCCGCAGCTGGATGGAAACCGGCCGGAGCGCCAACGTTCCGGCAGTTGCGCAGCAATACAAGGCCGAGAAAAACCTCAAGTCGCGCCAGAGCGGCGTGGTCGAAGCCTCCAAGTAACCAGAAATATCCAACTGTGGCGAGGGAGCTTGCTCCCGCTGGGGCGCGTAGCGAACCTTTTTTAACCAGAAAGGCCTGCTGCGCAGTCCAGCGGGAGCAAGCTCCCTCACCACAGAGGTATTCAGCCAGTGGTTAAATACCCGTTATTCAATCATTGGGTAACGGCATTTTGTCGTCGTCCGGAATGCCGTCACCAGCGCTCGGATCTGGCGTCAGCACATTAGGTCGCGCCAGCGGATCGCGCAGCGGGCTGTCCGGATCCAGCACAGGGTCCACGTCGTCCTCAGGCGTGGTCGGCACGCTGTCCGGTTTTTTATCGTCGAAGCTGGAATCGGTACTCATACGCACCTCACTTCATGGTTTCAGATCGGCCAACGGATCATAGGGCTTGGCCGGTCGCTGGCTGTCGTCGTCCGGTTGCACGTCTCGCGGCGCCTTGGCGGGGCCGACCGGATCAACTTGCGGATCGTCGAGATCCGGTGAATCCGGATCGAAACCCAGATCATGACCGGACGAATGCTCGCTTGAGTGTGGGCCTTTCGGGGATGGGGAATCTGCCATGCTCGCCTCCTGATTCACCCGCACATTCGGGCTCTATCAGTGAGAGGCCTGCCGGGCGTGAGGGTGCCCGGCAGATGACGAACGGAGCCTTAATGTGCGGGCAGAGCCTTTTTGGCTTGCGCCGCTTCACGTTCCTGCCCGGCCTGCGCCAGCTCATCCGCTGCTGCGAGCCAGCGCTGGCGATCAACCTCGGCGGGAATCTGCGACGGTTTCTGGATCAGCACCGCCCAGCCGCCTGATTTTTCGAACGCCGATTCAAAAGAGCTGAAGCTCATCAGTTCGCGGCGATTCATTCCGGCGCGCAACAGCACCTTCTGTTTCAACCGGTCATACCCGGAAAGGATCGCGTAACGCGGTTCGGCCCAGAACGCCGAGCCTTCACTGAAGCGCACCATTACCGGATAACCTGCCGCGACCTGGGTCAACAGGGCAGGCAAATTCTTGTCCAGCGGATAGACCACCATGCCGTAATCGCGAGCCAGGCTCTGCAGATTCTGCTGCAACTGCTCTTGTGCATCCGGCAGATGCAACGGTTTTTCCAGCAGCCCCGGGGTGATCATGATGCCCTGCTGCGACAACAGGCTGGCCAGCACTTGCGGACCACTTTGATTGGCTTCGCCGCGATAGAACGTGCCGCTGAGTTCGACCCGTTCCGGCAGACGCTTGACCTGCGGCGCCACACTGCCCGCACACCCTGCCAACACCGCCGCGCAACCGGCCACCAGCAACGCCCCTCGCAATCGAGAAAATACCTGCACCATCATCACTCTCGTCAGACGCCGGTCATCGTGTTCCGGCAACGCCTGCGATCATAGGGCGATGCAGGCCTGCGGTATAGCCTTAAACCGCAGACCGATCGTTTGCATAGAGCGAACTGATTGGTCATTACCGACCTTTGGTCAATAGTCTGAAACACCCCATTGTCTAGACTGTCACTGAAACAGAGCGAATTGAAAAAGTGAGTGCCCGACGCAGGGCAAAGAGGAGGCACTGATGAGCCTGACCATGACTATAGTAATGCTGATCGCCGGCTGGCTGGCCGTGGCCACTGCCATGTTGTGGGGCGTGCTGCGGATTTCGCGGCGCCACCATCACCCGCAGCCACCTGTGGCAGACGAAAAACCGCAAAAGCACAACGCACGGCACGCGACCGCACATTGATACTGCAAACGTTCCGCCCATAAAAAAGCCCCCTGAACGCTTGGCGCTCAGGGGGCTTTTGGCTGGTCAGCGCTTACGCCTGCTGCGCCAGCTTCTTCTGTCTCGCCCGGCGCGACATCATGTTCAGCACCTCAATCGCTGCCGAGAAGGCCATGGCCGCGTACACATAACCTTTCGGTACGTGGGCGCCGAAGCCTTCGGCGATCAGCGTCATGCCGATCATGATCAGGAAGCCCAGCGCCAGCATCACCACCGTCGGGTTGTCGTTGATGAACTTGGCCAGCGGTTCAGCCGCAAACAGCATCACCATTACCGAGACCACCACCGCGATCACCATGATCGGCAAGTGCTCAGTCATGCCCACCGCAGTAATGATGCTGTCGATGGAGAACACCATGTCCAGCATCAGGATCTGACCGATCGCAGCCGCAAAACCCAGGGTCACGGTCGACGTCGCGGATTTCGGGTCTTCCGGCGCCGGGTCCATGCTGTGATGGATCTCGGTCGTGGCTTTCCACACCAGGAACAGACCACCGGCAATCAGGATCATGTCCTTCCAGGAGAACGCCTGGCCCATGATTTCGATCACGGGGGCAGTCAACTGCACAATGAAGGCGATGGTGCTCAACAGAGCCAGACGCAGAATCAGCGCCATGCCGATACCGATGCGCCGCGCCTTCTGCCGATGCTGCACGGGCAGTTTGTTGGTCAGGATCGAAATAAAGATCAGGTTATCGATGCCGAGCACGATTTCCATCACCACCAGTGTGGCCAAAGCAACCCAGGCGGCGGGGCTGGCGGCGAGTTCTAACAGATATTCCATGGGTCAGTCCTGACTCTGTGTAAGACGGTTTAGATGGTCTTGGAGGAAGATTCGGATTTTTCCGCGTCTTTTTCCGGTGTTTCTTTTTTCTCGATCAGGCCGCCGGTGGCGTCGCTGAGCGCTTGTTCAGCAGCCTTGTGCGTATCGTCGATCGCCTGTTTGGCGCTTTCGGCGGCCTTGCCCATCAACTGCTGGGCGCTTTTCTCGGCCTGATCGCAACCGGCCATAAGCAGTAAAGACGTAAACATCAACGCTGGAATTGTGTATTTCATGGGACTTCCTTCGAATGAACAGACAGGGTCACAGACCGCCCGTCGATGGCTGGGCATTCTAGGGAGACAAACACTTCAGTAAAATTCGTATTTTTAGCGGCTATACTTCGGTTTTTACGAATCCAGCACCTTCAAAACAGAGGTCGTGGCTCGATGCTCAACTACCGACAACTGCATTACTTCTGGGTGGTCGCCAAAACCGGCAGCATCGTGCGTGCCTGCGAGCAGCTTAACCTCACGCCACAAACCATCAGCGGGCAGATTTCGCTGCTCGAACAAACCTACGGCATCGAACTGTTTCAACGGGTCGGCCGCCAACTGGAGCTGACCGAAGCCGGACGCCAAGCCCTGCCCTACGCCGAGCAGATGTTTCAGTTAGGCGGCGAACTGGAGTTGATGCTACGTGCCCAGCCCAACGAACAGCAGATCCTGTTTCGCGTCGGCGTGGCGGATGTGGTGCCCAAATCCATCGTCTACCGCCTGATCGCGCCGACCATGGAACTGCACGAGCCACTGCGCATCACCTGCCGCGAAGACAAACTCGAACGCCTGCTGGCGGATCTGGCCATCCAGCGCCTGGATCTGGTGATTTCCGACAGCCCGATGCCGTCGCACCTCGACATCAAGGGCTACAGCCAGAAGCTCGGCGAATGCGGGATCAGTTTCTTCGCCACCACGAAGTTGGCAGCGCAATACGGGCAGGATTTCCCGCGCAGCCTCAACGGCGCACCGCTGTTGATCCCAGGCGCGGAAACCGTGGTGCGCAGCCGTTTGCAGCGCTGGTTTGCCGAGCAACAGATCCAGCCGCGAATCGTCGGGGAGTTCGATGACAGCGCCCTGATGCAGGCCTTCGGCCAATCGGGCAGCGGGATTTTCATCGGCCCGAGCGTGATTGCCGATGAAGTCAAACGCCAGTACGGCGTCGAGGAGATTGGCCAGACCGACGCGGTGACCGAGTCGTTCTATGCCATTTCGGTGGAGCGCAAGGTCAAGCACCCCGGCATCGTTGCGATTACCGAAGGTGCCCGACGCGAGCTGTTTACCGCGTTATGACGCCTGGACGCACGCTTCGCGCGGCTTGAGCGTCATCAACACCATGGCGAGGAACACCGACAACAGAATGAACCCGGCAGCGGCGAACCCCAGAAAGCCGAGGCCGGCACTGTCGATTACCCGACCGCCGATCATCGCGCCCAGACCAATCCCGAGGTTGGCCCCGGCGATATTCAGCGAGGCGGCAAAGGCTGGCGCTTCCGGTGCGGCCTTCATCAGGCGTACATGGCTGACCAGGAACAACGCAGCCTGGGTGATGCCCCAGATGCCCATGGCCACCGCCAGCCCCACCGTCGAGTGAATGTTCGGCACCAGCGAGACCATGCCGGCGATCATGAACGCGCAGAACAGCACAGAGGCGCCCAACGGATGACGATCCACCGCGCGACCGCCCAGTGAGTTGCCGATCAGCCCGACCGCACCGAAGCCCATCAGGCACCAGCCAACCACCGTACCGTTGAACCCGGCCAGACGCTCAAGAATGTCGGCCAGATAGGTATAAGCGGTGAACATGCCGCTGAATACCAGAATCGACAACAGCACATGGCCGATCATCAGCGGGTTGCGCAGGATCTTGAACTGCGAGGCGAAGCTGACCTGATGCTGGTGCAGGCTGGTTTTCGGCAGGTACACAAACAGCAACAAGGCCTTAGCGAAAGCGATGACCGCCAGAATCGCAAACGCACTGCGCCAGCCGAACGCATCGGAAATCAAGGTGCCCACCGGAATGCCGAACACCGTCGCGCAAACAATGCCGAAGCCGATCTTGGCAATCGCGCGGCCGGCGTGATCCGGGCCGACGATGTCCACCGCAGTCTCACTGGCCAAGGCCCAGAACACCGGCAGGCCGAGCGCCGGGATCAACCGGGCGATGGCCATGACCCAGATGTTCGGCGCCAGCGCCGCAACGGTGTTGGCCAGGCCGAACATGATCAAAATCGTGATGAACAACTTGCGCCGCTCGAACCGGGCGAAATACGCGGTCAAAAATGGACCGAACATCGCCACCGTGAAAGCGAATAGAGTCACCAGCAAACCGGCCTGCGGAATGGTTACCGCCAGGTCGCGGGCAATGGACGGCAACAGGCCGACGATGACGAATTCCGTGGTCAGCACCGTGAATCCGGCGGCGGACAACAGAAGAATGGGCAACAGCATGAGCAACTCCAGCAAAACGACGACACCAGCGATGACCGAAAGGCCCGCTGGCAGACTATGAAAATGAGGATGGCGAATCTTAACAGAGTGTTTCCGGGCTGACTTGCACAAACCTGCCGACTTGCCGATCAATCCGGTGGCAGATCGTCACAGGCCTGAAGGATAACGCCTACGCTGTGATAAAGTCCGCGCCCTGAAAAACGTACACCCTATTCAGCGGCCTGTTTAACAGCGTTGATGGCGCGTCAGCCCTTTCGGTTCGTGCCGGTGCCCTGCCCTCCGATGTATCACCGGTTTCACGCAACCTTGCACCCTATAAAAAATCAGAGATGCCGTTATGACCGCTTCATCCCCTTCTCTATTGCAACGCCTGAAAAACCTCAGCCTGGTCACGCAGATCCTGATCGGCCTGATTGCCGGTATCGCCCTGGCGCTGTTCGCCCCGGAAGCGGCGAAAGGCTCGGCGTTCATCGGCAAAGTGTTCGTCTCGGCCCTGAAAGCCGTGGCGCCGATTCTGGTGTTCGTGCTGGTAATGGCGTCGATCGCCAACCACAAGCACGGTCAGGAAACCCATATCCGGCCGATCCTGTTTCTGTATCTGCTCGGCACATTCGCTGCGGCGGTGGTGGCGGTGGTTGCCAGCATGGCGTTTCCCTCGCATCTGGTGCTGTCCACCGACAACGTCGCGGTGACGGCGCCGGGCGGGATCACTGAAGTCCTGCAGAGCCTGCTGTTGAGCGTGGTCGACAACCCGGTCAGCGCCCTGATGAACGCCAACTTTATCGGCATTCTGGCCTGGGCGATCGGCATGGGTGTGGCGATCCGCCACGCCGGTGACACCACCCGCGAAGTGGTGGGCGACCTGTCCAACGGCGTGACGCTGATCGTGCGCGTGGTGATTCGTTTCGCACCTCTGGGCATTTTCGGTCTGGTGGCCTCGACCCTCGCGACCTCGGGCTTCGGCGCACTGATCGGTTACGCGCACCTGCTGGGCGTACTGCTGGGCTGCATGCTGTTCGTCGCGCTGGTGATGAATCCGCTGATCGTGTTCTGGAAACTGCGCCGCAACCCGTATCCGCTGACCCTCAAGTGCCTGCGCGAAAGCGGCATCACCGCGTTCTTCACCCGCAGCTCGGCGGCGAACATTCCGGTCAATCTGGAATTGAGCAAGCGCCTGGGCCTGCACGAAGACACCTACTCGGTATCGATCCCATTGGGCGCAACCATCAACATGGCCGGCGCAGCGATCACCATCACCGTACTGACCCTGGCAGCGGTGCACACACTGGGGATTGCCGTGGACATTCCAACCGCGATTCTGCTCAGCGTCGTCGCGGCGATCTGCGCCTGTGGCGCCTCGGGCGTGGCCGGCGGCTCGCTGCTGCTGATTCCGCTGGCGTGCAGCCTGTTCGGTATCCCGAGCGAGATTGCCATGCAGGTGGTGGCGGTCGGTTTCATCATTGGGGTGTTGCAGGATTCCGCCGAGACCGCGCTGAACTCGTCTACTGACGTTTTGTTCACCGCTGCGGCATGCCTGGGTGAAGAAGCGAAAGCCCAACGCACCGCATAAACCTGTAGGAGCGAGCCTGCTCGCGATAGCGGTGTGTCAGTCACATCGTCTCGGTATGACACACCGCTATCGCGAGCAGGCTCACTCCTACAAAAAAAAAGCCCGCCAAGGCGCAAACCTTGGCGGGCTTTTTTGTAGCTGGGTGTTTTAGTACGCGCCCATGTAATCGCGTTTACCCACTTCAACACCGTTGTGACGCAGCAGCGCATAGGTGGTGGTGACGTGGAAGAAGAACTGCGGCAGACCGTAGCTCAGCAGGTAAGCCTGGCCGCTGAAGCGCTTCTCTTTCGGGGTGCCCGGACGAGTCACGATCTCGATGCCTTCCTTGCCATTGATCTGCTCCGGCTTGATCTCGCCGATATAGGCCAGGACCTTGGCGATCAGCGCCTGCAGCTCGGCGAAGGTGGTTTCGGTGTCGTCATATTTCGGGATTTCGACTTCGGCCAGACGCGAGGAAACGCCCTTGGCGAAGTCGACGGCGATCTGCACCTGACGCACCAGCGGGAACATGTCCGGGTACAGGCGCGCTTGCAGGAAGGCGTTCGGGTCGATGTTTTTCTCGGTGGCGTGGGCTTCAGCCTTTTTCAGGACATCGCTCAGGGCGTTGAGCATTTGTTGAAAAACCGGGACGGATGCGGCGTACAGGGAAATGGTCATGGCAGTCTCGTGTGGTGGCTGGGTGGAACGTGGAGGCGATTATAGCCATGCTTGATGACCACACGGCTTGCCTTTTGTTAGCCAAGGATTAGGCTAGGCGCCTTCGACTGCTGAGGGAACGCGCGATGACCACCGAACTTGCAACCACCACCGACGAACCACGGCTCAACGCCACGGAAATCCGCATCCTGGGTGCGTTGATCGAAAAACAGGCCACCAGCCCGGAAACCTATCCGCTGACCCTCAATGCGCTGGTGCTGGCCTGCAATCAGAAAACCAGCCGCGAGCCGGTGATGAACCTGACTCAAGGCCAGGTTGGCCAGAGCCTGCGGGCGCTGGAAAGCCACGGTTACGCCAAACTGGTCATGGGCAGTCGCGCCGACCGCTGGGAGCACAAGCTCGACAAGGCGCTGGAACTGGTGCCGGCCCAAGTGATTCTCACTGGCCTGATGTTCCTGCGTGGCCCGCAGACGGTGAATGAGCTGCTGACCCGCAGCGGCCGCATGCACGACTTCGAGGATGCCGAGCAAGTGGTGCATCAGCTTGAGCGCCTGATCGCGCGCGGACTGGCGGTGTTGATTCCACGTCAGGCCGGTCAGCGCGAAGACCGCTACACCCATGCGCTGGGCGATCCGGCAGATATCGAGGCGATCCTGGCGGCGCGGCAGAATCCTGGGGAACGCTCGACCAGCGGTGTGTCAGTTGAACGCATTGAAGAGCTGGAAGCACGAATTGCCGCACTGGAAGAACGCCTGGCGCGTCTCGAATAATCACCCCCAATCCTATGGTGGGAGCGGGCTTGCTCGCGAATGCGGTGTGTCATTTAGCAATGATGTGAATGACACATTGCATTCGCGAGCAAGCCCGCTCCCACAGGGTCTGCACCAAGCCGAAGATCTCTATTTATTCACCATCCCAGTAGTCCACACCATCCGCCTGCCGCGCCACGGCAACGAAGCCTGACGCATTGCCCTGGTCATCGACTTTGAAGTTGTCCATCACCGCGTATTTGTTGGAGTCCGGGTACTCACAGATATCCGGTTGCTGCTGGGTGCTGACCGCCAGATAACGCAGCTCCCCGTCGCATGTGTTGATGATCTGATGCGCCGTTTCCGGTCCGCCCGGCGGGCAGGCGATCACGTCGCCCGCGCGAATCGGAAAGCGTTCGGCCCCTAACCGCACTTCGCCCTCCCCGGCCACCACATAGAACATCTCTTCATTGACCCGATGGCTGTGAAACGGACTGCCGCGCATGCCTGGCGGCAAGGCGTACAACCGATAGCCGAGTTTCTGCGCACCAAGCTGCTGGCCGATGCGCGCCATGCGTTGTTGATAGCGGCCAGCGGTTTCACCTTCCGGGGCAAGGGCTTCGGGCAAGGGTTCGAGTTCGACCTGATGCAGGTTGAGAATGGGTGGGTGCATGGCGGGCCTCGGTCACGGTTTTTGTGGGTGGCAAGTCTGGGCTGGCTGGGGAGGCAGTATAGGCATGGATGTCTGGCTTGAGACCGTGGTGCATCCTTCGCGAGCAGGCTCGCTCCCACAGAGGATCTACAGCGAACACACAATCTGTGCATGACAAAAATTCAACTGTGGGAGCGAGCCTGCTCGCGAAGAGGCCCGCCCAGCCAGCACAACTCATCAGCTCCGGGCAAACGCCACCGCCGCCGCAAACTGCTCTTCATTTGGCCGCACCCCGGTGTACAGCACAAACTGCTCCAGCGCCTGGATCGCAATCACTTCAAGCCCGGTAATCACCTTCTTACCCTCGGCCCGCCCGCGCACGATCAGCGGCGTTTCCGACGGAATCGCTACCACATCGAATACCGTGTCGGCGGCCTGGATCACTTCAGGCTCGAACGCCAGTTGCCCCGCCTCCGGCCCGCCGTCCATGCCCACCGGGGTGACGTTGATCAGCATCTGCGGCCGCTCGTCGCCGAGCTCCGCCTGCCAGCGATAGCCCAGCGAATCGGCCAATGCGCGCCCGGCGCGCTCGTTACGCGCAACGATCAAGCCATTCTTGTAGCCACCATCGCGCAAGGCACTGGCCACCGCTTTGGCCATGCCGCCGCTGCCGCGCAGGGCAAACGTCGTGTCTTGCGGTACCGCGTGGGTTTCCAGCAATTGCGCGATGGCGATGTAATCGGTGTTGTAAGCCTTGAGATGGCCGTTGGTGTTGACGATGGTATTGATCGACTGGATCGCCGCTGCCGACGCATCCAGCTCATCGACCAGCGCGATGCAGGCTTCCTTGAACGGCATCGACACCCCGCAACCACGAATCCCCAGCGCACGAATCCCGCCAACGGCCCCCGGCAGGTCCTGACTGCTGAACGCCTTGTAATAGAAGTTCAGGCCCAACTGCTCATACAAATGGTTATGAAAGCGCAGACCGAAGTTCCCCGGGCGCCCTGACAGGGACATGCACAGCTGGGTGTCTTTGTTGGGATTCATCTGCATGAAACTTCTCCTTCAAAACGGACTTTCGGATGGACGGAGTTAGCCATTCCATCGGGTTCTGGACGATCATAAGCGCCTGTCTGCAACGGGCTGCGAGCCCCTTTGACCTGCCGGTAAAGAAGCCGGTACAGACCTTACACAAAATTTACCCAGCGGCTGTGCTGATTTTCAGAATTTCGCTGTCATAGAAGTATCCCCGCGACAACTTTGGGCCTGGTGCAGGCCCGGACGCCGGGTCGAAGAACCGAGGAATTATCATGATTCGTAAACTCCCCATCGTGGCCTTGTTGATTGGTGCATTCGCTATCACAGGTCAGGCAGAAGCCCACGGCGGTGGCTGGCAGGGTCCGGCAGTGTTTGGTGCGATCGTCGGCTCGGCCATCATCGGCTCCGCGTTGATCAACCAGGACCGGCCGGTCTACGTGCAACAGCCTGTTTACGCTCAACCGGCACCGGTTTATGTGCAACAACCGCCGCCACCGGTCTACTACCAGCCGGCCCCGGTCTATGTGCAACAACCGGTCTACGTGCCTGGCCCGGTCTACTACGGCCCACCACGCGGCTACTACGGCCGGCCACACGGCTACTACGGTGGTCCGCGCTGGTAATCGCAACCAACAAGCCCCGCTTTATAGCGGGGCTTTTTTATGACCGTCGGTCGGGCAGAGTCTGAAAAAATCTCGCCAAGGTCGCTGTGAGGACAGTTCCAGCAGCTAAAGTCGGCATGATGGACTTGACCGTTGGGGGCAAAACACAGAACGGTCATCTATTTGTCATGACGGAACCGCAATCTGAATCCGTCCGTAAACAACAGGTTGATAAAAACAAGGACGACCCATGCCTACACAAAATCCGCACCGCATCGTCGGCCTGTGCACTTCAAGCAAGGTGTACAGCGCGTTGACTGAACTGAAACACCTGGAAGGCCACCGCTGCGCCAAGTTTCTTTCGCTGCTGGCGGAGAATCTCGTGCACAAGGGCCTGCTCAATGAGCACGAAGTGGTGCACATGCTCGACCAGGTTGTCGACTGACACAGTCCTCACTGTGATCAATGACCACTATCGAAAGCGTTGATTGTCCCTGAGCGCAGCGAATCCATAAGGTAGCTCCACAGATTGATGGAGGTACTTGTCATGGCTCAGGTTCAAATCATGTCGGTAGTCGGTAGCGCTGTTCCCGCATCGCTCAGAGCGTCGGGATTGCTCGCCTGCTGGTATCTGGTGCGCGATGGCGAGCCGATCAGCGGCCCGCTCACTTCACTGCCCGCGGCGCAGGCCCTGTCACAGAAAATCGTCAGCGGCCCATTCCACGCTTAAGGCAACTGGACTTTCGGTTTGGTCTCGATGAACAGCGCCCAACTGGACATGAACAATGCCGCGATCAGCGGCCCGATCACGAAACCGTTGAGGCCGAACACTGCGAGGCCGCCGAGGGTCGAGATCAGGATCATGTAATCCGGCATCCGCGTGTCCTTACCGACCAGGATCGGGCGCAGCACGTTGTCCACCAGACCGATCACAAACACCCCGAACAACCCCAGCACCACGCCTTGCCAGATCATCCCGCTGAGCAGGAAGTACACCGCCACCGGCGCCCAGACGATCCCCGCACCCACCGCCGGCAACAGCGACAGAAAGCCCATCAGCACGGCCCAGAGCAACGCGCTGGGGATGTCGAGAAACCAGAAAATCGCCCCACCCAATGCGCCCTGAGTGACCGCCACCACCAGGTTGCCCTTGACCGTCGCGCGTACCACCCGATTGAACTTCAACTGCAAACGGCGTTTGTGGCTCTCTTCCAACGGCACCGCAGTGCGTACCTTGCGCACCAGCTCGGCGCCATCGCGCAGAAAGAAAAACAGCAGGTACAGCATGATGCCGAAGCTGACCACGAACTCGAATGTGCCTTGACCGAAACTGAACGCCTGACTGGCCAGCACCTGGCTGCCCTGCATCGACGCCTTGACGATTTTCTCGCGCAGACCGTTGAGTTCGCCCATGCCGAAGCGATCAAGCAAATGCTGAAAATACGGGGGCAGGCTGTGTTTGAACTGTGCCAGATAGGCACCGATGTCCAGTTGGCCGCTTTCGATGTTGTTGTAAACCGTCGCGCCTTCCTGGACCAACAGGATGCTGAGGATGATCACCGGCAGAATCGCGATCACCAGGCAGATGCCCAGCGTGCAGAGCGCTGTCAGGTTGCGCCTCCAGCCGAATTTGAGCTGTAACTTGCGCTGCATCGGCGCAAACAGAATGCCGAGAATCACCGCCCAGAACACCGCGCCGTAGAACGGCAGCAGAATCCAGATGAAGGCGACCGTCACCAACAGCAACAGCACGGTGAGGGATTTGAATTGCAGGTTTTTTTCGTTCATGTCCAATCCATGTCAGTCAGGCGTCTCGCACGCCCCGAACTTTAGTCAGCCGGGGCGCGCGCGAGTGCCATCTTTGTTCATGGAGCATAGATTGCCTGGACGATGCAGCCCGGCTAATCAGCGCACCGGCAGTTTGACGATCTGCGCAGTGCTCAACACATCGCCGAAGGTGTCTTCGACTTCCGCCAGCGCGGCCTTGTGCAGCGAATCCTTGTCGATAGACACGCCGTTGGCGCGGGTGATGGCGCGGGTCGCCGAGGCATCGGACGCGACAATCACGTTGTAGCCCAAAGGCGCGGCGTCCCGTGCGGCACCCGCCACACAGGCGTGGGTCATCAGGCCGGAAATGATCAGGGTCTGGATGCCGGCCTTTTTCAATTGCTGGTCAAGGTCGGTGCTGGCGAACACGCTGACGGTGCTCTTTTGCAGCACCACGTCTTGCGGGCGCGGCTGCATGTCCGGGTGAAATTTAACGGTCTGGCCATCGATGGCAAACACTGGCGAGCCGGCCGGGGCAACGTGCTGCACGTGATACACCGGGATCTTGTGACTGTCGGCAAAGGTGATCAGCTCACGGGTTTTCGCCAGGGCAGCGGCACCGTCCGGGATCGGCATCCGGCCGCTGAAATATTCATTCTGGAAGTCGATCACCACCAGCGCAGACTTGCCCGCTGGCAGATGATCGACCGGTGTAGCGCCGGACATTGCCCGAATGGTCGGGTGGTTGTCGGCCATCGCTGCGCTGCTGGCCAATACACCGGAAAATGCACAAGCGGTGAGAAATCGGCGAGTAAAGTTCTGCATGGGAAGTTTCTCTTGCGGTTGAGTGGATGCGCCAAGGTTACGAAGCCAACGTCAAACCGAACACAGTGAAACCGACACATGATCTGTGCCCTTTCTGCACAGATAAAGTCCACGCACTCAAACGTAGATCCAGATCAATAAACCGCACTTGCCACTGCACTACCCTGCCGCGCTTTTGCGACCGATGCCGCCATGAAGCCAGACCTCCCCCTCGCCGCCCCGGAACTGCTCGCCCCCGCCGGCACCCTGAAGAACATGCGCTACGCCTTCGCCTACGGTGCCGACGCGGTCTATGCCGGCCAGCCGCGCTACAGCCTGCGGGTGCGCAACAACGAGTTCGACCACGCCAACCTCGCCCTCGGCATTCGCGAAGCGCAGGCACAGGGCAAGCGCTTCTACGTGGTGGTCAACATCGCCCCGCACAACGCCAAACTGAAGACGTTCCTCAAGGATCTGGCGCCAGTGATCGAGATGGCGCCGGACGCGCTGATCATGTCCGACCCGGGCCTGATCATGCTGGTGCGCCGGCATTTTCCGCAGATGCCGATCCACCTTTCGGTGCAGGCCAACACGGTGAACTGGGCGAGCGTCGAGTTCTGGCAGCAACAAGGCCTGAGCCGGATCATCCTGTCGCGGGAATTGTCGCTGGAAGAAATCGGCGAAATCCGTGAACAGGTACCAAGCATGGAACTGGAGGTGTTCGTCCATGGCGCACTGTGCATGGCTTACTCCGGGCGCTGCCTGCTGTCGGGCTACATGAACAAGCGCGATGCCAATCAGGGCACCTGCACCAACGCCTGCCGCTGGAAGTATTCGGCGCAGCAAGCCACGGAAAACCAGCTCGGCGAGATCGTGCAGACCTTCCAGCCGGAGCCGACCCTGGGCATCGGCGCGCCGACCGATCAGGTGTTTCTGCTGCAGGAAGCCAATCGCCCCGATGAGTTGATGCCCGCATTTGAAGACGAGCACGGCACCTACATCATGAACGCCAAGGATCTGCGCGCGGTGCAACACGTCGAACGCCTGACGCGCATGGGCGTGCATTCGCTGAAGATCGAGGGCCGGACCAAATCGCACTTCTATTGCGCACGCACCACCCAGGTCTATCGCCGGGCAATCGACGATGCGATGGCCGGGCGCGAGTTCGACCGCAGTCTGATGACCGATCTGGAATCACTGGCCCAGCGCGGCTACACCGAAGGTTTCCTGCGTCGCCATGTGCATGACGAATACCAGAACTATCAGAACGGCAGCTCGGTGTCCGAGCGCCAGCAGTTCGTTGGCGAACTGACCGGCGAGCGCCGCGACCGGTTGGCCGAGGTCAAAGTGAAGAACCGTTTTGCCTTGGGCGATCATCTGGAACTGATGACACCCAAGGGCAATTTCCACTTCGATCTGCACCAGTTGCAGAGTGCCAAGGGTGAAGCGATCGAGGTTGCGCCAGGGGATGGACACACGGTGTACTTGCCGATTCCGGATGCGGTGGATTTGCGCTTTGGCCTGCTGATGCGCGACCTGACTCCTTGACCCCCTCCCCTGTAGGAGCTGCCGCAGGCTGCGATCTTTTGATCTTGTTCTTCAATAACAAAGTCAAAAGATCGCAGCCTGCGGCAGCTCCTACACAGGGAATGCGGGTGTAGCGGAGTCAGAGGAATTCTTCACGCAACATCGCCACAAACGCCTCACGCGCCGGGTGTACCCCGGCGTTTTCGTGCCAGTAAAACAGGTTGTCGATCGCCGTCAGTTCGGGAAACTCATACCCCACGCATCCAGCGCCCTTGGCGTATTGCTCGAACACGCCTTTAGGCACCAAGGCCACGCCGGCGCCAGCACTCACGCAACCGACAATCGCCCCATAACTCGCCAGGCTGACAATCGGCAGCGCCTGCCCCTGACGCAACAACCAATGCTCCAGCGCCGCCCGATACGGGCAGCCTTGCGGCCACATGAATACGGTTTTGTCCTGCAAATCGTGGATGTCGCGCACCGGGCCGAACGACGTCGAAGCAATCAGCAGCAGCTCCTCGCGGTACATCGGCGTGCGTTTCAGTTGCGAGCGCTCGACGTCCACTGCGACGATTGCGCCGTCGAGGCGATGGTTGACGGTGTCGTCGAGCAATTGGCCCCAGGTGCCAGTGGTCAACTCCAGTGCCACCTGCGGATAGCGCTGGTGAAACTTGGCCAACAGTCGGGGCAAACGTCCGGTGGCCGAGGACTCGATCGCGCCGATACGCAGCGGGCCAGAGGGTTCGGCGGCGGGATCCACCGCGCGCTTGGCTTCGGCGGTCAGGGCCAGAATCTGCTCGGCATACGCAAGAAACGTCTGCCCCGCCGGGCTGATCCGTAGCCCGCGCCCCTCGCGCAGAAACAGCGCCACACCGAGTTCCGCTTCCAACGCCTTGATCCGTGCGGTGATGTTCGACGGTACACAAAACAGCTTTTCAGCGGCCCGGGCAATGCTGCCCTCGTCGGCCACGGTCTTGAACATGCGGATCTGCGCCAGCTCCATACCCATCACTCAAAGTGAACATTCAGCGCAGTATAAGTCAGTTGTGGAGACTTGTTCGCCGCCCGGATACTCGGCGCATCAACCCTTGCGGTGCGCCGATCATGCCGTCTCCTTCTCCCTTGAAAATCATTCTGGCCATGGCCTTCGTGGTCGGCTGCTGGGCCTATTCACCCACCGGCATTCACATCGGCCTGCAAGCCTACGACCCCGGGCATCTGGCGTTGCTGCGGTTTCTGCTGGCGTCGTTGTTCATGGCCGTGATCGCGGCGTTCAAGAGCATTCGCCTGCCGCAACCGCGCGATGTGCCGCTGTTGTTCGCCCTGGGATTTTTTGCCGTCAGCCTGCATCACGTGGCGCTGAACATCGGCCAGCAAAGCGTCAGTGCCGGCGCCTCCAGCGTACTGGCGCAGTCGAGCCCGCTGTTCAGTACGCTGCTGGCGCGCTACGTGTTCAAGGATCAGGTCAGTGTCTGGCGATGGGGCTGCGTGTTGCTGGGACTGGTCGGGGTGGTGATCGTGGTCAGCGCCGATCGGGGCCTGGGGCAGATCGACGCGCATGGCTTGCTGATCCTGCTGGCAGCGCTGTCATGGAGCATTTACTTCGCCCTGCAAAAACATCACGCCCGGCGTTATGACGGCTTCAGTCTGGCCTGTTATGCGGTGTGGTCGGGGACGCTGCTGTTGCTGATTTATCTGCCGGGGCTGGGTGCGGCGGCGGTGAAAGCGCCGCTGCGAGTGCAGTGGGCAGTGCTTGCACTGGGGGTATTTCCCAGTGCACTGGCCTATGTGGCCTGGGGCTTTGTGCTCAAGCATGTGGACTTGAGCCGGGCGACGATGACGTTGTACCTGATACCACCGACGGCGATGGGGATTGCTTCGCTGGGATTGGGCGAGCGACCGACGCTGATGGTGCTGGCGGGGTCGGCGGTGGTGTTGATCAGTGTGCTGGCGTTGAATCTGGAGCGGCGGGTGGAGGGTCGACCGGTTGAGGTCTGATCGAGGTTTTTTACTGAGGCTGACGACCCTATCGCGAGCAGGCTCACTCCTACAGGGGATGCGTTCTGTCTGTGGGAGCGAGCTTGCTCGCGAAAGGGCCGGCGCAGACTATAAATATCTCGTGCCGGGTCAGCCTCAGCGCCTGTCATCCGACAACGGCGTCGGCTCATCCGCCGGTGGCACATCATCATCGTCCGCCGCCGGGTCCTTCCAGTCTTCCGGCCGATCGGCATCACTCAACGGATCGCGCCCCGGACTCATGCCCGGCGGCGCATCGTGATCGGCCAGTGTCGGCTCATCCGTGCCGGGCACCGGACGGGTTGGATCGGTCGGCAACACACCACCCTGAAACAGCAAATCATTAGCCATGACACACCTCACCAAGGAGGTCCGGAGAACCCGGGCCATACATCTTGGAAGCGCGCCTGCGCAGGCGGTGCTATCGAGCAGACCAACGGCAATCAGCCCTGCGCACTGAAGCGGTCGCGGCTGTTGGTCAGGTGCAGCCACATGGCCGCGCGCGCCGCGTCCGAATCCTGCCGTTTGATCGCATTCAAGATCGCTTCGTGCTCCAGATGGGCCAACTGCCCCAGCTTGCTCAGATCCGCCGCGCCACGCTCGGCGGCATTGAGCCGCTGACGTGGAATCATCGCGCTGCCCAAGTGCTGCATGATTTCGCTGAAGCAGACGTTGCCGGTGGCTTCGGCAATAAGCAAATGAAAGCGTCGGTCGGCCTCGACGCAACTATCGTTGCTGTCCAGCAGACGCTGATAGTCATCCAGCGCCTGACGCATTTGCAGCAATTGCTGCTCGCTGCGACGTGACGCGGCCAACGCCGCAGCCTGCGTCTCCAGGCCCATGCGCAATTCAAGAATGCTGCGCACGCCGAGCGCGGTGTCGACATTCAGGCGCAAGCCCTGCTCCGCGACGCGCTCGATGACGAACGTGCCGATGCCGTGCCGCGTCTCCACCAGCCCCGACGCCTGCAACTTGGAAATCGCCTCGCGCACGACCGTGCGACTGACGCGGTGTTCCTGAACGATGGCGTTCTCCGACGGCAGCTTGTCGCCGGGCGACAGCCGGCCGAGCAGGATGCTCTGGGTGAGTTTTTCCACCAGATCGTGTGCGAGGTTGTGCGCACGTTTGGGCGCGGGGGCGTCGAGGTCTTCTTGCATGTTCGGTTCCGGTCTTCGGGGCTTGCCGATCGTAGCACTGCGTGATGGCTGACGAGTCGATTTTAGCGCCGAAACCACTTTCAACTTGTATGACAACACTCAATAAAACGAAAAAAACGCAACAACCAAACGCTACGCCCTGTTTGAACATTTGGATCGTGAACCCAAGGGGCGCGTCTGACGGCCGCGATTAAAACCAATAAAAACGGGGAAAAACACCAAAAAGAAATAAAGAATTCGTTCACCAGACAAATTTAATCGCTCCACCCCACTTGTAGGACAAAAAATCTCAGTTGTATGATGTCTATCAACAACGCACCATCCAGCCCTACCCCGCATAAAAATAATCAGTGGGAGAAAACCAAGTGAAAACCTCCGTCTCCGGGATGAACGAGGGCGTCGATTCGACACTCGCGTCCGCCATCTCGAAAGTGAAACGCCACGTCCTGCCGCTCTTCGTGATCATGTTCATCGTCAATTACATTGACCGGGTGAACATCGGTTTCGTCCGCACTCACATGGAACATGATCTGGGCATCGGGGCTGCCGCCTACGGCTTCGGCGCCGGTCTGTTCTTCATCGGTTACGCGCTGTTCGAAGTGCCGTCCAACATGCTTTTGCAAAAAGTCGGCGCGCGTATCTGGCTGACCCGCATCATGCTCACCTGGGGCCTGGTCGCCGCCGGCATGGCGTTCATCCAGAACGAAACGCACTTTTACATCCTGCGCTTTCTGCTCGGCGTGGCCGAGGCCGGGTTCTTTCCCGGGGTGATCTACTACTTCACGCGCTGGCTACCCGGCGCCGAACGCGGCAAGGCGATTGCAATTTTCCTCAGTGGTTCGGCAGTCGCCTCGCTGATCTCCGGCCCGTTGTCCGGCCTGCTCTTGCAGATCAACGGCCTCGGCATGCACGGCTGGCAATGGATGTACTTCATCGAGGGGATGTTTTCCGTCGGGCTGTGCGTGTTCGTCTGGTTCTGGCTCGACGCCAAACCCCACGACGCGAAATGGCTGACCCGCGCCGAACAGGACGCACTGGTCAACGCCATCGACGATGAACAGAAGGCCCGCGAAGCCGCGACGCCGATCCGCCCATCGATGGGCAAACTGCTCAAGGACCGGCAAATCATCCTGTTCTGCCTGATCTACTTTTTCATTCAGCTGACGATCTACGCCGCGACGTTCTGGCTGCCGAGCATCATCAAGAAAATGGGTGAGATGAGTGACTTCCAGGTCGGGCTGTTCAACTCGATCCCGTGGCTGCTGTCGATCGTCGGCATGTACGCCTTCGCCGCTTTCTCGGCCAAGTGGAAGCACCAGCAAGCCTGGGTCGCCACCGCGTTGTTGATCGCCGCAGCAGGGATGTTCATGTCCACCACCGGCGGGCCGATCTTCGCCTTTGTCGCGATCTGTTTTGCCGCCCTGGGCTTCAAGTCCGCCTCATCGTTGTTTTGGCCGATTCCGCAGGCCTATCTGGATGCACGGATCGCCGCGGCGGTGATCGCACTGATCAACTCGGTAGGCAACCTCGGCGGCTTCGTCGCGCCGACCACCTTCGGCCTGCTCGAAGAACACACCGGCTCGATTCAGGGCGGCCTCTATGGCCTGGCCGCGACTTCGATCATCGCCGCGATCATCGTCTTCGCTGCACGCACCACCCCGAAACCCGCTGCTGACCTCGCCGTGGCCGAGGCCGCGCCAAAGCACGCATGACTTCCTTTTTAAAGATGCTGACAAGGATAAAAACATGACCGCACACGACACTGCCAAAGCGCCAATCATCACTGAAATGCAGGTGATTCCCGTGGCCGGCCACGACGCCATGCTGCTCAACCTGAGCGGCGCCCACGGGCCGTTTTTCACCCGCAATATCGTCATTCTCAAGGACAACGCCGGCCACACTGGCGTCGGTGAAGTGCCCGGTGGCGAGCGCATCCGCCAGACGCTGGAGGATGCTCGCAGCCTGGTGCTCGGCAGCACAATCGGCAACTATCAGAAGATCCTCAATCAGGTGCGCCAGACCTTCGCCGAGCGTGATGCCGGCGGCCGTGGCCTGCAGACGTTCGACCTGCGCATCACCATCCACGCGGTCACCGGACTCGAAGCCGCCCTGCTCGACTTGCTCGGGCAACACCTCGACGTACCGGTCGCGGCGCTGCTCGGCGAAGGCCAGCAACGCGATCAAGTGAAGATGCTCGGTTATCTGTTTTATGTCGGCGATCAACGCGAGACCAACCTCGCCTACCGCAGCGAACCGGACGCCGATAACGACTGGTTCCGCGTGCGTCACGAGAAGGCCATGAGCGCCGAGGCGGTGGTGCGTCTGGCCGAAGCGGCGCAGGCGAAATACGGTTTCCAGGATTTCAAACTCAAGGGCGGCGTGCTTAGCGGCGACGCGGAAATCGAAGCCGTGACGGCACTGGCCGAACGCTTTCCCGAGGCGCGTATCACGCTTGATCCGAACGGCGCCTGGTCACTGAAAGAAGCGATCCGCCTGTGCCGCGATCAACATAAGGTGCTGGCTTACGCCGAAGACCCGTGCGGTGCGGAAAACGGTTACTCGGGGCGCGAAGTCATGGCCGAGTTCCGCCGCGCAACCGGACTGAAGACGGCGACCAACATGATCGCCACCGACTGGCGCGAGATGGGCCACGCCATTCAGTTGCAGTCGGTGGACATCCCATTGGCCGACCCGCACTTCTGGACCATGCAAGGCTCGGTACGTGTCGCGCAGTTGTGCCATGAGTGGGGCCTGACCTGGGGCTCACACTCCAACAATCACTTCGATATCTCGCTGGCGATGTTCACCCATGTCGCGGCGGCGGCACCGGGCGACATCACCGCCATCGACACGCACTGGATCTGGCAGGACGGCCAGCGCCTGACCAAGGCTCCGCTGCAAATTGTCGACGGTTGCGTGCAAGTGCCGCAGAAACCTGGGCTGGGGGTGGAGCTGGATATGGATCAACTGGCCAAGGCTCATGAGCTGTACAAAGGCATGGGCCTCGGCGCGCGGGATGACAGCGTGGCGATGCAGTTTTTGATACCGGGGTGGACGTTCGATAACAAGCGGCCGTGTCTGGTGCGCTGAATTCTGATTTGCAGTCCACTGCCGTCCCTGTGGGAGCGGGCTTGCTCGCGAAGGCGGTGCATCAGTCAATATTTGAGTTGACTGACACGCCGCCTTCGCGAGCAAGCCCGCTCCCACAGGGGGGGGATTTGTGTCAGGCAGAGATTTGCAGCAGCCAGTTTTTGAACGCCGTCATCGCCGCCGTCTCCGGCCGTGACTGCAAGCGCGTCAGCCAATAACTGCCGGTGGTGATTTCAATCGCAAACGGCTGACGAATCACATCCGCCGCCAGTTGCCGGGCGAACATCAGCGGCGGTGCCAACGCTACCCCGCTGCCCTGCAGCGCGGCCTCCATCATCGCCAGCGATGAGTCGAACACAATGCTTTGCGGCGGCGCCGCGTGGGTCGCCAGGCCGGCGGCGTGAAACCATTCCGGCCATTCATCGGTGCGATAGGAACGCAGCAAGCGCTGTTGCAGCAGATCACCCGGGGTGTGCAACTGCCGGGCAATTTCCGGCACGCACAACACCGACAATGGCGCATCGAGCAGGCGCGTGGCCTCGATGCCGTGCCACGCTCCGGCGCCAAAACGAATCGCGTAATCCAGCCCCTCAGCCGCGACGTCGACCCGGTTGTTGTGAGTCGACAGCCGCAAATCTATGAGCGGATGTTTCGCCTGGAAGTCTGGCAGCCGTGGCAGCAACCAACCGACCGCAAAGGTTCCGACGGCACCCACGGTCAACATTTCCCGATACTGACCGCCGGCCAGCCGCTCGAGCATCTGCGCGATATGATCGAACGACGTGGTCAAAACCGGCAACAGGGTCTCGCCTTCACTGGTCAGCATCAGCCCGCGGGGCAGGCGTTTGAACAGGGTCAGATTGAGCTGCGCCTCAAGGCTTTTCACCTGATGGCTCACCGCCGCCTGAGTCACGCATAACTCCACGGCGGCACGGGTAAAGCTCAGATGCCGCGCCGAGGCTTCGAACGCGCGCAGTGCATTGAGCGGCAATTGAGGTCGAATCATGCCCAGTCCCAAATTTTTCTAATGGCTCATCCGAAATATCATCGTTTGTCGACGAGTGCCAGACTGCCTAAATTGTCGGCGCTGATCAGCTGCCCAACAACAAAATCGCCCGCAGTGTAGCGGGATATCACCCTCAACACTCATGGAGAGTGGTTCACTCATGTCCTTCATCACCCCGAGCAAATTCATTTCCTGCAGCGCTTTCGGCCTGTTTTTCGGCGCCACCGCTTGCATGGCCGCCACACCCGGCGACGAGCAACTGCAAGCGCTGGTGAACAAAGCCGTTACCCCGGTGATGCAGCAGCAGAACATCCCCGGCCTCGCCGTCGCCATCACCATCAACGGCCAACCGCATTACTTTAATTACGGCGTCGCCGCCAAGGACACGGGGCAGAAAGTCAGCGAAAACACCCTGTTCGAAATCGGCTCGGTGAGCAAAACCTTCGCCGCCACTCTGGCCGGCTATGCGCAGGCGACGGGCAAACTGGACCTGTCGACCAAGGCCAGCCAGATCTGGCCAGAACTCAAGGGCAGCGCTTTCGACAACATCAGCGTGCTGCAACTGGGCACCTACAGCGCCGGCGGCCTGCCGCTGCAATTCCCTGGCCAGTGGGATTCGGCGGAGAAGATGCTCGGCTACTACCAACAGTGGAAACCGAGCTTCCCGGCCGGTAGCCAACGCCTGTATTCCAACCCGAGCCTGGGCCTGTTCGGTTATCTGGCCGCCAAGACCCTCGGTCAGCCATATGATCAGGTGATGAGCGAAACCCTGCTGCCGAAACTCGGCCTGCAACACACCTACCTGCAGGTGCCGAAAGCGCAAATGAGCCTGTACGCGCAGGGCTACGACAAGAACAATCAACCGGTGCGCGTCACCCCGGGCGCCATGGATTCAGAAGCCTACGGCGTGAAAACCAGCGCCGCCGACATGCTGCGTTACGTGCAGGCCAACCTGAAACCGGCAAGCCTTGAAACGCCGCTGCAACAAGCTATCGCCAACACCCACACCGGCTACTACAGCGTCGGCGACATGACCCAGGGCCTGGGTTGGGAAATGTACCGTTACCCGATCAGCCTCGACCGCTTGCTGGCCGGCAACAGCACGGAAATGGCCATGCAGCCGCACAAGGTGCAATGGCTCAACCCGCCACAGCCGCAGGCGAAAAATGTGCTGATCAACAAGACCGGCTCTACCGGTGGCTTCGGGACCTACGTGGCGTTTGTGCCGTCGAAGGAGGTCGGCGTGGTGATTCTGGCGAACAAGAACTTTCCGATTCCGGAGCGGGTGAAGATTGCTCACACGATCCTCAGCGCTTTAGCCGACTGAAAATCAAATGATCGCAGCCTTCGGCAGCTCCTACACCGATCCCATGTAGGAGCTGCCGCAGGCTGCGATCTTTTTGGGCGGGCAATAAAAATGGGCGACCTGCAGAGGTCGCCCATTTTTTTTGATTCAGGCCATGCCATCAATCATCCGGCATTTCCGGTGGCTTGCTCGGTTTCGCCGGTTTGCTCGCCTTGGCGCCCTTCTCGCCTTTCTTGGCTGCCGGTTCGGCGGCGGTGGCCTTGGTTTCAGCGACCGTCGGTGCGCTGATTTCCTTTTCGCTGGCCGGCAGCGCGTCAACCGTGTCGAAGATTTTTTTCAGGTCCACCGATTTCGCTTCATCGCCCGAGGCCGACAGTTTAGTCTCGCCGTCCTTGCCCAGCAGGAACACTTTAGGATACGCGCCGGCACCGAGTTTCAGCGACCGCAGCAAAGCCATGGTGTCTTGCTGGCCGAGATCCTTGCCGTCGAGTTGTCCGGCCATATTGAGGATGGTGTAGACCTTGATGTTGCGGTCGGCGACACCCTTCTTGTTCGCCGGATCTTCCAGCGACTTTTTCAACCCCACCCACACCGGGTCGACGGTGCTTTGGGCGATCACGATCAACGGTCGGGCCCGTCCCATATCCCCGGCTATGGGCGAGTCATTGTCAGCGGCGAACAAGGGGCCGGCAATCGCCAGCAAGAGTGTCAGGGTCAGTGACCTGATGAGCATGCGCATCTCCTTTTGATATCCACGCTCTAATGATTGCGCATCGCGGCGATTGTTCCGGGGTTGTGCCCGGCAAATATGTTTCGCCTTGTCAGAAGCTTAGGTCAGCCGCGTCATTGCGCAACCGCATCGGCGTAATCGTGACGCGGATTTGATTACCTTTTATGAGCGCATTAGGGTGGTCGTTCTGCCCACGAAATGGAGTTCAACCCATGCACATCGACTACCTGTGCGATCACCCGCATTTGATTGAGGAACTGGCTGCGCTCAATTTCAAGGAATGGGGCGAATTCCGTGACGGCGATACCCTTGAAGCCCGCACCGAGCGGATGCGCGCGGCCTGCGGCAAGGGTGCGGTTCCCAGCGTGGTGGTGGCCATTGAAGACGGCAGATTGCTCGGCGGCGCGCTGTTGATCGACAGCGATATGAAGATCCGTCCCGAGCTAACGCCTTGGCTGGCCGGGGTTTATGTGAAGGCCGAGGAACGTGGACGCGGTGTTGCTTCGCAGCTGGTCAATCGGATTGTCGAAGAAGCCAGGGCGTCGGGCGTACAGACGTTGTATCTGTACACCGATGCGGCGCAAGCACTGTATGCGCGGTTGGGTTGGGAGGTGGTCGAGGATCTGGTCTACGAAGACCTGCCGGTGACGATCATGAAGTACACCTTTACGAGCTGAGATTCCTCCACAGGTTTTGTCCGGCTCAAAGATCGAGCCGGGATCAGAACGCCAGTTTGTAGCCGATCAACAGCAACATGGTCGCCAGGCACGGGCGCAGCAATTCATCGGAAATGCGCCCGGTCAGGTGACTGCCAAGCCAGATGCCCGGCAGCGAACCCATCAGCAGGAAGCCCAGCACGCCCCAATCCATATTGCCCATGCTCGCATGCCCCAGCCCCGCAACCAGGGTCAACGGCACGGCGTGGGCGATTTCGGTGCCGACCAGACGCCGGGTCGGCAGCAGCGGATAGAGGATGAACAACGCGACCGTGCCGAGGGCGCCGGCGCCGATCGAGGTCAGGGCGACCATGGTGCCGAGGATCAGCCCGGTGATCACCGTCATCACATTCAGGCGCGCGCCGCTCGGGTTGTAGTTGCCGCCCGCGCGTTTGTGGGCGAATTCGAGCAGGCGCTTTTTGAACAGAATCGCCAGCGCCGTGGCGAACAGCACGAAGCCCAAGGCCTGTTTGATGATCGCGTTCATCGCCTCGGGCGCGGTGTGCAGGGTGCTGAGAAACCACAGGGTCATGGCGACTGCCGGCACGCTGCCGAGGGTCAGCCAGCCGGTGATGGCCCAGTCGATGTTGTTGTTCTTTTTGTGCACCAGCACGCCACTGGATTTGGTAATGGCCGCGTATAACAGGTCAGTGCCCACCGCGGTTGCCGGGTTGATACCGAACCACAGCAGGATCGGCGTCATCAACGAACCGCCGCCGACACCGGTCATGCCGACAATAAAACCCACCACCAGCCCGGCAATCACCAGGCCGAAATTTGCCAATTCCATTAAGACGTCCAGAAAAACGACAGGAAAAATCTGGCCCGCAGCATAGCGATTTTTCATATAACCACATATATCGATGCGGTCTATCGTTATGCCTTCCAGCCACACCGCCTTTATCTGAGTGGGAGCGGGCTTGCTCGCGAAGGCGGCGTGTCATTCACGTAGATATCGACTGACACGCCCTTTTCGCGAGCAAGCCCGCTCCCACAGGGGTTCTATGGTGCCAGGTAGATCAATGCATGCGCCGGCCCGGTTTGAAACTGTGATGCCGGTTGATCCACACCGTCGCCAGCGCGATCAGCGACAGGATCAACAATGCCCATGGAAACGACATCGCCCCCGCCCGATCCAGCAACAACCCGCCAAACAGACCGCCGCCGGCAATCGCCACGTTCCAAGAGGTGGTGAGCATCGCCTGCACCACGTCCACGTGCTCGCCAGCCGAATCCGCCGCGGCTGTCAGCAGCAGCGTCGCCGAACCGCCGAACGACAGGCCCCACACGGCCATGCAGGTGTAGATCAGCCACGGCGACGGGGATATCAGCGCCAGCACCAGCGCGGTCACGGCAAACACCGCGAGGCTGATCAGCGTCAGCCAGCGCAACCAGCGGTCCACCAGCAGGCCAATGATCCAGATCCCCACCAGCGAACACAGGCCGAACACCAGCAACACCAGATCGACGCGCTCGGCCAATCCGGCTTGCATCAGGAACGGCGCAATGTAGGTGTAGAGAATGTTGTGCCCGAGCATCCAGGTCAGCACCACGAACAGCACCGGCCGTACGCCCGGGAGACGCAGCGATTGCAGCAACGGCAGGCGTTCGGCGCTGGCCTGGCCCGGACGGTCCGGCACCGCCAGCACAATCCACGCCGCCAGCACCAACGCCAGCGCCGACATGATCCCGAACGAAGCGCGCCAACCGATCAGGTTGCCCAGCCAGGTTCCCGCCGGGGTGCCCAGCGACAGCGCCACCGGGGTGCCGAGCATGGCGATTGCCAGTGCCCGCCCCTGCTGGTGCACCGGCACGATCCCGCGGGCGTAACCGGCCATGATGCCCCACGACAGCCCTGCCGCCATCCCGGCGAGGAACCGCGACGCGAGGGTCAAGCCGTAATGGCTGGAGAACGTGGTCACGGTGTTGAACACCAGGAAGCCACCGACCGTCACCAGCAGTACCCGCCGCCGTGGCCAGCCCCGGGTGGCGACGGTCAGCGGAATCGCCGCGACGATCGAGCCCAGCGCATACAGCGTCACCAGTTGCCCGGCGAGCACTTCGCTGACCCCAAGCCCGGCGCCGATCTGCGGCAGCAGCCCGGCCGGCAGGGTCTCGGTGAGGATGGCGATGAAGCCGGTCATGGCGAACGCCAGTAACGCGGCATAGGGCAGTTTTTCTGTGCGGGTAGCGCGGTCGATACGGTTGAAGTCGGTGCTTGCGGAGTCGGTCATGACAGGTGCAGCTCCCTTTGGATCAATAGTAGCGATGGATTGTATACAAAAATCCCACGCACAATTTGATCAATGTGGGAGCGAGCCTGCTCGCGAATGCGGTGGATCTATCAGAGATTCAGCGCCTGGTAGATCGCTTTCGCGAGCAGGCTCGCTCCCACATTGGATCTCCGCACTTACTGCACCGGCAGGAAATTCAGGAACAGCAGGCTCTGCGCGTAATTCAACCCAATGCGCCGGTAGCGCTCATCGAGCATCTGCGTCAGCAGGTCGAGCCGCGCGACGATCTTGCCGAACTCGGTGGCGAAACTCAGGTTGCTGCCCTCCTCCGAGATTTCGTTGGAGAACAGCAGCGGCTGTCCCTCCTTGTTCTGGCGCTGGGCCAGAATCCATGTGGCTTTTTCGATGTTGCGCGCGGCGTTGTGGACGAAGGTCGGGTTGATTGCATCGGTCATGTAGAACTCGATGCGATTGCCGTGGGCGGTGACCAGCATGCTGCCGATGGCATAGATGAAGGCGCCGACCCGATCCCCGAGAAACTCCGGACTCATCGCATAGCTGAGCGCCGCCAGATCTTTGCGCCCGCCCAACACCGGTAACGGTTGCTGCTGCTCGACGGCAAGGCGCACCTGTTTCACCGCCGTGTTGATGTCGAGGAAGCCCGACTTGCGCAGTTCTTCCGGGTTGCGCAAATACAGCTTGCCCATCAGGCGATAAAGGCTGTTGAGGTTGTCGCGCATCGCCAACGTGGCCATGCGATCGACGCTGGTCTGCAGGAATTCCTGCGGTTGACCGTCACGCATCTGAGCGATGAAACCGTTGCCGGTCTGGTGCGTGCAACCGCTGACAAACAGCGATGACAGACAGGCCAGCAGCAGGCACGGGCGGCGAAAAAATCGGGCGATCGGGTGAAAAACTCTCGGCATGAATTCTCGAACGGGCACATTCCTGTGCGGCGGGCGTCGCCGCATCCTGGCCATGGATAGAGCCGCCGAATCCGGAAAAGTGCAGCGCAGGCACGATTTCCCGACCTTCGGCAACTATTTAGTATGACTTTATATTTGCACTAAACCTTTAACCGGCTATAAATTCTGACTCAACCCACAATTAGCATGACTATTACCCTGTTTTGAAAACAACAACAAAAAGGAAGGTCAACCATGCTTCAATCACGTCACCTGCTCTCCGGCCTCGGACTGTCCCTGATGATCGCCACCCTCTCCGCCAACGCGGCCGGCCTCAGCGCCGAACACAAAGCCTTTGGCAAAACCAATGACGGCACGCCCGTCGAGCAATACATCCTGCGCAACAGCCACGGCATGCAGGCGACCGTCATCACCTACGGCGCCACCCTGCAATCGCTGCTGGTGCCGGACAAACACGGCAAAGCAGCCGATGTGGTGCTGGGTTTCGACGATGTTCAGGGTTACCAGAAAGGCACGGCGTATTTCGGCGCGACCATCGGCCGTTTCGGCAATCGCCTCGCGGACGGCGCGTTCGAACTCGACGGCAAGCGCTATCAGGTGCCGCAGAACGACAAGTCCAACGCCTTGCATGGCGGTACTCAGGGTTTCGACAAGAAGGTCTGGAAAGCGCAGGAAACCAAGGACAAGGATTCCGTCGGCGTGACCCTCACCTATCTGTCGGCAGACGGTGAAATGGGCTTCCCCGGCAATCTCACAACGCAGGTGACCTATCGCCTGACCGACAGCAACGAGTTGCGCATCGACTATAAGGCCAGCACCGATAAACCGACCGTGCTCAACCTGACCAACCACAGCTACTTCAACCTCGCCGGTGCCGGCAATGGCGACATCCTCAAGCAGGTGGCCACCTTGCACGCCAGCCATTACACCCCGGTCACCGGCAAACTGATCCCGACCGGCGAACTGGCGCCAGTGGCCGGCACACCAATGGACTTCACCAAACCCACCGCCATTGGTACGCACATCAAGGCCGATCACCCGCAGCTGAAATTCGCCGAGCCGAAACAGGGTGGCTTCGATTTCAACTGGGTGCTGGATACCAAAGGTGATGTGAGCAAAGTCGCCGCCGAGGTCAGCGATCCGCAGTCAGGGCGGCATTTGCAGTTGTTCACCAGCGAACCGGGTGTGCAGTTCTATACCAGTAACTTCCTCGACGGCACGGTCAAGGGCAAGGGCGGCAAGGTCTATCCGCACTGGGGCGCGTTTACCCTGGAAACGCAGCACTATCCGGATGCGCCGAATCAGCCGGACTTCCCGAGCACGCGTCTTGATCCGGGGCAGACTTACAACCACAGCGTAGTCCTGAAGTTCTCCGCTAAGTAACACCGGTCTTGTGGTGAGGGGATTTATCCCCGATGGATTGCGCAGCAACCCTGCTTCTTGGGGGCGCTGCGCGCCCATCGGGGATAAATCCCCTCGCCACAGGTTCATCGACCTCCATTGGAACCCCTGCGCTATCCTGCTGCCCACTAAGGTATCGACCATCAGCACAGGAGGTTTGAATGCGTACCCTTGAACTGGCAGGCGTGCAGGTTCCAGTGATTGGCCAGGGCACCTGGCGCATGGGCGAAGACCGTTCGGCGCACAAGCGTGAAGTGTCCGCGCTGCGACAAGGTATCGAGTTGGGCATGACCCTTATCGACACCGCAGAAATGTACGCCGAGGGCGGTGCCGAAAGCGTGGTCGGCGAAGCCATTGCCGGTCTGCGTGATCAGGTGCTTCTGGTGAGCAAGGTCTACCCGCACAACGCCAGCCGCACAGGCATCCCGCAAGCCTGCGAGCGCAGTCTGCGCCGGCTCGACACCGACTACATCGACCTCTATCTGCTGCACTGGCGCGGCCAGTATCCGCTGGAAGAAACCGTCGAAGCCTTCGAACGCCTGCGCGAGGACGGCAAGATCGGCCGTTGGGGCGTGTCGAATTTCGACGTCGATGACCTCGAAGAGCTGGCCAATCCGGCCTGCGCCACCAATCAGGTGCTGTACAACCTGGAAGAGCGCGGCGTCGAATTCGACTTGCTGCCCTGGTGCCAGCAACAGCGTATGCCGTTGATGGCGTACTGCCCGATCGGCCAGGGCGGCGCGATGCTCGCCGAACCAGCGCTACAGCAGATTGCCGCTCGTCACAACGTGACCCCGGCGCAGGTTTCGCTGGCGTGGATTCTGCGTCAGGATGGGGTAATTGCGATTCCCAAGGCTGTGCGACCGGAACATGTGCAACTCAATGCACAAGCGGCGCAGTTGCAACTGGATGCCGGGGATCTGGCGGCGCTGGACCAAGTATTCAAAGCGCCACAACGCAAGCAGCGGCTGGCGATGGTCTGAGTCGCTGGCCGTTGGCGAGGGCTTCGTCATGAGAAGCACTGATCAGTACGATCCGTTCAATCTGCAGCGTTTCGTCCAGGCGCAGGACCCGGTGTTCGAACGGGTTCAGCGTGAACTCGGTGAGGGGCGCAAGCGTAGCCACTGGATGTGGTTTGTGTTCCCGCAGTTCGCCGGGCTGGGCGGCAGCGAAATGTCCCGGCGCTTCGCCATTCAATCCGCCGACGAGGCGCGGGCCTATCTGGCCCACGACCTGCTCGGTGCGCGGCTGCGCACCTGCACGCAGCTGGTACTGAACATCCGTCAGCGCTCGATAGCCGAGATTTTCGGCCACCCCGACGACCTGAAATTCCACTCCTCGATGACCCTGTTTGCGCAGTTCAGCGCCGAAGATTGCCCGTTCGCTCAGGCACTGGAGCGCTACTTCCACGGCATCCTCGATGAATGGACCCTGCAACTGCTGGACTCAAAACAGGCCCAGTTGTCCCCCGATCAGGGTTGAGAAGTCATCGTCGACGAACGGCAGAATCGCGTCCGCCACCGGCTGCAGTTGGCGGGTAATGTAATGGTCGTAGTCGATCGCCGCGCGGCGCACTTCCAGCGGTTCCGGCCCGGCCAAGGTGATCACGTAACTGATCCAGCCGCCGTTCTGGTACTGCCGCGGGCGACCCTGCTGCGCGTTGTAATCGTCGGCCAGCCGCGCCGCACGCACATGCGGCGGCACGTTGCGTTCGTAGTCGTCGAGGGTGCGGCGCAGGCGCTTGCGGTAGACCAGTCGTTCATCGAACTCGCCGGCCAGAGTCTTGCGCACGTAATCGCGCACGTAATCCTGATACGGCTTGCGCTGGAAGATCCGCTCGTAGAGTTCCTGCTGGAACTGCCGAGCCAGCAGCGACCAGTCGGTGCGCACGGTTTCCAGGCCCTTGTAGACCATTTCGTCACTGCCATCGGCGCGCGTCACCAGTCCGGCGTAGCGCTTTTTGCTGCCCTCCTCGGCACCGCGAATGGTCGGCATCAGAAAACGTTTGTAGTGGGTTTCGTACTGCAATTCGAGGGCACTTTGCAGGCCGTATTCCTCACGCACATGCTCGCGCCACCAGTCGTTGACGTGCTTGACCAGCGCCTGACCGATCTGCGCCGCTTCCTCCTGCCCGTGCGCACGACGCAGCCAGACGAAGGTCGAGTCGGTGTCGCCATAGATCACCGCGTGGCCCTGCGCTTCGATCAACTGACGAGTGCGCAACATGATCTCGTGGCCGCGCAGAGTGATCGACGACGCCAGACGCGTATCGAAAAACCGGCAGCCGCTGGAACCGAGCACGCCGTAGAAGGCGTTCATGATGATCTTCAGCGCTTGCGACAACGGTGCGTTGTGCTCGCGCTTGGCGGTCTCGCGGCCCTCGGCGACCCGCGCGACAATCGACGGCAGGCAATGCCGGGTGCGCGAAAACCGTGCGCCGCGAAACCCCGGCACCGAATCGGCATCGTCCGGGTGTTGCAGGCCTTCGATCAGTCCCACCGGGTCAATCAGAAAAGTGCGGATGATCGACGGATACAGGCTCTTGTAATCGAGCACCAGCACCGACTCGTACAGCCCCGGCTGTGAGTCCATGACGAAGCCGCCGGGGCTGGCCTGTGGCGGATTGGTGCCCAGGTTCGGCGCAACGAAACCCTGGCGGTGCATCAGCGGCATGTACAAATGGGTAAACGCCGCTACCGAGCCGCCGCTGCGATCCGCCGGCAGGCCGGTAACGCTGGCGCGTTCGAGGAGAAACGTCAGCAGTTCGGTCTTGGCGAAGATCCGCGTCACCAGCTCGCAGTCCCTGAGGTTGTACTTGGCCAGCGCCGGTTTGTCCTCGGCGAACATGCGGTTGATTTCGTCCATGCGCTGGTACGGGTTATCGATCGCCTTGCCCTCGCCGAGCAGGGTCTGCGCGACGTTTTCCAGGCTGAACGAGGGGAAACTCCAGGTCGCCGAGCGCAGCGATTCGATGCCGTCGATGATCAAGCGCCCCGCTGCCGAAGCAAAGTAGTGCGTGCGGCTGCCGTGTTCGCGCCACTGCATCTCTTCACCGCCACGGCCGATTTTCAACGGCACACCGAGGCGTCGCGCGTGTTCGTGAAGGATGCGCAGGTCGAACTGCACGACGTTCCAGCCGATGATCGCGTCGGGGTCGTGGAGGGCGAACCAGTCGTTGAGCTTCTTCAGGATCACGGTGCGCGAGTCGCAATATTCCAGATCGAAGTCGACAATGCTGGCGTCACCGTTGGGCGCGCCGAGCATGTACACCTGACGCTGGCCGCAGCCTTCAAGGGCGATGGAATACAGCTCGCCGGTTTCGGTGGTTTCGATATCCAGCGAGACCAGCCGTAGTTGCGGTCGGTATTTCGGATCAGGTTTGAGTTGAGCGTTGAGCAAGACGCCGTCAGCGTCGGCGCTACCGCCGAACAGCACCGGTGCAGTGATGAAGCGCTCCATCAGGTAGCGCTCGGGCGGACGCACGTCGGCTTCGAAGACATCGACACCGGCGCGGGACAGCGCGGTTTCCAGGCGCATCAACTGGCCGTGTTGCTGGCAATACAGGCCCAGCACCGGGCGATGTTCGAAATCCTGCAGGGCCAGCGGGCGCAGTTCGACGTTCTTTTCGTCGTGCAGCAGGCGTTCGGCCGCTTCGCGTTGAGCAGCGGGGATAAACGCCACTGACGTCTGCGGCGCCAGACGCACACGTCGCGGCCCGGCGTCGGTCGCCAGCCAGAACTCGACTTCGGTGCCGGCCGGGGTGTCGCGCCAATGCCGGGTCAGGACGAAGCCCTGCTGTAAATCCACCACTGCAACCTCAGGAATTGAATCAGAGGGGCATTCTACGCTGCCGTTCAAGGGATAACCCCATTCCCTGTGGTGAGGGAGCTTGCTCCCTCACCACAGGGTTAGAGCAAAGCCGGAAAAACCGGCAAATGACGTTTTTTGCGTGCTATCTGCCGCTTTGCCACCTTGCCCTGCGCGCAAGGGTCTACGATGCTTGAATAACAACGACAACACCTGAGTAACCGCCATGAAGACCGTCGCCCAACTGCTCAAGCTCAAAGATCAGAAAAATCAGGAAGTGCACCATATCGATCCCGGTCACATGGTGCTCGAAGCGCTGATGAAAATGGCCGAGAAAAACGTCGGGGCCTTGGTGGTGATGGAAGATGACAAAGTGGTCGGCATCATCAGTGAGCGTGATTACGCACGCAAACTGGTACTGCACGGGCGCTCGTCAGTGGGCACACCGGTGCGCGACATCATGGTCAAGGACGTCATCACCGTGGACACCCACCAGACCGTCGACACCTGCCTGGGCATCATGTCCGACAAACGCCTGCGCCACTTGCCGGTGGTGGAGAACGGCAAGCTGATCGGTCTGCTGTCGATCGGCGACCTGGTGAAAGAGGCAATTGCCGAGCAGGCGGAACTGATCAAGCAGTTGGAGCAGTACATTCGCGGGGAATAAACCCTTCCCACTTACAGGAGTGAGCCCTGTGGCGAGGGGATTTATCCCCGATGGACTGCGAAGCACCCCCAGAAAAGCCGGGACCGCTTCGCAGTCCATCGGGGATAAATCCCCTCACCACAGAGTTCACTCCTACATTTTGGTTTATCGGGTGATCAGGACGGCCAATGCCGGGCGAAGACCGGTGCCAGCACCGGGTGCCGGTCGATGCGCTGCAACCACGCATAAAACCCCGGACGGCTCTGGCGCAAGTGCTCGCGGCTGCCCGCCCAACGCGTCACCACGGCCGCCAGCACGTCCAGCGCGCCGGGTGTTTCGTCGTCCAGGTACAACTCGGCGGAAAACTGATCGGCAAACACTTCCCAGCTCCAGTGCAGGCGCTCACGTGCACCGGCCATCAGGTTCTGCCGTGAAGCTTCGTCCGGCATCACCAGCCAGCGCTCGGGGTAATCGATGACGCCGATGGCTGCATAGCAATTGCTGGCGATGTAGACCATGCCGCGAATCGCCTGATCGCGATCAGCCGCCTTGGCCGGCAACAGACCGGACTCGGGAAAACTCAGGCCCAGATGAATCAGAATCGCCACACTCTCGGTGATCGCACTGCCATCGGGCAATTGCAGGGTCGGCACCTGCTTCAGTGGATTGAGGCGCGCCAGTGCCTCGGCGGCTTCGCTTGAGGCTTCGATATCGATAAAGCGATAGGCGATCTGGCATAACTCCAGCGCTGCCTCGATGGCTGCGGCACCTGAATTGCGATGTCCGTACAGTTGATACATGCCCCCTCCTCGATCTCGACAGATCTGTGTAGCCCTATTTATAGCGGGTGTATCCGCTTTGGCACGTTTTTCCCATGCATTGGCGACTTGCGAATTCAAACCTCGCAAAACAGCGCTGGCGGTGCCCATCCCGCACCAAGAGCAATCATCGAACGCTATCCGCGTTCTTGTAAGGTGCGATACCGAACCAAAAGTTCGCGTATCCGAGCTGGCAACAAGGAGTTCACCGCGTGAATCTTCAAACGCTCTGCCGCATCAGCCTCTGCTTGCTTGTTTATCAACAACGCCGAGTTCATTCGAACAGTCCCGGCGGCCAGTGCCTCTACTTTATTACCTGACTCCATGACCACACACTCTGATTGGCGATGACGCTTCGCCGACAACGGCGTGATATTTATTTTTTAAATACAACTGCAAAAATCCCTGCACCAGCGCCGTATTAAATGAACGCAGGCGGGATTGTCGGACAATAACTTTCAGCGACTTTGCAAGTGCACCAAAACGGCTCCAGTGAGTTGAATTATTCAGCACTGGAAACAGTGATTTCATTTAAACAAGAACAAGGAACATACGCCGTGACCCGCTAAAACACAGACCCGCACCAAATCAGTCCGCCGCGCACCAGCAAGTGCCCGGGCCGTTAGCCAAGCCGCCGCTCTATCCCGCCGATCAGCGTGATACCGCGTAGAGCCTGACTCGCCTCTGAAAAAACTCCACTCAATGGAGTTTCGGAAAACTGTTGGCCGGAGAAATACACGACAAAGGCAAAACTTATATAAATGCGACATGGGTAACACTGATGAAATAAGACCTATACATTTCGGCAACATCTGGCACAGCGGTTGCTACATGCAAAAAGCACAAGCATGAGACACCAACATTGATCTCAAGCAATAGAAGAACAACCAGGGAATGGCCAATGAACACTCGAAGTCGATGGCTCTAAGCCAGTAACTGTAAGCAAGCCCTGTTCTATAGATAGTTCAACTATCGGCCTGCGTACACCTTGAAGAAAGTTACACCCACCCACTCGAACATCACCCCAATGTTCGGACAGCACCTTATTGCCCTTCATCAACCCGAGGGAGCTTTAATGAACGATGCGGTAAAGCACAGAACCCTGCCGGGGTCGTTACGGGAAGCGCCAATCCCGCTGTCACCGGACAGGCCAGCCTTCACGGCCAATACCTCGCAGCCCGGCGGGTTGAACAAACAGCAAATGCTGTTGCTGGTGGCGGTATCGGCGCTGATACACGGCGGCGCCTGGTGGTTTTTCCAGCAGACCCGGCCCGAGCCACTGCCGACTCCGCCGCAGATTCCGGAAATGACCGTCGAGTTGACCAGCCCGACGCCGCCGGCACCGCCCACACCGGAACCACCACCGCCTCCGCCGCCCCCTCCACCTCCGGAACCGGAACAACCGGTGGAAGACGAAGACGCGGTCAAGCCACCGCCAAAACCGGTAGAGAAACCCAAGCCGATCGAAAAACCGAAACCGGTCGAGAAGCCCAAACCGGTGAAGAAAGTCGAGCCGCCGAAAGCTCCGCCCGCCCCGGCACAACCGGCCGCTCCCGCTGCGCCGGCGACACCGAGCGCGCCACCGGCCCCGGCCGCCGCGCCTGCCCCGGTCAAGGAATCGGCAGCGATTTCCGGTCTCGCCAGCCTTGGCAACCCGCCGCCGGAATACCCGTCGCTGGCGCTGCGGCGCAATTGGGAAGGCAGCGTGGTGCTGCGCATTCAGGTGCTGGCCAACGGTCGCGCCGGCTCGGTGACAGTGACCAAGTCCAGCGGCAAGCCGCAACTGGATGACGCCGCCGTCGCGGCGGTAAAGAACTGGAAGTTCATTCCGGCCAAACGCGGTGACACGCCGATTGACGGCTTCGCCACCCAGACCATCGATTTCAAATTGCCGCAATAACGGCACAACCCAACGAACTCACAACCGACTTAATGCAAGCGAGGTGTAGCGATGAACAATTCACTGTCTTCGATGATTGTCCCCGGTGTGCTCTGGGGCCTAGTGCTGTTTTCCGTGGTCAGCTGGGCGATCCTGCTGGTCAAGTCGGCGCAATACCTGCGCCAGAAAGCCCAGAACAAACAGTTCAGCAAAGCCTTCTGGGGCGCACCGGATCTGCTGACCGCGGCCGAACACGCCAGTCAGTACCCGGGCTCGCTGGCGCGCATCGCCAGCAGCGGCTTCGAAGCTTTGCTGGTGGAAGAATCGCCGCGTACCACGCAACAACTGGCGCACACCATCAACCGTTCCGATCGCCTGGAGCGCAACCTGCGCCAGCAGATTCAGAAGGAACGCCGCTCGCTGGAAAACGGTCAGGCGATTCTCGCCAGTATCGGCAGCACCGCGCCGTTCATTGGCCTGTTCGGTACCGTGTGGGGAATCATGGAAGCCCTGCAAAGCATCGGCGAAACCGGCTCGGCCAGCCTTGAAGCGGTCGCCGGCCCCATCGGTCATGCACTGATCGCCACTGGCGTGGGGATCGCCGTCGCGGTCCCGGCAGTGCTGATTTACAACTTCTTCCTGCGCCGCCTGAAACTCGCCTCGGCGGACATGGATGACTTCGCCCACGACTTCGACGCCCTCGCCTCACGCAGCGCGTTCTCCATCAGCCGCCAGGCCATCGCCAGCAAAACCACAGCCGCCGTGCGGGAGGCCAGCTAATGTCCTTTTCTACCCAAGACAGCGATGAAGTGCTCAGCGAAATGAACGTCACGCCGCTGGTGGATGTGATGCTCGTGCTGCTGGTGGTGTTCATCGTCACCGCGCCGCTGATGACCAACGCGATCAAGGTCAACCTGCCGAAAACCGACGCCGTCGCCCCCGCCGAAAAGAAAGACCCGGTGGTGGTCAGCGTCGATCAGGACGGCAAGTTCTACCTGGCAAAAACCGAACTGGCGCCGGAATCGCTGGAGGCCAGCCTCAAGGAGGTCAAGGCCAAGGACGCCGAAGTACGCGTGCAGTTGCAGGCCGACGCCAACGTCAATTATGGCCAGGTGGCCAAGGCCATGGCATCCATCGAACGCTCGGGCATCAGCAAGATTTCGGTGATGACCACCCACTGAGTGCGGTGCGGGGCGCGCGTTGAGAGTCGCGCCCGGCACCGCTGAAGCATCCCGTCGCAATCAGCCGACCGAAAAAACGCCAGGCGTCTTCGGAGGGGATCGGCTTGCTTGAAGAAAGTGGTTTTCCGCACGCGGTATCACCGAAAGCGGAGCAATGAGGGGCTCACAAGGCCAATTCGATAACGTCTAAAAAGTCGGAAATAACCATGCTGATGAACACTCCACGCTTCACGCTCAAACCTTTGGTGGCAACGATCTCTCGCCACCGTTTTGTTCCGTTGTATCTGGTGGCCATGGGGATGGGCGCCGGGACTGTGCAAGCCGCCGAGGATGACAACGCCGCCGTGCCCGCTGCGGCAGCGGTGGTGGCGCCGACCACGCAACTGCAACGGGTGGAAGTGACGGGTTCGGCGATTCGCCGGGTCGATGCGGAAACGGCCGTGCCGATCACCATTCTCAAGGCCGATGAGTTGCGCAAACAGGGCGTGACCACCACCGCCGAACTGGTGCAGCGGATCACCGGCAGCCAGTCGATCAACAACAGCGCCGGCTCGGTCGGCGCCGCCACCGGTGGCGCTTCGTTTGCCGACATGCGCGGCATCGGCGCGAACAAGACGCTGGTGCTGCTCAACGGTCGACGCCTGGCGAACAACGCCTTGTCGGGCACCAACTCGGCCGGCGGCGCGGTGGATCTAAACATGATCCCGTTTGCCGCGATCGAGCGCGTGGAGGTGCTGCGCGACGGCGCATCAGCGCTGTACGGCACCGACGCCATCGGCGGCGTGATCAACTTCATCACCAAAAAATCCCTGACCGACGGCCAGCTCACCCTCGGTGGCGAAACCCCGACCCACAGCGGCGGCGGTGCCACCAAAGACATGAGCGCCAGTTGGGGCTACGGCGATCTGGAGCAAGACCGCTTCAACGTCCTCGGCGTGTTCAACTACAACAAGCAGCAGAACCTCGACGCCAACGACCGCTCCTTCGCCCGCGACTATGTGCCCGGCCGTGGCCTGGACCAGACCTCCGGCACCGCGTTCCCCGGCAACTACAGCCAGAACGGCAACGCCACCAACCCGTTGGCCAACAGCAATTGCAACGGGCCGAACCTGGTGGCGCGTGACGGCTTGTGCCGCTTCAGCACCCGCGAATACATCGACCTGATTCCGCAAACCGAAAAAACGTCGTTCTTCGGCAAGACCACCGGCAAGCTGGCGGATGACCACAACGTCAACCTCGAATACTTCTGGTCGCGCAACAACAACGCCACCGCTGTCGGCCCGGCGCCGCTCACCGGTTTGAGCCTGGATTCGTCATCGCCCTACTACCCCGGCAACGGCATCACCCCCGGCCCGACCGGCTTCGCCCTCGACCCGACGCAACCGGTCGACGTCAACTGGCGCGAAACCGCCGCCGGCCCGCGCGAATCGAAAGACCAGAACACCAGTCAGCGCTTTCTGCTGAGTTTCGACGGGCTGGTCGGCGGCTGGGATTACAACGTCGGCGCCTCGTACAACCAGAACAAAATCGTCTCCAGTGTCACCAGCGGATATGTCAGCGATCAGGCGATGATCAACGGTCTGGCCAGCGGTCTGCTCAACCCGTTTGGCCCGCAATCCGCCGCCGGTCAGCAGTACATCGACCAGGCCATGTATCACGGCGCCTATTCCACCGCCGTCGGCCGCGTGGCCGGTTTCGACGGGCGGGTCAGCCGCGAGATCGGTGACTGGTTCGGTGCCGGCCCCGCCGGTCTGGCGCTGGGTGGCGAGTACCGCAAAGAAAAATTCCATCAGGATTTCGAGCAGTTTGCCGGCGACATTCAGAGCCTCGGTATCGACCCGGCCGGCAGCGTCGAGGGCGACCGCAGCGTGAAAGCCGCGTACGCCGAAATCAACGTGCCGGTGCTCGACAGCCTCGAACTGTCCGCCGCTGTGCGTCACGACAAATACAGCGACTTCGGCAGCACCACCAACCCGAAATACTCGTTCCGTTATCAGCCGCTCAAAGAGCTGGTAGTGCGTGGCGCGTACAGCGAAGGCTTCCGTGCGCCATCGCTCTACGAGCTGTATTCGCCGCGCAGCATCACCTACACCCAGGGCTACTACAACGACCCGGTGCTGTGTACCGGTGGCGTGGTGCAACCGGGCGGCAACGGCGGGCGCGATTGCGGCCAGCAGTTCCTCAATCAGATCGGCGGCAATGAAGATCTGGCTCCGGAGAAGGCGCGCAACGTGACGCTGGGCTTCGTCTATCAGCCGGTCAGCAACCTGTCGGTGGGTCTGGATTTCTGGTGGATTCACATTTCCAACCAGATCCAGCCGTTCCCTGAATCCACCGTGTTCGATCAGGCCGGCAGCTACCCGGATCGCTTCGTGCGCAACGCCGACGGTACGCTCAACTACATCGTCACCGGCAACGCCAACCTCGGCATCGTCGAAACCAACGGTGTCGATGTGTCGCTGGACTACCGCTTCCCGAACACGCCTTACGGCCAGTTCGGTCTGGGCCTGCAAGGCACCTACGTGGACGAGTACGACTTCCAGAGCACCATCAAAGGCCCGTTCACCGACAAGGTCGGCGACTTCGAAGGGGACGGGGTGATCGCGCGCTGGAAGCACAACCTCACCGGCAGCTGGACCTTCGGCGCTGCACGCGCGTCGCTGACCAACCGCTTCACCACCGGCTACAACGACTACGACCGCGATACCCATGCGCGCGTGGCGTCGTATTCGGTGTGGGACCTGTCGGCCGGCTACACCTTCAACAAGGTGCTGGACGTGGATGCGGGGATGAAGAACATGTTCGACCGCAACCCGCCGTTCTCCAACCAGGCCTACAACTTCCAGAGCGGCTATGACCCGCGCTACACCGACCCGCTGGGCCGCACGCTGTTTGCGCGCATGACGTATCACTTCTAAAGAACGAGCGCCAAAAAACCCTGTGGGAGCTGGCTTGCCAGCGATAGCGTCGTATCAGTCGACATTTACTTCACTGACATACCGCTATCGCTGGCAAGCCAGCTCCCACATGGGAACCGGGTTTCTTCAGGGATTTTCAGGGTGATCTCATGAGTTTTTTGCGCAACATGGCTAGCCTGCTGCTCGGCAGTGCACTGCTGTGCACCGGCCCCTCGGCGCTGGCCGCCGGCAGCTACGCACTGACGGTGTACGGCGAGGCGCCGAAGTATCCGGCGGGTTTCCAGCATTTCGATTTCGTCAATCCCGACGCGCCCAAGGGCGGTTCACTCAGTCGTGCGTCGATGGAAATCGGCCAGTACAACTACATCACCCCGTATGCCGATCAAGGCATTTCCGTGGTGCAGGTCAACGACTGGGTTTATGCGCCGCTGGCGTTCCGTTCGCTCGACGAGCCCTACACCGTTTACGGTCTGGTCGCGCAACAGATGGAGCGCGATCCCGAAGGCCTCTGGGTGCGCTTCACCCTCAACCCCAACGCCCGCTTCGCCGACGGCACGCCGATCACCGCCGAGGACGTGCGCTACACCTTCAACCTGCTGATGACCAAGGGCAGCCTCAGTTATCGCCAGCAATACGCCGACGTGCAGGACGTGCTGATCGAAGGCCCACGGCAGGTGCGTTTCACCTTCAAGAACAACCTCAACCGCACCCTGGCGCTGGACCTGGCAACACTGCGCGTGGTGCCCGAACACTGGTGGAAGACTCGCGATTTCGCCAACGGCGGTGGCTTCGAACCGCCGCTGGGCAGCGGCCCGTACCGCGTGAGCAAAGTCGATGCCGGACGCAGCATCAGTTTCCAGCGCGACCCGGACTGGTGGGGCAAGGACCTGCCGGTCAGTCGCGGGATGTACAACTTCGACACGCTCACGGTGAATTTCTACGGCGACACCGACGTCGCGCGCCAGCTGTTGCAGGCCGGCGCGTTCGACTACAACCGCGAGTTTTCCTCGTCCGGCTACGTGGTGGGTTACGACAGCCCGGCACTGCGTGACGGTCGCTTGCAGCAGGCGATCCTCGCTCCGGAAAAACCCACCGCCGCCCAAGGCTTCGTGTTCAACCTGCAAAACCCGATTTTTCAGGATCGCCGCGTGCGTCAGGCGATCAGCCTGCTGTGGGATTTCGAATGGACCAACAAGCAGATGATGCGCGGCTTTTATGTACGCCAGAACAGCTTCTGGCCGAAGAGTGAAATGGCCGCGACCGCCCTGCCCGACGCCGAGGAATTGAAGATCCTCGAACCGTTGCGCGGACAGATTCCCGACGAGGTGTTCACCACGGTGTATCAGGCGCCGAAAACCGATGGCAGCGGCTACATCCGCGACAAGCAGCTGCAAGCCCTGAAGCTGCTCGCCGAGGCGGGCTGGACGCCGCAACACAGCCGACTGGTCAACGCCGCCGGTGAGCCTCTGGAGTTCACCTTCCTCGACGGTCAGGGCGGTTTTGATCGCATGCTGCTGCCGTTCAAACGCACCCTCGCGCAGATCGGCATCACCCTCAATCTGCGCCGGATCGACTCGGCGCAATACGTCAACCGCCTCAACGCCCGGGACTACGACATGATCGTCACCAGTTTCCCGCGCAGCGGCGATCCGATCGTCTCGCCCGGCCGCGAGCTGTACAGCCTGTACGCCTCGCAAAGTGCCACGCAGGTCGGCAGTTCGAACTCGATGGTGCTGGCCAACCCGGCGGTCGATCAACTGATCGACGGGCTGGTCAAGGCCGACACCCGCGACGCCATGGTGCATTACGCCCGCGCCCTCGACCGGGTGCTGCAATGGGGTTACTACATGATTCCCAACTACTACTCCAAGGGCACGCCGACGGTGTATCAGAACCGCTTCGGCATGCCGCCGGTGCAACCGGCGTACGACGAAGGCCTCAACACCTGGTGGGAGGTCTCGACCAAGCCGTTGACCACGCAACAGATGCACACCCAGCTCGCGGGGGGCCAGTGACATGCTGCGTTATCTGAGTCGACGTTTGCTGCTGATCATCCCCACGCTGCTGTGCATTCTGGTGGTCAACTTCGTGATTGTGCAGGCCGCACCGGGCGGCCCGGTGGAGCAAGCCATTGCCCGCCTGCAAGGTTTCGGCGGGCACGGCATGGGCGGTGGTGGCGAAGTCGCCGCGACGGGTGGTGCCGGGCGCAGCAGTCGCGGGCTGGACCCGGCGCTGATCGAGGAAATCAAACACCACTACGGCTTCGACAAGCCGATGCACGAACGCTTGTGGCTGATGCTGAAAAACTACGCCCAGCTGGATCTGGGCAGCAGTTTCTTTCGCGGCGCCAAGGTCACCGATCTGATCCTGCAGAAACTGCCGGTGTCGCTGTCGCTCGGCCTGTGGGCAACGCTGATCACCTACCTGATTTCAATCCCGCTGGGCATCCGCAAAGCGATCAGCAACGGCAGTGCGTTCGATGTCTGGAGCAGCACCGCGATCATCATTGGCTACGCGATGCCGGCGTTTCTGTTTGCGATGCTGCTGATCGTGGTGTTCGCCGGCGGCAGCTACGTCAACTGGTTCCCGGTGCAGGGGCTGGTGTCGGATAACTTCGACAGCCTCAGCACCTTGGGCAAGGTCGGCGACTACCTCTGGCACCTGGTGTTGCCGGTTACAGCACTGGTGATCGGCGGTTTCGCCACCCTGACCATCCTCACCAAAAACAGCTTCCTCAACGAGATCAGCCGCCAGTACGTGATCACCGCGCGGGCCAAGGGTCTGACCGAACGCCGCGTGCTCTACGGCCACGTGTTTCGCAACGCGATGCTGCTGGTGGTGGCCGGGGTGCCCTCGGCGCTGATCGAGGTGTTTTTCGCCGGTTCCTTGCTGATCGAAACCATCTTCAACCTCGACGGCCTCGGGCGCATGAGTTACGAGGCGGCGGTGTCGCGTGACTATCCGGTGGTGTTCGGCGCGCTGTTTCTGTTCACCCTGTTTGGCCTGCTGATCAAGCTGATCGGTGATCTCTGCTACACCCTGCTCGACCCGCGCATCGACTTCTCGGCGAGGACTGCCTGATGTTCACACTCTCTCCTCTGGGTCAGCGCCGGGTCGCGCAGTTCAAGGCCAACCGCCGTGGACGCTGGTCGCTGTGGCTGTTCATTGGCCTGTGCCTGATCTGCCTCGGCGGCGAACTGATTGCCAACGACAAGCCGTTGGTGATCCGCTACCACGGCGCCTACTACTTCCCGATCCTCAGCGAATACCTGGAAACCGATTTCGGCGGTGAACTGCCGTTCCAGCCGGATTACGCCAGCGCTTATGTGCACGGGCTGATCGAGGATCAGGGCGGCTGGATGCTGTTTCCGCCGATCCCGTTCAGCTACGACACGGTCAATTACGACCTGACTGAACCGGCACCCAGCCCACCCTCTTCCAGCAATTGGCTGGGCACCGACGATCAGGCGCGGGACGTATTGGCACGGGTGATTTTCGGCACACGAATTTCGATTCTGTTTGCGCTGATCCTCACCGGCATCAGTGCGCTGGTCGGCATCGTTGCCGGGGCGTTGCAGGGTTATTACGGCGGTTGGGTGGATTTGCTCGGGCAACGGGTGCTGGAGATCTGGTCGGGGCTGCCGGTGCTGTATCTGCTGATCATCTTGTCCGGGTTTGTCTCGCCAAGTTTCTGGTGGCTGCTGGGGATCATGGCGCTGTTTTCCTGGCTGGCATTGGTGGATGTGGTGCGCGCCGAGTTTCTGCGTGGACGCAATCTGGAATACGTCAAAGCCGCGCGGGCGCTGGGGCTGACCGACAGCGAACTGATGTTGCGGCACATCCTGCCCAACGCGATGACCTCCACCCTGACCTACCTGCCGTTCATTCTGACCGGCGCCATCGCCACCCTCACCGCCCTGGATTTCCTCGGTTTCGGCATGCCCGCCGGGACCGCTTCGCTGGGCGAACTGATCGGCCAGGCCAAGCGCAATCTGCAAGCGCCATGGCTGGGGCTGACGGCATTTTTTGCCTTGGCGCTGATTCTGTCGTTGCTGGTGTTCATCGGTGAGGCTTGCCGTGATGCGTTTGATCCACGATCTTGATCCGAGGGGCTGACATGAGCGACAACCTGATTGAAATCCGCGACCTGCGTGTCGCCTTCGCCGGGCAGGAAGTGGTGCACGGTCTGAACCTCGATATTCGTCGTGGCGAGTGTCTGGCGCTGGTCGGTGAGTCCGGCTCGGGCAAGTCGGTGACGGCGCATTCGATTTTGCGCCTGTTGCCGGGCAAAACCGTCAGCAGCAACGGTTCGATCGCTTATAACGGGGTGAACTTGCTGCACGCCAGCGAGCAGCAGATGCGCGGTTTGCGCGGCAACCGGATTGCGATGATTTTCCAGGAGCCGATGACCTCGCTTAATCCACTGCACAGCGTGGAACGACAGGTCGGCGAAGTGCTGGAGATTCACAAGGGCCTCAAGGGACGCGCCGCTCGTGAGCGCACGTTGGAGCTGCTGGAACTGGTGGGCATTCGCGAGCCGTTGCAGCGTTTGAAAGCCTATCCGCATCAGCTCTCCGGCGGTCAGCGGCAACGGGTGATGATTGCAATGGCGCTGGCCAATGAGCCGGAACTGCTGATCGCCGATGAGCCGACCACGGCGCTGGACGTGACCGTGCAGCAGAAAATTCTCGAGCTGCTGATCGAGTTGCAGCAGCGGCTCGGCATGTCGATGCTGCTGATCAGTCACGATCTGAATCTGGTGCGGCGCATCGCGCAACGGGTGTGCGTGATGCGCCACGGCGAAATCGTCGAACAGGCTGACTGCGAGACCCTGTTTCGCGCACCGCAGCATCCTTACAGCCGCTTGTTGATCGAAGCTGAACCGAGCGGTGCGCCGGTGCCGAGCCCGTACCAGCACAACCTGCTGGAAGTCGATGATCTCAAGGTCTGGTTTCCACTGCCCAAGGGCTTGTTCAGTCGTTCGCAGGCGTACATCAAAGCGGTGGACGGGGTCAGTTTCCGCCTGCAACGCGGCAAAACGTTGGGAATTGTCGGCGAATCCGGTTCGGGCAAATCGACGCTGGGTCAGGCGATCCTGCGGCTGGTGGAATCCGAGGGCGATATCCGCTTCGGCAACAAGCAACTGAGCCTGCTCAATCAACGCTTGATGCGGCCATTGCGGCGGCAGATTCAGGTGGTGTTCCAGGACCCGTTCGGCAGCCTGAGTCCACGGATGTCGGTGCAGCAGATCATTGCCGAAGGGTTGCTGACCCACGGCATCGGCACCGAGGCCGAGCGCGAAGCTGCGGTGATTCGCGTGCTGGAGGAAGTCGGCCTCGACCCCAAGAGTCGTCATCGCTACCCCCACGAATTTTCCGGCGGCCAGCGCCAGCGCATCTCCATCGCCCGTGCACTGGTGCTGGAGCCGGCGCTGATCCTGCTCGACGAACCGACCTCGGCGCTGGATCGCACGGTGCAGAAACAAGTGGTGGACCTGTTGCGGCAACTGCAGATCAAGCATGGGCTGACCTATCTGTTCATCAGCCATGACCTGGCGGTGGTGCATGCGCTGGCCCATGACTTGCTGGTGATCAAGGATGGCAAGGTGGTGGAACAGGGTTCGTCGCGGGAGATTTTTGCCGCACCAACCCACCCCTACACCCAGGAACTGCTGAAAGCCTCCGGCCTCAAGCCCGCTGAAGCCCCCTGTGGGAGCTGGCTTGCCAGCGATGGCGTCGTGTCAGTCGACACTCATTTCACTGATACACCGCTATCGCTGGCAAGCCAGCTCCCACAGGTCCACAGGTAATTGAACAATATTTTTCAGGCACTGCATCCAAACGCCTCCGCCACGGGTAGTCCCTGTAACAGCCCTCTTCGGCTGTCAGCGGTCTACCCCTTTCGGAGATAACACTGATGAACTTCACTCAACTGATTGGCCTCACCGGTTTGCTCGCCCTGTCCTCGACAACCTTCGCCCAAAGCAGCTATCCCGATGCGATCAAAGTCCCGGAAGGCCACAAGATCGCGATGGAAACCACTGGCGTCGGCGAGATCACTTACGAATGCCGCGACAAGCCCAATGCCGCCGGGCAAACCGAATGGACCTTCGTCGGCCCGAAAGCGGTGCTCAATGATCGCAGCGGCAAGCAGGTCGGCACCTACTTCGGCCCGCCCGCCACCTGGCAGGCCAAAGATGGTTCGAAAGTCACCGGCACGCAATTGGCCGTCGCCCCGTCGAGCCCGGGCAACCTGCCCTATCAACTGGTCAAGGCCAACCCGACTGAAGGCAAAGGCGCGATGAGCGGCGTGAGTTATATCCAGCGTGTCGCGCTCAAGGGCGGCGTGGCGCCGGGCAGCGAATGCACGGCGGCGAACAAGGGCAAGCAGGAAGTGGTGAAATATCAGGCCGATTACATTTTCTGGGCGGCGAACTGAGTTTCTGGCCCACTCAAATCTTTACTTGTGGGAGGGGGCTTGCTCCCGAAGGCGGCGTGTCAGCCAGCATCTGTTTCAATGACACAGCGCCTTCGGGAGCAAGCCCCCTCCCACAGAGGAGTCCACAGCGGGCCCCGGGTTGTCTGGATGTTTGCGGAATGTGAGCTAGATTGCACGACATGTCCTTACCCGAATCTGAATTCGATTACGAAGCCCGTCTCGCTGCCTGTGCCCGCGGCGAGCAGTCGGCCCTGCGCGATTTGTACGTGCAGGAAGGCCCGCGCCTGCTCGGCGTGGCCAAACGGCTGGTGCGTGACACGGCGCTGGCCGAAGACATCGTGCATGAGGCGTTTATCAAGATCTGGAACGGTGCGGCGCAATTTGATCCGGCGCGCGGTTCAGCGCGCGGCTGGATGTTCAGCGTGACCCGACATCTGGCGTTGAACCAGCTGCGTGATCAAAGCCGGGAGACGCCGTTCAACGAAGAACACGATGCCGAGCCTGACGAGGACGCCTTCGATGTGCAGGGGCATTCGGCGCGGATCCATCGTTGTCTGGAACAACTCGACCCGCAGCGGCGAAGCTGCATCCTCCACGCTTATGTCGACGGCTACAGCCACGCGCAGATTTCCCAACGGTTGGGCACGCCGCTGGGCACGGTCAAAGCCTGGATCAAACGCAGCCTCAACGCTTTGCGGGAGTGCATGGGATGACCACTGAATCGGCGCAGGAACGTGATGAACTGGCCAGTGAATACGTGCTCGGCACCCTGTCGGCGCCGGAGCGTGAAGCGCTGCAACAGCGCTTGCCACACGACCCCGAACTGCAAGCGGCGGTGGATGCCTGGGAGCGACGCTTGCTCGACCTGACCGAATTTGCCGGGACGCAGCAGCCTTCGCCGCATTTGTGGCCGCGCATCGAGCGCAGTGTCGAGCGGTTCGCGCAAAAAGCGCCGGCTGCGCCGTCAACCTCGTGGTGGAATCTGCTGCCGCTGTGGCGCGGCTTGAGTGCGGCCGGCTTGGTCGCCACATTGGTTTTGGGCTCGATCCTGCTGACCCAGACCACGCCGAAGCCGAATTATCTGGTGGTGCTGGTCGCGCCGCAGGACAAGGCGCCAGGCTGGGTGATTCAGGCCAGTAATCCACGGGAAATTCAGTTAATCCCGCTGGGCGTGGTCGAAGTGCCGGCGGACAAGGCGCTGGAGTTCTGGACCAAGGCTGACGGCTGGCAAGGGCCGGTGTCGCTGGGACTGGTCAAACCGGGGCAGACGCTGTCGGTGCCGCTGGACAAATTGCCGCCGCTGCAACCGAATCAGCTGTTCGAGCTGACGCTGGAAGGCGCCAATGGCTCGCCGATCGGCAAACCAACCGGGCCGATTCAGGCGATTGGCCGAGCCGTCAAGGTGCTTTGAACCGGCGTCAACCGGCCTTGGCCATGCAACGCTTGTAGCGCTCATCCACGCGTTTGGCGAACCACGCCGTGGTCAGCTTGCGGGTGATTTTCGGGCTCTGCAAAACGATCCCCGGCAACACCGCGCGTGGCAAGGTCTTGCCTTCAGCCTTCTCCGCCAGTTCGAACACCCGCTGATAGAGTTTGGTCTCTTCGAACTCCAGGGTTTTGCCCTTCTCCAGTTGATCGCGAATGGTCGGGTTACGCATGCCCAGCGACTTGCCGAGGGTGCGCACCGCCAGTTCGGTGGTGCCAGGCATGATCGAGTCGTAGCGAATCAAGTCGCCATCCAGCGCCAGCGGGATGCCCGAAGCTCGGCTGACGGCGTTCTGGAACGCGGCATTGCGGCTGGCGTACCAGCCGGCATTGAAGTCGGCGAAGCGGTACAGCGGCTCGCGGTAACTCACCGGGTAGCCAAGTAAATGGGCGATGCCGAAGTACATGCCGCCACGGCGGGTGAACACTTCGTGGCGGATCGTGCCGTCTACCGGGTACGGATACTCCTTGGCGTGCTGCTCAGCGAATTCGATGCTGACCTGCATCGGTCCGGCGGTGTGTACCGGGTTGAAGCCGCCGAACAAGGTGCGGCCCATCGGCACTCTGCCGATGAAGTCGTCAAAAATGGCGCTGAGTTCTTTTTCACTGCGTGCCGCGTTCAGGCGTTCGCTGTAGGTCTTGCCGTTGGTGGAGCGCACTTGCAGAGCGCCACTGACCAACAGGCTGGGAATATGCACTTTGGCGGCACGACGGTCGATTTCGTCGCGGGCGATCTTGCCCAGGCCCGGCACCGTGGGGTCAACTTGGAAGGTGGATTCCTGCTCGGCCACGGCCAGCACCGAACACAGATTCTGCATGGTCGGGCTGATGTTCTGTGCGGCGAACGCGGCGTAGATGTCGGTGGCCCAGCCTTGACGGTCGGGCACTTTGGCCGGCATCAGCCGCACTATTTCGGCTTTCACTTCAGCCGGCGCACGCGGTGCCGGCTCCTGGCTGCGCTGGCCGGCGCAACCGGCGAGCGCCAGCAGCGTGGCGAGGGTAATGACTAATCGAGGGGTGTGCATGGCGCTCCTTGGCGTGCGTTGAGGCGGGTTCACCATACGATCAAAGGGGTGACGCAGGCTAGGACTGTGACCTTTGTGGTGAGGGGATTTATCCCCGATGGACTTCGCAGCAGCCTTCCAATATCAAAGCGACCCGCTCCGCGCGTCATCGGGGATAAATCCCCTCACCACAGGTTTCCATTCGGAACCGAAAATTCAGCGAGATAAACAGTTTGCAAAACGTTACTGCGAACTCCTATCATTTGCACCTGGAGTCGTATTTGCGCAAGGAGTTCCCCGCGCCGTTCTAATTTTCTCACCGGCCGTACGCCTCCAGGTATCGACATGCCCGCTCCAGCTCGACTCGCCGTCCCGTTTCGCCCGACGCTTCTCGCCCTGCTGTGCTCCCTGACTGTCACCGCTCACGCTGCCGATGAAAACGGCAAGGAGCTGGTGCTCGACAACGTCAACATCAATGCCCAGGCACCGACGCCCAACGCCCTGCCCCCGGTCTACGCCGGTGGTCAGGTCGCCCGTGGCGGCCAGCTCGGCGTGCTCGGCAATCAGGACATGATGGACGTGCCGTTCAGCGCCGCGTCGTACACCGAACAGCTGATTCAGGATCAGCAAGCGGAAAACGTTGCCGACGTCCTGCTCAACGATGCTTCGGTGCGTCAGGCTTCGGGTTTCTCCAATCAGGCGCAGGTGTTCATGATCCGCGGTCTGCCGCTGAACGGTGACGACATTTCCTATAACGGCCTGTACGGCGTGTTGCCCCGGCAGATCATCTCCACCGATGCGCTGGAGCGCGTGGAAGTGTTCAAAGGCCCCAACGCCTTCATCAACGGCGTGACGCCGACCGGCTCCGGCATCGGTGGCGGCGTCAACCTGCAGCCCAAGCGTGCCGGCGACGAGCCGCTGCGCCGCTACACCACCGATATCAACAGCGAAGGTCGCATCGGTCAGCACTTTGATATCGGCCAGCGATTCGGCGAAGACAACCGCTTCGGCGCGCGGATCAACCTGTCCCAGCGCGAAGGCGACACCGGCATCGATCACGAAAACCAGCGCTCGAAACTGTTCAGCATCGGCCTCGATTATCGCGGTGACGCGCTGCGTATTTCCGGCGACTTCGCCTACCAGAAAGAACGCGTCAACGGCGGCCGCAACTCGGTCAACCTCGGCACCGCCACGCACATTCCGGACGCGCCGTCGGCCGACACCAACTACGCGCCGAAGTGGGGTTACACCGACATCGAAGACACTTTCGGCATGCTCCGCGCCGAATACGACCTGAACGACAACTGGACCGCCTACGTCGCCGGCGGCGCCAAGCACACCCGCGAAGTCGGCCGTTACAACTCGACCACGCTGGTGGGCAACAACGGCGCCTCCTACACCACCGGCTCGTTCATCCCCCACGACGAGGACAACACCAGCCTGATGGCGGGTCTCAACGGCAAGTTCAACACCGGCGCCGTCAGCCACAAACTCAACTTCGGCCTCAGCGGTCTGTGGGCCGAACAGCGCAGCGCCTATGATTTCGACCTGACCAAGTACGCCAACAACATCTACCACCCGGTGCAAACGCCGTCGCCGGTCGGCAATTTTTCCGGCGGCGATCTCAATGACCCGGGCATCGTCGGCAAGACCTTCAACCGCAGCCTCGCGCTCTCCGACACCCTCGGTTTCTTCGACGACCGCCTGCTGATCACCGCCGGCCTGCGTCGTCAGCAACTGGTGGTGCAAGGCTACAACTACGCCAGTTACGGCAGCGGCAGCCGCAAGTCGAGCTACGACGAATCGATCACCACGCCGGTCTACGGCATCGTGTTCAAGCCGTGGGAGCATGTGTCGTTCTACGCCAACCACATCGAAGGCCTGGCCCAGGGGCCGACCTCGCCAGCCAGCACTGGCGGCTTGCGCGTGACCAACGGCAACGAGGTCTACGCACCGGCCCGCTCCAAGCAGACCGAGGCCGGGGTCAAGGTCGACATGGGCACTTACGGCGCGAGCCTGGGCGTGTATCGCATCGAGCAGCCGAGCGATGGCTACTGTGAAATCAACAGCGCCACCACCTGCACCTACGTGCGTGAAGGCGAGCAGATCAACAAAGGGGTAGAGATGAACGTGTTCGGCGAGCCGATCAACGGCCTGCGCCTGATCAGCGGCCTGACGCTGATGGACACCGAACTGCGCAACACCCAGAACGGCGCCAACGACGGCAACCGTGCCATTGGCGTGCCGAGCTTCCAGTTCAACGCTGGTGCCGACTGGGATGTACCGGGCCTGCAAGGCGTGGCGCTGAATGCGCGGATGCTGCGCACCGGTGGCCAGTATGCCGACGCGGCCAACAACCTCAGCCTGCCGAGCTGGAACCGCTTTGACGCGGGTGCGCGTTATGCGTTCAAGGTCTCGCAGAAAGACGTGACCCTGCGTCTGGGCGTGGAAAACCTGGCCAACAAGAAGTATTGGGAATCGGCGCAGGGCGGCTATCTGACCCAGGGTGAGCCACGGGTGGCGAAGTTGTCGGGCACCATCGATTTCTAAACCTCGCCGTGAAATGAAAAGGCCCCGCAGCTTTACCGTTGCGGGGTCTTTTTTTTTCTGCGGCGAGTTATAAGCCCCCTTCGCGAGCAGGCTCGCTCCCACCTTGGAATGCGTTCGACTGTGGGAGCGGGCTTGCTCGCAAAGGGGCCGGCACTGGCTACCCTTTCCATCTGATCCATACTTGCTCCACAGCAAACGGAGGAGAGGCCCATGAACCGCAGCGACGTACTGATCATCGGCGCCGGCCCGACCGGTCTGGTGCTGGCCCTGTGGCTGAGCAAACTCGGTATGCGCGTGCGCATCATCGACAAGACCTCCGCGCCCGGCACCACCTCACGAGCACTGGCGGTGCAGGCGCGCACCCTGGAGTTGTACCGCCAGCTGGACCTGGCCGACACCGTGGTGCGCAACGGCCACAAGGTCGCGGCGGCGAATTTCTGGGTAAAGGGCAAACCGGTCGCGCAGTTGCCGTTGCAGCGCATCGGCGAAGGCCTGACGCCCTACTCGTTCATCGAAATCTTTCCCCAGGATCAGCACGAACGGCTGCTGCTCGAACGCCTCGAAGACTATGACGTGACGGTTGAGCGCAACACCGAGCTTGAGAGTTTCGAAGAAACCGGCGACGGCCTCACCGCGCACTTGCGCCTGCCCGATGGCGAACAGGAAATCTGCCAGGCCTGCTATCTGGCGGGATGTGATGGCGCCCGCTCAGTGGTGCGCAAAACCCTCGACACCGGTTTTCCCGGCGGCACCTATCAGCAGATTTTCTACGTCGCCGACGTCAAGGCCAGCGGCCCGGCGATGAACGGTGAGCTGCACCTGGATCTGGATGAAGCGGACTTCCTTGCGGTGTTTCCACTGGCCGGTGAAGGCCGCGCCCGACTGATCGGCACCGTGCGTGACGAACGTGCCGACCGCGCCGAAACCCTGCAATTTGCCGACGTCAGCAGCCGCGCCATCGAGCACCTGAAAGTGCACATCGACGAGGTCAACTGGTTCTCCACCTACCGCGTGCATCACCGCGTGGCCGAGCATTTTCGCAGCGGTCGGGCGTTTCTCCTCGGCGACGCCGCGCACGTGCACAGCCCCGCCGGCGGCCAGGGCATGAACACCGGCATCGGCGATGCGATCAACCTGGCCTGGAAACTCGCCGCCGTGCTCAACGGCAGCGCCACGGCGAAGCTGCTCGACACTTACGAAACCGAGCGCATCGCCTTCGCCCGGCGGCTGGTGTCGACCACCGACAAGGTGTTCACTTTCGTCACCGCCGAGGGGCGCATCGCCGATCTGCTGCGCACGCGCCTGGCCCCGTTTCTGATCCCGAAAATGGCCACCTTCGAGGCCAGCCGTGAGTTCCTGTTTCGCACCGTCTCACAGGTCACCCTCAACTACCGCGGCATGCCGCTGAGCCAGGGCACAGCTGGCCACGTGCACGGTGGTGACCGCCTGCCGTGGGCGCATGATGGTGAGGGGGATAACTACGAACCGCTAAGGCAGCCTTGCTGGCAGGTGCACGTGTACGGCGACACCAGCGACGAGATGATCGCCTGGTGCAACGAACACCATCTGTCGCTGCACGTGTTCGACTGGCGGCCGGCGTTTGAAACGGCGGGGTTGGGGCGTAACGGGTTTTACCTGTTGCGCCCGGATACGTATGTGGCGATTGCCGATAACAGTGCTGATCCGAAGGTGATCGAGCGGTACTTTCGCGATCACGGTATCCGGCCCTACTTCAACTTTCCGTGACCCTACACAATCCCAATGTGGGAGCGGGCTTGCTCGCGAAGTCGTCGTGTCAGTCAACCTATTCGTTGCTGATACACCGCATTCGCGAGCAAGCCCGCTCCCACAGGGGGTTGTGCGGTATTCGTCAGATCCCGGCCAGCGCCAGATCCATCGCAAAGTAGGTGAAGATCAGGTCCGCCCCCGCGCGCTTGATCGCGCCCAGGCTTTCGCGCACCACGCGATCCTCGTCGATTGCACCGGCCTGCGCGCCGAACTTGATCATCGCGTATTCGCCGCTGACCTGATACGCCGACAGCGGCAGGTTCGAGGCTTCACGAATGTCGCGGATGATGTCGAGGTACGCACCGGCCGGTTTGACCATCAGCGCATCGGCGCCTTCCTGCTCGTCGAGCAGCGATTCGCGCAGGGCTTCGCGGCGGTTCATCGGGTTCATCTGATAGCTTTTGCGATCACCCTTCAGCGCGCTGCCGCCGGCCTCGCGGAACGGGCCGTACAGCGCCGAGGCGAATTTGGTCGAGTAGGCCATGATCGGAATCTGGGTGAAACCGGCGGCGTCCAGCGCCTGGCGAATCGCCCGCACCTGCCCGTCCATCGCCGCCGACGGGGCGATCACGTCAGCACCGGCACGCGCCGCGGCCACAGCTTGCTTGCCGAGGTTGATCAAGGTCTGGTCGTTGTCGACTTCGTGGTTGTGCATCACGCCGCAGTGGCCGTGATCGGTGTATTCGCAGAAGCAGGTGTCGGACATCACGATCATTTCCGGCACCGCGTCCTTGGCAATCCGCGACATGCGCGAGACCAGTCCCTCTTCGCGCCAGGTGTCGCTGCCGTTGGCGTCCAGGTGATGGGACACGCCAAAGGTCATTACCGACTTGATCCCGGCACGGGCATAACGCTCGATTTCACTGGCCAGCTTGCGCTCGGGAATGCGCATCACCCCGGGCATGCTCTTGATCGGCACGAAGTCGTCGATCTCTTCTTCGACGAAAATCGGCAGCACCAGATCATTCAGGCTGAACTCGGTTTCCTGGAACAGGCTGCGCAGGCTCGCATTGCGGCGCAGACGGCGGGGACGTGCTTCGGGGAACTGGCTGGACATGGGGCTTTCCTGAAATCGGAAGATGAGACGAAAGTCGTAGGGGGCGAAGCTTATGCCTTCGGTGGGCGCAGGTACAAACCTGGATCAATCAAGACAGCATTACCGGGGGTGCAATAATCCTCGGAACAATCCGATTACCTGTGGGAGCTGGCTTGCCAGCGATAGCGGTGGGTCAGGCAACATAGATATTGACTGTGCCGGCTTCATCGCTGGCAAGCCAGCTCCCACAGGGTCGGGTGAAGGTCAGGAAGGAATGGTCAACCCGCGCACCACAGCCGGGCGAGCCAGAAAGCGCTCCAGCACCCGGGTCACGTTCGGGAAATTATTGATTCCGACCAGATCCCCCGCCTCATAGAAGCCGATCAGGTTACGCACCCACGGAAACGTGGCGATGTCGGCGATGGTGTAGCGCTCGCCCATGATCCAGTCGCGACCTTCCAGACGTTTGTCGAGCACGCTGAGCAGGCGTCTGCTCTCCTCGACATAGCGGTCACGCGGACGCTTGTCCTCGTAGTCCTTGCCGGCGAATTTGTTGAAGAAGCCGAGCTGGCCGAACATCGGGCCGATACCGCCCATCTGGAACATCAGCCACTGAATCGTCTCGTAACGCAGCGCGCCTTCCTGGGCGAGCAACTGGCCGCTCTTGTCGGCGAGGTAGATCAGGATTGCGCCGGATTCGAACAGCGGCAGCGGCTGGTCTTGCGGGCCGTGGGGGTCGAGGATCGCCGGGATCTTGTTGTTGGGGTTCAGCGACAAAAATTCCGGGGACATCTGATCTTGCGTGTCGAAACCCACACGGTGCGCCTCGTAGGGCAGGCCGATCTCTTCGAGCATGATCGAGACCTTGACGCCGTTGGGGGTCGGCAGGGAATAGAGTTGAATCCAGTCGGGGTACTGCGCCGGCCATTTCTGGGTGATGGGGAACGCGGACAGATCGGTCATGGGAAACATCCAGTCACAAGGAAAGCACTGATCATAATGTAGGAGCTGCCGCAGGCTGCGATCTTTTGATTCAGCTTTAACAAACCAAATCAAAAGATCGCAGCCTGCGGCAGCTCCTACATGAACCGTAACATCCTGCGGGTAATGTGCATGAACCAAACCGGCCTCAGAGGACTCTGAGCTATGCCTTTCGTAAAGGAAGCGCGACACACGACATGGACAACACCCGGTGCTGGGAGCCCGCGGTGTAAGGGTTGGTCAGCCCCAACCGAATTTGCTGAAGAATCCTATATTCAATGACGAACCTCATGAGTTTCGCCAAACGCTTCAAACATCGCGCCTATGTGGCCCTGCCCTCCCTGCTGGCAGTCAGTGCGCTGACCTTGTCGCTCGAATCGAGCCAGATTCGCGCGCAACCGGTGGACGGTACGCAGACGCTGATCTTCCTGCGCCACGCGGAAAAACCCGAGGGCGGTCTCGGCCAGCTCAACTGTCAGGGTCTGAACCGGGCGATCGAGCTGTCGACCCTGCTGCCGGAAAAATTCGGCAAGGCCGATTACGTGTTCGCCGCCAACCCGACACGCAATGTCGAGGAAGGCGAACTGGACAACTCCTACAGCTACATCCGTCCGTTGATGACCATCAGCCCCGCCGCGATCAAGCTCGGCCTGCCGGTGAACATCGAGTTCTCCGCCAACGACACCAGTGATCTGGCGCGCGAGCTGATCGAGGACAAGTACCACAACGCGACGATCTACACTGCCTGGTCGCACGGCTATTTGCCGGAGCTGATCAACAAGGTTGCCGGCAAGGCCGTCGGCGAGAAGCAGACCATCACCGATGACTGGGCGTCGGGCGATTTCGATTCGCTGTACGTGCTGACCCTGACCTGGCACAACGGCAAGGCCAGTTTGCAGAGCCACAGCTACAAGCAGGGGCTGGATAACGGCAAGGCGACCTGTCCGACTTGAGTTTTGCGCTGCCTGTACCGGCCCTTTCGCGAGCAAGCCCGCTCCCACAGGGGATCTGCGTCAGGCAGAAATTTCTGCCCAGTGGAGACCCAATGTGGGAGCGGGCTTGCTCGCGAAGAGGCCCGCAAGAGCACCCTCAAACCCGCTGATTCAGCCGCTCACGCAGATACTCCAGCACCGCCCCGCGCTCCCCGGCAAATTCAATCCGCCCGCCCTTCTTCTCACGCTGGAACGCATACATCGGGTCGTAATATTCGCGCAGCAACACGCTGATCCAGTTACGGAACTGCTCGACCGAACCGCTGCGCGCCTGCTCCGCCAAGGCCTCTTCCATCTGCAGGAACATCCGCTGATGGCGTTCGCCCCCCAGCCGGCGCTGGATATTGTTCAAACTCGCAATCAGCCGCTCGGCATACAGCGCAAAGCCCTGCTCGCCATGCACCGCGACAAACTCAGCGTGCAGGTTGATCACGTAATCCTGCAGAATCCGCTCGACCCGCTGCTCCAGGCTGTCTTCGAGCCAGACCATCGGCGCCACTTGCATGCCTCGGTACAGCGGCAATGGCAAGGCACAACTGCCGACTACCCGGCTCTCGTCCTCCAGCACAAACTGCTGGATCCCGCCGGCGCGTTTTTTCAGCAGATCAACGGCCAGACGGTTTTCAAAATCGATGTTGGTCGGTTGGCCGGTGGCGCGCTTGCCGAAACTCGAGCCCCGATGATTGGCGTGGCCTTCCAGATCCAGACCATTACTCAACTGCACCAACAGTTCAGTCTTGCCGGTGCCGGTCATCCCGCCCAGCAGCACCAGATCGCACTCGGCCACGGCCTGATCGATCGTCTCCAGCAGGAACGTACGCATCGCCTTGTAACCACCGCCGACCCGCGGGTAATCGATCCCGCCCTCTTCCTTGATCCATTGCTGGACGATCTGCGAACGCAAGCCGCCGCGAAAGCAATACAGGTAGCCGTCGGGGTGCGCCCGGGCAAACTCGACCCAGCCCTGAATGCGCTGCTCACGCACGTCGGCAGACACCAGCCGCTCACCCAGGGCGATGGCGGCTTGTTGCCCATGCTGCTTGTAGCAAGTCCCCACCTGCTCGCGCTCGCGGTCGTTCATCAGCGGCAGGTTGACCACGCCCGGAAACGCGCCGTGGGCAAACTCGATCGGCGCACGGGCATCCATCATCGGCCGGTCGTTGAGGAAAATATCGCGGTAATCGGTGCAGTCGCGTGACATCAGTTCACCTCGACTGCGTGGGTCTGTCGCTCGACCAGCTCGCCGATCGGCGCCAGGTTCAGGCCCAGTTCGGCAGCCACGGCGAGGAATTCGGCGTTGCCTTCCGGTGTAACTGCAATCAACAGACCGCCGCTGGTCTGCGGGTCGCACAGCACGCGCTTGTGCAACTCCTGCAGACGGCCGAGCTTGCTCGAATAGCTGTCAAAGTTACGCAAGGTGCCACCGGGCACACAGCCCTGTTCGAGGTAGTACTCGACGCTGTCCAGACGCGGCACGTGGTTGTAGCCGATACGTGCGGTCAGGTGGCTGCCGTCGGCCATTTCCACCAGATGCCCGAGCAGGCCGAAACCGGTAACGTCGGTCATCGCGGTGACGCCGGCCAGTTTGCCAAAACGGCTGCCGGGTTTGTTCAGGGTGCACATCCAGTCACGGGCCACGCCAATGTCGCTGGAACGCAATTTGCCTTTCTTCTCGGCGGTGGTGAGGATGCCGATGCCCAACGGCTTGGTCAGGTACAGCAGGCAACCGGCGGTGGCGGTGTCGTTGCGCTTCATGTGGCGCTTTTCCACCAGACCGGTCACGGCCAGGCCGAAAATCGGCTCCGGCGCATCGATCGAATGCCCACCGGCTAGCGGAATGCCGGCGGCGTCACACACCGCGCGCCCGCCGCGAATCACTTCCCGCGCCACTTCCGGCGCCAGCACATTCACTGGCCAGCCGAGGATCGCAATCGCCATCAACGGATCGCCGCCCATCGCATAGATGTCGCTGATCGCATTGGTCGCAGCGATCCGGCCGAAGTCGAACGGATCGTCGACAATCGGCATGAAGAAGTCCGTGGTCGACACCACACCGCGCTCGGCGTCGATCTCGTACACCGCCGCATCATCACGCGAGGCATTGCCGACCCACAGTTTCGGGTCAAGGTTCTGCGCTCCGCTGCCGGCCAGAATCACTTCCAGCACCTGCGGGGAAATCTTGCAGCCACAACCGGCACCGTGGCTGTATTGGGTCAGGCGAATCGGCTCGCTCATGGGAGAGTCTCTGGCAGTTGATGGGGCGGATTCTAGCAGAGCGCGGGCCGGCAGATTTTTGCGCTGAATGTCCGGGCCTCTTCGCGAGCAGGCTCGCTCCCACATTAGTTGCAATGCGATCCCCTGTGGGAGCGGGCTTGCTCGCGAAAGCTATCGACGGGTCACCACGATTTCACGGCCGGGTACAAAAGGTGCCCTGATGAAAAACCATTTGCCACTGCTCGCCCTGCCGCCGCCATACCGAACTGCGCAGACTGTCCGCCGGCACCCGCTGACCGTCAGCGACGGTATGGCAGTGATACGTCACCAGCGCCGAATCTTCCGACAACGGCTTGAGCGTGAACTGACTGACGGTACGTGGTGCGAATGCTTGCTGCGGCAGCGCTGCCAGCACATCGGACTTGTTCCAGATGCCGCCGCTGGCGCCGAATTCGACAAAGTCGTCCGCGATCAGTCGCGCCAGTTCTGCGGGGTCCTCGCGCACGGCGCGCGATAGCAGGCGGTTTTCCAGATGTAACAAATGCTTCGACAGATCCATCTCGTTCCTACCTCAGTGCAGAAATCACTCGCCACAAAGGCTTTCGATTGTGCAAAAAAAACCGCCCTTTCGGGCGGCTAAAGTACTTCGACCATGATTCAGAAGCTTTGACTGAAGCTGATGTTGAACGCGCTGTCGTTGTTGTCGCTCGACACCTGGCCTGAGTAGCCGATGCCCAGCTTGCCGGTCGGGGTGACCTGGAAGTCGATGCCGGCTTCGAGCAATGCGCTGTCCTTGGCGATGGGTACGCCCTGGGTGCTGAACGAGGCGCCGCCGTCGATGAAGGTCAGGTCGGCGTCAGGTTTGGTGTCGCCGTAGGCATGCCGCCAGCCGATGGCCGCGCGTGGCGTCAGTTGGCTGCCGTTGGCCAGGGTCACCAATTTGCCGACACGCACACCAAGGGTCGAGTAGGTGATGTCCTGATCGGCGTCGGCCTTCAGGCGCCCCACTCCCCCTTTTTCCTTGCCGGTGTCGCTGTCGTAGTTGACGTAGGCCAGCCCGGCGAACGGTTCGATGGCAACGCCTGCCGCGTTGATCGCGTAACCCACTTCACCGAACACCTGCGCACTGCGCGCGTCGTAATCGGCCTTCAGGCGATCGTTGTAAGTACCGACGCTGACATCGCGTTTGGTCTCGATGCTGTGCCAGCTGTAAGCCGCGCCGAGGCGCACCGCCAGTGCATCGAATTGCGAGTTCAGATAACCGGCCAGGTGGTAGCTGTCGACCTTGGCATCTGAGTTGCGATCGTGCGCATTGAGGTTGCTGCGGGTGTAGCCGGCCGCCATCCCGGCACGCCAGGTGTCATCCAGCGCCTTGTCGGTGCCGAGCATGAAACCGCCGAGGTTGCGATCAACTTTTGCCGTGTTGCTGTCGCCGCCCATGTCGCCCCAGGCACCGATAGCCCGGATCCAGCCGACCATTTCCCCGTGGCAGCCGTTGCTGCTCAGTTGCGTGTCGCTCGGTGCCAGGGTTTTGCGTGGATCATCCGCAGCGCTGCACGACGGCTGGCGCATGCGGTCATTGACCGCCTCACGGATGAAGCGCGAGTCTTCCAGCATGGCGCTGGCGGCGCTGGCGTGGATTTCCCCGGAGAGGCTGTCGAACGCATTGCGTGCACCGGCCACGCTGAGGTTGACGATCTGGTTCTGCAACGCCGCGCCAGCCGCTCCGTTATTGGACAGTGCCGTGGCGGTGCCGCGCTGGTTGCCCGTGGCAGCGACATCGGCGAACGAGTTGCCGTTGCGGCTCACGGCCAGGGTCACCGAATCGGCACCGTAGATCAGCGAGCTGTCGAGGAACGCGTACTGCGGCAGATCGGTGGCACTGAAGGTGCCGGTCACCCCGCCGCCCGCAGTGATCAGCGAGTAGGTGGTATTGCCGGTGAACGGCGCCAGGCTATTGACCACCAGACCGCCGCCCAATGCCGCCGTACCACCCACCGCCAGTGGCGTGGCGGTTGGCGAGCTGACGGTCAGCGCCAGTACACCATCGCTGCTGTTGGTCAGGTTGCCGGCCACGCTCAAGGTGCCGTCAGCACCACCGGAAGCGACCACACCGTGGTTGACCACCGAACCGACGCTGCCGTTACCGCTCAGGCCTGCGCCGTTGGCGACCGTGACTTGTGCGCCCAGCGAAGCCCGGGCCGCACGGCTGCCGACTTGCAGCAGGCCTTGATCGACGGAAACCGTACCGCTGAACGGTTGATTGCCGACCATCAACAGGCGACTCACGCCGCGTTTGAACAGCGCGCCGGTGCCGTTGAGCACACCATTGAACTGGCCATCGGTGTTTTGCTGGAACACCAGCGTAGCGTTGTCGGTGATGTTGCCTTGCAGACTCGTGGTGTTACCGATCAGCGTACCGCCACTGACGGTGGTGCCACCGCTGTAGGTATTGGCGCCAGTCAGCACGAGGGTGCCGGAATCGAGTTTCTCGATACCGCCGGTGCCGATCAGCGGCACGTCGATTTCAGCACTGGCCCCGGCATTGACCCGCACCGGCGCCAGGCTGCCGTCCGCACCGTTGACTGGCGTCAGCGTACCGCCAGCGCCCGGCACCAGGCTGTAGCCGCCGGTGAGGAACTGCAGACCGGTGAAGTTCTGATTGCCCTGCACAGTGACGGTACCGGCCTGGCCACCAAACACTGCGAACTGACCATTGGACGCCAACGCCTGCGTGCCGCTCGGATCGGTCCAGTTGGTGCCCGGGCCCCACACGCCACTGCCGCCACCGATGCTGCCATCAGGGTTGGTAGTGCCGCCGTTCCAGAACTGCACCTCACCCGGCGTGCCTTGTACCAACAGGTTGACCTGATTGGCGATCGCGGTTTGCAGGGTCAGGTTGGCCGCCGATACCGGCAGGCTGCCGTAGACCAGCCCGTTGTCGGTCAGGCTGCCACCGTAGCGGAACAGTTGATAGACCCCGGTGCCGAAACCGCCGGCGTTGCTGATATTCAGCGTGCCGTCGAGGGTCAGGTTACCGGCGACGTTGACCACCGTGGTGGAACTGGTGGCCGAGCCGAGGCTGAAGTCCAGGTTGGTGCCCGAGGACAGCGCCAGCGAGCCGACCGACAACGGTGTAGCCGTGCCGCCACCGGTCAGCGTCGCACCGCTGGCCAGTTGCACGTTGCCGCCCAGTTGTCCGCTGCCACCGACTTTCGCGCCACTGGCGACGTTGACGTTGGCACTGTTGAGCACGCCGTTGACGATCAGGTTGCCGGCCTGCACCGAAGTGTCACCGGTGAAGGTGTTGTTGCCGGTCAGGAGCAATTGGCCGGTGCCGGTTTTGTTCAGCGTGCCGGCGCCGGTGAGGTTGCCGGTGTAGCTGCCGTCGGCGTTCTGCGCGAAGGTCAGCGCCGCGTTGTTGACGATGGCGCCTTGCAGGCTGCTGGTGTCGCCAGTGGTAGTGCCAGCGTTCAGCGTGGTGCCGCCGCTGTAGGTGTTGGCGCCGCTAAGCAGCAGATCGCCGTTGCCGTTTTTCACCAGGCTGCCGGTGCCGGTGATGGCGCCGAGCAGCGTGGTGTTCTGGTTGCCGGCCAGGGTCAGTTGCGACCCCAGATTGATCGCGTTGGCCAGTTGCAGCGCCGAGGGGCTGTCGAGGCTGGCGTTGCCGGTCACGCTCAGTGCACCGCTGCTGATCGCGCTGTTATTGCCCAGCACCAGCGTACCGCCAGCGAGCTGAGTACCACCGCTGTAGGTGTTGCTGCCGTTGAGGGTCAGGCTCGAAGCGCCAGACTTGATCAGGTTGCCCGCCCCACTGACTACACCGTCGAGGGTCAAGGCGTTGCTGCCAGCGACAGTCAGGCCACCGTTCACCACCACATCGTTGCCCAGCGTGACGGCCGCGTTGCTGTCCAGCGCGGTGCCGTCCGCAGCGGTCAACACACCGCTGCCGAGCGCTGCGTTGTTGCCCACGACGATCTTGCCGCCATTGAGCGCGGTGCCGCCGGAGTAGCCGTTGGCGGCGTTGAGCACCAGCGTGCCGGTGTCGTATTTGCCGAGGGTGCCGCTGCCGTTGAGTGCCACGCCAACGGTCGCGGTGGCGTTCGGATCGACTCGAACCGTGGCGTTACCCAACGAACCGTTGACCAGATTCAGCGAACCCGCGGTGCCGTCCTGCAGGCTGTAGCCATCGGTGACGAACTGCATGCCGGTGATGGTTTGTGCGCCGTTCACGGTGACCGTGCCCGCCGTGCCCTGGAACACCGCGAAGTTGTTGGTCCAGGCCTGATTGGTGGTGCCGTTGACGTCGGTCCAGTTGGTGGTGCCGGCGCCCCAGGTACCGCTGCCGCCATCCACCGAACCGTTGGCGACGAGTTGGTTGCCGTCCCAGAACTGCACGGTGACGCCCGGTGCACTGACCAGCAAATTGATCTGGTTGGCCAGCGCGGTTTGCAGAGTCAGATCGCCCGGGGTGACGCTGCCCGGCACCGTGCCGATCAGCATGCCGTTGTCGGTCAGGCCGCCGGTATAGTTGATCAACCGGTACACACCACTGCCGAAACCGCCGATGTCGCTGACGTTGAGGGTGCCGTCGAGGGTCAGGTTGCCGCCGACATTCACCAGCGCATTGCCGCCACCGGAAACCGGCGTGCCCAGTCCGACATCGAAATTGGAGTTGGCGTTGAACACCAGCGAGTTCACCGACAGGGTGCTGCCGGTGGCGCCGGCCAGATGACCGCCGTCGGCCACGGTCACCGCACCGCCCAGCGAGCCGCCGCCCGTCAGGGTGCCGCCGCTGTTGACCAGTACGCTGGCGCTGTCCAGCGAGCCACTGACGTTCAAGGTGCCGGCGTTGACCGTGGTGTTGCCGGTCAGGCTGTTGAGGCCGGTCAGGGTCAGGGTTCCGGTGCCGAGCTTGTTCAATTCGCCGGTTCCGGTGAGGACACCGGCGAAAAGGCTGCTGGCGTTGTTGCCGCCGATGCTCAGAGTGTTGCCGCCGCCGATCAGTGCGGTGCCGCTGCCGGTCAGACTGGCGAGGCTGCCCGAGCCGCCGAGATTGAGAGTTGACGCAGCGCCGAGTTTGACCCCGGCATTGCTGCCCAGTGCCGAGTTGCCCAGTGTCGTGAGGCTGCCCGATTGCACATCAAAGGTGCCGCTGAAGGTGTTGTTGCCGGACAGCGTCAGGTCGGCCAGACCATTCTTGGTCAGGGTGCCCGCCCCGGCGATCACGCCACCGAGCGTCAGGTTGTTGTTGCCAGCCACGCTCAGGTTGGCATTGACGTTGACGTTGTTGGCCAGCACCAGCGGCGCGGTGGTGTCGAGGGTCGATGCACTCGCCACGGTTACCGCGCCGGAGCCCAGGCCCGCCGAGGTGCCGAGGGTCACGGTGCCGGCGTTCAGTGTGGTGCCGCCGCTGTAGGTGTTGATGCCGTTGAGGGTCAGGTTGGACGCGCCGTTCTTGTTCAGGCCACCGGCGCCGCTGACCACGCCGCTGAGCGCTACGTCGTTGCTGCCGGTGTTGCTCAGATTGGCGTTGAGCACCACGTTGTTGCCCAGACTCACTGCTGCGCTGCTGTCCAGCGCCGAAGCGCCGGCCACGGTCAGGTTGCCCAGGCCGAGTGCTGAGTTGCTACCGGCGGTCAGGGTGCCGGCGTTCAGGGTAGTGCCGCCGAGGAAGTTGTTATTGCCGCTGAGGGTCAGATTGGCCGCGCCGTTTTTGCTCAGACTGCCGGCGCCGTTGACCGTACCGGCCAAAGTCAGATCCGCTGTGCCACCGATGCCGAGGTTACCGGCCAGATTCACCGCGTTGTTCACCGAAATCGCCGTGCTCGCATCCAGCGTGCTGCCGCCCGCCGCGTTCAACGTGCCGGAACCCAGCGCCGAGTTCGACGCCAGAACCAATCCGCCAGCGTTCAGCGCCACCGGCCCGAGGAAGGCGTTGTTGCCGCCGAGGGTCAGGTTGGCCGCGCCATTCTTGATCAGGCCACCGGTGCCACCGATCACGCCGTTGAGGGTCAGCGCATTGCTGCCGACCACGGTCAGATTGCCGTTTAGCGTCGCAGCGTTGCCGAGGGTCACCGCAGTGTTGCTGTCCAGTTGTGTGCCGGCGTTGGCGGTCAGTGTGCCGCTGCCCAGCGCGGTGTTGCTGCCGACAATGATCTTGCCACCGTCCAGCTGCGTGCCGCCGCTGTAGGTGTTGGCGCCATTGAGCACCAGGGTACCGGCGTCGAGTTTATTGAGGATGCCGCTGCCATCGATATTCACGCCGATGGTCGCAGTAACGCCCGGATCAACCCGCAGCGCTGTGGTACCGCCAGTGCCGTTGACTGCGGTCAGTTGCCCCGCCGCGCCGTTGACCAGGTTGTAGCCGTCGGTGAGGAATTGCATACCGGTGAACGCTTGCGTACCGTTCACCGTCACAGTGCCCGCAGCACCCTGGAATACCGCGAAGTCACCGGCCCATGGCTGGTTGACCAGACCATTGGCATCGGTCCAGTTGGTGCCGACAGCATTCCACGTGCCGCTGCCGCCATCGACCACGCCGTTGGCGATGGTCTGGCTGCCGTCCCAGTAACGGATGTTGCTGTTCGGTGCCGACACTTGAATATTGATCTGATTGCCCACGCCGGTCTGCACCACCAGATCGCCAAGGCCATAGCCGACCGGCACGCTGGCGACGTCCAGACCGAGATTGGTCAGGGCACCGGTGTAGTTGAACAGGCGATACACACCGACGCCGAAACCGCCGGCATCGGTGACGTTGAGATTGCCGTCAAGGGTAAGGTTGCCGCCGATGTTCATCAGCGAACTGGTCGACGGAGTCCCCAGCGCCACATCCACGTTGCTACCGGCACCGAGGGTCAGGCCACTGGCTGACAAGGTATTGCCCGATGACAGCGCCAGATGGCCCCCGCTATTAATGTTCACTGTGCCAAGCGCCGAGCCGGTACCGGTCAGGGTACCGCCGGTGTTGACGTTGACCTGTGCACTGCCCAGCGAACCGCTCAGGTTCACGATACCGCCATCGATCGCGGTATTGCCGGTAATGCCGTTGATGCCAGTGAGGTTCAAGGTGCCGGTGCCGACTTTGGTCAGGCCACCGCTGCCACTGAGATCACCATCAAAGGTGCTGGTGACGTTGCCGCCACCGACGGTCAACGTGTTGCTGCCAGTCAGTTGCACACTGCCGCTGCCGGTCAGCGCGCCGAGGCTGGCATCGCTACCGAGATTCAGGCCGGCACCGGCACTGATGTTGACGCCAGAAGTGTTGCCCAGTGCGTTGGTGTTGAGGGTAGTGACGCTGCCGGAGACGATGTTCACGGCGCCGGTAAAGGTGTTGTTGCCGGCCAGAGTCAGGTCCGACAGGCCGTTTTTGGTCAGGCTGCCGGCGCCGTCGATGATGCCGTTGAGGCTCAGGTCGTTATTGCCGGCCACCGTCAGCCCGGCGTTGAGGGTGATCGCGTTGCCGATGCCGAACGAGGCGCTGTTATCGAGAGTCGCCGCGCCGCCGACGGTCAAGCCACCACTACCCAGACCGTTGGCATTGCCCAGGGTCAGGGTACCGGCGTTGAGGGTGGTGCCGCCGCTGAAGGTGTTGTTGCCGTTGAGTGTCAGATTCGCTGCGCCATTCTTGATCAATTGGCCGCTGCCGCTGGTGACGCCACCGAGGGTCAGATTCTGCGTGCCGCCGACGGTCAATCCAGCGTTGAGAGTGACGCCGTTATTGAGGCTGACCAGCGGCGAATTGCTGTCCAGTGTGGCAGCGCCAGCGACGGTCAGTGCGCCGGAACCCAGCGCCGAACTGTTGCCGACGGTCAGCGTACCGGCGTTCAACGTGGTGCCGCCGAGGTAGTTGTTGGCCGCATTGAGAATCAGATTGGCCGCGCCGTCTTTCACCAGACTGCCGGCGCCGCTGACCAGACCGGTCAAGGTCAGATCTGCCGTGCCACCGATATTCAAGGCTCCCGCCAGGCCCACTGCGTTGTTCAGGCTGACGGCGGTGTTGGCGTCCAGCGTGGTATTGGCCGCCGCATTCAGCGTACCGACGCCCAGCGCGGTGTTGCTGCCGACAATCAGCTTGCCGGTGTTCAGTGCAGTGTTGCCGAAATAGGTGTTGGCGCCGTTGAGGGTCAGGTCGGCCGCGCCGTTCTTGGTCAGCCCACCGATGCCGGCGACCACCCCGCCGAGGGTCAGCGCATTGCTGCCGCCGACGGTCAGCGTGCCGCCGAGGTTGACGTTGTTGGCCAGGGTCGCCGCCGTGCTTGCATCCAGCGTGGTGCCGTTCGACGCGTTCAGTGCGCCCGTACCCAGAGCGGTGTTGGAGCCGACCACCAGCGAACCGGCATTCAGCGCCGTGGTGCCGGTGTACGTGTTGTTGCCGGTCAGGGTCAGGCTCGATGCGCCGGTCTTGATCAGGCCGTTCGCGCCACTGATTACCCCGCCGAGGGTCAGCGCGTTGGCGCCGCCTGCGGTGAGGTTGGCATTGAGAATCACGTTGTTGTTCAGGGTCACGGCGGAACTACTGTTGAGGGTGCCCGCGCCTTCCACCGACAAGGCGCCGGTGCCCAGTGCCGCACCGTTGCCGACGGTCAGGCTGCCGGCATTCAGGGTGGTGCCGCCGCTGTAGGTATTGGTGCCGTTGAGGGTGAGATTGGCGGCGCCGTTTTTCACCAGTTGGCTGGTACCGCTGATCCCGCCACCGAGGGTCAGCGCGTTGCTGCCGCCAATCCCCAGACTGTTATTGAGAATGACGTTGTTGTTCAGTGTCACCGCCGCATTGCTGTCGAGCGTCGCCACGCCGCCGACGGTGATGTTGCCGCTGCCGAGCGCCGCATTCGCGCCGGCCGTAATGGTGCCGGCGTTCAACGCGACGGCACCGAGGAAAGTATTGGCGCCATTGAGAATCAGATTGGCCGCGCCGTTCTTGGTCAGCCCGCCGCTGCCGCTGACGATACCGCCGAGGGTCAGGTTGGCGCTGCCGCCGATGTTCAGATTGCCACCGAGTGACACCGCGTTGGTCAGCGCCACCGCGGTGCTGGCATCAAGCGTGGTGCCCGCCGCCGTGGTCAATGCGCCAGTGCCCAATGCGGTGTTGCTGCCGACAATCAGCGTACCGGCGTTGAGCGCGGTGCCGCCGGAGAAAGTGTTATTGCCGCTGAGGCTGAGGCTCGCAGTGCCGTTCTTGATCAGATTGCCGGCGCCGCTGACGACCCCGCTCAGGCCCAGTGCCTGGGTGCCGCCAATGGTCAGATCCGCCGCCAGCGCGACAGCGTTGGCCAGGGTCACCGCCGTGGTCGCATCCAGCGTGGTGCCGGCCGCGGCGTTCAACGCGCCAGTCCCCAGTGCGGTGTTGCTGCCGACGAACAGGCTGCCGGCGTTGAGAAGCGTGTTGCCGGCGTTGGTATTGTTCCCCGTCAGGGTCAGGCTGGCGGTACCGGATTTGGTAATCCCGCCAGTACCGGACAGGACGCCGCCCAGGGTCAGGGCATTGCTGCCGAGCACGTTGAGCGCGCCGGTCATGGCGATGTTGTTGGCCAAGGTAACGTTGGCGGTGCTATCGAGACTGGTGCCGGCAGCGGTGTTCAGCGCGCCGCTACCCAGCGAGTTGTTGTTGGTCACCAGCAGGCTGCCGGCGCTCAAAGTGGTAGTGCCGGTATAGCCGCTGTTGGCGCCACTGAGGGTCAGGCTGCCGGTGCCGGTCTTGGTCAAACCGCTGCTGCCTGTGATCAAGCCGCCGAGGGTCAGAGCGCCGGAGCCGCCGGCCGTCAATGTGCCGCCGAGGCTGATGGCGTTGTTCAGGTTGATCGTGCCGGGCGCGCTCAAGGTGGTCGCGCCGGTGACGTTGACGGTACCGGTGCTCAGCGCCAGGTTGTTGCCCAACTGCACGGTGCCGCCGTTGAGTGTGGTGTTGCCCAGATAGGTGTTGGCAGCGCTGAGGCTCAGTTGCCCGGAACCGACTTTGCTCAGGCCGCCGCTGCCGGAAATCACCCCACTCAGGGTGGTGGCGTTGGTGCCCTGCACGGTCACACCACCGGCGCCGAGGGAGATCAGATTGCTGAGGTTCAACCCGGCGTTGCTGGCCTGGAGGATCCCGCCGTTGGAGGTGAGCACCCCGCTGCCGAACGTGGCGTTGTTGTTGAACTGGGCGACACCGCCATTGAGCGTGGTCGCGCCGCTGACCAGTGGCCCTTGCAAGGTCCAGGTGCCGCTGTTGATGGTCAGGTTGTTGAAGTTGACGTAGGTGGCGCTGGACGCCGTGCCCGTCCCGGTGGTGCCGCCGCCGACACCGACCGGGTTTTGCAGGATCAGGCTGTTGGTACCGCCCGCGCCGCCATCGACAGTGCCGGTCGGGGCGAAGGTCAGGTTGATGCCGATCAGTCCGCCGAGGCCGACGCTGACCTGCACGCCGTCACCGACCTGCACCGAAGAGCCCGTCACCGCCGTAAAGGTGTTGGTGCTGCTCGCGCCCATCGACACGCCGCCGGTGATCGCACCGGCGTTAGTGAAGGTGTTGCCCGCCGCCGAGGTCTCGAAGGCGATCCGGCCGTTGATCACGCCGGTGCTGCTGTTGGTCATGTTGACCTGCGAGCCGCCGTACACACCGACCACCGGGGTGTCGGCCAAGGTGATGCCACCGACCGAGAGTCCGGTCGAGGTGATGGTGCCATTGTTGGTGATGCTGGTAGTGCCGGCCGCAGCGTTGTTCACCGCGATGCCCAGGCCGTCAACGCTGGTCAGGTTGAGCCCGAGCAACATGCCGGTACCGCGAATGATCCCGCTGGCATTGTTGAGCACGCTGACCGTACTGGTTGCGCCCGTACCGATGAAGGCACCGCCGCTCAACACCGAGACCAGCCCAAGCAGCGCCGGGTCGATCGTCCCGGAGTTGTTCAGGCTGATGTTGACCCCGGTCAGGTCCATCACATGGCCGCCGAGCGTCGCGTTCATCTGCGCCCCGGAGTTGACGTTGACCGTCAGACCGTTGGTGGCACTGGCAAAATTGTTGAGAAACAGCGGCAGACTCGGCACGCCGGTACAGGTCACCGTGGAGCCTGCCGTGGAGCATGTGGCCAGTGCCGGTGCGCTGACCCCACCGAACAACAGCCCGGCAACGCTCAGGTGCACAGCAAGGGAAAGAGGGGAAAAACGCGAAACGAGGGCGACACCAAACCTTGCTTCCACGGGCTACTCCTTGTCGTGGCCAAATTCTTCCTTGAAGGCGTGGGAAACGTGCTTATTCCACACGCGAATCAAGACTGCGACGGTCATCACAAAACCGCGTCTTGGCTGACAAGCTAGTAGACGCCCCGCGATGGGGCACTGATTAAATGGTGTTAATACTTTAATACTAGAACCGTCTAGAACGCGGATTTCGGCCAATAAACACTGGGTTTGGCGACACCTGACTAAACCTGTGGGAGTGGGCTTGCTCGCGAAAGTGGTGTATCTGTGAAGGATGTGTCAGCTGACCCGACGCCTTCGCGAGCAAGCCCGCTCCCACAAGGGGAAATGGGTGTATCTGGAAAACTGGTACGCCTTGTGCAAACGTTTGCGACCTGCCTATAACGGCTTTTTCGTAACAAAACCGTACAGACCCGCAGAACCCGGGCCTCGATCCGCAAAAAAGGACTTTGAATGCACGCTGCTTCCCTTCTTCGCGCCCCGTTTGCGCGCACGTTTGCTGTTTCCCTGCTACTGACCGGCGTTACCGGAGTTCTCAGCCACAGCGCGTTGGCGCAACCGGCCCTGCCCGACGAATCCGCTCAGGGCGAAGCCCTCAGCCCGGAAGCTGCCCCGCCGAAAAAAGGCGCGTATCTGTCGGACTGGTATAATCAGGACCTGACGCTGATCGGCAGCAAGGACATCAGCTTCGGGCCGCAACCGGCCGACGATATCTACCTGGAATACGAGTACTTCGGGCGCAAGGGTCCGTTCGAGCTGTACGGCTACGTCGACATTCCGAAGATCTTCAACATCGGCAACAGCCACGACAAAGGCGTGTGGGATCACGGCTCACCGGTGTTCATGGAACACGAGCCGCGCATCTCCATCGACTACCTCGCCGGCCGCAGCCTGGCCATCGGCCCGTTCAAGGAATGGTACGTGGCGTTCGACTGGATCTACGATCACGGCAGCCGTAAAGAGAACCGCGCCAACACCCTGTACAGCGGCTTCGGCACCGACATCGACACCCATTCGCGGGTCAACCTGTCGGCCAACCTGTACGGGCGCTACCAGTGGGAAAACTACGGCGCGAGCAATGAGTATTCATGGGACGGCTACCGCGCGCAGCTCAAGTACATCGTGCCCATCGACAAATTCAGCAACGGCGCGTCGCTGACCTACATCGGTTTCACCAACTTCGACTTCGGCTCGGACATTCACAAGGACAACCCGGCACGCACCGCCAATGCCACGGTGGCGACCAACGTGCTGTTGTACTCGTTCACCCACCTGCGCTTCACCTTGGTCGGCCGTTACTTCCATAACGGCGGCAACTGGGAGGACGGCAGTGAGTTGAACTTCGGCGACGGCAATTTCCGCGCGCGCTCCAACGGTTGGGGTTACTACGCCGGCATCGGCTACCAGTTCTGAAATCAGGAGATTCTCATGCAAGCAATGACGCGTCTGACCCTGGCCGCTGCGGCCCTGCTCTCTTCCACGGCGTGGGCGGCTGAAGCGCCGATCCAGCCGAAAGTGGTGCTGATCACCATGTTCGCCCCCGAGGCGCAGAACTGGATCGAGCGCCTCGATCTCAAGCAGGAAATCCGCGTACCGGGGCTGTCCGCCGAGTACCCGACCATCCGCTGCAACGCGCAACAGGTGTGCCTGCTGACCACCGGCATGGGCCAGACCAATGCCGCCGCCTCGACCCTGGCACTGGCCCTGTCGCCAAAATTCGACCTGCGCAAAAGCTGGTTTCTGATCGCCGGGATCGCCGGCATCAGCCCGAAACACGGGACCATCGGCACCGCCGCTTGGGCGCATTACCTGGTGGAGTTCGGCACGCAATGGGAGCTGGATTCGCGCGATGCGCCGTCGAGCTGGCCGACCGGTTACCTCGGTATCAACACCAAGGGTCCGAACGAAAAGCCGCCTCTGGACTACAAGACCGAAGTCTTCGAACTCAACCCGACACTGCAGGCCAAAGCCTTCGCCCTGAGCCACAAGGTCGAACTGAGCGAGAGCAAGGAATCGGCGGCGTGGCGCCGGAAATACCCGTCGGCCCCGGCCAATCAGCCGCCCGTGGTCACGCGCTGCGACACGCTGGCGGGCAACACCTGGTTCTCCGGTACACGCCTGAGCGAACGCGCCGAGGTCTGGACCAAACTGCTGACCGATAACAAGGGTGAATACTGCACCACACAACAGGAAGACAACTCCACCTATGAAGCGCTGCTGCGTGCCAGTCGCGAAGGTCTGGTGGATGTGCAGCGTCTGGCCGTGGTGCGTGCCGGCTCTGACTTTGATCGGCCGGCACCGGGCGGCAGTGAAGTGGATAATCTGCTGAAATACGCCGATCAGGGCGGGTTCGTGCCGGCGCTGGAGAATCTCTATCGCGCGGGTAATCCGCTGGTGCAGGACATACTGAAAAACTGGTCGGCGTGGGAAAACGGCGTCCCGCAATCCTGAGTACAACACGGTAAAAATGTGGGAGCGGGCTTGCTCGCGAATGCGGTGTATCAGCCAATACTTGCTTCGCTGACACACCGCTTTCGCGAGCAAGCCCGCTCCCACAGTTGTTTTGCGGTGTCAGGGAATAAGGATAATCTTGTCGCCACTGCCCTGATTCACCTGCGCGTAGCTGTCCAACCCCTCCGCCAATGGCACCTGCACCAACCCCTGCGGCAACGGCAACAGATCCTCATCAAAGAACCGCCCAAACTGCTCGAGCATCGCCGCACAGGCTTGCACGCCGTACAGCAGCGAGTTGATCCCGACCACCGAACCGCCCTTGCGGTACAACGCCAGCGCCGGCAACTGTACATGGCCGTCGACCGGTGCGGCGATGATCGCGATCCGCCCGAACGCTGCCAATGCCGCGACCGAGGCCGGCAGCCAGAAGCCGGTGGTGTCGAAGATCACGTCGGCGCCGCCGCTGTACACCGCGTTGACCTGCGCGCCGAGGTCTTCGGGTTTATCCAGCTGAATCGTCTGGAAGCCCTGCGCCTGCAACTCCTTGACCTGCTCCGGCCGCCGCGCCGCTGCCAGTATCTGCGCGCCGCGCACCTTGGCCAGAGCCAACGCCGCCGTGGCCACCGCGCCGCCGCCGATCACCAGCAAACGGGTCTCAGCCGTCACCAAGCTACGCTCCAGCGCATCCCACGCCGTGGTGTACGGCACACCGAGGCTGGCCGCCTGGGCGAAACTCAAGTGCGACGGTTTGTGCGCCACGCCATTGGCTGGCAGTTTGACGAACTGCGCGTGCGAGCCATCGGCGAAAAAGCCCAGCTCACGCCCGGTGCCCCAGACTTCCTGACCGAGCAACGCCTGCGGGCCTTCGACCACGACACCGGCAAAATCACGCCCGGGAATCCGTGGCAACGTGGTGTACGGAAATCGTCCGAGCACGTTCTTCACATCGCTGGGGTTCAGACCGGCCGCCTTGATCTCCACCAGCACTTCATCAGCGCCGGGCAGCGGGGTCGGTACGTCGACGAAATGCAGGGAAGACAGATCGCCGGTTTTATCGAATTGCAGTGCTTTCATGAGGACATCCATCAAAGGGAAAAGGAATTCAGGACAGCCAACCGGCGACCAGTTGCCGGCCCATCGGCCACAGCTGCTCACCCGCGAGCATGCCCAGCAGCCCCACCAGCGCGATGGCCGGAGGTGCCGGGGAACGGAAGTCCAGTGCGCCATAGAGCAGGCCGACACCCAGACCGATGGCCAGCGAAATCAGGTAGTTCATGGAGGAAACTCCGCCGCGTGAAAGGAATGGGCAAAGTCTAGGGAAGGATCGGCAGAGGTGTCGGCCAAGGACTTCTGAATTTCGGCCAATTCCCGCGTTCTCTGCCATCCCCTGTGGAAGCAGGCTTGCTCGCGAAGGCGGCGGGTCAGTCACTTTATGCTTCACAGACAAACCGCTTTCGCGAGCAAGCCCGCTCCCACAGGGATTGCGTTCAGGTGATCGTAAATTGCGAAGGCGCCACGCCCAGTTCGCGCCGGAACATGTCACTGAAACTGCTCGGCGAATACCCCAGCTCGCGAGCGATCGCGCTCACCGGCACGCCCTGAATCAACTCGGCCACCGCCGTCGCCAGTTGCACCTGCCGCCGCCATTCGGCGAAGCCCATGCCGAGGCTGTCCTTGAACAGCCGCGCCAGCGTGCGCACGCTGGCCCCGGCGTTTTCCGCGTGCTGTTCGAACGGAATGTCCAGCGACGGTGACGCCATCACCGCCTGGCACAGATTCATCAGGCGCCGGTCGGAATCGTCCGGCAGCGGGATCTTCAATTGCGAGCGCCGGGCACGCTTGAGCTCCAGCAACGCCAGCCCGACCAACGCGTCGTAATAGGCCGGCTCACCGCTATAGCCCTGCTCCACCAGCCCGACGATCAACTCGCGCAACAGCCCTCCGACTTCAATCACCTGCACTGTCGGATCCAGCGTTGCCGCCAGTACCGGGCGCAGGTAGATATTACGCATCTGCAAGTCCGACACCACGCGAATTCCATGCGGCACCCCGGGTGGCAACCACACCGCGCGCTGCGGCGGCACCACCAGTGCCTCATGCGGGGTCTCGACCCACATCACCCCGCTCATCGCATACAGCAACTGCCCCCAGACATGCTCGTGCGGCTCGATGAACAAACCACGCGGATAGGTACGCGCCAGCGGTTGCACCGGCACATCGGTATCCGTGAGATCGGGGGGTGCGGCGAGGGCCATGGCGAGCATTCATTGGGGTTGGCGGAAGGCGCATGGTAACCAGTCGGTCACAGCGTCGACAACGATAGATACCGTCGGACAATCCGAGTGAATTTTCCCGACGCGCCGCGATCCTTCTAATACCACAGGGAGGATTACGGGCTTTATGAACAACGCAAAACTGTTTGTCATCGATTACACCCTTCACGGCACGCCTAAGTCGTTCATTATCCGCTCGGACAGAATGGACAACGCCGAGGCGTGGCACTGGGCAAGCTGCGATGCCGGTGTGGGTCGCATCCCGCGTTTCGGCCGGGAAAAAGTGCAAAAGACCAGCAAACCGATGGCGGAGAAATTCGGCGTGGAAAATGTCACATGGCGACCGGCGAGCTAGACTCTCGTCAGGCGATGGGGACTCTTTGGGGGCGTAAACAATGACCAGCATCTTCAGCCCGGCGCATCTGGATTACGGACTGGACACCCTGTTCGGACGTATCACCAAAAGCGTGGACTGTCGGGTGGGTCTTGAGGCTGTCGAAGACGACCCGTATAGCTTCGCCCTGCGTGTGCCGGCGCCGTTACCGGAAGACCTCGACCAGGCGAAAACCGTGGTGGTCATGGTTGACGGGCGACGGCTGCAAGGCACGGTGCGCCATACCGAACGGCTGGATGATGAAAGCCTGAAACTGCAAGTGGAGCCTGATTAGGCTCCACTTTTTTTGCGCGCGGTTATTTGGGGTGGGCGCAATGGCAGCCTTTGCTTGAACACTCTTCACCACCCTTGTGGTGGTGAGCGCAGGCTTCACAGCAATAGTGTTTACCGTGCACGGCGTAGGCGTGGTCGCCTTCCTTGATCGTGCATTTGCAGTTGGGGCAGTCGCATTTTCTATCGGGCATGGGGGCAGACTCCTTTTTTTGGTGGTTGTCTGGGGCTTGCGAGGGCAAGCCGTAGAGAACAGTGTAGGAGCTGCCGAAGGCTGCGATCTTTTGATCTGGTTTTTTTCGGGAATTGGGTGAATATCCGTTTCTTCGGGTACTGGCGATATCGGGTGAATATCCGTTTCTTCGGGTGCTGCCGCTGGCGGTTTCGCTCTTACAGCGAGTCACCTTTTCCAAACGCCGAAAAGGTAACCCAAAAGGCTTTGCCCCGGCGTACGGCACTTCGCTTAGGCTCAGTGTTCCCTCGCTACGGTGTCCATCCGGGGGCATCGCCTCCGGTTTGCTTCGCTGCACCTCCTCTCGATGGATGCGGCTTCGCCGCATGGCGCTGCGCGCCTACCCCCCGGATGAACACCTCCGCTCGGCCTGCCGAAGGGGCTGAAGATCAAAAGCCAAATCAAGAGCCAGAGCCAAGACAAAGCCAAAGCCAAAGCCAAAGCAGATCAAAAGATCACAGCCTTCGGCAGTTCCTACAGGGGATTGGGTGTATTCAGTTGGAGATTGGTCGGCTGACAGGCCGCCTTCGCGAGCAAGCCCGCTCCCACAGTTGGGCCGGGTGCATCCGCAAGAGATTGGTCGGCTGGCAGGCCGCCATCGCCAGCAGGCTGGCTCCTACAATTTAGAGAGCGTGCACTCCTTGCGGCGAAGCCGCCCCACTCAACACAATGAGCGTTAGCTCGAGTACCGCTTTTGATCTGAGGGCCCGTCGGCAGGCTGAGTGGAGGGATTTATCCGGGGGTGGGAGCGCAGCGACCGTTTGGCGCAGCCAAACACAGCGAGAGGAGGTGCAGCGAAGCAAACCGTAGGCGCTGCCCCCCGGATGAATCCCGCAGCGAAGGAACCCGAGCCTAGGCGAGGGCCGAACGTCAGGGTAAAGCCTTTTTGGTTACTTTTTCGGCGTCTGGAAAAAGTGACCCGCCGTAAGGGCGGAACCCTAAGCCGCCGTTACCGCAGCAACGGATATACACCCAAAACTCAATCAGAACCGCGAACACTACTCCGATACATAAAGACCAAAGCCAACCCCAGACAAACCATCGCCAACACCCGCGAAGACGAAAGCTCGATCGCCGGATTCCCCAGCCAGCCAAAATTGTCGATCAACATCCCCATCCCAAGTTGGCCAACAATCACCGCAACAGTCGCCACCGCAGTCCCCACAACAGGCACCGCGCCAACCATGACCATCATGTAAACCACGCCAAACAGCGCCCCGCAGACCTGCCACTTCGGCACATCGAGCAAACTCACCGCATGCGCCGGCTCAAAAAACACAATCAACAATCCGGTGACCACAGCCCCGACGAAAAACGTCAGCAAACTGCTGCGCAACACCCCGACGCTTTCACCGAGGCGTCCATTGATCGCCGCCTGCACACTCAACACCGCGCCAGCCAACACCACCACTGCCAACAAAATAACCAGACTCATATTCTCAACCCCGCGCAATCAGAACCAGTGCCACCACTATCAACCCCAACGCCAGCCACCGCTCGGCATTGACCTTCTTGCGCGTCGCGCCGAACCAGCCGAAATGGTCGATCAGCACACTCTTGCCGACCTGCCCGGACAGGATCGCGATCATCGTCATCGCGATCCCGATATGCGGCGTTGCCAGGGTCAGCACCACCACGTACATCGGCCCGAGAAAGCCGCCGATCAATTGCCAGCGCGGCAGATCGGTCAGCGCCGGGCCTTTCTGCGGGCCGGCGAACAACAGCAGCAAAAACAGAATCGCCGAACCCACGCCGAAGATGCTCAAGGTCGCCCACAGATGCCCGACCTGCTCCCCCAGCGGCCCCAGTAACCCGGCCTCCACCGACAGGCCCATGCCGGCCAGAATCACCAGCGGCAGCAACAACAGGCGCAACCACGACCGGGTCGCCGGCGCCGGCACACTCACTTCATCCAATGTCTGCATCATCCAAAACCCACGCAAGTAAACGATGGCGCGGATTATCGGCTGGCGTAGCTGTGCGATAAATGGGAGCATCCGGACAACACTTTTGCGCAACTCGCACAGCAGGAAGATCCATGCACGGGCTGAATGAACTGGGATTCAAGGCACTCAGGCTGTTTGTGGCGGTGCTCGACCACGGCAGTTTTTCCGAAGTCGCCCGGCGCGAGGGCGTGGCGCCCTCTTCGATTTCACGGTACATCCAGTTGATGGAGCAGGCGCTGAACCAGCAATTGCTCTACCGCCACACCCGCGCCGTGATGCCGACCGAGGCCGGGCGCATGCTCGGCCACCATGCGCGGCTGGTGCTGGTGCAACTGGAAGAGGCCGAGCAGGCGTTGCAGGAACAGCAAAGCGAACCCACCGGGCTGGTGCGGATCAACGCGCCGGTGGTGTTCGGCCAACGGCATCTGACGCCGTGGCTCGGTCAGTTGTGCGCGCGCTATCCGAAGCTGCAACTGGACATCCAGCAGACCGACCATTACGTCGACCCGTTGCAGGAAGGCGCCGACCTGCTGTTTCGCATCGGCCCGATGCACGACTCAAGCATGCAGGCGCGGATTCTGGCGCCGCACCGTTTCCAGGTCGCGGCCAGCCCGACTTATCTGAAGCGCCACGGCACGCCGCAGCATCCCGACGAACTCGCGCAACACCAGTGCCTGGCCTACAAAGGTGCGACCGGTCAGCAACGCTGGTTTTTCCGTAAGGATCAGGGCGACTGGACGCCTTACTCGGTCAAAGGCCCGATCACTGGCAACCACGCCGACACCCTCACCCAGGCCGCCGAGCAAGGCCTGGGGCTGGTGATGTTTCCGTCCTGGCTGATTGGTGAGGCGGTGCGCGAAGGCACGCTGGTGCCAGTGCTGGGCGAATATCAGGTGTCGAACAGCCTGGAGCCGCAGCAGATCGCAGTGCTGTGGCCGGGGAGCCGGCGGCTGTCGGTGAAGGTGCGTACGGTGATCGATTTCTTTGTCGAGTGCTTTGGCGAAGTGCCGTACTGGGACAGACCCTAAGTCCTACACAAAACCCAATGTGGGAGCGGGCTTGCTCGCGAAGGCGGTGTGTCAGATACAAGAATACTGACTGACATGACGCCTTCGCGAGCAAGCCCGCTCCCACAATGAGGTTTTACAGACTTTTTAAATGCGGAACTGGCCCACCAGTTTGCCCAATCGCTGGCCAAGTTCCGCCAGACTGCGCGAAGTCTGCGCGCCCAACTGGGTCTCATCCGCCACGCTGTCCACCGCCACCGCGATCTGATGCACGCTGCGGTTGATCTCTTCGGCCACCGCCGTTTGTTCCTCGGCCGCGCTGGCGATCTGCGCGTTCATCGAGTTGATGGTCGCGATCAGGTCAGCCATCGCGTCCAGCGACGCCCCGGCCTGATTGGCCTGCGCCGAAGTGCCATCGCCCGCTTCACTGGAACGGCGCATCGCCTCGACCGCCGACTGGGTACCCGCTTGCAGGCGATCGATCATGCCCTGAATTTCCTGGGTGCTGATCTGCGTGCGGCTGGCCAGTGCCCGCACTTCGTCCGCCACCACCGCAAAACCGCGCCCGGCCTCCCCGGCACGCGCCGCTTCAATCGCCGCGTTGAGCGCCAGCAGGTTGGTCTGCTCGGCAATCGAACGGATCACCCCGAGCACGCCGACAATCGACGACACGTCCTGCTGCAGGCTGTCGAGCGACACGCCGCTGCTGCGAATGTCATCCACCAGCGCATGAATCTGCTTGATGCTGCCGGCCACCACGCGTTTGGCGCTCTGGCCTTCTTCGTCGGTCTGCTGCGCAGCGACCGCGGCGTTCTGCGCGCTCTTGGCGACTTCCTGGGCGGCGGCGGACATCTCGTTGATCGCCGTGGCGACCTGATCGGTCTCGTGGCGCTGACGCTCCATGGCCTGATCGGAACGCTGAGCCTGATCCGAGACCTGATTCACCAGGCCAGTCAGTTGCGTGGTCATCTCGGTGATCTGCCGCACCAGACCGTGGATCTTGTCGACGAAGCGATTGAACGAGCCGGCCAGTTCGCCGAGTTCGTCCTGGCTGGTGATATTCAACCGGCGCGTAAGATCGCCCTCGCCCGCCGCGATGTCGTCGAGGTTGGCTTTCATCAGGTTCAACGGCCGCAGAATGGTGTTGGCCAACAGCATCCCCGCGATGGCAATCACCAACAGCACCAGCACCGCCACGCCGACGATACTGAGGATCACGCCTTGCATGCGCTCCTGCACTTGCGCCTCGACCATTGCCACTTGCGCTTCAATGCCGTCGAGGTTGACCGAGGTACCGACCGCCATGTCCCACTTCGCCAGGTACTCGGTGTAGCCGAGTTTCGGCACCAGCACGTTGGCATTGCCCGGCAGCGGCGAGCTGTATTGCAGATAGTGGGTGCCGTCCTTCGCCACTTTCACCAGGCCGAGGTTGACGTAGACGCCGTTCGGGTCGCGGTTGTCCTTGAAGCTTTTGCCCACGCCTTCGGGGTCGTTGGCCTTGAACAGGCGCACGGTCTCGGAGTCGTAGCCGAAGAAGTAGCCGTCCTTGCCGTAGCGGATGCCCGACAGCAGCTTGATCGCCTGCGCCCGCGCCGCGTTGTCACCGGGGGCGGCAGCGTCGTACAGCGGTTTGATCGTGGTCATGGCCACGGCGACGTAACTTTGCAGCGTGGCCTTGGCGTCGGCGAGCAGGCGCTCGCGGGTCTGCTCGACCTCGGTGTGCGCCTGTTGCTGGAGGATAAACAGCGTGGTCAGGCTGATGACCAGCGCAAAGAGCAGCACCGGCAGGACGGCAAGGGACAGGACTTTGGCCTTGAGACTCAAGCGCATTGGGGGGCTCACTCTTTTGGTTTTATTGGCGTGGTTAAAGGCGTTAACGGCACGCAATAGCAAAAGTTGAGTCTGGAGAAAAACCTGTTATTCCTGTGGGAGCGAGCCTGCTCGCGAAGGCGTCGTGTCAGCCAGCCTGTTTTTAGCTGACACACCGCTTTCGCGAGCAGGCTCGCTCCCACAGGTGATTGGCGGGTTTAGAGGACCATCGCCGCCACCCAACCGAACGCCAGCAGCGGCAGGTTGTAGTGCAGAAAGGTCGGAACCACGGTGTCCCAGATGTGGTGATGCTGGCCATCGACGTTCAGACCCGAGGTCGGGCCCAGCGTCGAGTCCGAGGCTGGCGAGCCGGTGTCGCCCAGCGCCCCGGCGGTGCCGACGATGCACACGATGGCCATCGGGCTGAAGCCCAGCTGCACGCACAGCGGCACGAAAATCGCTGCCAGAATCGGCACCGTGGAGAACGACGAGCCGATACCGATGGTCACCATCAGGCCCACCAGCAGCATCAACAGCGCGCCGATCGCCTGACTGTGATCGATCCACGCCGCCGCGCTTTCGACCAGCGAGCGCACTTCGCCGGTAGCCTTGAGCACTTCGGCGAAACCCGAGGCGGAGATCATGATGAAGCCGATCATCGCCATCATCTTCATGCCTTCGGTGAACAGGTCGTCAGTCTCACGCCATTTGACGATGCCCGACGCCGAGAAGATCAGGAACCCGGCCAGTGCGCCGATAATCATCGAATCCAGCAGCAACTGAATGATGAACGCGGCGGCAATCGCCAGACCGGCAATGGCGATGGTCTTCGGGTTGTACGCCACGCTGACTTGCTCGACCTGTTCGATCTTCTGCAGATCGTAAACGCGCTTCTTGCGATAGCTGAAAAACACCGCCAGCAACAGGCCGAAGACCATGCCCAGCGCCGGAATCGCCATGGCGTGCATGACGTTGATCTGGCTGATATCGACCCCGGCCTTGCTGACGTTGGCCAGCAGGATCTGGTTGAGGAAGATGTTGCCGAAACCCACCGGGAACACCATGTACGGGGTGATCAGGCCGAAGGTCATGACGCAGGCGATCAACCGGCGATCCAACTGCAACTTGGTCAGTACATAGAGCAGCGGCGGCACCAGCAGCGGAATGAACGCAATGTGGATCGGCAGGATGTTCTGCGAGGCAATCGCCACCACCCACAGCAGGCCGATCAGCAGCCACTTGACGCTGCCGCCGCCGGTCGAATGCTGACGATCGACCATCGCCAGGGCCTTGTCGGCCAGCGCATGGGCCAGACCGGACTTGGCAATCGCCACGGCGAAAGCGCCGAGCAATGCGTAGGACAACGCCACCGTCGCCCCGCCACCCAGGCCGCTGTTGAACGCCTTGAGCGTGGCGTCGATGCCCAGACCACCGGTCAGGCCACCGACCAGCGCACCGACGATCAGGGCAATCACCACGTGCACGCGGGACAGGCTGAGGATCAGCATGACGCCGACCGCAGCAATCACTGCATTCATTTCACTACCTCAAAAACACTGCGATGAAATCATCACCGCCAGACAGGATGAGTCCGCCAACGGTTAACCGGCGGATTTGCAAAGAGGGTCTTATTAGAAGGGCGCGCACTGTGCCGCAGAGTGGCGGCGGTGTCAAAGCGAGCGGCTGAACTGAAATGTAACTGGCAATGCAGAACCCTGCGGTAAGGAGATCAATGTAACGGGCAATGGAGAACCGTGTGGCGAGGGGATTTATCCCCGATCGGCTGCGCAGCAGTCGCCAAACCTGACTATGCAATTTCTCTGAACGATTGTGAGGGCGGCTTCGCCCCCCATCGGGGATAAATCCCCTCACCACAGGTATCTGATCGCCAGCATGCGGCAATTGGTCATATTGCGCTTGAATAATAAAGAAAGCCGAAACGCGGCCGTTACAGTGCAAAGTCTCAGATATTTATCGAATAAGGACGTCTCCATGTCGCTCAGACAACTTTCCATTCAATGGAAAATCACCCTGCTCGCCGGCCTGTGCCTGGCGGGCATCGTGACCCTGCTGGTGGGTCTTTCACTGTATCGCATGGAGCACAGCTCCGAGCTGGTGAAGGCTTCGAGCATGGAGATGCTGACCGAGTCGGCCCAGGCGCGCATTGAGTCGCAGGGTGAGGTGCAGGCTGCCGGGATTCGCCAGCAGTTCATGGACGCCTATCAATATGGCCACGGCTTCTCGCGGCAGGTGCTGTTCCTGCGCGAACAGGCCGAGAAGCGCTTCCTCGATGCCTTCGACCTGCGCGAAGACATGACCCGTCAGGTCAAGTCCGCGCTGCAAGCCAACCCGGATCTGCTCGGTCTGTCGCTGGTGTTCGAAGCCAACGCCTTGGATGGCAAGGATGAACTGTTCGCCGGTCAGGCTGAACTCGGCAGCAACGACAAGGGCCGCTTCGCCCTGTACTGGTCGCAGCCGACTCCCGGCAAAGTCACCTCGATGGCCCTGCCGGAAAGCGACATGGCCGACACCAGCACCGGCCCCAGCGGTCAGGCGGCCAACGCCTGGTTCACCTGTCCGCGCACCACGCTCAAGCCGTGCGTAATCGAACCGTACTTCTATGTGATCGACGGCCAGAACGTGCTGATGACCAGCATCGTCTTCCCGCTGATGGTCAACGGTAAAGTCATCGCCTCGCTGTCGGTGGACATCAACCTCAACAGCCTGCAGGCGATCAGCCAGGGCGCGAGCAAAAAACTCTACGACGGCCAGACCGCCGTGAGCATCATCAGCCCCACCGGCCTGCTCGCCGGCTACAGCCCGGACGCCAGCAAACTGAGCAAGCGCCTGGATGCCGTGGACACCGTCAGCGGCGCCGAACTGCTGCGTCAACTCGCCGCCAGCAGCAGCGTCAGCAGCCTGCACAGCAACGGCCAGTTGAAAGTGCTGTCGCCGTTCCAGCCGATCCCCGGCGGCCCGTCGTGGGGCGTGTTGCTCGACGTGCCGGAAAAGGTGCTGGTCAGCCGCGCCGAAGCGCTCAAGCAGCAACTGGATGCGAGCAACAACTCCGGCACCCTGATCGAGCTGAGCCTCGGCGTGCTGGCGGCATTGGTCGGCCTGCTGCTGGTGTGGCTGATGGCGCGCAGCGTGACCAAACCGATCCTCGGCGTGGCGCATATGCTGGAAGACATTGCCAGCGGCGAAGGTGATCTGACCCGGCGTCTGGCGTATGACAAGAAAGATGAACTCGGTCAACTGGCCGGCTGGTTCAACAAGTTCCTCGACAAGTTGCAGCCGATCATCGCCGAGGTGAAACGCTCGGTGCAGGATGCGCGCAACACCGCCGACCAGTCCTCGGCCATCGCCACCCAGACCAGCGCCGGCATGGAGCAGCAATACCGTCAGGTCGATCAGGTCGCCACTGCCTCCCACGAAATGAGCGCCACCGCGCAGGACGTTGCACGCAGCGCCGCGCAAGCCGCCGAAGCGGCCAAGGACGCCGACCGCGCCACCCGTCAGGGCCTGACCGTGATCGACCGCACCACCGCGAGCATCGACACGCTCGCCGCCGACATGAGCGCGGCGATGGTTCAGGTCGAAGGGTTGGCTGCCAACAGCGAGAAGATCGGCACCGTGCTGGAAACCATCCGCGCCATCGCCGAACAGACCAACCTGTTGGCGCTCAACGCGGCGATCGAAGCAGCGCGTGCCGGTGAAGCCGGGCGTGGTTTTGCCGTGGTCGCCGACGAAGTGCGCAACCTTGCCCGCCGCACGCAGGAGTCGGTGGAAGAAACCCGTCAGGTCATCGAGCAACTGCAGACCGGTACCCAGGATGTGGTCGGCTCGATGGGCAACAGTCATCGTCAGGCTCAGGGCAGTGTCGAACAGGTCGGGCAAGCGGTTACCGCATTGCGCCAGATCGGCGATGCGGTGACGGTGATCAGCGACATGAACCTGCAGATCGCCAGCGCGGCGGAAGAACAGAGCGCGGTGGCCGAGGAGATCAACAACAACGTCGCGACCATTCGCGACGTAACCGAATCGCTGTCCGGACAGGCCAATGAGTCGGCGCGGGTGAGCCAGTCGCTGAACAGCCTGGCGAATCAACAGCAGAGTCTGATGGATCAGTTCCGGGTCTGACAGCCCATTGCCAAACCCAATGTGGGAGCGAGCCTGCTCGCGAAAGCGGTATGTCAGTCAGCGATGATGTGTCTGATCCAGCGCATTCGCGAGCAGGCTCGCTCCCACAGGGGATTGGTGGTGTTGGGGAGATCAGCGTTTAGGCAGCTCGATCACCACCTTCAGCCCGCCCCACTCACTCTCGCCCAACACCAGCAACCCGCCCCACGTCTCGACGATATCACGCACAATTCCCAGCCCCAGGCCATGCCCGTCAGTCTGCTCATCGAGCCGCGTGCCACGACTGAACACCTGAGTGCGTTGCTCTTCAGGAATTCCCGGCCCGTCATCTTCAACGCTCAGGGCGTAGCCGTCAGTCCGTTCGATCACGGTCAGACGCACCTCGGCGTCCGCCCATTTGCAGGCGTTGTCCAGCAAGTTGCCGAGCAGCTCCAGCAAGTCCTCGCGATCCCACGGTAATTGCAGCCCCGGCGGCGCGACGTAACTCAACGCCAGATGCTCGCCGTGGATCATGTTCAGCGTTGCCAGCAATCCCGGCAGTTCCGCGTCACAATCAAACAGCGCGCCGGGCAGCGCATCACCTGACAACCGCGCGCGATTAAGCTCGCGATTGAGCCGCTGTTGCACCTGCTCCAGTTGTTCCTTGAGGATTCGGCGCAGCTCCGGGTGGGCATCGAGTTTTTCGCTCGACGCCAGACTCAAAAGCACCGCCAACGGCGTTTTCAGCGCATGTCCCAGGTTGCCCAGCGCATTGCGCGAGCGCTTGAGGCTGTCCTCGGTGTGCGCCAGCAAATGGTTGATCTGCGCCACCAGCGGCTCCAATTCCACCGGCACCTGATCGTCCAGTTGCGAGCGCTGGCCCTGTTGCAACTGGGCGATCTGCTCGCGCGCCCGTTCCAGCGGCTTCAACGCGCGGCGCACCGTCAGCCGTTGCAGCAGCAGAATCAGCAGCAAACCGGCCAGGCCCAGCCCGAGACCGATCTGGCGCATGCGCTGGAAACTCTCGCGCACCGGGGTGTAATCCTGCGCAACGCTGATCGAGATCGACTGCCCCAGCCGGCGATAGTCCGAACGCAAGACCAGCAACTGCTGACCGTCCGGGCCCAGTTGCAGGTTGCTGTGCAAACCGGGATGTTCCAGCAGCGGCAGATCCTGATCCCACAGCGAACGCGAGCGCCAGTGGCTGTCGGCAAAATCGATGCGGAAGTAATGCCCGGAAAACGGTCGCTGATAGGCCGGCGACAGATGCCGCTCATCCAGTTGCAAACCTTGCGGGCCACGCACCAGCGCGACCAGCAGGCTTTCGCTGTCGTTGCGCAGACCGGCCTCGAGATAACGCTGCAACCCGACTTCGAACAACCACAGACTGGTTTGCGCCAGCACCAGACCGACGATCACCATCACACTGATCAAGCCCAGGCTCAAACGGCGCTGGATCGACCTCACGAAGCTTGCCCGCCGAACAGGTAACCCTGGCCGCGACGGGTTTCGATCACCGCTTTACCCAGCTTGCGCCGCAGGTGGTTGACGTGAACTTCGAGGACGTTGGAATCACGCTCGGTCTCGCCGTCATAGAGGTGCTCGGCGAGGTGGGTTTTCGACAGGATCTGTTCCGGGTGCAGCATGAAATAACGCAGCAGACGGAATTCGGCGGCGGTCAGCTGAATCTCGCTGCCGTCGCGAATCACGCACTGGCGACCTTCGTCCAGATGCAGGCCGGCCGCCTTGAGCGTCGGCTGATTGGCCTGGCCCTTGGAGCGACGCAGCAACGACTGCACCCGCAAATGCAGCTCTTCGGGATGAAACGGTTTGGTCAGGTAATCGTCGGCGCCGGCCTTCAGGCCTTCGATGCGCTCGGCCCAGGAATCGCGGGCGGTGAGGATCAGCACCGGGGTCGACAGGCCACCGGCACGCCATTGCGCCAGCACCTCCAGCCCGGGAACGCCGGGCAGACCGAGGTCGAGAATGATCAGGTCATAGGGCTCGCTGCTGCCCTGATAGACCGCATCGCGTCCGTCCGCCAGCCAGTCCACCGCGTAGCCTTGGCGCTGCAGGCCGGCGATCAGTTCGTCGGCCAGCGGCACGTGGTCTTCCACCAGTAGCAAACGCATCGGTCAATCTTCCTTGTCTTTCACGAGTTCGCCGGTATCGGCCTTCAGGTGCAACTCACGCGCAACACCTTCGACGGTCAGCAACTCGACTTCATAAATGTAGACGTCGTGTTTTTCTTCCAGCTCGACTTCCAGCAGTTTTGCGCCGGGGTAACGGTCCATTGCCTGCTGCAGCACTTGCTCAAGCGGCAGAATCACGCCCTGCTTGCGCAGATCCAGCGCTTCATCCGGACCGAGATCGCGGGCCATGGCCGTCGAACAACACATCACCAGCGCCAGCGCCGTGCGGCGGGTGGCGCGAACATTAACCTTCATTACGTATCCTGATGATCCTTGAGAACCTGCCCAGTCACAGCGTCCAATTCCAGGTCCCACTCCAGCCCTTGCGGATCACGCATTTCGATCTGATAGATGTACTTGCCGTACTGCTCTTCCAGCTCGGTATCGGTGATGGTCGACCCCGGATGTTTGGTCAGCGCCGTGGCGTTGAGCTTCTCGAAGGAGACGATAGTACCAGCGTCGCGCAAACGCAGGGCTTCATCGGGGCCAAGATCGCGGGCATGGGCGAGGCTGGCGGTCAGGCCGATGATCGAGGCAATGGACAGGGCAGTCAGGGTTTTCATGGGTGTCTCCGTGTTTTTATGTGCAGCTACGGTCGGCACCATAGCGGTGCGAACTTAACTGAAACTGAATTGCCATCATTGCCCCTGACACCAACCACATTTGCAGATTCATGCAAAACCCTGTGGGAGCGGGCTTGCTCGCGAAGGCGGTGGGTCAGCAATAATGACGGCGACTGACACAACGCCTTCGCGAGCAAGCCCGCTCCCACTGGGTCAAGTAGTGCGCCTATAATCCAAAGCTTGCTAACGATCGAGACCGGTATGACTGCCATCCACATCAAGTTCCCCGCCCTCACCCTCAAGGCCGGCCCACGGGCCATGGCGCGCATTCGTGCCCAGGGCCTGAACGCCGCTGACGTCGGCACCCTGCCCGGTGCGGCCGGTGGGCCGAAGGCATTGGGGATTCAAGGGCTGGACCTGGCGTTGTTCGGTGAGTGGCTGCCGAGCGCGCCGCGTGAGCGCTCGCTTATCGGTGCTTCAGTCGGCTCCTGGCGCTTCGCCAGCGCCTGCCTGCCGGACGCCGCTGAAGGCATCCGCCGCCTCGGTCAGTTGTACGCCGAGCAGAATTTCAACAAAGGCGTGACCATGGCCGAGATCAGCCAGAGCTCGCAGCGCATGCTCAATGACCTGCTCGACGGCCGCGACGCCAGCATCCTCAACAACGCCGACTACCGCCTGAACATCATGGTGGTGAAAAGCCACGGACGCCTGGCCGACGATCATCGTGGCCGCCTCGGTCTGGCGCTGGGTTCGGTGATCGCCGATAACCTGCGCGGTCGCGCGCGGCTGTCGCGGCACTTCGAACGCCTGATCATTCACGACCCGCGCCTCGCCCCGCCGTTGAATGCGCTGAATGACTTTCCGTCGCGCTTCGTCGCCCTCGACGCCGGCAATCTGCGCCAGGCGCTGCTGGCCTCGGGATCGATCCCGATGGTCATGGAAGGCGTGCGCGACCTGCCGGGCGCCGGTGCCGGCACGTTCCGCGACGGCGGCCTGCTCGACTATCACCTCGACCTGCCCTACAGCGGCGACGGCATCGTGCTCTATCCGCACTTCACCGACCGGGTGATTCCGGGCTGGTTCGACAAGACCCTGCCGTGGCGCCGCGCCTCGGTGGAGCGCTTGCAGGACGTGTTGTTGCTGGCACCGTCGAAGGAATATCTGGCGCGCCTGCCCTACGGCAAACTGCCGGACCGTAACGACTTCAAGCGCTTCATGGGCGATGCGCCGAGTCGGCAGAAATACTGGCACGCGGCGATGGACGAAAGCCGCCGTCTCGGTGACGAGTTTCTTGAACTGGCTGCCAATGGTCGCCTCGCCGAGCGCTTGCTGACCCTTTAGTCAGTGTTTTCCCGCATCGCCAAACACAAGCTGGTAAACTCGCCGCCTGCCCGAATCGCTGCGGCGAACGCCACCTGAACAGAGCCGAAAATACTGTGGAAATCTTCAAGGAATTTACTTTCGAATCCGCCCACCGCCTGCCGCACGTACCGGACGGCCACAAGTGCGGACGCCTGCACGGTCACTCGTTCAAGGTGGCGATTCACCTGAGCGGCGACCTCGATCCGCACACCGGCTGGATCCGCGACTTCTCCGAGATCAAGGCTATTTTCAAGCCGCTGTACGAGCGTCTGGATCACAACTACCTGAACGACATTCCCGGCCTGGAAAACCCGACCAGCGAAGTCCTGGCCAAATTCATCTGGAATGAAATGAAGCCGCTGCTGCCGGAACTCAGCGCGATCCGCATTCACGAGACCTGCACCAGCGGTTGCATCTATCGCGGTGAGTGATCCAACACAAATCCCCCTGTAGGAGTGAGCCTGCTCGCGATAGCGGTTTGTCAGACACATTGATTTCGGATGTGCCGACGCTATCGCGAGCAGGCTCACTCCTACAAAGGATCGGTGTTTGTCAGGAAAATAGAGAACAGCCTTCACGGCTGTTTTTTTATGCCTATGCTTTTTGGCTCAACCCCGCCAAGAGGACAGGTCGATGACGGACTGGTTGCTGGATCAGGTCTTCGATTTCAACGGGCATCCGGTGCGCCACGCCGTGCGCGGTGATGGCCCGCCACTGGTGTTCGTGCATGGCACGCCGTTTTCATCGTATGTGTGGCACCGCATCGCGCCGCATTTCTTTGCCAGTCACCGGGTGCATTATTTCGACCTGCTGGGTTACGGGCGCTCCGCACAACCGGATGCCGATGTTTCCCTCGGCGTACAGAATCAACTGCTCGCGCAGTTGCTCGATCACTGGAACATCCAGCGCCCGGACGTGGTCGCCCATGACTTCGGCGGCGCCACCGCGTTGCGCACGCATTTGCTCAATGGCAAGGACTACCGCAGCCTGACGCTGATCGATCCGGTGGCGCTGACGCCATGGGGATCGCCGTTCGTGCAGCATGTGCGCCAGCATGAAACGGCGTTCAGCGGCCTGCCCGATTACATCCAGCGCGCGATCGTCCCGACTTACATTCGCGGGGCGATTCACCGCGACATCCCCGACGCTGAACTGGCGCCCTACGTGCAACCGTGGCTCGGCGATTCGGGGCAAGCGGCGTTCTATCGGCAGATCGCGCAGATGGACGAGCGCTACACCCGCGAGGCCGAACCGCTGTACCCGAGCATCCGCTGCCCGGTACAGATTCTCTGGGGTGAAGCCGATCAGTGGATTCCGATCGAGCGGGGTCGGGCGTTGCACCAGATGATTCCTGGCGCGCTATTTCACCCCATCACCAACGCCGGCCACCTGGTCCAGGAGGACGCCCCGGAAGCGATCGTCGCCGCCCTGCTCAGATTCCTCTGACCCAACACCCATCCCTTGTGGGAGCGAGCCTGCTCGCGAAAGCGGAATATCAGCCATTGCAAATGTCGCCTGACACGCCGCCTTCGCGAGCAGGCTCGCTCCCACATTGGGCTCGGGTGCATTCAGTTGCACCGCTTTCGCGCCAATCCATGCGCCTCGTCTATACATAACCCGCGCCAATCAGCATTTGGCACGACCACTGCAACCCAACCCGCGTCCCCCCTCTTCAGCAAGGAACGCCCCATGACGCAGAACGACCCTGGCAACGACTACCCGCTCAGCGAAGTGCCGATGCATGCCCGCAAAGGTCTGGCCTCAACCGCCATGGTGTTGCTCGGTTTCACGTTTTTCACCGCAACCATGTTCGCCGGCGGCAAGCTCGGCGTGGCGTTCAGTTTTGGCGAGATGCTGGCGGTGATCGTCGTCGGTAACCTGCTGCTCGGTCTGTATGCGGCAGGCCTCGGTTATATCGCCTTCAAGAGCGGACTTAACTCCGTGCTGATGGGGCGTTTCTGTTTTGGTGAAGTCGGCAGCAAGCTCAGTGACCTGATCCTCGGTTTCACCCAGATCGGCTGGTACGCCTGGGGCACTGCGACCGCCGCCGTGGTGCTCGGCAAATACTTCGATCTGGGGCAAGGCACAGTGCTCGGCTTGATGGTGCTGTTCGGCCTGGTGTTCTGCGCCACGGCGTATATCGGTTATCGCGGCCTGGAGATCCTGTCGTACATCGCGGTGCCGGCGATGATGTTGCTGCTGATGCTGTCGATGTGGGTCGCGACGGTAAAAGTCGGTGGCCTCGAAGGTTTGCTCAGCGTGGTGCCGACGGGTTCGCTGGACTGGTCGACCGCGATCACGCTGGTGTTCGGCACCTTCGTCAGCGGCGCGACCCAGGCGACCAACTGGACACGCTTCTCGCGCTCGGCACGGGTTGCCGTGCTGGCGAGCCTGATCGGATTTTTCATCGGCAATGGCTTGATGGTGCTGATCGGTGCCTACGGCGCGATCGTCTATCAGCAGCCCGACGTGGTTGAAGTGTTGCTGCTGCAAGGTTTCGCCATGGCCGCAATGGCCATGCTGCTACTGAATATCTGGAGCACCCAGGACAACACCATCTACAACTTCGCCGTCGCCGGCTGCAACCTGCTGCGCACCGGCCGACGCAAAACCGTGACCCTGTCCGGCGCGGTAATCGGCACCCTGCTCGCCCTGCTGGGCATGTACGACATGCTGGTGCCGTACCTGATTCTGCTGGGCACGGTGATTCCGCCGATTGGCGGAGTGATCATGGCCGACTTTTTCTTCCGCTGGCGCGGGCGCTATCCGCGGCTGGCCGACGCACGGCTGCCGGCGTTCAACTGGCCGGGGCTGGGGGCTTACGCGGTCGGCACGCTCGCCGCGTTCCATTCGCCCTGGGTCGCACCGCTGGTAGGGATTGCCGCCGCCGCGCTAACGTATGTCATCGTCACCGGCCTGCTCGGCGCCCGTCGCGCCAGTGCGCCACTACCAGACCTATAAGAAGGATTCGCCTGATGCACATCATCAACGCCCGACTGCGCAACCAGGACGGTTTGCACGAATTGCACCTGGAAGACGGCCTGATCCGCAGCATCGGCCGCCAGACCGAAGCCCCGACCCTCACCCCCGGCGACCTCGACGCCGGCGGCAATCTGGTGGTGCCGCCCTTCGTCGAGCCGCACATCCACCTCGACGCCACGCTGACTGCTGGCGAGCCGCGCTGGAACATGAGCGGCACGCTGTTCGAGGGCATCGAGTGCTGGGGTGAGCGCAAAGTCACCATCACCGAAGAAGACACCAAGACCCGCGCGAAAAAGACCATCCAGGCCCTGGCCGCACACGGCATCCAGCACGTGCGCACCCACGTCGACGTCACCGATCCGCAGCTCACCGCGCTGAAGGCGATGCTTGAAGTCCGCGAAGAAACCCGGCACCTGATCGACCTGCAAATCGTCGCGTTCCCGCAGGAAGGCATCGAGTCGTTTCGCAACGGTCGCGAGCTGATGGAAGAAGCGATTCGCATGGGCGCCGACGTGGTTGGCGGCATCCCGCATTTCGAGTACACCCGTGATCAGGGTGTCAGTTCGGTGAAGTTTCTGATGGACCTGGCCGAGCGCACCGGGTGCCTGGTCGATGTGCATTGCGACGAGACTGACGACCCGCACTCGCGCTTTCTTGAGGTGCTCGCCGAAGAGGCGCGCAGCCGCGACATGGGCGCGCGGGTCACCGCCAGCCACACCACGGCGATGGGTTCTTACGACAACGCTTACTGCGCCAAACTGTTCCGCCTGCTCGGGCATTCCGGGATCAGTTTCGTCTCGTGCCCGACCGAAAGCATTCACCTGCAGGGGCGCTTCGACAACTTCCCGAAACGCCGTGGCGTGACCCGCGTGAATGAATTGCTTGAAGCCGGGATGAACGTGTGTTTTGGCCAGGATTCGATCGTCGATCCTTGGTATCCGCTAGGCAACGGCAACATCCTGCGGGTGCTGGAAGCCGGGTTGCACATCTGCCACATGCTCGGTTACCGCAACCTGCAGAACGCGCTGGATCTGGTCACCGACAACAGTGCCAAGGCCATGCACCTGGGCGAGCGTTATGGCCTGGTAGAGGGGCGCCCGGCGAATCTGCTGATTCTGTCGGCGGACAGCGACTACGAAGTGATCCGCAGCCAGGGCCTGCCGCTGTATTCGATTCGTGGCGGCAAGGTGCTGATGCAGCGGCAGATGCCGGTGGTGGCGTTCAGCAGCGGACAAATCTGAAACTTTTGTCAGGCTGATGGCCTCATCGCTGGCAAGCCAGCTCCCACAGTATCCAGCAGTGAACGCGTGATTTGTGTTCACCACATAACTCTGTGGGAGCTGGCTTGCCAGCGAAGGCGATTGCCGCTTCAGTCGATCAATCGAGCCGTACCAAACAGCCTGACCCGCACCAATTCGCCCTGCTCTTCTTCGAGCAACACCGGCGCCGTCCCGCCCGGCATGACGACGTGCACTTCGCCGCTCGCCACCCAACCCACCGCCCATGCTGCGCAGGCCACCGCACTGGCACTGGTGCCGGAAGACGCCGTCGGCCCTTCGCCACGCTCGAATACTCGGGCGACGATGCGCTGCGCGGACTCAAGCGCGGCCCATTGCAGATTGATGCCCGCCGGGCATGGCTGGCCGGCGCCGGTCGGCATCGCGTAGGCGATTCGGGTCAGGCCTTCAGCCCAGGGCGATTCGCGCATTTGTGAGTTGCTCGGCAACACGGCAACGTCGGTGAGCAAGGTCACGCAATGCGGATTGCCGATGCGCACGAACTGGCTGTGCTGCCACGCGGGATCGAGCTGCGCCAATGGTTTTACATGGCTCACTTCATGACCATTGAATTCGCGGTTTTCAACATTCCGGGCGGTCACCGCTGAAGGCCCGAAGCCCGGTTGACCGAGATCCAGCCAGAAGCCGTGAACGCCTTCGACTGCAGCTGGTTTCACCGAAGTTTCCACGGCGTCGCCCTTGTCGTGATGCACCTTCAGCAACGCGCCTTCTTCCCGCATCAGCCCCTGCTCAAGCAACGCTTGGGAAAAGATCGTCAGACCGTTGCCACTGCGCTCGGCCAAGGTGCCGTCGGTGTTGACGATCAGCACGTCGAACGGCGCTGCCGACTGAAACGGGCCGATCAGCAGGCCATCGCTGCGATGGGATTTGCTCCCCGCCGGACGCTGCCCCTCAGGCCAGTCGCAGCACAGCGCAATGGCTGCCTGACTCCATGCCTGTCTCGACAAGGCACACTGCGCGGCACCGACAGGCAAATCGATCCCCGCCTCACGAAGTGCCTGAGGCGAAACCACCCCGTAGATATTGCCCCGTGCATCGTAAAACTGCGTCATCACTAGCCTCACTCACCTTGTCGAGCCATCACTGTAAACCGCGATCCCTTGTAGGAGTGAGCCTGCTCGCGATAGCAGTGCATCAGCCGCCATATTGATTAGCTGATACACAGTATTCGCGAGCAGGCTCGCTCCCACATTGGATGACTGGCGCTCACAAATGTCCGTTCTGTGCAAAACCCTGTGGGAGCGAGCCTGCTCGCGAAAGCGGCGTATCAGCCACCAATCTCATCGCCTGAACCACCGCATTCGCGAGCAAGCTCGCTCCCACAGGTTAGGATGTCGGCTGCACCGCCCCCGAGACTTGCGATCGAACCTCGACGCGCTATCACTGTCATTCGGGGACGCGACGTTTTTTGCCAAGGATCGATATGACCAGCCTCAACCCCCAAGACACCTTCGTCCCCGGACGCCTGCAACAGATGTCGACGCGCATCGCTTTTTTCATCGCCGGCCTGGGCATTGCCGCGTGGGCGCCATTGGTGCCGTACGCCAAGGCCCGCGCCGGACTCGATGAGGGTACGTTGGGCCTTCTGCTGCTGTGCCTGGGGGTCGGCTCGATTCTGGCGATGCCCTTGGCGGGGATTCTCGCCACGCGCTTTGGCTGCCGCAAAGTCGCCACCGGCGGCACCCTGCTGATTTGCGCGGCGCTGCCGTTGCTGGCGACGGTGTCGTCGATACCGGCGCTGATCGCCACGCTGTTCATGTTCGGTGCCGGGTTGGGCACAGTGGATTCGACCGTCAACCTGCAAGCGGTGATCGTCGAGCGGGCCAGTGGCAAGAATATGATGTCGGGGTTTCATGGCCTGTTCAGCCTCGGCGGGATTGTCGGCGCGGCCGGTGTCAGCGCCCTCCTCGGCCTCGGCCTGACGCCACTGGCGGCGATGCTGGTGGTGGTGGCGGTGTTGATCGGCGCGCTGTTCAAAGCGGTGCCGCACATGCTGCCGTACGGCAGTGAAAGCTCGGGCCCGGCATTCGCCATTCCCCACGGCATCGTGCTGTTCATCGGCGGGATGTGCTTCATCGTGTTCCTCACCGAAGGCGCAGCGCTGGACTGGAGCGCGGTGTTCCTCGCCCAGGAACGCGGGATCGACACGGCGTATGCGGGCTTGGGTTACGCCGCATTTGCCCTGACCATGACGGTGGGACGCCTGCTGGGTGACCGGATCGTGCGCAGTGTCGGGGCTACGCGGATCATTCTGTTTGGCGGGCTGCTGGCAGCGGCAGGCCTGTTTCTGGCGACCTTCGCCCCGAGCTGGGAAGCCGCGCTGCTGGGGTATGCGCTGGTCGGCGCCGGCTGTTCGAACATCGTGCCGGTGCTGTATACGGCGGTGGGCAAGCAGACGGTGATGCCGGAAAGCATTGCGGTGCCGGCAATCACCACGCTGGGTTACGCAGGGATTCTGGCGGGGCCGGCGGTGATCGGTTTTGTCGCGCATGCCAGCAGTTTGAGTTTTGCGTTTGGCTTGATGGCGGTGTTGTTGGTGGCGGTGGCCATCGGCGGCAAGACCTTGAAAGTCTGAACATTGGCGCGGTACCTGTCAGGTTTGACAGTAGACAAGCCCTGCCCCCAATCATAGGGTTGATTTCCAGCTCAGGAGAAAAGGAAATCCGGCATGAACATTGGAACAGGATCAGTTATTGCGCTAATCACTATTCTCCAGGGATGTGCCTCCGTCAATCGATACGACTGGGGTGAAGGCACTGCCAATTTTGCGCCCGCTGAGCGCCTGGCCAATGCCGGCGGGAACTATGCGCATTGGCAAGCCATTGGCCGTGTTGAAGTTGAAGACGGCATGACCTGCTCCGGCACGCTGATTGACACTCGAGAACCCGGAGCAGTATCGCAACCCGCCTACGTGCTGACCTCCGGACACTGCACACATCCGGAGATAGGCAATAACGAGATCATCGTCAATCAACCTGCAAAGGGTCGGGTGACGTTCAATTATTTTTTCGACACGCAACCGCAAAGCCGTTCCTACACGGTCAGTCGCGTCGGCTGGAGCACGCTACGCGGTCAAGACCTCTCTATCATTGAGCTTGAACAGCCTCTGGAACAGTTGATCAGAGACGGTATCCAGCCGTTGAAACTGGCGCGGGCCCCGTTGGACAGCGAAGACGACATTCTGATCACCGGCGCGCCCATGAACGGTTTCATTCAGCGCATGGCCTGCAAACAAGAACACTCGGCGGCGATTATTGAAGGCCCATGGCGTTGGGTCGGACAACTGAGCAACCGTTGTCTCGATGTTGTCAGCGGGCTGTCAGGCTCGCCACTGCTTGCGCGTTACACCAATGAAATTGTGGGTGTGCTCGGCACCACCACTCGCGGGAGTGACCGCAATCGCTGCGACAAGGGCGCGCCCTGCGAAGTCGTGGCGGGACAGGTCAACAAACGCAGCAATACCAATTACGCCTCCACAACCGATGGGCTGGACGCCTGTTTCGCCAAGGGACATTTCAATCCACGTCTGGACGGTTGTTCGCTGGGCGAGAACTGGTCGTTTCCTGGTTCGTCGCAAAACAGCGATTACACCAAGCTCGAGCGCGACGAACATGGACAAGTCGTGCCTTGGCGATGGCTGCAAACGTTCACCACAACCGCGCCTTACTACCGCTATCGCTTTACGCGCACTCTGGACGAATGTCAGAACCTTGATGGCTATAGCCAAGTGCGAACGGCTGCACCGGACGCCGATAATCAATTGAGTCATGAACTTAAAGACGGCTCAGGCTTGTACTTTCTCTGCCTGATTGGCCAACAGCGGCCTACGGACGTACCCAAGCAATGGGCCGGAAGAACACCCAGCGTCTACTGGCGCTGGATGATGGACGCGCCCGCACCGCTGAAGCCTGCCTATAAGGTCGAAGCGGTAGGTGGCGACGAATACGACATCAGGGTATTTCCGGTTTCACCGGATCTGGATCCCGCCCGATTTCAATACAAGTACGGCCAGCCCGGAAGCATCAATTGCAATGACGGGCAGGGATTTCAACGCGTATCACCCTCCACAGGCGTGTTCCATGTTTCCATTGCCAATGGCCGAAAGAACGTCTGCCTCAAAGGCGCAGACCTGGCCGGGAATCCCGGGCCGACCATCGAGTTTCTGATCCCTCAATAGCTTCAGGCTTTTTGTGGCTGAACCGTGTGAAACCGATTCAGCCACAACAGCGCCTTAGAAACCTACACTGGCCTGCACGAAGAACGTACGCGGCGCACCGACATACATCCCCGAATTGTTGTCGCTGGAGCGGGTGAAGTACTGCTTGTCGAAGACGTTTTTCACCCCGGCACCCAGTTTCAGATTCGACACTTGCGGCCCGAAGTCATACCCGCCGCGCACGTTCCAGGTCACGTAACCCGGGATGTCGCCGTACTGCCCGTCGGCCGTGCCTTCGGTGATGTAGTTGCCGTTGAAGCTGCCATCGGCGTTGACCCCGGTGCCCGGCGAGCGCTGTTTTGATTGGGCGAAACCGTCGATGTTGTAGGTCCAGCGATTGACGTCGTAACGCAAGCCCACGGTCGCCACCTGCCGCGAATAGAACGGCAGATCACGGCCCTTGAAGCCCGGAATCTCACCTTCGTAAGTCGCACGGGTGTAGGTGAAACCGGCGTTGGCGGTCAGACCGTCGAGACGCGGATCGAGCGCTGCCATGTCGTAGTGCACCGACGCTTCGATGCCCTGGTGCTTGGTCGCGCCGAGGTTGGTCCAGCCGACATCGTTGCTGATGTATTGCAGTTCGTCATCGAAGTCGATGTAGAACAGCGTCACTTCCCCGCCCCACACGTCATCGTTGTAGCGCGTACCGATCTCGTAGGTCTTGGCTTTTTCCGGTTCCAGGCCGTTGGCGGTCTGGTCACCCGAACCGCCCTGGCCAAGCTGGAAATACTGCAGGCTGCCGAACGAGGTTTCGTAGTTGGCGAACAGTTTCCACGCGTCCGACAGGTGATACATCACGCTCAGCGCCGGCAGCGGTTCGTTGCTTTCGATGCTGCGGTTTTTCTCCGGCACGCGTTTGCCTGCAGTGTCGAGCACGGCGCGGTCATGCCAGTCGGTGCTGATGTGTTCGAAGCGAATGCCCGGAGTGATTGTCCAGTTGCCGACGTCGATCTTGTTGTCGACGTACACCGAGTTAGCCTCGGTGCCGCCGGTGCGGTCCTGGAACACATGGCCGTCGGACGTCGGCGTGACCACCGGCTGATTATTGACCAGCGCCAGACGGCTCGACTGTTCGTGCATCGCCTCTTTCAGGTAGCGATAACCGACGCTGACTTCCTGCGTGGTCGGGCCGACGTCAAACACCCGCGACACACGCGGTTCGACACCGAGGGTGTAGTAGGAACGCGGGTATGAGCTGAGGGTTTTCTGGTCGCGGGCGGCGATGGTGCTGCCGCGAAAGCTGTCGGTGTAGTAGGTGAGGATTTCTGCCTGGGTGCGCTCGTCGATCTGCCGGATCCACTTGAACGACACGTCTTTGCGCCGACCGCTGAAGTTGTCGTAATCGCGCACCGAATCATACGGTTTGTCGTCGTACTGCTTCTGCGTCAGGCCGCCGGGCATGTCGGCGCTGGCGTCGTAGTAATGAAAGTTGAGGCTGAAATCGTCCTGATCGGTCGGCGCCCAATGGGTCTTGAGCAGCACGTCGTCGATGTCGTTGTCGTTGTTGCGCTCGCGGTAACCGTTGCCGTTGACCCCGGAATACAACAGCGCCACGCCCATGCCGTTGTCGGCAGTGCCGCCGAGGAACGCCGTGTCGATGTGCTTCCAGCCGCCGTAACGGGTGGTCTCCAGGGTGGTGCCGATTTCCCCGGTGGCTTTTTCCGGAATGGCGCGGGTGACGAAGTTGATCACCCCGCCGACGTTTTGCGGGCCGTAACGCACGGAACCGGCACCGCGTACCACGTCGATACTGTCGAGGTTGCCCGAGGAGATCGGCGCCATCGACAGCTGCGGCTGGCCGTACGGCGCGAACGCGGCCGGCACGCCGTCGATCAGCACCGTGGAGCGTGGCGAGAGGCGCGAAGTCAGGCCACGCACGCCGACGTTCAGCGCGATGTCGCTGCCGCCGGTGCCGTTGGAGTCCTGCACCTGCACACCGGGCACGCGCTTGAGCACGTCACTGACGTTCATCGCGCCTTGCTCGACCATGGCTTCGCGGCGGATCACCGTGCGTGCGCCCGGGTGGTTCTGCACCACGGCGGCGTCGGCGTCACCGAGCCAGTCGCCGACCACTTTGATGTCGGTCACGCCCAGTTCCAGCGGGCCGTTGCTGGCGGCGGTCGCGACAGGCGCCAGAGTCACCGAGCCTTCGTTGATCTGGTAGTCGAGGCCGCTGCCCTGAAGCAATTGGCGCAACGCCTGCTCGGGGGAAAGATTGCCGTCAACCGCCGGCGCCTGTTTGCCGGCGACCAGATCCGGGCTGAAAAACACCTGCAACGACGTTTGCTGGCCCAGTTCGCTCAGGGCCTGACCCAGCGGCTGGGCGCGGATGTGAATGGCCTCGGCGGCATACGCCAGTGGCATCGCAGCGTTGACTGCCAGCGCGAGGGCCAGCGGTAACCAGGGGGATTTTTTGTTGTTGGCTGAGGTGTTTTTCACGTCGAACGTAGTCCTGTGGAGCGCAAGAGTGTGCGTCTGTTAATGCAAACCAGTTGCAGTTGAACAGGAAGACGATGAACTCGAAAAAAACCTGAATGTTATTTTGAAATTATTTCCTGACTGCCATCGGCCAGGGTGCGAACGGCCACCGGCAGGATGTTTGGCAGGGCCTTGAGCAAGGCGTCGGTATTGTCGGATTTGAACACGCTGGTCAGGCGCAGACTGGCCACGGAGGGGTTGCTGACCGTCAGTGGCTTGTCGCGATAACGCGAAACTTCCGCCGCCACTTCGCCGAGGCTGGCGTTGTTGAACACCAGTTTGCCGCTGCGCCACGCCGTCAGTTCGGCGGGGTTGACCGCATATGCGGCGGCGACGCGACCCTCAGCATCGACGTGGGTACCGAGACCTGCCGTCAAGTTGATGAACTCGTTGTCCGGCGCATTGCGCCCCTGCACCTTGACCGTGCCCTGCTCCACCGCGACCCGGGTTTGCGTGACATCGCGGCGCACATCGAAACGCGTGCCGGTGACCGTGACCTTGCCGCTGCCGGCCTCGACCACGAACGGCCGCGCCGTGTCGTGCTGAACGCTGAACAGCGCCTCGCCTTCACTCAATTCGATGAGCCGCCGATCCTTCTCAAAACGCACCTGCAGACGGCTGCGGCTGTTCAGGTCGATCACCGATCCGTCCGGCAGCGCCACGTGCTTGCGCTCACCCAGCGCCGTCGCGAACTCGGCGCTGTAGCCGTCGGGGAGATTCAGACCGCTGAACAGACCGAGGCCGAGCGCCACCGCCAGCACACTGGCGGCCACGGCATAGCGCAGCAGCGGGCGACGTTCGCGACGGGCCGGCGGGGTTTCGACGAGGGACTTGAGACGTGGCGCCGGCAGCAGATCGGCCGCCGTCCACAGGCCTTGCAGCAACTGGAATTCGTCACGGTGTTGCGGATGCTGGTTCAGCCAGGCATCGAAGCGCTGCTGTTCGTCGGCGCTGATCAGCGGTTCCTGCAAACGCACAAACCAGCGTGCCGCTTCATCGCGCACCGTTGTTTGCCCGCACGCGCAATCACGGGTATCCATCATGGAATGTCCTGTCGGGCTGGGGATGAAAAGCGGCGGCCGCTCATGACTGCATGCCGTCGAGACGATCGCGCAAGTGGCGCAGGGTGCGGATCATATACTTTTCGACCATGTTCCTCGACAGCCCCAGGCGCTCAGCGATTTCCGCCTGGGTCAGCCCTTCGATCTTCTGCCAGACGAAAATCTTCCGGCAGTTGAGCGGCAGTTCCTGCAGCGCCCGTTCGATGGAGTCGGCCAGCTGGATCGCCTGCATGTAATGCTCCGGGTCGCCGGTGGACGACACACTGTGATCGATCGCCTGCGACTCCATGGCTTCCCGCCGATCCTCACGCCGATAACCGTCGACCGCGATGTTGCGTGCGGTCTGGTGCAAATACGCCCGTGGCTGCTGCACCGCTGCCGAATCGGATTCGAGCACCCGCACAAAGGTGTCGTGCGCCAGATCCTCGGCCTGCGCGCGGTTGCGCAGACGCCGGGTCCAGGTGCCGATCAACTCTTCGTAATGCTCGAAAAAGCCGGGTCTGCGGGGCAGCATGGGGTTCATGACAGCGTGCTGGGGAAAGAGGCGTGAATAGTAATGCTTCCTATTAAGGCCGGCAATTTATTCCTTGGAAACGCTCGATTCAAGGGTAATCGTCAGTAAAACCGCGCCTTCCCCCACCTATTGTGTAAAATGCCGCCCGGGTGCCACCGCAACAACGCGGCAGGGCAGGTTTAATTCAGCGCAGGTCGGGCCGCCGCGCGGAGTTGCTGTGCCTATGAGCCACGATCCGTCACGCCTGCAGACTGCCCCTGCCCGCCAGGAGTCGCCTTCTGCCCTGGCCTTTCTCTCGCGTTTTTTCGCTGCCGAATCCGCCGGTGGCCTGATTCTGATGGCCGCTGCCCTGGCCGCGCTGCTGGTCGCCAACTCGCCTTGGGCGGCCACGTATTTCTCGACCTTGCACATCAAGATCGCCGGTCTGTCGATCGAGCATTGGGTGAATGATGGCCTGATGGCGATCTTCTTCATGCTGGTGGGCCTGGAGATCAAGCGCGAATTGCTCGCCGGTCAGTTGTCGACCTGGGGTCAGCGCGCGCTGCCGGGCTTCGCCGCGCTGGGCGGGATGCTGGTCCCGGCCCTGATCTACGTCGCGATCAACTGGGGCAATCCGCAGACCCTGAGCGGTTGGGCGATCCCCGCCGCCACCGACATTGCTTTCGCCCTGGGCGTGCTGTCGCTGCTGGGCAAACGGGTGCCCGTGTCGCTGAAAATCTTCCTCTCGGCGCTGGCCATCCTCGATGACCTGGGCGCAGTGGTGATCATCGCGATTTTCTACACCAGCGGCCTGTCGGTGAGCATGCTGCTGGCCTCGTTGGCGGTGATCGCATTGCTGGTGATCCTCAACCGCTGCGGCGTCAGAAAGCTTTGGCCGTACCTGATCGCCGGCGCCTTCCTGTGGTTCTTCATGCTGCAATCGGGGATCCACGCGACCCTCGCCGGGGTGATTCTGGCCCTGTGCATTCCGCTGGGAAATCCCGAAGACGAGCACAACTCGCCGCTGCTGTACCTCGAAGAAAAAATGCATCCGTGGGTGGCGTTCGCCGTGGTGCCGATTTTCGGCTTCGCCAACGCGGGTGTGTCGCTGACCGGCATTTCTCCGAGCAACCTGCTTGAGCCGGTACCACTGGGCGTGGCGCTGGGGCTGTTGTTCGGCAAGCAGATCGGTATCCTCGGCCTCGGCGCCCTGGCGATTCGCAGTGGTCTGGCACAACTGCCGCAAGGCGCGAGCTGGCTGCAGCTGTACGGCGTCGCCCTGCTCTGCGGGATCGGCTTCACCATGAGCCTGTTCATCGGCGCGCTGGCGTTCCCGGGCGCGCCGCATCTGGTCGACTCGGTGAAAGTTGGGGTGTTGCTGGGTTCGATCCTGTCCGCGCTGCTGGCGGTGGTCGTGCTGATGAGTGCGGGTAAGGCGAAGGCTTCGAGCTGACCCTCTGCGGCAAGCAGTCCCGGTCAACTCGCGTTGACTGGGACTGAGGCGATTGCAACCGAGCTACGCGATCCGGAACTGTTGCGCCCCGACGGTTCTGGATCCTTCAGTCACCTCAAGACGTTGCGCCCGCAACAGATCCCGCTTCACTGTGCAAATCAGCCTTTTTGCACCTCAAACTTCGTCGCATGACTGCCCTGCAGCATTTAACAATCTTACCTGGACCAGTGCATCCCCCACCTCGCCACCATTGATTGCATAGCTAGCACGGGCCGATCCATCTTTAATAGGCTTGATATGCTTTGACCAATCACCGACTGTTATTACAACACCCTCGGAGATGTCCTCCGAAGTGATAGCGTGCTTGAACGAAGTCTCGGTATCGAAAATGGGTTGCTCGCCCGCCTGATCGGTATATCCCTGCCAGTTCAGTTTCAATACGGCCCCGATCTGCGTGTCTGGCAACAGCCTCACTTTAACCCTTACACCGCCCATTGGATTCGAACGGCAATTGATGACGCCGTCTTTTGCATCCGGAAATGTGATATCGCTCATTTTTGCAGCTCCTTGAAATGACTTGACGAAGGCCGGGATAAAACCAATGTGGTTTGAAGTACCGGAACCTGATCTTCAGTTTTCAAGGAAACTCTCACAACTGTTATAAATGACAGTTTTTTAAAACTCTTCGCTATGCCGAATATTCATTTTTGATATATATATTCGACTTGCGTATTTGCATGCGATGGTTACGCAGCGACTATCTTCGCGGTAATGCGACAGATCAAAACGAGCGAGCTTGCTCGCGAAGGCGCTGGTTCAGTCAACAGCCTCGCTGACTGAACTGACGCCTTCGCGAGCAAGCCCGCTCCCACAGTTTTTACAGCGGTGCTGCTCAGCCTTTTTCGTTGATCCCCGCTTGCAGGGTCTGGCTGTCCAGATTACCGCTCAGGGTCACCGGACCGACTTTCAGATTGCCGTTATCGAACGACACCTTCGGTGCGTTCTCCTCGGTTTTCTGCGGCAGGTCCAGCCCGGCTTTCACCCCGTAGTCACGGTTGACCAGATCGCTGCCAACGACCTTCGAAGCGCCCAGATCGACCTTGCCGTCAGTCGATGAAATCCGCGCGCCGGTCAGCTGCGTACCACCACCAACGTTCAACTTCACACCCTGATTGCCACTGATGGCGGACGCCTGCGCGACGCTGTCCTTCTGCGCGTATTCGCCCTGCGCTTTCAACGTTGGTTTGTAGTCAGTGCCGGCGAGTTTTTCCTTGTCGCTCGGTGGATTCTTCTTCGCGGTCAGGCCCAGATCGACATCGACCTTGGCTTGGGTCGTCGAGTCCTGGCGGCTTTCGACGGTCAGATCACCGGCAACCTTGCCGCCGACAGTGTTCGCGTCGATCCGCGCGCCAGACAGTTGTGCATCGCCTGCGCTATTGAGTACCACGCTGTCAGCCTTGATATGGCTGTACTGCTGGGTGGTGCCTTGCAGGTAATCGACGCCGACCTTGGCCCCGGCGTTGAAGCCGTGGTCACTGCTGGCCTTTTCATCGGCTGCGGTCGGGGTCTTGCTGCTCAGGTTGCCGCCGGCATTCAGCGCAACGTTCCAGTTGTTGCGGCTCTCGGTGGACTGCGCCGACTCTTGAACGTAACCGCCCTTCTGCGCATCGATGCTGACGTTCGGCGCGCTGACTTGCGTGCCTTGCAGGTGCACCGCGTCACCGCTCAAGGCGATTTGGCTCTGGCTGTTGAGCTGGCCACCGGTCAGGGTTTGCGAGTTTTCGTTGATGCGGCCGATGTTGAAATTGCCGCTCAGATTACCGCCCTGATCGCGACTTTTCTCGCTGCTGGATTTGCTGCCGCCGCCCTTCAGACCACCACCGAGATTGCTGCCAGTCGCGGTGTGGGTATCAACGGCCGCTTGCAGATCGAGTTTGCCGTCAGCGTGCAGCTCAATGCCGCCGACGCTGTCGATCTGCGTGCCTTGCTGAACCTGATTGCCACCGCTGCTCAGTTGCACCGGGCCGTTGCCGCTGATGCTCGCCACGTGAGCCTGGGTGTCATTGGTCTGCTTGCCGGTGTGATCAAGCTGGAAGCCAGCGCCGAGGTCGACGTTGGTGCCGTCGGTGCCCGGCAAGGTGCCGACCGTCAGCGAGCCGTTGCCGCGCAGGCTGGAGTCGCTGCTGCTCTGGCGGTCGGTAGCCTGATTCAGCGCCAGATCGCCGCCGGTCTTGATGTTCACACCGCCCTGCCCGCCGTCGAAACGGCTGCCAGCGAACTGCGCATCACCGCCCACCTTGATGTTCACGCCTTGGCTGCCGGCAAAACCGCCGACCACTGCGGTGCTGCTGTCCTTGCTGCTGTAGCTGTTGCCACCCGCGCCGCTGCCGGCGACGTTCACGTCCTCGCCGGTCTTGGTGTAGACGCGCACGTCGACCTTGGCGTCCACCGAGTTATCGGTGCTGCTGTGAGTGTTGCTCGCGGCATCGGTAACCAGTTTGTCAGCGCTGATGTTGACCATGCCGTTGCTCGCACTGTACTGGGTGCCCTGGTCGTGCAGGTTGCCGGCGGTTTTCACGTCGACACTGCCGCCGTCGAAACGGCTGACCACAGCGTTGCTGCTCTGCTCGGTCTTGTCGGCGCTGCCGTGACCGATCGCCACGTCGATACCGACGTTCGGCTGGCCAAGATTGCTCAGGGCTTCCTTGTCCGGCACCTTGCCGTTGAGCACATCCTTGACTGCACCGGCAATCGGGCGGGCGATGTCCTTGTACTCGACGTTGGCGCCGATGTCCGCCGACCAGTTGCTCTGATTATGGCTGCTGCTTTCGGTGTTGCTGGCGGCGCGGTTGTCGATCTGGTTGGCCGCGACGTTCACGCCGTTGCCAGCCTTGATCTGCGCGCCTTCGGTCAGCAGTTTGTCGGCATTGATGTTCAGGCTGCCGCTGCTTTGCACGTGGGTGGTTTGCGCGGTAGTTTTGCTGCTGCTGTCTTGCGTGGTGCTGTGGGCAAAGTCGACGCCACTGCCAGTGCGGTCGAGGCCGCCGGTGTAGTAGAAACCGCCGCCAGTACTGGAGGTGTCGGATGAGGTTTTGTGGCTGTCCTGTTCGGCCAGCAACGACACATTCTTGCCACTCAGCGTGGTATCGCCAGCAGTGGATTTGACTTCACCGCCCTTGATCGTCAGATCGCCGCCGGCCTTCACCTGCACGCTACCGCCGCTGAGGCTCGAACCTTGCTGATTGACGTCGTTACGGGTGACGGTCTGCTGCTTGTCTTCGTAGTGCACCCCGGCGCGGTATTGCTCCGGCGTTTGCTCTTTGGCGTAGGCATCGAAGCCACGGGTCTCGGTGGTCGAGCTGCTGTCGTGGCTGTTCTGTGTGGAATGCACGTTCACATCACCCGCTGCGTCCGCCGTCAGCACGCCACCAGCCTTGACCGTAGAGCCGGCCACTTCGATGTCCTTGGCGCTCTTGAGTTTGAGGTTGCTGTCGGAAACCAGCTCGCTGCGCACCGTGGTGCTGTCCCTGGAATTCTGCCGCGACTCGTCCTTGGTGATGCCGAAGAATTTGCTGTCCTTGTCGTGGTTGTTGCTGTGCGAAGTGTCCTGCACACCGTCGATCACCAGCGAACCCTGATCGCTGATCACGCTGGCCTCGGTGCCGCCACGGACCTGGCTGCCGCTGATGCGCACGTCGTCAGCCTTGACGATCAGTTTGCCGGCCGCATTGATTTTGCTGCCCTGATGCCGGGTCTGGCCCTTGTCGGCATCACCGGTCTTGCCGAAGAATCCGCCGCCAACCAGGTCGCCGGAGTAACTGTTGTTATTGCTGCGACTGGTGCGCGTGGCCGTGGTGACGTCCACTTGCTTGCCCGCCAGTTTCACATCGCCGGCGCTGTTCAGTTCGGCACCTTCGGCGCGCAACAACGCGGCGGTTTGCAGCGCGATATTGCCGCCCTTCAACTGGCTGCCGATGCTGCGCTGCTCTTCGCTGCTGTTGTTCCAGTCGGCCTTCCACAGATGCTTGCGATGGTTGCCCTGATCGGTCTGGGTGTGGCTTTCGGTGGCAGCTGTCAGGCGCAGATCACCGCCACTCTGCACATCGAGGTTTTTTGCCGCTTCAACTTTGGCCGCTTTGAGTTCGGTGTCTTTGCCGGAGGTCAGCCTGGCGTCGCGGCTGGCGACGATCTGGCTGCCGTGCTGGCGAGTTTCACTGTCGGTCTGGGTGCGATCGTAGGTTTCCCAGGTGATGCCGATGGTGCTGTTGCTCCAGTTTTCGCGCTGCTGCTGGAGCTTGCGGCTTTCGACGCTGCTCAGGGTCAGGTTGCGCTTGGCATTGACGCTGACGTCGCGACCACTGACGTCGGTGGCGGCCAGCGTCAGGTCGTTGCCGCTGTGCAGGCCGACATCACCCTGACTGCTGCGAATGCTGGCACGCGTCACTTCGAGGCTGTTGGGGATGGCTTCACCGCTGACGCTGAGATCGCCAGCGGAACGGATCTGCACGCCGTCACGCCCGGCCACTTGCACCGCACCCACACGCACGCCCGCGCCTTCGGCGGTGCTGACGATATTGATGCGCCCGGCCTGCATCGCGCCGAACAGGCTGGCGTCGATGCGTTGATCTTTGGTGTTGCCTGCCGGGTCCACGGCTTTGACCTGACCGCTGGCGTAATCGATCTGATTGCGTCCGACCGTGAGGTTCAGTTGATCGCGGGCATCGATGCGGCCCTGGCTGTCGATACGCGGGGCGATCAGGTTGACCGAACCCTCGGCGTTACGCAGGCCGCCACTCTGAATCTGCAACTGACCGCTGGCGTCGCGGGTGTTCAAGGCTTGCAGTTTGCCGTCGTTCAACTCCGGACGACCGACCAGCAGACTGGCGTTCGGCGTGTTGATGAAGCTGCCGCCGTTCACCGAGATGCCGTTGGGGTTGGCCAGCACATAATCGGCCGCGCGGCCGAAGATTTCCTGGGCGCCGTTGATCGCCGAAGGGTTGCGGCTGATCACCTCGTTGAGGATCACGCTCGCCGCTTGGCCCTGCAGTTGCGGGTTGGCTGCCAGTTGCCCGGCGAGCTGCGATTGCCCGGCCTGCAAGGCGTTGTTCAGCACCAGACCCTGACGGTCGACGTTGTAGTCGAGGAACTGGTTGTGCGACAGGCCCGAGCCGTTGGGCGCGACGATATTGACGATGGGCACGCCGCCCTGCGTCTGCAATTGCGCGGTGCCGCCGGGGCCGGGAGCGACCACCACACCGCCGGCGATGGCGCTGGGCAGGTGCACGGCGAAGAACAGGCTGGCGATCGCCCAGCGCAGTTTGCCCCGAGGAGAAAGATGGAATGCAAAGGTGTGTGCTGGCATAAAAACGTCTCCATGTAAGTACGGCATCACGGCGCGCGATTTAGTCTTGGCCGTGGCTGTCGCGCTCAGATCCGACGGCTGTTTGTTCACTGCTTGATGAGTCTCGCTGGTGCTCATATCTGCAACCCCACGCGCATCAGCCAGGTCTCCGGCTCGTGCTGCAAACCGCTGGGGGTATTGAGGGCCCGTTGGTAATCGACGTCCACTTGCAGATTCTTCCAGCCCAGATTCAGCCCGACGCTGGCGCCGCTCAGGCGTTGGCCCTGAGCACCGTGATCGGCCTTGAGCCAGCCGTTGTCCAGGCCCACGCGCGGGGTGATCTGCACCGGCCAATCGCTACGCAGCGGCAGACGCAGGGTGTTGCGCCAGATCGCGCCGCTGGCACCGGATGCGCTGCTGACCCGATAGCCGCGCACCGCCGAATCATCGGTGCCGAGCAACTGTTCGATGGCCGGCAACGGGTCGGGGCTGTATTGCAGATTGAGCTGGCTCTGCCACTGCCACGCTTGCGCGCCGAACTGGCCATTGCGCCATTGGCTGAGGCCTGCGCGGTACTTGCGAAACTGCGCTTTGGGCAAATTGTTGACCGCATGATTGGCGTCGTCATCGGCGCCCAGCCAGCGCAGGCCTTGCGAATAGGTGAAGTCGAGGTTCCACACCGCACGGTCGAGCCAGAACAGATTGAGTCCGGCTTCGGCCACGGTCAGGGTCGGGCTTTGAATGCCCAGGCGAACGTTCTCCAGATAGCTGTCGACGTCCTTGTGTGCCAGTTGCAGGTTGGCGCTGAGCTGGCGGCTCTGGTCGCGCCACAACACGCGGTCGGCGCGCAGGCTCAGTTGATCGGTGATGCCGGTGCTGTACAAGGTCGCGCTGGGCAGTTTGAACGGCGCGCGATATTCCGCATGGCTGGCGAACGCGCTGTAGGTCCAGTAGCCGTAGGGAATCGCGTAATACAGACTGGCGTTGCGACTGTAGCGGTCGCCCTGATTCAACGTATCGCTGGCACTGAGGCTCAACAGATCGTTGAGTTGCAGCGGGCTGTCGAAGCTCAGGCTGACGGTATTGCGATCCCGCCCGGTGCTGGCGCTGCCGAGGTTGTCCATGCCCAGGCCCAATGCCCAGCGCGACTGTCCGGAGGTACGCGAGCGCAGGATGATGCGCGAGGCACCGGGCTGGCTACCGGGGGCGATGTCAGCGGTCAGGTCGATCGAGCGCAAGCGGTTCAATTGATCCAGGCCCTGCTCCAGATCGCGCAGGTTCAGCGGCTGGCCGAGCATGTGCGGGAACGCGCCGCCCAGCGAAACGGGCAGGCTCTGATCGGCCAGTTCGATGGACTCGATGTAGCCCTCGTCGATCATGATGTCCAGCGACTGCCCCGCCGCCGGCGCGCTCAACAGGTACGGGCGGCTGGCGATGTAACCCTGCTCGACATAGGCGGCGGTAATGGTCGCCAGCAGATGGTTGATCTGGCCGACGCCCATACACGGTGCCAGCAGCGGCTTGATCCGCGCGTTGAGTTTGTCGCTGTCGATCAGCGTAACGCCGCCAATGCGCGTACCGCTCAGCGGCCAGCAGCGTTCATCGGGGGTGACGGTTTGCGGGATGGCCGGCGTGGCCGGTGCCGGACCGAACGCACCGCGCTCCAGTTGGCGCTTGCGTTGTTCCATTTGCAGTTGTTGCAGATCGCGTTGTTGCTGTTGCTGCTGGCGCAGCACTTCCTGGCCCGGCGCAACAGGGTCAGCCGCTTGAATCGAGAGGGCACACACACTCAACACAAAGGCCGACAACAGCGGGCAAAGCGTGGAACGACGACGAAAAACAGCGCGAAGCGAATACGGCACGCAACATCCTTGCAATCATAAAGTAGCGTAATGCCACCTCATCAATGCGAGTGATAGTCAGAGCCTTCCTACACAAATGCAAGACGCTTCCTACAACGCTTACATTTCTTAAACATTTGATTTTGCTGTGTTCAACGCTACGCCATCAGGGGTTCCCCGAGGGCTTTCATTGAGTTCTTGAAGATTTGGCCCGTATTACTGGCGCTGTCATTTAATCGAAACCGCTCCAAACCCCGAGGCCGGGTAAGCAACTGACGATTGGCACAAAAACATAATTGCCACAAAATATTACTTGCGTCATATTACAGCCGTAATAACAGCCCGTTTCCGCAGGTATTACGCCATGACCAGCATGCCCATCCTTGAGCCAGACCTGTCTGCCCCGGTCACCCCCGCCAAACCGCCACTGCGCAAACGCCTGCTGCTGACCGGCGCCGGCCTGATCGCGCTGGTGGTGGTCGGCATGTATGCCGCGCACTGGTGGGGCACCGGGCGATTTCTTGAAGAGACCGACGATGCCTACATCGGTGGCGACGTCACGGTGATCGGGCCGAAGGTCGCCGGTTACATCGAAGAAGTGCTGGTCAGCGACAACCAATCGGTGAAGGCCGGTGACGTGCTGATCCGCCTCGATGCGCGCGACTATCGTGCCAATCTCGCCAAAGCCGAAGGCGCGGTTGCCGCCGAAGAGGCGCTGCTGGCCAACCTCGACGCCACCGAGCAACTGCAGCAAGCGGTGATCGGCCAGGCCCGGGCCGGCATCGATGCTGCCGGTGCTGAAACCGCCCGCTCGCGGGATGACAACACCCGCTACAAACGTCTGGTGAGCACCAATGCTGTCTCGGTGGAAAGCGCCCAACGCGCCGACGCGACGTTCAAGACCGCGCAAGCCCTGAGCGCTCGCGCCCAGGCTGAATTGCTCGCCGCCCAGCGCCAACTGGCGGTGATCGACACCCAGAAACAACAGGCCCGCGCCGCCCTGCAACAAGCCCGCGCCGAGCGTGATCTGGCGCAATTGAATCTCGGCTACACCGAACTGCGCGCGCCGGTCGATGGCGTGATCGGCAACCGTCGCGCACGGGTCGGCGCCTATGCCCAGGCGGGTTCGCAACAGTTGTCGGTGGTGCCGGCCAGCGGTCTGTGGGTCGATGCCAATTTCAAGGAGGATCAACTGGCGCGGATGCAACCCGGGCAACGGGTGAGCATCCGTGCCGACGTGCTCTCCGGCCAGGAATTCCACGGCCGCCTCGACAGCCTCGCCCCGGCCACCGGCTCGCAATTCAGCGTGCTACCGCCGGAGAACGCCACCGGCAACTTCACCAAAATCGTCCAGCGGGTACCGGTGCGAATCCTCCTCGATCCGGCTGATGGCGTGCTCGGCCATCTGCGGCCGGGGCTATCGGTGACCGCTGAAGTCGACACCCGCGCGCAAGCCGAAACCAGCGCCGTGGCCGTCGCGCCATGAGCACCGCCCTCACTGCCCCGGCGCAACCGTTCAACGCCGCCGACATGGCCACCGCGACCAAAGTGTTCGCCTTCGCCACCATGTGCATCGGCATGTTCATCGCGTTGCTGGACATCCAGATTGTCTCGGCCTCGCTGCGCGACATCGGCGGCGGACTCTCGGCCGGCACCGACGAAACCGCCTGGGTGCAGACCAGTTACCTGATCGCCGAAATCATCGTGATCCCGCTGTCGGGCTGGCTGTCGCGGGTGTTCTCCACGCGCTGGCTGTTCTGCGCCTCGGCGGTCGGCTTTACTCTGGCCAGCCTGCTCTGCGGCGTGGCCTGGAACATCCAGAGCATGATCGCCTTTCGCGCGCTGCAAGGCTTTCTTGGCGGCTCGATGATTCCGTTGGTGTTCACCACCGCGTTCTTTTTCTTCAGTGGCAAACAACGGGTGATCGCCGCCGCGACCATCGGTGCGGTGGCGTCGCTGGCGCCGACCCTGGGTCCGGTGATCGGCGGCTGGATCACCGACATTTCATCGTGGCACTGGCTGTTCTACATCAACCTGGTGCCGGGGATTTTCGTCGCGGTGGCCGTGCCGATGCTGGTGAAAATCGACCAGCCGGAGCTGGCGCTGCTCAAGGGCGCGGACTACCTGAGCATGGTGTTTCTCGCGCTGTTTCTCGGCTGCCTGGAATACACCCTCGAAGAAGGCCCGCGCTGGAACTGGTTCAGCGATCAAACGATTCTGACCACGGCATGGATCAGCGGTCTGGCGGGTCTGGCCTTCATCGGACGCACCTTGCACGTGGCCAATCCGATCGTCGATCTGCGCGCGCTCAAGGATCGCAATTTTGCCCTGGGCTGTTTCTTTTCCTTTGTCACCGGGATCGGTCTGTTCGCGACGATTTACCTGACCCCGCTGTTTCTCGGCCGGGTGCGAGGCTACAGCGCACTGGACATTGGTCTGGCGGTTTTTTCCACCGGGGTGTTCCAGATCATGGCGATTCCGCTGTACGCCTTTCTCGCCAATCGCATGGATCTGCGCTGGATCATGATGATCGGCCTGGGCTTGTTTGCCGTGTCGATGTGGGAGTTCAGTCCGATCACCCACGACTGGGGTTCCGCTGAGTTGATGCTGCCGCAAGCGCTACGCGGAATTGCCCAGCAACTGGCAGTGCCGCCGGCGGTGACGCTGACCTTGGGGGGCTTGGCACCGGCGCGCTTGAAGCACGCTTCGGGGCTGTTCAACCTGATGCGCAATCTGGGCGGAGCGATCGGCATTGCTGCGTGCGCGACCATTCTCAATGACCGCACCAACCTGCACTTCACCCGTCTGGCCGAGCATTTGAACAGCAGTAACGAGGCGATGAATCAGTGGCTGGCGCAGGTCGGTGGCAATCTGGCGACACTGGGTCAGAGTGGTGACGTCGGCGTCACCGCCGGTCTGCGTCAACTGTGGCTGCTGACCTACCGCGAGGCGCAGACCCAGACCTACGGCGATACTTTTTTGATGATCATGCTGTGCTTCATCATTGCCACGGCGATGGTGCCCTTGATGCGCAAGGTACAACCACCGGCCGCACCGAGTGCGGATGGGCATTGATCACCCTTCTGAAGTTTTGCACTTTTCACTGTGGGAGCGGGCTTGCTCCGGGCGGCGATCCGACGAAGGCGGTGTGTCAGATAACCACTAAGGTGACTGAGACGACGCCTTCGCGAGCAAGCCCGCTCCCACAGTTTTCGACCGTGAACTGTCAGAGCTGCGGGGTTTTGCGGAAGCCCACGGCCAGACGGTTCCAGCTGTTGATGGTGCTGATCGCCACGCTCAGGTCGACCATTTCCTTGGGCGTGAATTGCGCCGCGACGATGTCGTAGTCTTCGTCCGGGGCGTGGGTCAGGCTCAGCTGGGTCAGCGATTCGGTCCACAGCAGCGCAGCGCGCTCACGCTCGGTGAAGAATGGCGCTTCACGCCACGCGGTGACGGCGAACAGTCGACGCGGGGTTTCGCCGCCCTTGATCGCGTCAGCGGTGTGCATGTCGATGCAGAATGCGCAGCCGTTGATCTGCGAGGCGCGCAGCTTGACCAGTTCGACCAGGGTCTTTTCCAGCGGCAGTTTCGAGACCGCGGTTTCCAGGGCGATCATCGCTTTCAGGGCGTCTGGGGAGGCGGTGTAGAAATCGGTACGAGCTTTCATGATTGAGTTTCCGGGGCCGGTGAATGTGTGACTAAGGTAGTCCCGCACTTGCCCCGGACAAATAGCCAATCTCCCGGAAGACGAGTAGACCACCCTGTCACACGCGATTGCGCAACCAGTGCAGGAACCCGGTTTTTGCCACCACGGTCGGCACGTCCTGAGTCAGGGTCTGGGCCTTGTGCAGGCGATAATCGAGCAAGGCTTTCATCGCCTCGTTGATGTCGTGGCGGGCATCCAGGCACGGCTTCAGATAGGTCTTCTCGATGCGATACAGCGCACAGAAGGTTTTCGCCGCGAAGGTCGCCGGCACCGACGAATCGGAGAGGATGCCGGCCTCGCCGATCACCTCCCCCGGCCCCATGCGCCCGGATTCGAACGGGCTGCCATGGCGAGTCAAGGTCACGCTGACCACGCCCGATTCGATGATGAACAAATGATCGCTGACCTCCCCGGCCTCGAGGATCGTCTCGCCAGCACGGAAGGTTTGCAGGGTCATGTTTTGGCTGAAGGTGTCTTTCTCTTCCTGGCGCAGCGTGGAGAAAATCGGCGAACTGTCGAGCAGCGCCCGCGGCCGCGAGAGGTTGCCGGCGACGATCGGTTCGACACTCGACAACAGATTGATCCCGGACGCCTGCAGATGCCGGTAAGCCAGATCGAACAGCTGATTGCGCACCGAGCGCTTCTGATCCATCGAGGAGACAAAACCGCTGATTTCATATTCCGCACCGGCGCTGCTGGAGCTTTTCAGCGCGACGCTTGGCGAGGGATTGTCCAGCAGCGGACGGCAGCCCTGCATCGCCCGCTCCAGCGCATCGATCACCGTATTGGGCCGGGCATGCGGGCTGACCTGGACACTGACGGCCACCCCGAACATGTTGCTCGGACGGCTGAAGTTGATGATCTTGGCCTTGGCCGCCAGCGAGTTGGGAATCACCGCCATGCTGCCCTGACTGGTCTGCAGACGCGTGGCGCGCCAGTCGATGTCGATGACCCGGCCTTCGGTGCCATCGATCGAGATCCAGTCATCGATCTGATAGGGCTTGGTGGTGTTGAGCACGATCCCGGAAAACACATCGCTGAGGGTGCTCTGCAACGCCAGACCGACGATGATCGCCAAAGCCCCGGACGTCGCCAGCACACCTTTGACCGGCAGATCCAGCACGTAGGCCAGGGCCGCGATAATCGCGATCAGGAAAATCACCGCACCGAGCAGATCCTGCAACAGCCGCCCGGTGTGTCCGACCCGCTGCATCATCACCGCGCCAATCAGCACGGTCAGGGTGCGCGCGCCGAACAGCCACCAGCCGATCTGCAACCCGGTCGCCGCCAGATGCAGCGGCACGTTGTCGGCCCATGGCGCCGGCTCCATCGGATTCAGGCCTTCGTTGAACAACAGCACGCTGAACAGGCTGAAAATCAGCACCCGCACCAGCAGCTTCCACTCGCTGCCACGGGAGCTGATCAGACGCCACAGCCCCAAATCGAGGAGGATCAGGATCAACGCGCAAAACAACGGATGTTCGGTCAAAAAAGACAACATCAAAGCACTCCGACAGGGGCCAATCGCGAGAAGATCGCACAGATTGGGCAAGTGTAGGAGTAATTGATTTCAGAGGCAGAACACCAGCGCAAAAACACCGGAAAACGCCTGTGGGAGCGAGCCAGCTCGCGAAGGCGGTGGATCAGTCAGACATGCATTGACTGGCACTGCGCTTTCGCGAGCAAGCCCGCTCCCACAGGGGTGAAACTTACCCGTGCATTTGGCCAAAACGCCCGGACTGGAAGTCGGCGAATGCCTGATGAATTTCCTGCTCGGTGTTCATCACGAACGGGCCATGTCCGACAATCGGTTCGTCGATCGGCTCGCCGCTGAGCAGCAGCACCACTGCGTCTTCACTGGCCTCAAGGGTCAACTGACGACCGTCGCGCTCGAACAGCACCAACTGCCCGACACCCGCGGTTTCCACGCCGTTGATCTGCACCGAACCTTTCAACAGCACCAGCGCGGTGTTGCGTCCCTCGTGCAGATCGAGCGTCAGCAACTTGCCGGCATTGAGCCGCAGGTCCCAGACGTCGATCGGCGTGAAAGTGTGCGACGGGCCTTTATGCCCATCGAACTCACCAGCGATCAGCCGCAGCCGGCCGGCATCGTCTTTCAGCGCGATATTCGGAATATCGCCGTCGAGAATGGTCTGGTAGCCGGGCGCAGCCATTTTGTCCTTGGCCGGCAGGTTAACCCACAGCTGCACCATTTCCAGCTTGCCGCCGGTTCTGGCGAAATCATCCGAGTGGAACTCCTCGTGGAGGATCCCGGACGCGGCGGTCATCCACTGCACATCGCCGGGGCCGATGGTGCCGCCGCTGCCGGTGGAGTCGCGGTGCTGCACTTCGCCGTCGTAGACGATGGTCACCGTTTCAAAACCACGGTGCGGGTGCTGGCCGACGCCACGGCGCTCGGTGGTCGGGGTGAATTCGGCCGGGCCTGCGTGATCGAGCAGCAGGAACGGGCTGATGTGTTTGCCCAGGTTGTCATAGGAAAACAGGGTGCGCACCGGGAAACCATCGCCGACCCAATGGCCGCGAGGGCTGGTGTAGATACCGATGATGTTTTTCATGGTTGCCTCCAGAAAAGGTGGGTGACGCAATGGATTAAGCTTAAATCCATAGCGTTTTTAGGACTAGACGGCAAAAACCGGCTTTAGTGTTCCATTTATAGAACAGTCCCACCGTTGAATCTCGATCCCTTGTGGGAGTGGGCTTGCTCGCGAAGAGGCCAGTCCAGACAACACCACTATCGGGAAAGATTCATGACTTCTGCTCAACAGTGCTTTGCCCCAGCAGCGGTTTTTCCCAAGCACGCAGACGCGGATACTCCTGCCCATTCCCACTGCAACCCTGGAGTCATCAATGTCTGTTCCCGCTTTTGGTCTGGGTACGTTTCGCCTGCAAGGTCAGGTGGTCATCGATTCGGTGCGCACCGGCCTTGAACTCGGTTACCGCGCCATCGACACCGCGCAGATCTACGAGAACGAAGCCGAGGTCGGCCAGGCCATCGCCGCCAGCGGCATTGCTCGCGAAGAGCTGTTCATCACCAGCAAGATCTGGATCGCCAACTTCGCCAAGGATCGTCTCATCGACAGCCTCAAGGAAAGCCTGCAGAAATTGCAGACCGACTACCTCGACCTGACGCTGATCCACTGGCCGTCGCCGGAAGATCAGGTGCCGGTCGGCGAATTCATGGGCGCGCTGCTCGAAGCCAAGCGTCTGGGCCTGACCCAGCAGATCGGGGTGTCCAACTTCACCATCGACTTGATGCAACAGGCCATCGCAGCGGTCGGCGCGGAAAACATCGCCACCAACCAGATCGAGCTGCACCCGTACCTGCAAAATCGCAAAGTGGTCGAGTTCGCCCGCAGCCAGGGCATCCAGATCACCTCCTACATGACCCTTGCCTATGGCGAAGTGCTGAAGGATCCGGTGATTCAGCAGATCGCTGAACGCCTGCAAGCGACACCGGCGCAAGTCACTCTGGCCTGGGCGATGCAGTCGGGTTACGCGGTGATTCCATCGTCGACCAAACGCGCCAACCTGCAAAGCAACCTCGGCGCCACCACGCTGACCCTGAGCGAATCCGACATGGCGCTGATCGCCGGTCTGGAGCGCGGCCATCGTCTGACCAGCCCGAAAGGCATTGCCCCGCAGTGGGATTGATCGCTCAGTCCTGAAGCCGCTGCGCGAGGCCGAGCATGGCCCTGCGCAGCGCATCCGCCGAGCGGTGGACCGCCAGGGTTTCGGCGTCGCGGCACGCCTCTTCGAGATCGGTGCACGCCGCCGCCACCCGCGCGGCACCGACCATTTGCGCACCGCCCTTGATGTGGTGCGCCAGGGTAGTTAATTCGCTCAGGTCCTGTGGCTGGCGCGCAGCGTCCAGTTTTTGCAGGTCCTCGTGCAGACTGCGCAGCACTTGTTCGCGCAGACGTTGCATCACTGCCGGATTGTCCCCGGCCATTTGCTCAAGCGCGCTCAGGTCGATCTCGGGCAGCGGCGGTGTCGGGTTCGACGGCTGATCACTGTCGCCGCGGCTGGCCGCCTTCAATGCCTGTTGCAGATCGTGCAAGCGAATCGGCTTGAACAGACAATCGTCCATGCCGGCCTCAAGACAACGGACTTTCTCCTCGACCTGCGCGTTGGCGGTAAAGCCGAGGATCACGCAGCGTGCACGACCGTTCGCCGCCTCTTCTTCACGAAGTGTCCGAGCGAGTTCGTAACCGTTGCGCCGGGGCATGTTGCAATCGGTGATCAGCACATCGAAAGCCTGTGTTCGCCAGCGCTGCAAGCCCAGCTCACCATCCTCGACATCGACCGTAGCGTGGCCCAGTTCACTCAGTTGCCGGCACAGGAGCAAGCGGTTGACCGGATGATCGTCCACCACCAGCACGCTCAGCGAACGCGCTGGCGTGTCCGCCACTTGCGGGCCTGCCGTCTCGGGTTCGAGCGCGGTCAACAGCGGCAGCTGCAGGTTTACCTCAACCCGCGTTCCATGCCCCGGCTCGCTGTCCAGGCGCAGTGTGCCGCCCATCATTTCGCAGAGGTTACGGCTGATCACCAGGCCCAGTCCCGAGCCGCTACGCGCTGACTGGCCCTGGTTAGCGGCCTGGACGAACGGACTGAACAGGCGTTTGCGGTCATCGGCACTGATGCCGATTCCGCTGTCTGCAATCACCACCGCGACCGCCAGGATCCCGGACGGCATCGCAGAGCATGACAAACGCAGGCTCACCTGACCCTGCTCGGTGAACTTGATCGCGTTGCTCAACAGGTTTGACAGCACTTGCTTGAAGCGTGTCGGGTCGAGCATGACGTCGACGTCACTGTGCGCATCCAGTTCGACCTGCCACAGCAGGCGTTTCTCCCGCGCCAGCCCTTCGAATACGCGGCACACCGCGATCACTTGTTCGCGCAGATTGGCCCGCTGCGGCGCGAGGGACAAATGCCCGGACTCGATACGTGCGATATCGAGAATGTCGCCGATCAACCCCAGTAATTGCTGGCCGGCAGCGGACGCGAGCTCGATTGCCAGCTTGTCGGTGACGCCCTCCTCGGCACGCTTGAGGGCCATTTCGAGCATGCCAATCAGGGCATTCATGGGGGTGCGGATTTCATGGCTCATGGTCGCCAGAAACGTAGTCTTGGCCCGATTGGCGTCGTCGGCGGCATCCTTGGCCTGCTGCAACTGTTGCAGCCACTGCTGACGCTGACGCAGCTGCGAGCGCTGAAAACCGATCCAGGCCAAGGCCAGCAACAGCAGCCCTGCCGCACCGGCAAACGCCAGCAGGATTTCGCGGCGATGACGCTGCCAGTAGCTCTCTTCCACGACCACGTCATGGCTCCAGCGCTCGACCAGTCCGTCCATCTGCTGCGGCGCGATGCTCAGCAACGCCTTGTTCAGAATCGTGTGCAGCGCCGTATCCTGCGCTGCGGTCGCCAGGGCAATGCGTGCCGGCTGATCGCCGATCGTGTTGGTGATGCGCAGGCGCTCGCGGTAATGGCGGGCGATCAGAAAACGCGCCACCAGCAGTGAGCTGACGGTCACGTCGGCCTGGCCTTTGGCGATCTGCTCCATGCCCTCGGCCGGGCTGCGCACCTCCACCAGGCGAATCCCGGGCACCTGCTGCAGAATAAAGTCGTGCAATGGATGACCGCGATAAATCGCCAGCCGCTTGCCCGGCAGATCGGCGAGGCTGCGCGGGCTGCCGGCCGTCGTCGCGCTGACCAGCACAAACGGATTATTCAGGTAGGCACGGGTGAATTGCAGCTCGGTTTCCCGTTCGCTGCTCGGGGTCACCACCGGCAACACGTCGAGTTCACCGGCCTTGAGCTGCTCAATCTGACGATCCAGCGAACGCCCCCGAACCAACTCGAATTGCAGCCCGGTACGCTGACTGATCAGGTTGAGCAACTGCGCCGACAGCCCGTTGAATCGTCCGTCGGCATCAAAAAACGTCAGCGGTGCGAAGTCTTCGATCACGCCGACCCGCACCCGCGGATGTTGCTCCAGCCACTGCAGCTCGCTGGCACTGAGGCGCACCTGCGACTGCGCGGCCATTTGCGCGCGCCCTGCGCTCCAGCGCTGCTCGATCAGTTGACGACGCTCCATGGGAATCGCCGCCAGCGCCTTGTCGATAATGCGTTTGAGGCGCACCTCACTGCGCAGCAGGGCGAAACCGAAGGGATTGGCATCCAGGCCCGAGGGCCCGGCCAGTTGCAGGTCATTGCGGTAATTGGTGTTGATCAGGTAATTGGCACTGATCAGATCGCCGAGATAGCCGTCATCGACACCAAACGCTACCGCACCCAGCGCATCCATTGCCGAGGAGTAACGCTGCACCTTCGCGTCGGGGTAGAACGCCTGCACGCTGGTCAGCGGCAGATAGTCCTCGACCATGGCGATGCGTTTGCCTGTCAGGTCGGCCGGTAACGTTTCGTCGAGCCGGGTCACCAGCATCGGTTGGTCTTCGGCATAGGGGCGCGACAAGATGAAATCTGGATCGGCCAGCTCGAAATTGTTCGAGGTGCCCAGCAGATCGAGTTCGCCGCGCTTGAGTGCGCTCATCACCGCGTCGCGGTTGGCGTAGCGTTGCACCTCGATCCGCACCCCGAGCAGTTGCGCCAGCAGCTCGGCATAGTCGGCGGTGAGACCTTCCAGCTCCTGCCGATTCCGCGTGATCTCGAACGGTGGATAATCGGGCCCGGAAATCCCCATGTGCAACGTCGAATGGCTGCGTAGCCACTGTTGATCCTGGGGGTCGAGCGGGACTTGAATGTTCTCCAGTGCTGCCTGGCTCAACAACTCCAGAGGCTGCGGCGACTCACTGGCCCAGCAGGTGGCCGTGATGCTCAACAAGAGCACGCACCACCAGCGTCGCAGATTCACTGCGCTACTCAGATCAAATCGTTGCGCTTGGCGAATTCGCGCAAGTACACCGCTGACTTTGAGTGCAGACCCAGCTTTTTTATCAAGCGGGTTTTGTAGGTGCTGACGGTCTTGTGGCTGAGGAACATTTCAGCGGCGATTTTCTTGTTGGGCTTGCCCAGAGCCAACTGCACGAGAATGTTCAGTTCTCGGTTGGAGAGCTCGTCGATCAGCTGTTTTTCGCTGCGGTGCGACGGGGTCGACACAAGGCCGTCACCCGTCAGCGCAGCAAAATAGGAGTAGCCCGACATCAGGGCCTGGACAGCCTTGTGCAATTGCAGCAACTGGTTGGTTTTAGCCACGTAACCCATGGCGCCGCTACGCAGACAGCGATCCTGATAGTGCAACGGATCCTGAGAAGTAAAGATCAGCACCCTGCAGTCAGGGTCGGTGGCCTTGAGCCGCTCCAGCACCTCCAGCCCGCCGACTCCCGGCAACTTGAGATCAAGTACCACCAGTTTCGGCTTGTGCTCACGGCTCAGCGCCATGGCTTCGCTGGCGCTGGATGCTTCGTGAATCACCTTGAACCTTTCGGCTTCGAGTACGAGTTTCACGGCAGCCCTTACCACCGGATGATCGTCGACGATCAGCGCTGACTTCATGACCGCTCCCAGGGCAAAAATAAGACGATGGCGCCACCGGTATCGGCTGTTCCGGCCGGGGTGGCTGCGCAAGAACTGTTACACGGGAAGCCAGTCGTATCTACCTGTCAGATCTGACAGTTGCGCAAAAACGTAATTCGTGCTCAAGCCCGGCGTTGCAAGGCTGGCGCCGGGTTCCAGGCATTAGCTGCACACACCGGGGCAACGTCGACCCGCGCCATCAGGTGCTTGATCGCGGCCGCATTGGGCAAGGCGACGGGGCTGATCTGCAGGTTTTCCTGAGCGAAGCCTGCGGGCGTCAGCGCAGGTGCCGAGGGCTCGTTATAGATCAGGGCGTGGCGCACCTGCGGGTTGTTGAGGAAAAACCCCGGCAGGTCCAGCGATCCGGCCGCCAGCTCGGCGTTGATGACCACGACGTCGAACGGTTCACAGCCGTAGTCCACCAGGGTCAGCAGCTCAAGCAGACTCTGTACCGGAGCAACCCGGAAGTATTCGAGACCATTGAACAGGCGCTCGATTTTCATCCGGTGAAAATGCTGCGAATCGGCAATCAGGATACGCAGGGCTTTATTGATCATGCTCGATCTCGTGGAGGTGGACGGGTGCGCCAAGACTACGCAAGCCTCAGGAGCAGTTCTGTAGGACTTTTCCTAAAAAACCGGTCATTCATCCGCACTCATGAGCCATGCCGAATGGCTGCCCGACGTTGTGGCCTTATTCGGTGGTACTCGGACTCCAGAACGCCTGCACCACCAGCGCTGAAGTCGAGATCCGCGCCACCAGCGCATCGAGTTCATCGCCGTCGACCGAAGTCGTCGCCAGCGTCGCTTCGATCTCGATTTCGTCGGCACCGAAGGCGTGTACATCGACGTCGCTGGCCGGGTAATTGCTGCGCTCCAGCTCGGCTTCGAGCAGGGCGAACACGGCTTTCTGCTGTGAGCGCCGGGCGATGACATAGACAATGTTGGTGACTTCGGCCGAGACCACGTCCAGTGGCTGGCGGTTGATGTTGTTGACGATCGGCCGCAGCAAGGTGTTGGCGGCCAGAATGAACAGCGTGCCGAGCACCGCTTCGGCCAGCAGGTCGGCACCGGCGCAGGCACCGACAGCGGCTGACGTCCACAAGGTCGCGGCGGTGTTGAGGCCGCGCACGTTGCCTTCTTCGCGCATGATCACCCCGGCACCGAGAAAGCCGATGCCGGAGACCACGTAGGCGACCACCCGCACCGCGCCTTCAGCACCGCCGAGACGGTTGGCCATGTCGACGAAAATCGCCGCACCGACCGCCACCAGCACGTTGGTACGCAGGCCGGCGGTGCGTTGCCGGTACTGGCGCTCGAAACCGATCAGGCCACCGAGGATGAACGCTGCGCTGAGGCTGACCAGCGTGTCGAGCAAAGAAGTCAGGTTGAGGTTGTTGATGGCTTGCATAGTCTTGTCCTTGAAAACATCCGAATCCCCTGTAGGAGTGAGCCTGCTCGCGATAGCGGTGTGTCAGTCGTTGAAATTTTGACTGACGGATTGCCATCGCGAGCAGGCTCACTCCTACAGAGGGAACAGCGTTGTCCTGTTGTTATTGCCAGCCGAACCGGCGGATGTAGAAGCCTTTCACCGCCTGGGTCAGCGCCATGTACGCCAGCAGGATCATCGGCAGGAACACGAAGTACATCGACGGCAGCGCCTGCAGTTTGAAGTAGTTGGCCAGCGGCCCCATCGGCAGGAAGATCCCGACCGCCATGATGATCCCGGTCATCACCAGCAACGGCATCGCTGCACGGCTTTGCAGGAACGGAATCTTCGGCGTGCGGATCATGTGCACGATCAGCGTCTGGGTCAGCAGCCCCACCACAAACCAGCCGGACTGGAACAGCGTCTGGTGATCCGGGGTGTTGGCATCGAACACATACCACATCAAGGCGAACGTCAGGATGTCAAAGATCGAACTGATCGGGCCGAAGAACAGCATGAAGCGCCCGACATCCGCCGGCTGCCAGCGCTGCGGCTTCTTCAGCATCTCCTTGTCGACGTTGTCGAACGGAATCGCGATCTGTGAAATGTCGTAGAGCAGGTTCTGTACCAGCAGGTGCATCGGCAGCATCGGCAGGAACGGAATGAACGCACTGGCGACCAGCACCGAGAACACGTTGCCGAAGTTGGAGCTGGCGGTCATCTTGATGTACTTGAGCATGTTGGCGAAGGTGCGGCGCCCTTCGAGCACGCCCTCCTCCAGCACCATCAGGCTCTTCTCCAAAAGGATGATGTCGGCGGCTTCCTTGGCGATATCCACCGCACTGTCTACCGAGATCCCGATGTCGGCGGTGCGCAGCGCCGGGGCGTCGTTGATGCCGTCACCCATGAAGCCGACCACATGCCCGTTGCCCTTGAGGATGCGCACGATGCGCTCCTTGTGCGACGGCGTCAGCTTGGCGAACACGTTGGTTTTCTCCACCGCCACCGCCAGCTCGGCGTCGCTCATGCGCTCGACATCGTTGCCCAGCAGCAAGCCCTGTTGTGCCAGACCGACTTCGCGGCAAATCTTCGCGGTCACCAGTTCGTTGTCACCGGTCAGCACTTTGACCGCGACGCCGTGCTCGGCCAGCGCCTTGAGCGCCGGTGCGGTGCTTTCCTTCGGTGGATCGAGGAAGGCCACATAACCGATCAGCGTCAGTTCCTGCTCATCGGCCAGGCTGTAAGTGTCGCGACCTTCCGGCATCGAGCGGGCAGCCACTGCCACCACGCGCAAGCCTTCAGCGTTGAATGCTGCGGTGACCTGACGAATCCGGGTCAGCAATTCATCGCTCAAGGCTTCCTCGACGTCACCGTGCTGCACACGGGTGCACACCGCCAGCACTTCTTCCACCGCACCTTTGCAGATCAGCAAATGCGGCTCGCCACGCCCCTCGACCACCACCGACATGCGCCGGCGATTGAAGTCGAACGGGATCTCATCGACCTTGCGAAACGCCGTGCCGACCTTCAGTTCACGATGGATTTCCACGTGTTCCAGCACCGCCACATCGAGCAGGTTTTTCAGCCCGGTCTGGTAGTAGCTGTTGAGGTAGGCCTTTTCCAGCACGTCATCGGAGTCTTCACCCCAGACGTCGACATTGCGCGCGAGGAAGATCTTGTCCTGGGTCAGGGTGCCGGTCTTGTCGGTGCACAGCACGTCCATGGCGCCGAAGTTCTGGATCGCGTCCAGACGCTTGACGATGACCTTTTTGCGCGACAGGAACACCGCACCTTTGGCCAGGGTCGAGGTGACGATCATCGGCAGCATTTCCGGGGTCAGGCCCACGGCAATCGACAGCGCGAACAGCAGCGCTTCGGTCCAGTCGCCCTTGGTGAAACCGTTGATGAACAGCACCAGCGGCGCCATGACGAACATGAAGCGGATCAGCAGCCAGCTGACTTTGTTCACGCCCAGCTGGAACGAGGTTACCGCGCGGTCAGTCGCGCCGACCCGCTGCGCCAGCGCGCCGAAATAGGTGCTGTTGCCGGTGGTGAGAATCACCGCCACCGCCGTACCGGACACCACGTTGGTGCCCATGAACAGAATGTTCTCCAGCTCCAGCGGATTGCGCGTGTCGCGGTCGGCCTGACGGGCGAATTTTTCCACCGGCATCGATTCACCGGTCATCGCCGCCTGGCTGACGAACAGGTCCTTGGCGCTGAGCACCCGGCAGTCGGCAGGAATCATGTCGCCGGCGGACAGCACGATCAGGTCGCCCGGCACCAGTTGCTTGATTGGCAGTTCGACGCGCGGCTCGTCGCGGCGCATCACCGTGGCGGTGTTGCTGACCATCGCCTTGAGCGCGTCGGCGGCCTGGTTGGATTTGCTTTCCTGCCAGAAGCGCAGCAGCGTCGACAGCACCACCATGGAGAAAATCACCGTGGCGGCTTTCAGGTCTTCGGTCAGCCACGAAATCACCGCTAACAGGGTCAGCAGCAGGTTGAACGGGTTTTTGTAGCAGTGCCACAGGTGGGTCCACCATGGCAGCGGCTGCTCGTGCTCGACTTCGTTGAGGCCGTACTGCGCACGCAGGGCGTCGACTTCAAAGTCAGTCAAACCGTCGGTGTGAGTACCCAGTGACGACAGCAGTTCACCGCTGTCGCGATGGGCCGCATCGACCAGGGTGTTGGCCAGGGTGGGCGGCACTTCACGGCTGGCCGTGGTGTCGGTGATCGATTCCAGCAGTGCCAGACGGCGGAAGTGCCGGGCGATGTGGCGTGTACGCAGGAAGCCTGCGAAAAATTCCTTGAGCGTAAGTTTCATGGCTGTTGCCCCTATGGTCAGCCGGGAAACCGTCGAGCAGGTACGACCGCGCCTCGTACGCCGGAAAATCCGGCACGGCAAGGCTTGGCGCGCCGATCACAAAGGACAGGCGTGTCGATAGGTTTGCGATCGCGACCACACGGTCGAAACCACACACTTTCAGTGTCGATGAGAAGGACGTCGGGACATGGTCTCAACTGACCATGATCGGGATGCCGCTGCTCGCTTTACGGCGAGACAACGGCAGAGAAAGGCTGCGCGTTATCTTGCCGAGAATCTGCCGGTTACCGAGACCGGCCGACAACTGTCACTCGAACAAGTACCCACTGTGGGTCTCCGCTATTGATGAAAACGCGCGAAGCTTACGCCTCGATGATTCGAGAGTAAACCCGTGAAAGAAGGTGTGTCGGGGATGTTCAGGAAGGGTTCAGGAATGAGTTTTGCGGTATTGCTGAAGGGCCCCTTCGCGAGCAGGCTCGCTCCCACAGGGGGATCTTCATTGAACACAGATTTTGTGGTCAACAGAGAGCCAATGTGGGAGCGAGCCTGCTCGCGAAGGCGGTGTATCAGGCAAAGCAGATTCAGCTGGCGGTCGCCAACAACAGATCCGCCACCGAACGATGCCCACGGTTCTTGCCATGCTCATACAGCGAGCCGGCAATCTCGTCAGCACGCACCGGCAACACCGACAGCAACGTATCACTCAGGCCATGGCTGGCCTGGCAGAAGCCCTGCATGTACAGACCGGCCTTGCAGCGTTCGTCGGTGATCAGTTTGTAGTTGCGATCGACCTCGAAATCACCGAGGTATTCTTCCAGCGGTGCCAACAGTTTGCGGTGCATCTGCCGCTCGTAACCGGTGGCCAGGACCACGGCGTCATAGATACGCACGGTGACTTCGCCGGTGGCGTTGTTGCGCACCGCCAGTTCGATGCCGCGTTCGGTGGCGGTGGCGCTCTCGACGGTGGTCAGGGTACGGAACGCATGACGGGCAATGCCCGAGACTTTCTGCCGATAGAAGATGCCGTAGATGCGCTCGATCAGGTCGATGTCGACCACCGAGTAGTTGGTGTTGTGGTACTCGTTGACCAGCCGCTCACGCTCGGCGCTGTTTTGCTGGAACACCAGATCGGTGAACTCCGGCGAGAACACTTCGTTGACGAACGGGCTGTCGTCCGCAGGCTTGAGCGCCGAGCCGCGCAGGATCATGTCGACCTGCACCGACGGGAACGAATCGTTCAGATCGATGAAGGCTTCCGCCGCGCTCTGCCCGCCGCCGATGATCGCGATGCTCATCGGTTGGTTGTTCACACACGGCTGTTTGGCCATCTGCGACAGATACTGCGAGTGGTGGAACACGCGGCTGTCGCCCTTCAGCGCCTTGAACGCCTCCGGAATACGCGGTGTGCCGCCGGCGCTGACCACCACCGAACGCGCAGTGCGCACCAACTGCTGGCCTTCGCTGTCGCGAGAGATCACGCGCAGCGCCTCAACCTGATGGTTGTGCAGCACCGGTTCGATGGTCAGCACTTCTTCGCCATAGCGGCTCTGCTCGGTGAACTGCCCGGCAACCCAGCGCAGGTAGTCGTTGTACTCCATGCGGCACGGGTAGAAGGTGCCGAGGTTGATGAAGTCGACCAGACGGCCGTGGGCCTTCAGGTAATTGACGAACGAGTACGGGCTGGTCGGGTTGCGCAGGGTCACCAGATCCTTGAGGAAGGAAATCTGCAATTCGCTTTGGGTCGACAGGGTGTTGCCGTGCCAGCTGTAGTTGGCCTGCTTGTCGAGGAACAGCACATCCAGCTCGCCGTGGGTCGGGCCGCGCTCTTGCAGAGCGATGGCCAGCGCCAGGTTCGAAGGGCCGAAACCGACGCCGATCAGGTCGTGAACGATGGGCGATGCAATTGCCTGAGTCATTTCCAGTGTCCTCTGGATGAACCCCTCAACAAGGGGAAAGGAGAGCCTAAGTGACCCGACTGGCCTTGAGCAGGACAGCAGGTCGTCTGTTGAGTAGGAACGAGGACAGTGAAATAAAATTTAGCGATGGCGGCTCAATGGGCATCCCATTGCTTGATGCGCAGACGGCAATGCTTCATCGCATTGACGATGTGTTTTTCCACCAGTGCCTTGGAAATTCCCAGCTGTTCGGCAATCTGCGGGTGCGACAGGCCTTCGATCTTGCGCAGCAGAAAACTGTCGCGGCACAGCGGCGACAATTCCGCCAGTGCGCGCTGGAGCATCTCCAGACGCTGGCCGTGATCGAGAGTGCCATGGGGCGACGGGGTGAAATAGCGCTCTTCGCTGTCGAGCACTTCCAGTGGCTCGACCTGGCGCAAGGCGTTGCGCCGATGATCGTCGATCACCAGATTCAACGCCGTGCGATAAAGAAAGGCCCGGGGCTGCTCGATGGGCGTGTCGCTGGAGCGTTCCAGAACCCGCACATAAGCGTCATGCACCACATCTTCGGCGACCTGACGGTTGCCGAGCTTGGCGTTCAGGAAACACACCAGCTCGCGATAGTAGTTTTCCAACATGACTCCCGGCCGCATCGATGCGGATTCGATCCTTGAGCACACTGATCGACGGCCCGCGAACACGGGTAGCAAGATAGTGGCAACTGAGGTGCGTAATTTATAGTAATTCTCATATAGATTTAAAGTGGCGTTTGTCGTTGCCCGCTAAATAGTGCCGTTCCATACCTGTAACATCCTGTGTCTTCGCTTAAATTCCCCCGCGCATTCATCGTTTACAGGACAGCTCCCCGTGTCTGTCGCGCCCTGCGACAGCGTTCTGCGGCTGCGCGCTGTGGCGTGCAGCCGGACGACGGGCCGAATTCCACTGGCCGGAACCCTGCATGAAACGTCCCCGCCCCGCTCGACGCGCCCTGCTCGCAGTCCTTTGTCTGATTCCTGTTGTTGCCTACGCCGCATGGCAAATCATGCCTCCGGGACGCGAGCGCTTCGCCACCGTGCAAGTCAGCCGCGGCGACATTGAAAGCAGCGTCACTGCGCTGGGCACCCTGCAACCGCGCCGATATGTCGATGTCGGTGCGCAGGCCTCCGGGCAGATCCAGAAAATCCACGTCGAAGTCGGTGACGTGGTCAAGGAAGGTCAACTGCTGGTGGAAATCGATCCGTCCACGCAGAAGGCCAAACTCGACGCCGGACGCTTCTCCATCGAAAACCTCAAGGCGCAATTGCAGGAGCAGCGCGCCCAGCATGAACTGGCGCGGCAGAAGTATCAGCGTCAGCAGAATCTCGCCGCCGGCGGCGCCACCCGTGAAGAAGACGTGCAAACCGCCCGTGCAGAACTGAAAGCCACTCAGGCCCGCGTCGACATGTTCCAGGCACAGATCCGCCAGGCCGAAGCGAGCCTGCGCAGCGATCAGGCCGAACTCGGCTACACGCGGATCTACGCGCCGATGGCCGGCACCGTGGTTGCCCTCGACGCCCGCGAAGGCCAGACCCTCAACGCGCAACAGCAGACGCCGCTGATCCTGCGCATCGCCAAGCTGTCACCGATGACCGTGTGGGCCGAGGTTTCCGAGGCTGACATCGGTCACGTCAAACCGGGCATGACCGCCTACTTCACCACCCTCAGCGGCGGCCAGCGGCGCTGGAGCAGCACCGTGCGGCAGATTCTGCCGGTGCCGCCCAAGCCGCTGGACCAGACCAGCCAGGGCGGCGGCAGCCCAGCCAGCAGCAGTAAAAGCGGCAGCGCCCGCGTTGTGCTGTACACGGTTTTGCTCGACGTCGATAACGCCGACAACGCCTTGATGGCCGAGATGACCACTCAGGTGTTTTTCGTCGCCAATCAGGCCAAAGGCGTGCTCACCGCGCCGGTCGCCGCGTTGCAGGGCAGCACCACGGCCAACCTGCAAACCGCGCAGGTGGTGGCGGCCAACGGCGAGATTCAGCAACGCGAGGTACGCACCGGCATCAGCGACCGGCTCAAGGTGCAGATTGTCGACGGCCTCAACGAAGGCGATCACCTGTTGATCGGCCCGGTCGACGGCAGCGGAGGCTGAATGCAAACGCCTCTGATCGATCTGCAGGACATTCGCAAATCCTACGGCGGCGGTGACGCGCCTGAAGTTCACGTGTTGCGCGGCATCGACCTGTCGATTCACGCTGGTGAATTCGTGGCGATTGTCGGCGCTTCCGGCTCCGGCAAATCGACCCTGATGAACATCCTCGGCTGCCTCGACCGGCCGACCTCCGGCGAGTATCGCTTTGCCGGGGAAAACGTCGCCAGCCTCGACAGCGACGAGCTGGCCTGGCTGCGTCGCGAAGCCTTTGGATTTGTGTTCCAGGGCTATCACCTGATTCCGTCCGGCTCGGCCCAGGAAAACGTCGAGATGCCGGCGATCTATGCCGGCACCCCGGCCGCCGAACGTCACGCCCGCGCCGCTGCCCTGCTCGACCGCCTCGGTCTGGCCTCGCGCACCGGCAACCGCCCGCATCAGTTGTCCGGTGGCCAGCAGCAACGGGTGTCGATTGCCCGGGCGTTGATGAACGGCGGCCACATCATCCTCGCCGACGAACCCACCGGCGCCCTCGACAGCCACAGCGGCAAAGAGGTGATGGCGCTGCTCGACGAACTGGCGAGTCAGGGCCACGTGGTGATCCTCATCACCCACGATCGCGAAGTCGCAGCCCGAGCCAAACGCATCATCGAAATCCGCGACGGCCTGATCATCAGCGACAGCGCCCGCGACAATCCCCACGCCCAGACCAGCGCCAACCCCGGCGCGCTGCAAGCGGTGGATCTGCGCCAGCGTCTGGCCGACGGCGCCGAAGCCACTGGCGCGTGGAAAGGTGAACTGGTCGATGCCCTGCACGCGGCGTGGCGGGTGATGTGGATCAACCGCTTTCGCACAGCGCTGACCCTGCTCGGGATCATCATCGGCGTGGCGTCGGTGGTGGTGATGCTGGCGGTCGGTGAAGGCAGCAAACGCCAAGTGATGGCGCAGATGGGCGCGTTCGGTTCGAACATCATTTATCTGAGCGGCTCGGCGCCCAACCCGCGCACGCCGCCGGGGATCATCACCCTCGACGATGTGCACGCGCTGGCCAGCCTGCCGCAAGTGCAGCGGATCATGCCGGTCAACGGCGCCGAGGCCGGCGTACGTTACGGTAATGCCGACCACCTGAGTTACGTCGGTGGCAACGACACCAACTTCCCGGTGATCTTCAACTGGCCGGTGGTGCAAGGCAGTTACTTCACCGAGGCCGATGAGCAGAATGCTGCAGCCGTCGCGGTGATCGGCCACAAAGTCCGCAGCAAACTGCTCAAGGATGTGCCGAACCCGATCGGCCAATTCATCCTGATCGAGAATGTGCCGTTCCAGGTGGTCGGCGTGCTTGCGGAAAAAGGCGCCAGCTCCGGCGACTCCGACAGTGATAACCGCATCGCCATCCCTTATTCGGCGGCCAGCGTTCGGCTGTTCGGCACGCGCAATCCGGAATACGTGGCCATCGCCGCCGCCGACGCGCGCAAGGTCAAAGACACCGAGCAGGCCATCGAGCAACTGATGCTGCGCCTGCACAACGGCAAGAAGGATTTCGAACTGACCAACAACGCCGCGATGATCCAGGCCGAGGCGCGCACCCAGAACACCCTGTCGCTGATGCTCGGTTCGATTGCGGCGATTTCGCTGCTGGTCGGCGGCATCGGCGTGATGAACATCATGCTCATGACCGTGCGCGAGCGGACTCGCGAGATCGGCATTCGCATGGCCACCGGCGCACGTCAGCGCGACATCCTCCGGCAGTTCCTCACCGAAGCGGTGATGCTCTCGGTGGTCGGCGGCATTGCCGGCATCGCCCTGGCGCTGATCGTAGGCGGCGTGCTGATCCTCAGCGAAGTGGCCGTGGCTTTTTCCTTGATGGCGGTACTCGGCGCGTTCGGCTGCGCCCTGGTCACCGGTGTTGTCTTCGGCTTCATGCCTGCCCGCAAAGCTGCCCGGCTCGACCCGGTCACGGCCCTTACCAGTGAATGATCGATCTATGAAACCGCGCCTCAGCCTGTTGACCGTGTGCCTGATCCTCAGTGCCTGCGGCAGTCCCGTTCAGCGCCCGGACAGTGGCGTGCAAACGCCAACTGCCTGGCAGTCGCCCCATGGCGCCAGCGTTGCCCGCAACAACCCGCAGTGGTGGACGCAATTTGGCAGCCCGGAACTGGATCGTCTGATCGAACAGGCTCGCGTCGGCAGTTTCGACCTCGCGGCCGCCGCTGCTCGAGTGCATCAGGCGCAGGCGGCCACCGTCATCGCTGGCGGCTCACAGTTGCCGGAGGTCAAGGCCGGTCTGAATGCCAATCGGCAGAAACTGCTGCGCGGCAATGGCTACAGCCAACTCGATGCCAACAGCAGCAACAAGGCGGTGGACTATTTCGATACCAACCTGAGCGCCACCTACGAAATCGATTTCTGGGGCGGCAAACGCGCGTCTCGCGACAGTGCGCAGTTCGCTCTGCAGGCCAGCGAATTCGACCGGGCGACGGTAGAACTGACATTGCTCAGCGGCGTTGCCAGCACGTATGCGCAAACCTTGTCGCTACGCGAGCAGAGCCGCATCGCCGAACTCAATCTGGCCAACGCGCAAAGCGTGCTGAAACTGGTGCAGACGCGGTTTGATTCAGGCTCAGCCACCGCGCTGGAACTGGCGCAACAGAAGAGCCTGGTCGCCGCCCAGCAATGGCAATTGCCGCGCTTGCAACAGCAAGCCCAGGACGCGCTGATCAGCCTCGCCGCCCTCCTCGGCCGACCGGTGCAGCAACTGTCGGCGACAGAGTCCTTCGAGCACCTGCAATGGCCAGACATCGCCGCTGGCGTGCCCAGCGAGTTGCTCACGCATCGTCCGGACATCGCACGCGCCGAAGCCCAACTGGCCGCCGCCGAAGCTGACGTCAAAGTCGCTCGCGCGGCCATGTTGCCGGCACTGACCCTGACCGCCCAACTCGGCTCGGGCGCCAATCAGTTCGACGATTTGATCCGCAGCCCTTTCTACAACCTGACCGCCGGACTGGTCGCACCGATTTTCAATAACGGTCGCCTCGGCGCTGAACGCGACAAGGCCTCTGCGCGCCAGCAAGAGCTGCTGGAAACTTACCGTGGGGCGATCATCAACGGTTTCGCCGATGTGGAAAAAGCGCTCAATAGCATTCGCCGCCTGGATGAGCAGCGGTTGTGGCAGAACGAAGAACTGAATCAGGCGCAGACCGCATTCGACATCGCGCAGAGCCGCTACCAGGCCGGCGCTGAAGACTTGCTGACTGTCCTCGAAACCCAGCGCACCTTGTACGCAGCGCAGGACCAGAGCGTGCAACTGCGCCTGGCGCGGATGCAGGCGAGCATTGCGCTGTACAAGGCGCTTGGTGGCGGGTGGCAGACCTTGTAATTGCGGCGACTGACAGATCGCCTTCGCGAGCAGGCTCGCTCCCACATTTGAACGCGTTCCATCAGTAAGAATGCGTTCTCATGTAGAAGTCAGCCCGGACATTGTGGGCTGACACCTGAACCCGTGGGAGCGAGCCTGCTCGCGAATGATCGATGACGCAGCCCTCAAGTCGGGCTGGTTTTAGGCTTCAGATTGCGCGCATACCATGGCCGTTGCGGCACGCGGCGGAACAGGCCGGCGAGTTTTTCCTCGTCGGTGATGAAGGTGATGCGCAGCGCCAGCTTCATGGTTTCCGGATCCATCTCCACCGACTTGCCCATCTGCAAACCCGGCGTGGTGCTGCAGCCATGGGTGATCGGCCCGAGCCATGGGTCGTCGACTTCCACCCAACGCCCCGGGGCAAACCATGGCACGCCATTGACCTGCAGCCGCGTGACTTCGCCCGGATGGAACCGCTCGTGGGCGCGGAACCAGTCCTCGATGCGATCGTCGATCCAGCCATGGAAATGCCAGAACGTCGGGTTGACGTGGGAAGAAAACGGATCGCCGAGGAAATCGTTTTCGGCGTTGTACCAACGCGCCGCGAAGTCCGCCGGATCGCGGGCAAACGGCACCGGCTGACCGTTGGACGGATCGCGCGGCACAGAGGCCCAGCGCATATGCAGCCAGTCATGCAGACCCAACTCGACTTCGGAGCCGAACTGGCCGAGGGTGAGCCGGGCGAGGTACGCCGGATCGCGGTACTGCGATTCCCAGACCTGGAAGTTGCTTTCGTAGGTCTCGGCAGTCTTGATGTCGCTGACCCACTGACTGAATTCGTCATCACCCGCCGCCGTCCAGGTCGGTGGCAAGGCCGTGCCGTCGTGGTTGTCGAAATAGCGGGCGAAGCCAACGCGGTCGCGGATCAGCTCCGGCTGCGGCAGCGGGAAGAACGCCCAGGATGGCAGATCCTGCATCGAACGCGCCGTCCCGAGCATGTGCCGGTGCATGAAGAAAAAGTCCACGCCCGAGCCATTGCGATCCTTGCGCGGGCCACGGGCATCGCGCTCCTTGTCGCGCGGGCCGGGCTGCCAGCCGATGCCGCGCAAGGCCTCGCGTTTGTCCTCGGGCAGTTTGTGCCACTTGTCCCGGGTCGCATGCCACAACTGGTGAAACAGGCGATGCTCGGGAGAGATCAACCACGCCAGCAACGTCGGGTTGAGCGGCGTGCGCTCGCGCGCTTCGGGAAACAGCCGCTTGACGGCGACGAAGCGATTGTCCTGCGCCGGCAAGGCCAGCGACCGATCCAGGCGCAAGGCCTTGCCGCTGAGCGTGCCACTGCCGGCATTGCCGAAGTCGGCCCAGACCTCATCGAGGATCATCTCCAGCTCATAGCTGATCTGACCGTCAGCGCCGATCAGGCGCCAGCTCAGTTTCGCCGCATCGGCTTTCGCGAGGTCGCCCAGAATTCGATAACGCGGTATTTCAGCGGAACGCAGGCGCTCGGGCGTGTCGAGAAAACCGCACACGCCGCGCCCCTTCTGGCCGATGTCGAGAAACACTTGCAGACCCTTGAGCGGCAAGCCTTCGAGGCCGGCATCGGCACCTTCGAAACGGATATCCCACACCCCGCGCAACGCATTCGCCAGGCGCTGCCCGGCCATATCGGCGACGTCGAAAGACGCTTCACCCGGGGTGATCGTCGGGTCCGGCTTCGTCCATTCACGATGCCCGAAATACGCCGCAGGCACGGCAGCGCCGGTCAGCGCCAGGCCCGCCATGAACCATCGTCGAGAAATCTTCATTGCCCTACCTGTGTCAGCCATGAAGCAGGCTTTATCCAAGCTAGAACGTTTGTTGCCGCGGCAAATTTAACGCGCCAGGCGCTGATGACCCGTGGCGAGGGGATAAATCCCCTCGCCACAGCACCAGGCTTAAATTTTGCCGCCAACCACTCGTTCTTCCCAGATAGCGAAGGCCCCCGCGCCTGCACCTCGATGGCGAACCTGACTGAGATGGCAATGACAAAACCACGTTCGAAAAAGGCTCTATTCATCGGCCTGCCGTTGGCCCTGGCGATCAGCGCCGGCGCAGGCTTTGCCGTGTGGCATCACTGGTTCAAGGACGACCTCGGCTACCCGGCCAAAGTCATGAAGCAGGCCGATGAGCTGCACGAACGCATGCTCTCTTTCGACAGCCATGTCAGCCTGACGCAAAATTTCGGCACTGACGGCCACGAAGCCGACAAGGACGGCGACGGCCAGTTCGACCTCGCCAAGGCCAACCGCGGGCGCCTGTCCGGCGCCGCGCTGACCATCTTCGGCTGGCCGGAAATGTGGAACGGCCCGAACGCTCCGCACAAGCCGACACCCGGCTTCGTCGACGAGGCGCGCAATCAGCAGGAAATCCGCTTCAAGATCATCTCCGGGATGGTTCGCGACTACCCCAATCAGGTGGCCATCGCCTACACACCCGATGACTTCCGGCGCTTGCACGGCGAAGGCAAATTCGCGATTTTCATCAGCATGCTCAACGCCTATCCGCTGGGCCACGACCTCAACCTGCTGGACCTGTGGACCGCGCGCGGCATGCGCATGTTCGGTTTCAGCTACATCGGCAACAACGACTGGGCGGATTCGTCGCGGCCGCTGCCATTCCTCAATGATTCGCCGGACGCCCTCGACGGTCTCTCGGATCTGGGCAAGCAGGCGGTCAAGCGCCTCAACGATCTGGGCGTGATCATCGACGTCTCGCAAATGTCGACCAAAGCCCTCGAACAAGTTGCGCAGCTGAGCCGCACGCCGCTGGTGGCCTCGCATTCGGCGCCCCGTGCGATGGTCGACATCCCGCGCAACCTCAGCGACAAGGAAATGCAGCTGATCAAAAACAGCGGCGGCGTGGTGCAGATCGTCGCGTTCTCGCAGTACCTGCGTCCGCTCACCCAGCAAACCCAGGACAAGCTCAACGAGATGCGCAAGGACTTCGACCTGCCGCCGCTGCCGAACCTGGCGATGGCGCTGATGCCGGGCGACCCGATCATTGCGGCGTGGTCCGAGCAGAAGTTTGGTCAGTACGCCAGCCGCCTGTACGGCATCCTTGAAGAAGAGCCGAAAGCCAGCCTCAAGGATCTGGGCGATGCCATCGATTACGCCGTGCGCAAGATCGGCATCGACCATGTCGGCATCAGCTCCGACTTCAACGAAGGTGGCGGCGTCAAAGGTTTCGAGAACGTCGGCGAAATCCGTAACGTCACCGCCGAACTGATCTCACGCGGTTACTCCGAAGCGGACATCGCCAAGCTCTGGGGCGGCAACTTCCTGCGGGTCTGGGATCAGGTCGAGAAAGCCGCGAAACCGGCACTGGCCGCTGCGCCGGGAACTGCCCAGCCATGAGCAATCGTCGTGAGTTCTTGAAGCAGGCGGGGATTCTCGCGGCGGCGCTGCCACTGGGCGCGAGCCTGCCGAATGTCGCCTGTGCCGCGAACGCCGCGCCCGCGACCGGCAACAAGTGGACGCGGTTGCAGCAGCTGTTCGATCAGGATCCAGCGTATCTGCACTTCTCCAACTTTCTGATCACCTCGCACCCGAAACCGGTGCGCGAGGCGATTGAACGACACCGCGCCGCCCTCGACAAAAATCCCGGCCTGGCCATGGATTGGGACCTCGGCGTGATCGAACAGCGCGAGGAGAACGTGCGGGTCTGGGCCGGACGCTACCTGCAAGCCGACGCCAAACAGATCGCCCTGACCGGCAGCACCACCGAAGGTCTGGCGACGATCTACGGCGGCGTGCACGTGCGCCCCGATCAGGAAATCCTCACCACCGAGCACGAGCACTACGCGACCCACACCATCCTCGCCCTGCGTAGCGAACGCGACAGCACCCGGGTGCGCAAAATTCGCCTGTTCAAGGATTCGTACAGCGCCAGCAAGGCAGAAATCCTTGCTGCCATCGACGGCGCCATCCGCCCCGAAACCCGGGTGCTGGGCATGTGCTGGGTGCATTCGGGCAGCGGCATGAAACTGCCCATCGGTGAAATCGGCGCCATCGTCGACCAGCACAACCGCGGTCGCAGCGACGCTGACCGCATCGTTTACGTGGTCGACGGGGTGCATGGCTTCGGCGTGGACAACCTGAACTTCGCGCAGATGAACTGCGACTTCTTCATCGCCGGCACCCACAAGTGGATGTTCGGCCCACGTGGCACCGGCATCGTCTGCAGCCGCTTCGCCGAGGTCAGATACGTCACCCCGATCATTCCGACGTTCTCCGAAGCCACGGCGTTTTCCACCACCATGACGCCCGGCGGCTACCACTCGTTCGAGCACCGCTGGGCGCTGGACGAAGCGTTCAAATTGCATCTTGAGCTGGGCAAGGCCGAGGTCGAGGCGCGCATTCACGCGCTCAACAGCTACCTGAAACAACGCCTGCAGCAGCGTCCGCAGATCGAACTGGTGACGCCACTGAGCCCCGAACTGTCCGCCGGTTTCACCTTCTTCCGGGTCAAGGGCAAGGACAGCGACAAGATTGCCGCGCACCTGATGGCCAACCGCGTGGTGGCCGATGCCGTGCACCGCGACGTCGGCCCGGTGATTCGCACCGCGCCGGGGCTGCTCAACGACGAAGAGCAAATCGACCGCTTGCTGGCCGTGCTCGACCAGGCCCTTTGAATCCGGGCGATCCCCTTTTCCTTTTAGCGAGACTCGCAATGAACAGTGAACTGCGTCGATTTTCCTTGAAGGCGCTGCCGGCGCTGATGCTCACCGCCCTCGCCGCCGGCCTGCTGCCGGGTGCCGCGCAGGCCGCCACCCTGCCTGCGCCGGGCAAGGTGTTCAAGGACTGCAAGGACTGCCCGGAAATGGTCGTGCTGCCCACCGGCACGTTCACCATGGGCACCCCGGAGGATGAGGTCGGCCGCGAGCCGGATGAAGGGCCGCTGCACCCGGTGACGTTTGCCAAACCGCTGGCGATCAGCCGTTTCCAGATTCTGCGCGGCGAGTGGGACGCCTACCTCAAGGACAGCGGCTACAAGATGCCCGACGGCGACACGCGCCCCGGTCGCGCGTGCAAGGCCGGGATCCCGGATTATCAGGGCAGCGACCCGCGCAAGCAGTACACCGACAAGCACCCGGCGGTGTGCATGGATTTCCCGGAAGTCGAGGCTTACGTGGCCTGGCTGTCGAAGAAGACCGGCCAGCCCTATCGACTGGTCAGCGAGTCGCTGCGTGAATACGCCGCCCGCGCCGGCAGCACAGGGCCCTTCCCCTTCCCGTTCGACGAGGGCAAGGAATACAGCATCGCCAAACACGCCAATACTTACGGCGCCGCCGATGGCTACAACTTCACCGCGCCGGCCGGCAGCTTTCCGGCCAACGCCTTCGGCGTCTACGACATGCACGGCAATATTTATGAGTGGACCGCCGATTGCTACAACGAGAACTACGTTGGCGCGCCAAGCGATGGCAGTGCCTGGCTGAGCGGCAAGTGCGAAGTGCGGCGCATCCGTGGCAACGACTGGGGCGAGGCCCCGGTGTTCTCGCGTTCGGGCAACCGCAACGCCACCTACACCGACACCCGTGGCGACTGGATCGGCTTCCGGGTCGCCCGCGATCTGTAACGCCATCGCCCGGCTAAATTAGCCGTCCTGCCAGTCGTTCTACAGGTGGGCGCGATCCTCCATGGCGCGCCCACCGCCCTCTACGTCATCCAGGCGAACCCACGCGCAGTGCCGGTGTTCGCCGCTCCTTCAAGCAGGGAACCTCCATGAGCAAACCAACACGCGGGGTGATCAATGAATTGTTCGCCCTGCTCAAACCCTTTCGACTGATCGTCAGCGTGTCGATCCTGCTCGGCATGGTCGGTGGCCTGAGCGTCACCGCGCTGCTGGCGACCATCAACAACGTGCTGCACGCCGAGGGCGCACTGACCAGCACGATGGTCGCGGTGTTCGCCGGCCTGTGCCTGCTGGCGCTGACCAGCTCGATCTTTTCCGACATCGGCACCAATTTCGTCGGCCAGCACATCATCGCCAAATTGCGCAAAGAGCTGGGCGAGAAAGTCCTTTCGGCGCCGATCGAGCAGATCGAGCGCTATCGCAGCCATCGGCTGATTCCGGTGCTGACCCACGACGTCGACACCATCAGCGACTTCGCTTTCGCCTTTGCGCCGCTGGCGATTTCCCTGACTGTTACCCTCGGTTGCATGGGCTACCTGGCGATGTTGTCGTGGCCGATGTTCCTGATGATGGCGGTGGCGATCCTGATCGGCACGGTCATTCAATACATCGCACGCGGGCGCGGCATGCAGGGTTTCCTCAAGGCCCGTGACTACGAAGACGAGTTGCAAAAGCACTATCACGCAGTCGCCGAGGGCGCCAAGGAGCTGCGCATCCACCGCCCGCGCCGGCATCGCATGTTCGTCTCGGGCATCGAAGGCACGGCCGACAAGATCTGCGACACGCAGGTGCGTTCGGTGAACATTTTTGTGGTCGCCAAGACCTTGGGTTCGATGCTGTTCTTCGTGGTGATCGGCCTGGCGCTGGGCCTGCAATCGCTGTGGCCGAGCGCCGACAAAGCGGTGATGAGCGGCTTCGTGCTGGTGCTGCTGTACATGAAAGGGCCGCTGGAACACATCATCGGCACCCTGCCGATCGTCAGTCGCGCGCAAATCGCGTTCCGCCGGATCGCCGATCTGTCCGAACAGTTTTCCTCCCCAGAGCCGCACCTGCTGCTCAGCGATCAGGGCCACCAAAAGACCCCAGTGCACAGCCTGGAACTGACCGATGTCTCGTACAGCTTCCCGACGGTAGAAGGCGCCAAGCCGTTCCGGCTGGGGCCGGTGAACCTGAAAATCGAACAGGGCGACATCATTTTCATCGTCGGCGAAAATGGCTGCGGCAAGACCACGCTGATCAAGTTGCTGCTGGGCCTGTACGCGCCACAGCAAGGCGAAATCCGCCTCAACCAGCAGCTCGTCGATGCCGCCAACCGCGACGATTACCGTCAGTTGTTCACCACGATCTTCGCCGACTATTACCTGTTCGACGACGTGGTTCAGGGCGATACGCATATCCCGGAAGACGCCAACCAATACCTGGAGCGCCTGGAAATTGCGCACAAGGTCAGTGTGCGTGACGGCTCGTTCACCACCACCGACCTGTCCACCGGCCAGCGCAAGCGTCTGGCCCTGATCAACGCCTGGCTGGAAGAGCGTCCGGTGCTGGTGTTCGACGAGTGGGCCGCCGATCAAGACCCGACCTTCCGGCGGATTTTCTATACCGAGCTGCTGCCGGACCTGAAGCGTCTGGGCAAGACCATCATCGTCATTTCCCACGACGATCGTTACTTCGATGTCGCCGACCAACTGGTGCGCATGAGCGCCGGCAAAGTGGTCACTGAGCTGCAACCCGCCTGACTGTGAAAATTTTGTAAAAAATTTGCGTTGAGCTTTCCGGTTTTCGGAAGGCTCAACGTCTTACTAACAGTTAATAGAAATAGTTCTCAGTCAACACTTTGAAGAGTAGAAGAACAATGCCCGCACCGCACGGACTCCACCCGCTCGCCAAGGCCCTGCTGATCCGCCGCTCCTTCCGTTGCACCTTGCCCGCGTTCTGCGCCATGGCCCTGACTGTGCCGATGATCGGCCAGGCCCAGGCCGCCGCCGTGGCGATCAATATTCCTGCACAGTCGCTGGGGAGCGCGTTGCAGGAATTTGGTCGCCAGACCAACCTCCAAGTGCTTTACAGCCCGGATGAAGTCAGCGGCCTGCGCAGCAGCGCCGTCAGTGGCAACCTGGAACCGACCGCCGCCATCGCGCAACTGCTGCAAGGCACCAACATCGCCTACAGCGTCGAGGGCAACAACGTCGCCTTGCGTTCGCGCAGCAGCGGCGGTGCCAGCCTCGATCTGGCCCCGACCAGCATTTCCGCCACCGCCGAATCGGCCTGGGGCCCGGTCGACGGGATCGTCGCCAAGCGCAGCGCCACCGGTTCGAAGACCGATTCGTCGCTCAAGGAAATCCCGCAGACCATCAACGTCGTCACTCAAGACGAAATCAAGATGCGCGGCTCGAAGACCGTCACCGAGGCCCTGCAATACACGCCGGGCATGACCGGCGGCGGTTTCTCGGACCGGGTGAAGATCTTCGACGAACCGACGTCCCGTGGCTTCTCCCCTACTCCGCTGTACCTCGACGGCCTGCACATGCCTTACGGCGGCGGCAGCACCGGTGGTTCGCTGCAGATCGACCCGTACACCCTGGAGCGCGTTGAAGTGCTCAAGGGTCCGGCCTCGGTGCTGTACGGCCAGAACCAGCCGGGCGGTATCGTCAACATGGTCAGCAAGCGTCCGACCGCGACCCCGCTGCACGAAGTGAAGCTCGGTGGCGGCAGCTATGACCGCAAGTACGGTGCCTTCGACCTCGGCGGTCCGATCGACGATCAAGGCGAATTTCTCTATCGCCTGACCGGTGTGGTCAACGACAGCGGCTCGGCCATCGACTACGCCAGCCAGAACCGCATGCTGCTGGCGCCAAGCCTGACCTGGCTGCCCAACGACCAGACCACCATCACCGTGTTCGGTCAGTACCAGAAAGACCACGATGTACCGGAAGCCCAAGGCCTGCCGGCCAACGGCACCGTGCATCGCAGCCAGGCCGGGCGCATCAGCCGCAGCCTGTTCCTCGGCGAGCCGGACGTGAACAAGTACCACCGCGAGCAGTTCGTCGTCGGTTACGAGATCGCTCACGAACTCAACGATGTCTGGACTCTGAAGCAAAACGCGCGTTACGCCGACATCAACGACCAGTACGTGGCGCCGCTGCACGGTTATGCGTTCCCGACCAACCCGGTTACCGGCCTCAACGACGGCAGCTACCAGAGCCGTTATGCGGTGGACTGGTCGCAGCACAACAAGGTCTACGGCATCGATAACATCGCCCAGGCCAAGTTCCACACCGCCGACGTCGAGCACACTGTGCTGCTGGGTGTGGACTACTACCACTACAATTCGAAATTCCTCGGCCTGTACGACCGCACCGCTCCAGGTCTGGACCTGTACAACCCGGTGTATGGCAGCCAGATCAATTTCCGTCAGCCGTACAAATGGGACAACACCATCACCCAGACCGGCCTGTACGCTCAGGATCAACTGCGCTGGAACCAGTGGTTCCTGACCCTCGGCGGTCGGTATGACTTCGCCGAAACCGACAACAAGCAACCGCTGAGCGGCGGCCACAGCAACCAGAAAGACGAGAAGTTCACCGGGCGTGCCGGCCTGGGCTACGAGTTCGACAACGGCATCACGCCGTACATCAGCTACGCCGAATCGTTCCTGCCGCAAACCGGTACCGACATGAGCGGCGGCGCCTTCGAACCGACCACCGGCAAGCAGTACGAAGTCGGCGTCAAGTACGAGCCGAAGTCGATCGACGGCTTCATCCAGCTGTCGGCGTACCAGATCGACCAAGACAATATGCTGACCACCGACCTCAACAACCCGGGCTTCAGCACCCAGAGCGGCTCCGTGCGTTCGCGCGGTATCGAGCTGGAAGGCAAGGTCAACGTCACCCGCAACCTGCGCGTGCTGGCGGCGGTGTCGCGTAACCAGACCAAGTGGGAGAAAGACAACGACGGTCGCGAAGGTCGCACTCTGGCCATGCGTCCACCGCTGACCGCCTCCGCGTGGGTCAACTACGACTTCGACATCTCCACCGCCCTCGCCGGTTTCGGCATGGGCCTGGGCGCCCGTTACGTGCGCAGCAGCTACGGTTCGGATTACGAGTCGGACTCGTTCCAGATTCCGTCCTACACCGTGTATGACGCCATGGTCTCTTACGACCTGGAGAAATCACCGCTGCATGTCAAAGGCGTGAAACTGCAAGCCAATCTGCAAAACCTCACCGACGAGAAATACGTGGCCGCGTGCAACGGTACCCTCGATTGCTACTACGGCGAAGGTCGGACCATGACTGCTGACGTGACCTATAACTGGTAATACGTTTAGCGCTCACTGAAACGCCGGCATTTTGCTGGCGTTTTTTTTGGGGACTTGGCGGCCTTTGGGCCGACCAGGCTCTTGGGGTTTTGGGTGTATATCCGTTTCTGCGGGTGCTGCCGCTGGCGGTTTCGCTCTTACAGCGAGTCACCTTTTCCAGACGCCGAAAAGGTAACCCAAAAGGCTTTGCCCCGGCGTACGGCACTTCGCTTAGGCTCAGTGTTCCCTCGCTACGGCGTCCATCCGGGGGCATCGCCTCCGGTTTGCTTCGCTGCACCTCCTCTCGATGTATGCGGCTTCGCCGCATGGCGCTGCGCGCCTAACCCCCGGATGAACACCTACGCTCGGCCTGCCGAAGGGGCAAAAGATCAAAAGCTAAAGCCACATCAAAAGCCAGATCAAGAGCCCCTCACCCCAGCCCTCTCCCGGAGGGAGAGGGAACTGATCGCGGTGTTTGGGAGAGGTGCGCCGACGTGAAATACCGAGTCGAACACCAATTTTGAAAAGCCCAAAAATTGGCCCCCTCTCCCTCCGGGAGAGGGCTGGGGTGAGGGGCAAGAGCACCACAAAACCAAAGCCGAATCCCGTGCTCTGCACCACTCAATAGGCCGAGTGTCAGCTCGCCTGCTTTTGATGTTGATCTGTAAGGCGACGTCGGAAGGCTGAGTGGAGGGATTCATCCGGGGTGGGAGCGCAGCGACCGTTTGGCGCAGCCAAACACAGCGAGAGGAGGTGCAGCGAAGCAAACCGGAGGCGCTGCGCCCGGATGGAGCCCGGAGCGAAGGGACCCCGAGCCCCAGCGAGCGGGCCGAACGTAGGAGCAAGCGTTTTTTTGCTTACTTTTTTTAGGCGTTTGTAAAAAAAGTGAGTCGCCGTAAGGGCGGAACCTTAGGCGGCCGTTACCGCAGCAACGGATATTCACCCACTCACCCCCCACCCCGTCAAGCCAAAGCAAACACCTCTACCAAACGCCCAGCAATCAACCCCAGCGCCTCTTCAGCCTCATCAACAATCGCCCCCATCCGCATGAAGTCATGGGTCATGCCAGCGTAAACCTGCAAGTCAACCGCAACCCCCGCCGCCTGCAAATGCCGGGCATAAGCCACCCCCTCATCGTGCAACGGATCACACTCGGCCAACACCATCAACACCGGCGCGACATTGGCCGGGACTTCGCCGAGCAACGGCGAGAAACGCGGATCAAGACGATCGCTGGCATCACGCTGATAGTGCTCGTAAAACCACTGCAGCGAAGCCTTTTCCAGCAGATAACCTTCGGCAAAACGCTCGATCGAAGGCGTAGTGCGACTGGCATCGGTAACCGGATAAATCAGCACCTGCAAACGCGGCTGCACAGCAGCATCCGTCAGTTGCGCAGCCAGCACCGTGGCCAGGCTGCCACCGACGCTGTCGCCGGCAATCGCCAGCCGCGCCGCATCGATGCCCAGATCAGCAGCACTCGCCACCAGCCAGTCCCAGGCATCGCGGACGTCGTCGGCCGCTGTCGGGAAACGATGTTCCGGCGCCAGTCGATACGCCACCGACAGCACCACACAATCGGCTAGCGCGGCCAACGCACGGCACAACGAATCATGCGAGTCGAGGCTGCCGACCACATAGCCGCCGCCATGGAAATACAACAGTGCCGGACGACCGGCACCCGCCTGCAACGGATGATTGCTGTAGATCCGTGCGTTCAACAGTGCACCGTCACGCACCGGCAATTGCAGCTCATCCACCACGGCCAGTTCTTCACCGCCGGCGTCCATCAGCAACGATGACTGATCGAACTGTTCACGGGCCTCGCTCGGGCTCAACTCGTGCATGCCGACGCGTTTGCCACTGGCCCGGCCGTTGCCGACCAATTGCAGAAATGCGGCGATATCAGGATTCAATGACATTCAAATCTCCAAAGCGATCGGGCGCCAGCAGCGCCCGATCGGTTTTGCTTGGGTTTCACAGCAGGTTTCAGGACATGACTACTGATTCAACGATCTGGCCGAGCATTTCTTCAGCCTCGGACAGGAAAGTTTCATCGCGCGGGATCTGGAAGTGCCCGCAATCCAGCCATTCACCGCCCATGCCCGGCTGGTCGAGTTGCGCCGCCAGCTCCAGTGCCTCGGCTTCGCGACCCAAGGTCCACCAGCACGTCGGGTTGACGGTCAGCGGCGCACAGCGCTCAAGCTTGAGCGACAACTGCTTGAGCCGGCGCGCCACGCTGAACACCTGCGCCAGTTCTTCGGCACCCAGCGCCACATAAGTCGACGCCCCGCGCTCGGCGCTCATGGCACGCTGGAACAGCGCACGCAGGTTGTGCGGCGTTTCTTCACCATCGATGGGCAGGCCCGGTGCGGCGTCCGGCAGCGTCACCTGCAGGAAGTCGCGCAGGTCGGCTTGCCAGTCATCGACAGCCCCGGCGTCGACCGCCGCCGACGGCACGAAGCTGTCGACCAGCCCGACAAACTTGACCTGTTGCCCGGCCTGCTCTAGTTGCGCGGCGATCAACATCGCCAGCGTTCCGCCCAGCGACCAGCCCAGCAGGTGATACGGCCCCTGCGGCTGTTTCTGGCGAATCTGCGCCAGGTAATCACTGGCCATTTCCTGCAGCGAGGTGTCGTTGAACGCCGGATCCAGCAGCATCCGCGACTGAATCGCCAACACCTGGCGTTGACCGCTCAGGCGCCGCGCCAGCGGCTCGTAGTCGAACACCGTGCCGAAACCGGCGTGCAGGCAGAACAGCGGCGCCACGCCCTTGACCTCGGCGTTCATCGCCAGCAACCCGGAGGCTTTTTCCGCCGTGCCCTGAACACTGGCTACCAGTTCGCCGATGCTCGGTTTCTGCATCAGATCGCGCAGTTTCAGGCTCAGGCCCTGAGCCTTGAGCACACGGCTGCGGGCAACCACTTGCAGGCTGAGGATCGAGTCGCCACCCAGTTCGAAGAAGTTGTCGGTGAGGCCAACGCGTTCGATTTTCAGCACGTCCTGCCAGATCTTCGCCAGGGCCTTTTCCAGCTCGGTGCGCGGTTCGACGTAGGCCAGGCGCTGTTCAGCGTCCGGATTCGGCAGGGCCTTGCGGTCAAGTTTGCCGTTCGGTGTCAGCGGCATGCGCTCAAGCACCATCAGGTGTGCCGGCACCATGTAATCCGGCAGGCTGGCCTTGAGTTGCTCGCGCAGACGTTCGCCCAAACCGTCGGCCGGCGTCTCGGCAGCGACCAGTACGTAGCCGAGCAGTTGCTTGCCGCTGACACCCTCGCGGGCCACCACGGCGGCGTCACGCACGCCCGGCTGCTGCTTGAGGCGCGCTTCGATTTCACCCAGCTCGATGCGGAAACCACGGATTTTCACCTGATGGTCGATCCGCCCGAGGTAATCGACGGTGCCGTCGGCACGCTGGCGCACCAGGTCGCCAGTGCGGTAGAGGCGACTGCCATCGGCACTGAACGGGTTGGCAACGAAACGTTCGGCGGTGCCACCGGCACGCCCCAGATAACCGCGCGCCAACGCACCACCCAGGTACAACTCACCGGCAATGCCGGCCGGCAGCGGGTTGAGATCGCTGTCGAGCACATAACCGCTGCGCTCGCCGACCACGCTGCCGATCGGCGCATAGGCCGCACCGCATTGATCGTCGACCGCGGCCTTCCAGATCAGCGGCGTGACCACCGTTTCGGTCGGGCCATAGCCGTTGATGATGTACTGCGGTTGCAGTGCGCGTTTGGCCAGTTCGAAACTCGCCACCGGCACCGCGTCCCCGCCGAAGCAGTAGATCCGTACCGGCGGCGGATTGCCGTGCTGCTCAGCGTGTTCGGCCAGTTGCTGCAGGTACACCGGCGGGAACGCGGCCACGGTCACGCCGTGCTGATGCAGGGCGTCGTAGGTCTGTTCCGCAGTCCACAGGCTGTCGTCACGAATCAGCAAACGCGCGCCGTGCGTCAGGGTGGTCAGCCAGCGTTCATGCGCGCCGTCGAAGGCGAATGACATGAAGTGCAACTCGCAATCGGCCGCGCTCATTTCGTAACGCTGACCGATCGCCTGGCAGTGCATCGCCAGCGGCCCGTGCGCCACGCCGACACCTTTCGGCTGACCGGTGGAGCCGGAGGTGTAGATCACGTAGGCCAGGTTGCCCGGCTGCACCGCGACCTGCGGCGCCGAATCCGGCTGAGTGCGCAGGTCCAGTTGATCGAGTTCCAGCACATGCAGGTTGGCCTGGGTCGGCAGCACCTGACGCAGACTCGAATCGCTGAGCAGCAAGGCGATGCCCGAATCGTGCATCAGATAACTCAAGCGCTCGCGCGGATAAGTCGCGTCCAGCGGCACGTAGGCCCCCCCGGCCTTGAGCACCGCCAACAGCGCGACGATCATGTTTTCGCTGCGTGGCAGGGCCACACCGACCCGCACTTCCGGACCGACACCTTCGGCGATCAGCGCATGCGCCAGACGATTGGCCCGCGCTTCGATCTGGCCATAACTGAAGGCCTGCTCATTGAAGATCACTGCGGTTTGTTCGGCACGCTGCGCGGCCCACCCGGCAATGCGCTGGTGTACCAGCGTGGTCTGCGCTTGCGCGACAACGTCCGGCGCGGGCGAGACTTGACCGGTCGGCAGACCGATGCGTCCCAGCGCCTGCCCGGCGTCCTGAACCAGGGCCGTGAGCAGGCCTTCCATGTTGCTGCGGATGCCTTCCACAGTCGCCAGATCAAAATGTTCGCGCAGGAACATGTACTCGATCACCAGCCCGTCTTCGAGGGTGACCATCAGGTCCATCGGGAAGTTGGTCAGGCCCGAGTTATTGATTTCGCCAAACTTCAGCGAATCATCGCGCCACTCGCGCAGCGCCTGATCGATCGGGTGGTTTTCGAACACGATGATGCTGTCGAACAGCGACTGCCCGGCACGCCCGCCCCAACGCTGGACGTCGGTCAGCGGGGTGTATTCGCGCTCGCGCATCTCCAGGTTGAAATCCTGCAACTCGCGCAACCAGGCGCCCACGGCTTGCTCGGCCGGCACGTCCTTGATCACCGGCAAGGTGTTGATGAACAGGCCGAGGATCGATTCCGACGCCGGCAGACTCGCCGGACGCCCCGCCACCGTGGCGCCGAACGCCACGCAACGCTGCCCACTGTACCGGCTCAGCAGCACCAGCCACGCGCCCTGCACCAAGGTGTTGAGGGTGACCTGCTGCGACTGGGCAAAGGCTTTCAACTGCTCGGTGCGGGTTGCGCCCAAACGGCTGTACAGCGCCTGGTGACCGCGACCACTGCCGGTGCGCGTCACCGCGTCCGCCAGATAGGTCGGCTCGTCGAGCAGGCTCAGGTGCTGACGCCAGAAACCTTCGCTGGCATTCGCGTCCTGCTGCTGCAGCCAGTTGATGTAACCGCGGTACGGCACCGCGTCGGCCAGTGGTCGTCCGGAATACTGGCTCAGCACTTCACCGATCAACTGCGAACTGCTCCAGCCGTCGATCAGGATGTGATGGTAAGTCCAGATCAGCTGATAGCTGTGCTCGCCGACTTGCACCAGCGTCAGCCGTTGCAGCGGTGGCTGGTCAAGATCGAAGCCCTTGGCCCGCTCGGCATCCGCCAGGCCTTGCAAGGCTTCGGCCGAATGATCCTGCTCACGCCAGTCGAGCAGACTGAACGGCAACTGCGGATCGGCGAGCACGAATTGCAGCGGCTCGGCCATGTCCTGCCAGAGGAAACCGGTGCGCAGAATGTCGTGGCGACGGCTGACGGTTTCCCACGCGGCTTGCAGACGCAGCGGCTCAAGACCCTGCACCGGAACGCTCAACTGATTGACGTACAGGTCCGATTCCGGCGAATTCAGGCCGAGGAACAGCATGCCCTGCTGCATCGGCGACAAGCGATAGAGCCCGTCCAGTTGCCCGGCCGGCAGTGGCAGTTGCGCCAATTGCGCCTCGCTCAAGCCGTGCAGCGGCAGGTCGATCAGCGCCGGGGCCGGCGCCACACGCCCTTCAGCCTGCACGCACAGGGCCAGTTGCTGAATGGTCGGTTGCTGGAACAGGTCTTTCGGGCTCAGCTCCAGCCCTTGCTGACGGGCGCGACTGACCACCTGAATCGAGATGATCGAATCGCCGCCCAAGGCAAAGAAACTGTCGTGGGTGCTGACCTGTTCAAGGCCGAGCACTTCTTTCCAGATCTCCACCAGCACCTGCTCGGTAGCATTCGCCGGTTCGACATGCAGCTGCGCGGCGCTGAGCTCCAGTGCTGGCAGGCGCTTGCGGTCGATCTTGCCGTTGGGGGTCAGCGGCAGTTGCGCCAGCCACAGGCGGTGGCTCGGCACCATGTAGTCCGGCAGGGTTGCGCTCAGCCAGTTGCCGAGGGCTTGCTGGAGTTCGGCCTGTTGCTCGGCGTTGGCGTCGATGATCGCCGGATCGCTCGGCACCAGATAGGCAATCAGTTGCTGACTGCCCGACACTTCGCTGGCCACGACCACCGCTTCACGCACGGCGGCATGCGCCAGCAGACGCGCTTCGATTTCGCCCAGCTCGATACGCAAACCGCGAATCTTCACCTGATGGTCGATCCGGCCCATGTACTCCAGCTCGCCCTCTTCGCGCTCTCGAATCAGGTCGCCGGTGCGGTACATGCGCTGGCCGCTGCCGACGAAAGGATTCGGCACGAAGCGCTCGGCGGTCATCGCCGCACGCCCCAGATAACCGCGCGTGATGCCGGCGCCGGACAGGTACAGCTCGGCCGAAACACCCTGCGGAACCGCGTGCAAATCGGCATCCAACAGATGGCTGGCGCTGTGCTCGAGCGCGCGCCCGATCCGTGCCTGACCACCGGCACTGCGGCGGGTCCAGGTCGAGTAAGTGGTGTCTTCCGACGGGCCGTACAGGTCGTAGACGTGCTCGACCGTCGACTGCTGATACAGCGCCTCCACCAGCGCTTGTTTCAGCGGCTCACCCGCCAGGTTGATGATGCGCACGCTCGGCGGAATCTGCCCGGCACGCTGCAGCGCGGCAATTGCCGACGGCACGGTGTTGATCAGGCGCACCTGATCGCGGGCCGACAGTTGCGGCAGCTCCAAGGCATTACGGGCGATGATCAGCGAGCCGCCGTTGGCCAACGTGACGAACAGCTCCCACACCGACAGGTCGAAGCACACCGAAGTCGAGGCCAGCACGCCTTGAATGTCCTCGCGGCTGTAGACCTTGGCCGACCAGTCGATCAGCGCCATGACGTTGCGATGGGCAATCGCCACGCCTTTCGGTTTGCCGGTGGAGCCGGAGGTGTAGATCACGTAGGCGAGGTTGTCCGGTTGCACCGCAGTCTGTGGCCCAACAGTCGAATAACCGCTCAACGAAACCTGATCCATCAGCAGCACTTGCGTATCGCCCGGCACGCTCAGGGTCGCGGCAACGGCCTGTTCGGTCAGCAACACCCGCGCGCGGCTGTCTTCGAGCATGTAGGCAACGCGATCCGCCGGGTAATCCGGGTCCAGCGGCACGTACGCACCGCCAGCCTTGAGCACCGCAAGCAAGGCAATCAGCAATTGCTCGGAACGCGGCATCGCCACGCCCACCCGCACTTCCGGACCAACACCCAACTCAAGCAGTTTGTGCGCCAGACGATTGGCCTGCGCGTCCAGCTCGGCGTAGGTCAGTTGCGTATGGGCGAAGGTCACCGCCAAGGCATCCGGGGTCGCCGCCACTTGACGGGCGATGGCTTGATGGATGCACAGATCGGTGGAGAAGTCGGTACTCACCTGCGGGCTGTGCTCGATCAGGTTCAGCTCACTGAGCGAACGCTCCCCCGACTCGCTCATTTGCCCGAGCAAGCGCTGCAGATACCCGGCCAGTTGCACCACGCTGTGCGCGGCAAAGCTTTCGCACTGGTAGCTGAAGTGCATCGACAATTCGTCGCTCAAGTGCACCAGCAGCGTCAGCGGGTAGTTGGTCTGCTCATGATTGTGGATTTCACCGAAGCGCAGTTCTTGCGGTGCGCCCTGCGCCAGGGCCTCGGACACCGGGTAGTTCTCGAACACCAGAATGTTGTCGAACAGCGCCTCACCGTTGCGCTCGGCCCAACGCTGAATGTCGAACAGCGGCGTGTGCTCATGCTCACGCAAGGCCAGGTTCTGCGCCTGCACGCTCTGCAACCATTCGCCAACGCTCGATGGCGACTGCGGGCTGGCGATGACCGGCAAGGTGTTGATGAACAGGCCGATCTGCTGCTCGACCCCTTTGAGCTCGGCCGGGCGCCCCGCCACCGTCGCGCCGAACGCCACACACGGCTGGCCGGTCAGGCGCTGCAACAGCAGCAGCCATGCCGCCTGAATCAGCGTGTTGAGGGTGACTTTCTGCTGGCGCGCAAACTCGCCCAGACGCCGCGTCTGCTCAGCATCGAGTACGCAGAAATGTTCACCGTGGCCGTCGCGCGGTGCATCGCCGCGCTGCGCCTGCAACGCTTGCGCGAGCAAGGTCGGCGCTTGCAGGTCAGCCAGTTGCCCGGTCCAGAAACGCTCGCTGGCCTGCGCGTCCTGGCGCTGCAGCCATTCGATGTAATCGCGATAACGCCCGGCCAGTGGCGGCTGGGCAACCCCGCTGTAGCGCTGCAGGACTTCGCCGAGCAACTGCGAGTTGCTCCAGCCGTCCATCAGGATGTGGTGGTTGGTGTAGACCAAGTGGCAACGCTGCTCGTCCAGACGCACCACGACCATGCGCAACAGCGGCCCCTGGCTCAGGTCGAAACCCTGCGCCTGTTCGGCTGTGGCCAGCGCATGCAGATCGCTCTGACAATCGTCACGATCACGCCAGTCGAGCACGCGGAACGGCATGTCCAGTTGCTTGTGCACCACTTGCACTGGACGCGCCAGTTCACCCTGCCAGACAAAGCTGCTGCGCAGGATGTCGTGGTTGTCCACCGCCGCTTGCCAGGCCTGCTGAAAGCGTTGCGGATCGAGGCCTTCGACATCGAGCCGAACCTGGTTGATGTAATCGCCGGTGGCCTGCTCGTAAAGGCTGTGAAACAACATGCCCTGCTGCATCGCCGACAGCGGATACACATCGGCGACCTGGCGTGGCGCCAGCGGGAACTGATCGAGCTGCGCCTGCGTCAGGCCAGCCAACGGGAAGTCCGACGGGGTCAGACCTTCGACGCCCGGGGTCAGGCAATGGCCGATCAACGCTGCGAGTTCTGCGGCGTAATCTTCCGCCAGGGCTTCGATCACCGCGCCGTCGAAACGCTCGCTGCTGAACGTCCAGCCCACCCGCAGCTCGCCGCCATACACTTGACCGTTGAGGGTCAACCAGTTGCCCAGCGGCGCCTCCGGGCTCTGATCGAGGCCGGCGTTGTCCGGCGACGGCACGAACAGCGCAGCGTCATCGCCGGCGAAACTGCCGTCGAACTGCCCGAGGTAGTTGAAGGTGATGCGCGGGCTCGGCAAGGCCTGCAGGCTCTGTTGCGCGCGGGCATCACCGAGGTAACGCAAGGCGCCGAAACCGATGCCCTTGTTGGGGATCGAGCGCAGTTGTTCCTTGATCTGCTTGATCGACTCGCCAAGCGTCTCTGCCGGCGTCAGGCGCACCGGGAACAGGCTGGTGAACCAGCCCACCGTGCGGGTCAGATCGACACCGTCGAACAGTTCTTCGCGGCCATGGCCTTCGAGCTGGATCAGCGTCGACGCCTGCCCGCTCCAACGGCCGATGACCCGCGCCAGCGCAGTCAGCAACAGATCGTTGACCTGAGTACGGTACGCCGCCGGGGCCTCTTGCAGCAGTTGGCGGGTCAGCTCGGCGCCGAGCCGGGTTTGTACGGTCTGGGCCAGACGATTGTCCTGACTGGCGTCAACGCGTTTGCACGGCAGATCGGTACTTACATCGCTCAGGCAGGCCTGCCAATAATCCAGTTCGGCCTGCAACGCCGGGCTGTTGGCGTAACGCTGCAAATGCTCGCCCCAGTCCTTGAAGGCGCTGGTCCGGGACGGCAGGCTCAACGGCTGATCATTCAGCAATTGCTGATAAGCGTTTTGCAGGTCTTCCAGCAGAATCCGCCACGACACGCCGTCCACCGCCAGGTGATGAATCACCAACTGCAAACGCTGCGTGCCATCGGCCAGATTCGCCAGTACCGCACGCAGCAACGGCCCTTGTTGCAGATCGAGACTGCGCTGGGCGCGGTTACCCAAGGCTTCAAGGGCGGCGGCATCGGCCACGTCCTCCTGCCAGAGCAGGTTCTGCGGCAGCGCTTCGACCGCGCGGTGCTCGGCCTGCCACACGCCATCGTGCTGAGTGAAGCTCAGGCGCAAGGCATCGTGATGAGCGACCAGTGCGCGCAACACTTGCTCGAGTTTTTCAGCGTCCAGCGCCTGCCGCGGTTGCAGCAGCACCGACTGGTTCCAGTGGTGACGCTGCGGAATTTGGTCGGCGAAGAACTGCTGCTGGATCGGCAGCAGCAACGCCGCACCACTCGCGGCTTGCTGATCAATCGTCGATTCGTCGCCGCCCCACTGCGCGACCAGCGCCAGACGCTGCACGGTCTGGTGCTGGAACAAGTCTTTGGGATTGAGGCGAATGCCGGCCTGACGGGCACGGCTGACCACCTGAATCGAGATGATCGAGTCACCGCCCAATTCGAAGAAGTTGTCGTGGATGCCGACTTGCGGCAGCTTCAGTACGTCTTGCCAGATCGCGGCCAGCCCCTGCTCCATCGCGCTTTGCGGCGCCTGATAGGTCTGCTGCGCCTGGCTGGCGTCCGGTGACGGCAAGGCATTGCGGTTGAGTTTGCCGTTGGCGGTCAACGGCAATTGCGCCAGCAGCAACAGGTGCGCCGGGACCATGTGATCCGGCAGATTGGCCTTGAGTTCGGCGCGCACGCTGTCGCGCCACAGCGCCTGTTCGGCCGGGCTTGCGTCGAGCAGCGCGGCATCGCCTGGCACCAGATACGCGACCAGTTGCTGACCGCTAAGGCCCGGCTGCGCCAGCACCACGGCCTGGCGCACCGCAGCCTGTTCCAGCAGCTGCGCTTCGATCTCGCCGAGTTCGATACGGAACCCGCGAATCTTCACCTGATGGTCGATCCGCCCGATGTATTCGATCACGCCGTCGGCGCGGTAGCGCGCCAGGTCACCGGTACGGTACAGACGCCCGCCATCGGCGGCGAACGGGTCGGGAATAAAGCGCAGGCTGGTCAGATCCGCACGGTTCAGGTAACCGCGAGCCAGGCCGGCACGACCGACGTACAGCTCACCGATGCAACCTTTGGCGACCGGATTCAGATCTCCGTCGAGCAAGTACCAGGACAGGTCGGGAATCGGTTCGCCGATCGGGCTGCTGGCATCACGCTGCAAGTCGGCCAGCGAAATCGGCCGGTAGGTCACGTGCACGGTGGTTTCGGTGATGCCGTACATGTTGATCAGTTGCGGTGCCTGATCGCCGAAGCGCTCGAACCACGGACGCAGGCTCTTGACCTCCAGCGCCTCGCCGCCGAACACCACGTAACGCAGCGCCAGTGCTTGCGTCGCGTGTTCGGGGGCACAGGCCACTTGCATCAATTGCTTGAACGCCGACGGCGTCTGGTTCAGAACGGTGACGCCTTCGCGGCAAAGCAAGGCGAAGAAATCTTCCGGCGAGCGGCTGACCTCGTAAGGCACCACCAGCAGTTTGCCGCCGTACAGCAGCGCCCCGAAAATCTCCCACACCGAGAAATCGAACGCGTAGGAATGGAACAGGCTCCAGACATCCGCGGCGCCGAAATCGAACCACGCATCGGTGGCCTCAAACAGGCGCAGCACGTTGCGATGGGCCAGCAACGTGCCCTTCGGCTGCCCGGTAGAACCGGAGGTGTAGATCACGTAAGCCAGGTTGTCCGGGCTCATGCGCACCTGCGGATTACTGTCGCTGTAGCCTTCCAGACCGTCACGTTCCTGATCAAGCATCAGGCTGCGCAACGAATCCGGCACCGGCAAACGCCCAATCAGATGACTCTGGGTCAGCAGCAAGGCGATGCCGCTGTCGCCGATCATGTAGCTCAGGCGTTCTTCCGGGTACGTCGGGTCCAGCGGCACATAGGCGCCGCCGGCCTTGAGAATCGCCAGTAGGCCGACCAGCATGTCGAGGCTGCGCTCCACCGCCAGACCGACGCGCACGTCCGGGCCGACACCGCTGGCAATCAGCTTGTGGGCCAACTGGTTGGCGCGGCTGTTGAGTTCGCCGTAGCTCAGGGACTGCCCGGCACAGCTCACGGCAATCGCTTGCGGGGCGCGGGCGGCTTGTTGTTCGATCAATTGATGCAAGCACTGCTTGCTCGGGAAATCGCGGATGGCCGGGTTCCACTGCTGCAAGGTCGCCGCGCGTTCGGCGGCGTCATGCAGCGGCAGTTCGGCGATGCGTTGAGCGCTGTCGGCAACGATGCCTTGCAGCAGATGGGTCCAGTGTTGCGCCAGGCGTTCGATGGTCTCGAGGTCGAACAGGTCGGTGGCATAGGTCAGCTCGGCCCAGACGTTGTCGCTCGATTCAAAGGTGTTCAGGGTCAGGTCGAACTGCGCGGTACTGGACGCCCAAGGCAAGCCTTCAATCGCCAGTTTTGGCAGACGCGTGGCACCCTGCGCCTGACGCACCTGGCTCTGGTGGTTGTGCATCACTTGGAACAATGGGCTGTGGCTGAGGCTGCGCTCCGGTTGCAGCGCGTCGACCAGTTGCTCGAACGGCAGATCCTGATGCGCCTGCGCACCCAGCACCGTATTTTTCACTTGCTGCAGCAGGCTGCGGAACGTCTGCTGACTGTCGAACTCGGCCTTGAGTACCTGGGTGTTAACGAAGAAACCGATCAGGCCTTCGGTCTCGACCCGGTTGCGGTTGGCCACCGGCACCCCGACGCGGATATCGGCCTGACCGCTGTAGCGATGCAGCAGGGTCTGGAACGACGCCAGCAACAGCGCAAACAGCGTGACGTTTTCGCGTTGCGCCAGGTGCTTGAGCGCGGTGGCCAGTTCGAGGCTCAGCGGGATATCACGACGGGCGCCACGATAGCTCTGCTCGGCTGGACGCGGCCGGTCGGTCGGCAACTCCAGCAGCGGTTGATCACCATCGCCGAGTTGTGCGGTCCAATAGCTCAATTGCCGCTCGCGTTCACCGGCGTCCATCCACTGTTTCTGCCACACGGCGTAGTCGGCGTATTGCACCGGCAGCGCCGGCAATTGCACGCTCTGGCCCTGGCTGTAGGCGGCATACAACGCCACCAGCTCATCGACCATGACATTCATCGACCAGCCATCGGAGACGATGTGATGCAAGGTGATGACCAGCGCGTGGTCATCGGCGGCCAGACGCAGCAGTTTGACCCGCAGCAACGGGCCTTGCTGCAGATTGAACAGGTGCAGGGTTTCGGCGGCGACCAGCGCTTGCAGCGCCGCCTCGTCGAGATCCGCTGCCACGTCCTGCACCTGCAGATCAAGCGTGCCATGAGCCTGGATCACTTGCAGGGTCTGCCCCTGTTGTTCGACGAAGCAGGTGCGCAGCGATTCGTGGCGTTCGATCAGCGCGTCGAAGCTGCGCTGCAACGCTGGCAAATCCAGCTCACCGCTCAGACGCAATGCCGCCGGCACGTGATAAGCGGTGCTGGTCGGTTCCAGTTGCCAGAGGAACCACTGACGCTCCTGGGCATAGGACAGCGCCAGCGGTTGCTGGCGTGGCAAGGCAACAATCGGCGGCTCCCGATGCGCCTGATCGACACCCAGCGCGGCGACGAAGTCTTCCAGCGTGCTGTGTTCGAACAACGTGCGCAGCGGCACTTGAACGTTCAGCGCCTGACGTACGCGCGAGACCACTTGCGTGACCAGCAACGAGTGGCCGCCCAGTTCAAAGAAATTGTCACTCAGGCCTACGCGATCGAGCTTGAGCACCGCCTGCCAGATCTCGGCGACGCTGTGCTGAGTGGCGGTCTGCGGGGCGATGTAAGTCGATTGCAGCTGGCTGGCGTCAGGTGCCGGCAAGGCTTTGCGGTCGACTTTGCCGTTCGGCGTCAGCGGCAGCTGCGCGAGGAACAACAGGTGCGCCGGCACCATGTATTCCGGCAGCTCGGCCTTGAGGCTGGCTTTCAATGCGGCGCGCAGTTCGCCTTCATCAAAAGCGTCAGCGGTCGGCACCACATAGCCGACCAGTTGCGGGCCGGTCGGACCGTCCTGCGCAACCACCACTGTTTCGCGCACGCTGTCGAGGGCGAGCAAACGCGCTTCGATCTCGCCGAGTTCAATCCGGAAACCACGGATTTTCACCTGATGGTCGATCCGCCCGATGTACTCGATCACGCCTTCGGCGCGGTAACGGGTCAGGTCGCCGGTGCGGTACAGACGCGCGCCGGTTTTCGAAAAGGGATCAGGGACAAAGCGTTCGGCAGTCAGGCTCGGGCGCTGGAAGTAACCACGAGCGAGGCCGTCGCCGCCGATCAGCAGTTCCCCCGGGGCGCCGAGCGGATTGAGCTCCAGGTCGCTGCCGAGGATATACAACGCGGTGTTGTCGATCGGCGTGCCGAGGAATGGACGGCTGCTATCCGCACTCAAGGCGTGCTGCGCCGACCAGATAGTGGTTTCGGTCGGGCCGTAGAGGTTCCACACGCTCGGCGTCAGTGCGAGCATGCGTTGCGCCAGTTCCTGCGACAGCGCTTCACCACCACAGAGGAACGTGCGGCCCGCCAGGATTGGCGCCTGTTCATTGTCCAGCAGCAGGCGCCAGGTCGAGGGCGTGGCTTGCAGCGCCGTCACGGCGTGACGCGCGATCAGTTCGAGCACCGCTTGCGGGTCTTGATGCACGTCCTTGCCAGTCAGCACCACACAGGCACCGGCCAGCAATGGGCCGTAGATTTCCAGGCCGAAAATATCGAACGAAAAGGTGGTCAGCGACAGCATGCGATCGGCGGCACAAATGCCCGGCTGTTCGATCATGCTCGCGACAAAATTACTCAGCGCCGCGTGGCGCACCATCACGCCTTTCGGTTTGCCGGTGGAACCGGAGGTGTAGATCGTGTAGGCCAGATGCTCGCCATTGACTGCCACGTCCGGCGCGGTCTGTGGATAAGCCGCCAGCCACTCGTGTGGTTGATCCAGCAACAGCGTTTGCACGCCCTGCGGGATCGGCAGCTGCGCCTGCAAATGGCTTTGGGTCAGCAGCAATGGCAGGCCGCTGTCCTCGATCATGTAGGCCAGGCGATCCTGTGGATACGCCGGGTCCAGCGGCACATAAGCACCGCCGGCCTTGAGGATCGCCAGCAGGCCGACGATCATTTCCACACTGCGTTCGACGGCGATGCCGACCAATTGATCCGGGCCGACACCGGCCTCGATCAGCTTGTGCGCCAGTTGACTGGAGCGGGCATCCAGCTCGCCGTAGCTCAGCACGTCTTCGCCGATGATCAGTGCAGTGGCCTGCGGCGTTTGCTGCGCACGCCGGGAGAAATCCTGCTGCACACATTCGGCTTGCGCAGTGCGGTCGGCGCTGCGCAACCAGTCCTGCAACAGCACGCCGTGTTCGGCGCTTTCCAGCAACGGCAATTCGCCGACGCGCTGGCTCGGTGCGGCGACGATACCGCGCAGCAGGTTCTGCCAGTGACGTGCCAGACGCTCGACGGTTTCAGCTTTGAACAGATCGGTGGCGTAGGTCAGCTCGGCGGCAAAGCCGTCGCTGGACTCGTAAGTATTCAGCGTCAGGTCGAACTGCGCGGTGCGCCCTTCCCACTGCACATCCTCGACACTCAACTGCGGCAACTGCGCCGCGTTGCGGCCCTGGTCACGGCTGGTCTGGTGGTTGAACATCACCTGGAACACCGGACTGTGGCTCAGGCTGCGCTCCGGTTGCAAAGCTTCGATCAGTTGCTCGAACGGCAGATCCTGATGCGCCTGCGCGTCCATCGCCGCCTGCTTGACCTGAGCCAGCAACTGGTTGAACGGCAGTTGCCCGCTGACCTCGGCACTCAGCACCTGCGTGTTGACGAAGAAGCCGATCAGGCCTTCGGTCTCGACCCGGTTACGGTTGGCGGTCGGCACCCCGACGCGAATCTGCGCCTGTCCGCTATAGCGATGCAGCAACGCCTGGAACGACGCCAGCAGCAGCATGAACAGGCTCGCACCTTCGCGCTGCGCCAGCTGTTTGAGGGCGTCACCGAGGTCAGCCGGCAGGTTCAGTTCCAGCCGCGCACCGCGCAGGCTTTGCACGGCCGGACGCGGGAAATCGATCGGCAGCTCCAGCACCGGCTGCTCGCCGCCCAGGGTCTTGACCCAGTAGGCCAACTGGCGCTCACGCTCGCCCGCTTCCAGCCAGTGCCGCTGCCAGATCGCGTAGTCGGCGTACTGTATTTCCAGTTCCGGCAGGCTCAGCGGCTGCCCGGCGGTGTCGGCGCCGTAATGCTGAATCAGCTCGTTGACCAGGACTTTGATCGACCAGCCATCGGAGATGATGTGGTGCTGGATCAGCACCAGTACATGATCGTCCGGTGCCACTTCGAGCAGCGCCACCCGCAGCAGCGGGCCCTGCTGCAAATTGAACGGGCGTGCGGTTTCGCTCTCGACAAAGGCCTTGATCGCGGCGTCTTCCCCGGCGGCATCGAGGCCCTCCGGCAATGGCGTCAGGCTGATGCTCAGCGGCAGCTGCGGGTGAATTACCTGGCAAAAGCTTTCGCCTTGCTCGGCGAAGGTGGTGCGCAAACTTTCGTGACGCGCCGCCACGGCGTTGAAGCTGCGCTCCAGCGCCGCCACATCCAGCCGCCCCTTGAGGCGCAGGGCACTGGGGATGTGATACGCGGTGCTGTGCGGGTCCATTTGCCAGAGGAACAGTTGACGTTCCTGAGCGTACGACAGAGGAATCGCCGCAAACCCGGAACGTGTTTCCGGGATCGGCAGGTTGGCCGGAGAGACGCCCTCTTCGAGCATCTTTTCCAGGTACAGCTTACGTTTGTCCAGCGGCAGAGTGATAAAGCGCTTGGCTACCCTCAAAGCAACACTCTTGTCCATCAGACTTCCTCCATATCGTCAAGCAGGGCTTCCAGCTTGCTCAGTTTCTGTTCGTTGATTGCCCCGCCTCCTGTATCGAGTCGAGCGACAAAATCGCTCAGGACGGGGTGCTGGAATAACAGTTGCGGGGTCAGCGTCAGGCCCAGTTCAAGGGCCATGCGCGACACCACGTTGACCGCCAGCAGCGAGTGCCCGCCGAGTTCGAAGAAGTGATCGTTCAGACCGATGCGTTGCACTTCGAGCACTTGCTGCCAGATCGCCGCGACCTGCTGCTCAAGCTCACTGTGCGGCGCGACATACGCGGCCTGCATCTGGCTGGCATCGACCGCCGGCAGGGCCTTGCGGTCGAGTTTGCCGTTGGGGGTCAGTGGCAACTGCTCAAGGAACAGCAGGTGCGCGGGAATCATGTAGTCAGGTAACGAAGACTTGAGGCCAGTCTTTAGTCCCTCGCGCAGTTGGCGCTGCGCGTCCCCGTCGTGCATCTCCAGTTGCGGGGCGACCACATACGCCACCAGTTGCGCGCCGGTATCGCTCTCGACGGCCAGCACCGCCGCCTCGGTGACTGCCGGTTGCGCGAGCAATCGCGCCTCGATCTCCCCCAGTTCGATGCGGAATCCACGAATTTTCACCTGATGGTCAATCCGGCCCATGTACTCCAGCTCGCCCTCCTCGCGCTCTCGAATCAGGTCGCCGGTGCGGTACATGCGCTCGCCGCTGCCGACGAAAGGATTCGGTACGAAGCGCTCGGCGGTCATCGCCGCACGCCCCAGATAACCGCGCGTGATACCGGCGCCGGACAGGTACAGCTCGGCCGAAACGCCTTGCGGCACCGCGTGCAGATCGGCATCCAGCAGATGACTGGCGCTGTAATCGAGCGCACGACCAATCCGCGCCTGGCCACCAGCACTGCGGCGGGTCCAGGTCGAGTAAGTGGTGTCTTCCGACGGGCCGTACAGGTCGTAAACGTGCTCGACCGTCGACTGCTGATACAGCGCCTCCACCAGCGCTTGTTTCAGCGGTTCACCCGCCAGATTGATGATGCGCACGCTCGGTGAAATCTGCCCGGCACGCTGTAGCGCAGCAATCGCCGACGGCACAGTGTTGATCAGGCGCACCTGATCGCGGGCCGGCAGTTGCGCCAGCTCCAGCGCATTTCGCGCAATGATCAGCGAGCCGCCGTTGGCGAGAGTGACAAACAGCTCCCAGACCGACAGGTCGAAGCACACCGACGTCGAGGCCAGCACGCCTTGTATGTCATCACGGCTGTAGACCTTGGCCGACCAGTCGATCAGCGCCATGACGTTGCGATGGGCAATGGCTACGCCTTTCGGTTTGCCGGTGGAGCCGGAGGTGTAGATCACGTAGGCGAGGTTGCCCGGTTGCACTTTGGTGTGTGGTGCAACAGCCGAATAGCCGCTTAGCGAAACCTGATCCATCAGCAGCACTTGCGTATCGCCCGGCACGCTCAGGGTCGCTGCAACCGCCTGCTCGGTGAGCAACACCCGCGCCCGGCTGTCTTCAAGCATGTAAGCCACGCGATCCGCCGGGTAGTCCGGGTCGAGCGGCACGTAAGCGCCACCAGCCTTGAGCACCGCAAGCAAGGCAATCAGCAACTGCTCGGAACGCGGCATCGCCACGCCCACGCGCACTTCCGGGCCGACGCCCAACTCAAGCAGTTTGTGCGCCAGACGGTTGGCCTGCGCGTCCAATTCTCCGTAGCTCAGTTGCATATGGGCGAAGGTCACCGCCAGGGCATCCGGGGTCACCGCCACTTGATGGGCGATGGCTTGATGGATGCACTGCTCGGTAACGAAATCGCTGTTCACTTGCGGGCCGTGTTCAATCAGGTTCAGTTCACTGAGCGAACGTTCCCCGCCATCCGCCATCTGGCTGAGCAGACGCTGCAGATGCGCGCCCAACTGCGCCACGCTGGCCGCAGCGAAGCTGTCGCGCTGATAACTGAAATGCACCGACAGTTGCGCGCCCATGTTCACCAGCAGGGTCAGCGGATAGTTGGTCTGCTCCTGATTGGCCACCGCGCCGAAGCGCAGACCTTGCGGCGCACCGCGTTCCAGTGCTTCGCCGATCGGGTAGTTCTCGAACACCATCAGGCTGTCGAACAGCGCGTCACCGCCCTGCCCGGCCCAGCGCTGAATATCCGCCAGCGGCGTGTGTTCGAACTCGCGCGAGGCGAGGTTCTGCGCCTGCACCGCTTGCAGCCAGGCGATCACGCTCTGCTGCGCGGGCGGCGCGGCGATCACCGGCAGCGTGTTGATGAAAAGACCGATCTGCGCTTCGGCGCCCGGCAGATCCGCCGGGCGCCCGGCGACGGTGGCACCAAACGCCACGCAATCCTTGCCGGTGTAGCGCTGCAACAGCAGCAGCCACGCCGCTTGCACCACGGTGTTGACGGTGACTTTCGCGGCCCGGGCAAACTCGCCCAGGCGCTGGCTCAGCTCAGCGTCCAGCACCTGGTAATGATCGCCATAACCCACGCTCGGCAAACCGGCGTGCGGCCGCGCGATGGCATTGGCCAGGCGCGTCGGTTCCTGCAGATTGCCCAGCGTCGCCAGCCAGTAGGCTTGCGCCGCCGCGCCATCCTGACGTTGCAGCCAGGCGATGTAATCACGGTAGCGACCCGCGCCACGGGCGACCGCTTCGCCGCTGTAATGCTGCAACACTTCACCGAGCAACTGCGCGCTGCTCCAGCCGTCCATCAGGATGTGATGGTTGGTGTAGATCAGGTGATAACGCTCGGCTGCAGTGCGCACCAGCACCAGGCGCATCAGCGGCGCACAACTCAGGTCCAGACCCAGTGCGCGCTCCTCATCGGCGAGGGTTTGCAGCGCTGCCTCCAGATCAGTCCTGCCGTGCCAGTCGAGCACGCTGAACGGCACCTCGACCTGACGTTGCACCACTTGCACCGGTTGCGGCAGATCGCCTTGCCAGAAGAAGCCGCTGCGCAGGATGTCGTGGGCATCTACCGCCGCCTGCCACGCCGCGCGGAAGCGTTGCGGATCGACGCCGTCGACGTCCAGGCGCATCTGGTTGATGTAGTCGCCATTGCCGTGTTCGAGCAAGGTGTGGAACAGCATGCCCTGCTGCATCGGCGACAGCGGATAAATGTCGTCGATGCCTTGCGGCTCCAGCACCAGCGCATCCAGTTGCGCTTGCGACAGTTGCGCCAGCGGGAAGTCCGACGGCGTCACGCCACGGTTGGCACTGTCGCAGCAGTGGCCGATCAGCGTGGTCAGTTCCTGCACATAGTCGTCGGCCAGACGCTGGATGGTGGCGGTGTCGAACATCGCGCCGCTGTAGGTCCAGCTCAGGTCCAGCTCACCGCCGAATACCTTGCTGTTGAGCGCCAGCGGATTGCCCAGCGGCCCTTGCAGATTGACCTCTGCGCCGCCGGACTCGCTGGTCGGCACGAACAGGGCATCGCTGGCAGCGTCGAAGCTGCCATCGAACTGGCCGAGGTAGTTGAAGGTCAGGCGCGGCGCCGGCAAGGCTTGCAGGGTGGCACGCGCCGATTCATCACCGAGGTACGCGAGTGCGCCGAAGCCGATGCCCTTGTGGGGAATCGCCCGCAGCTGTTCCTTGATCTGCTTGAGCGACGCGCCGAGTTCGGCGGCCGGTGCCAGGCGTGCCGGGAATACGCTGGTGAACCAGCCCACGGTGCGGGTCAGATCGATGTGTTCGAACAGGTCTTCGCGACCATGGCCCTCAAGCAATACCAGCGCATTGTCGTCACCGGTCCAGCGCACCAGCACCCGCGCCAGCGCGGTCAGCAACAGATCGTTGACCTGGGTGCGATAGGCCTGTGGCGCATCCTGCAGGAGTTGACGGGTCAGGGCCTTGTCCAGTTTGCTACGGATCGTCAGCGCCTGATCGTGTTGCTGCCCACCGTTCGGATGATCGTAAGGCAAAGCCGCCGAAGCGCCCTGCAACTGCTGCTGCCAGAAGCCCAGCTCGGCCTGCAACGCAGGCGTTGTGGCGTAGTCCTGCAACGCTGCCGCCCAGGCTTTGACCGCACTGGTCTTGGCCGGCAACTGCACGGCGTTACCGGCGAGAATCTGCCGGTAAGCACGTTGCAAATCTTCAAACAGAATCCGCCACGACACGCCATCGACCACCAGGTGATGGACGATCAGCAGCAGGCGCTGACTGCCATCAGCCAGGTTCGCCAGCACCGCGCGGATCAGCGAACCGCCGCTCAGTTGCAGGCTGCGCTGGGCCTTGTTGCCCAGTGCCTCAAGGGCGGCGAGATCAGCGACCTCGACTTGCCAGAGAATGGTTTCCCCCGCTTGCGTGGCGACGTCGCGGTAGTGCGCCGACCAACCCGTGGCCTGCTCGACAAAGTCCAGACGCAAGCTGTCGTGCTGAACCACCAACGCATCCAGCGCTTGCTCCAGTACCTGAGCGTCCAGTGCCTGAGTCGGCTTGAGCATCACCGACTGGTTCCAGTGGTGACGGTCGGGAATCGCCTCGGCAAAAAATGCCTGATGAATCGGCAGCAGCGCGGTTTTGCCGGTTTGCGCATGCTGATCGATGGGCTGCACGGCTTCGCCGGTCTGCGCCACCGTGGCCAGGGCCTGAATGGTCTGGTGCTGGAACAGGTCTTTGGGGCTGAAGCGAATCCCGGCCTGCCGCGCCCGGCTGACCACTTGAATCGAGATGATCGAGTCGCCACCCAGTTCGAAGAAGTTGTCGCTGACGCCGACCTGCTCAAGCTTGAGCACGTCTTGCCAGATCGCCGCCAGTTGCTGCTCCAGCGCCGTCTGTGGCGCGAGGTAGGTCTGTTGCAGTTGGCTGACGTCCGGTTTTGGCAGGTTCTTGCGATCGAGCTTGCCGTTCGGCGTCAGCGGCATGCGCTCAAGACGCAGGACATACGCCGGCACCATGTGCGCCGGCAGGCTGGCCTTGAGCTGCGCGCGCAGGTCTTCGGTGAAGCCGTCACGGGCCGAATCGCCGACCACGTAGGCCACCAGACGCTTGCCACTGCCGGCACTGCCTTCCTGCGCCACGACCACCGCTTCACGCACGCCGTCGAGGGCTTGCAGCGCCGCTTCGACTTCGCCCAGTTCGATACGGAACCCACGAATCTTCACCTGATTGTCGATGCGATCCAGATAGTCGAACGTGCCGTCGACGCGCTGGCGCACCAGGTCACCGGTGCGATAAAGCAAGCCGCCATTTGCGCTGAACGGGTCGGCGACAAAACGCTCAGCAGTCAGCCCCGGACGGTTCAGATAACCCCGCGCCAACCCGGTACCACCGAGGTACAGCTCACCGGCCATGCCTTGTGGCAGCAGGTTCAGATCGGCGTCGAGCACGTAGGCGCTGCGGTCGCCGATCCGGCTGCCGATCGGCGCGTAAGCGGCACCGCATGGCTCTTCACGGCCAGCCTTCCAGATCAATGGCGTGACCACGGTTTCCGTCGGGCCGTAGCCGTTGATGATGTAGTCCGGATCGAGCGCGCGTTTGACCCGTTCGAAACTGGCGCTCGGCACCGCATCGCCGCCGAAGCAATAGATCCGCACCTTCGGCGGGCTGCCGACACGCTCGGCGTGTTCGGCCAGTTGTTGCAGGTACACCGGCGGGAACGCAACCACGCTCACGCGGTGTTCGATCATCGCGTTATAGGTCTGCTCCGGCGTCCACAGCGTGTCGTCGCGAATCAGCAGCGAAGCCCCGTGGGTCAGGCTGGTCAGCCAGCGTTCGTGGGCGCCGTCGAAGGCGAACGACATGAAGTGGAATTCGCAGTCGCTGTCGCGCATTTCGTAGCGCTGACCGATGGCTTGGCAATGCATCGCCAGTGGGCCGTGGGCAACGCTGACGCCTTTCGGATTGCCGGTAGAACCGGAGGTGTAGATCACGTACGCGAGGTTATGCGGATCGACTGGCACCTGTGGCGCCGTGATCGGCAATTCGCGCAGGTCGAGACGATCCAGCTCCAGCAACGGCACCGATTCGGCCACCGGCAATTGCGCCGATACCGACGAATCGCTGATCAGCAGCGCCAGCCCTGAATCCTCGATCAGATAGGCCAGGCGTTCACGCGGGTAACTGGTGTCCAGCGGCACATACGCACCGCCGGCCTTGAGCACCGCCAGCAGCGCGACGATCACCGCCTCGCTGCGCGGCAGGGCCACGCCGACCCGAGTCTCGGCGCCGACACCACGGGCGATCAGCGCGTGAGCCAGTTGATTGGCACGCTGCTCGATCTCGCCATAGCTGAAGTGCTGACCGTTGAAGATCACCGCGGTGCGCTGCGGACGCTCGGCCGCCAGCGCAGCAATGCGCTGATGCACAGCGATGTCCACCGGGTATGGCTGCGGCTGGTTTTCGGCTTGCTGGCGGGCATGCTCTTGCGCGCTGGCCAGAGCGATCTCACCGAGGTTGCGTTCGGCCGACAGCGCAAACTGCTCAAGCAATTGCAGCAGATGGGCACTGATGCCTTCGATCACCTCACCGGCAAACTGGCTGCGGTCAAAGCTGTAGTGCAACGCCAGTTGCTGACCGAGGGTGACCGCCACGCTCAGGGCGTAGTGGGTCTGCTCCAGGTTGCCGACATCACCGAATGTCAGGCCTTGCCCGGCCTGGCTCAGCGCCTGGGCGACCGGGTAGTTTTCGAACACCAGAATGTTGTCGAACAGCGCTTCCCCGCCCTGCCCGGCCCAGCGCTGGATATCCGCCAGCGGCGTGTGTTCGAAGTCGCGCAGGCTGAGGTTTTGTGCCTGCACCGCTTGCAGCCATTGGCCAACGCTTTGATCCGGACGCGGCGCGCCAATCACCGGCAAGGTGTTGATGAACAGGCCGACCTGTTGCTCGATGCCCGGCAAATCCGCCGGACGCCCGGCAACGGTCGCACCGAACGCCACCGCTTCGTGACCGGTGTAGCGTTGCAGCAACAGCAGCCACGCAGCTTGCACCAGGGTGTTGACGGTGACTTTCTGCTGGCGGGCAAACGCTTCCAGCGCCTGGGTGCGCGGCACGTCCAGGGTCAGGTAATGGTCGCCGTGACCACTGTCGCGCTCGCCGCCGGTAGCGGCGCGGGCCAGTCGGGTCGGCTCTTGCAGCGCGGCCAACTGAGCGTTCCAGAAGTCCTGACTGAGTTGCGCGTCCTGACGCTGCAGCCAGGCGATGTAGTCGCGATAACGTCCGCCACCATGGGCCGGGGTGCGACCGCTGTAGCGCTGCAAGACTTCGCCGAGCAACTGCGAGTTGCTCCAGCCGTCCATCAGGATGTGGTGATGGGTGTAGATCAGGTGCCATTGCTCGGCAGCGGTCTGCACCAGCACCAGACGCAGCAACGGTGCATGGCTCAGATCGAACCCTTGCTGACGCTCGGCATCGGCCAGCGCTGCGAGGGCTGCCGGCTGATCGTCGCGCTGACGCCAGTCGAGAACGCTGAACGGTAACTGCACCTGTTTGTGGACGATCTGCAGCGGTTGCGCCAGTTCGCCCTGCCAGACGAAACCGCTGCGCAGAATGTCCTGCGCAGCGACGGTGGCCTGCCACGCGGCGCGGAAACGCTCAGGGTCAAGACCTTGCACATCCACGCGCAACTGGTTGATGTATTCCCCCGCCGCTTGCTCGTAGAGGGTGTGGAACAGCAAACCCTGCTGCATCGGCGACAGTGGGTAGACATCATCGAGCTGACCGGCCGGCACCGGCAGCGCATCCAGTTGCGCCTGAGTCACCCGAGCCAGCGGGAAGTCCGAAGGCGTCGCTTGCGCAATGGGTAGCGTGCAGCAGTGTTCGATCAGCGCCTGCAATTCAATGGCGTATTGATCGACCAGGTGCTGCACCGTGGCGCTGTCGAACATCTCGCGGCTGAAGCCCCAGCTCATCGACAGTTCGCCGCCATACACCTGACCTTCCACGGTCAGCCAGTTGCCCAGAGGCGCCGACGGATCCTGCGCCACGCCGCTGGTTTCAACGGCCGGCACGAACAACGCCGCCTCGTCGAACTGGCGGTCGAACTGGCCGAGGTAGTTGAAGGTGATGCGCGGTTGCGGCAGCGCGGCCAGTTCGGCGCGCACCGACGGTGCGGCCAGATGCCGTAGAACGCCGTAACCCAGACCTTTGTCCGGCACCGCGCGCAGTTGCTCCTTGATCGCCTTGATCGAACCGTCGAGATCAGCGCTGGCGGTCAGGTTGACCGCGAACAGACTGGTGAACCAGCCCACGGTGCGGGTCAGGTCAATGTCATCGAACAGATCTTCGCGGCCATGCCCTTCCAGTTCGATCAACGTGCCCGGCTGCTGGCTCCAGCGGCTGATGGTGCGCGCCAGTGCGGTGAGCAACAGATCGTTGACCTGGGTGCGATAGGCGGCGGGCGCCTGTTGCAGCAACTGGCGGGTGCGCTCGGCGTCGAGGCGCCATTCGATTTTCTCGCCATGCAGGTTGTGCAGGCTGCCATCCGGGCGGTCGCACGGCAGATCCTTGGCACCCTGATGCTGGGCTTTCCAATAACCCAATTGCTCATCGAAACGCGACGCATCCTGCGCCAGACGCGCCGTCCAGCTCTGGAACGCGCTGGTCTTCGCCGGCAACTGAATGCCGCCACCCGCCGCCAGTTGCTCGTAAGCCTGCTGCAAATCTTCCAGCAGCACCCGCCAGGAAACGCCATCGACTGCGAGGTGATGAATGATCAGTGCCAGTCGTTGCGAGCCGTCGGCCACCGTCACCAGCAACGCGCGCAGCAGCGGGCCGTTTTGCAGGTCGAGGCTGCGCTGCGCTTCGTTGCATAGCGCCTGCAACTGTTCGGCAGATTCGGCATCGCGTTGCCACAGTTCAGCGCCTGTCAACAGCGGGCCGTGGCTTTGCTGCCAGCCTTCGCTGCCTTCCACAAAACGCAGGCGCAAGGCGTCGTGGTGATTGATCAGGTACGTCAGCGCCGCATCAAGCCATTGTGCGTTCAATGCCTCACGCGGGGTCAGCAGCAACGACTGGTTCCAGTGCTCGCGCACCGGCATCGCGCGGCTGAAGAAATCCTGCTGGATCGGCCCGAGCACGGCGTCGTCGGTCACCGGGCCCTGATCCACAGTGGACAGATGATCGTGGCTCGCGACCAGCGCCAGACTGCGCACCGTCTGGTACTGGAACAGGTCACGCGGGCTGATACGGATCCCGGCCTGTCGCGCACGGCTGACCACTTGAATCGAGATGATCGAATCGCCGCCCAGTTCGAAGAAGTTGTCTTCGAGGCCGACGCGTTCGAGGCCGAGCACAGCTTCCCAGATCGCCGCGAGGGCTTTTTGCATGGCGTCCTGTGGCGCCACGAATGCCTGTTGCGGCGCGGCATCCGGTTGTGGCAAGGCCTTGCGGTCGAGCTTGCCGTTGGCGGTGACCGGCAATTTGTCGAGGGTGATCAGGTAGGTCGGCACCATGAACTCCGGCAAACTGCCGAGCAGCCACGCCTTGACCTCTTGCTGCCACTGCTCGTCTGCCTGCGGGTTTTCCAGCACCAGATAAGCCACCAGATGCTTGCCGCCCTGCACCAGCACCACCGCCTCACGCACCAGCGAGTGCTGCATCAGGCGGGTCTCGATTTCGCCCAACTCAATGCGCAAACCGCGCAACTTAACCTGATGGTCGAGACGCCCGAGGTATTCGATCACGCCGTCGGCACGCTGCCGCACACGGTCGCCGGTGCGGTACAGGCGCGCGCCGTCATGGAACAGGCACGGCACAAAACGTTCGGCCGTCAGCGCCGGGCGCTGGTGATAACTGCGCGCCAGCCCGGCGCCGCCCAGATACAGCTCACCGGCGACACCGCTCGGCACCGGCAACAATTCGGCATCGAGGACATGGGTGCGCAGGTTGGCGATCGGCCGGCCGATCGGCACGCTGTCCGCGCCTTCATCGACACAGGTCCAGTGAGTGACGTCGATGGCCGCTTCGGTCGGGCCATACAAGTTGTAGAGGCTCGCGTTCGGCAGTTTGGCGAAGACTTGCAGCTGCGCATCCAGCGGCAACGCTTCACCGCTGCAGACAATCCGCTTGAGTCCGCTGCAGCTTTCCACGCCCGGTTCGTGGATGAACGCCTGCAACATCGACGGCACAAAGTGCAGCGTGCTGATGCTGTGACGGTTGATGCTATCGATCAGTTGCAGCGGATCACGGTGCGCACCCGGCGCGGCCACCACCAGCCGCGCGCCGGTCAGCAGCGGCCAGAAGAACTCCCACACCGACACGTCGAAACTGAACGGGGTTTTCTGCAGCACCGAATCACTGGCGTCCAGCGCATAGGCTTCCTGCATCCAGCACAAACGGTTGACCAGCGCCGCGTGGCTGTTGCCAGCGCCCTTCGGTTTGCCGGTGGAACCCGAGGTGTAAATCACGTAAGCCAGGTTCAGCGGATCAACGCTGACCTCCGGACGGCTATCGCTGTAACGGTCGAGCAGCCCCGGCTGATCCAGGGTGATGAGTTTCACGCCGTCAGTCGGCAGCGCTGCCAGCAGCGCCTGTTGCGTCAGCAGCAAGGTGATGCCGCTGTCCTCGATCATGTAGGCCAGACGCTCCTGCGGGTACTCCGGATCCAGCGGCACGTAGGCGCCGCCGGCCTTGAGAATCGCCAGCAGCGCGACGACCATTTCCACCGAACGCAGAGCGCAAACGCCGACCAGACTGTCCGCCTGCACACCTTGTTCGCGCAGCAGATGCGCCAGGCGATTGGCCCGGGCATCCAGTTCGGCGTAACTCAGGGTCTGCTCGCCGAACACCAGTGCCGATGCCTGCGGCGTACGCGCGACCTGCGCTTCGATCAGATGATGAATCGGCGTGTCGCTCGGGTACTGCGCATGGACGTTGTTCCAGTCGTGCACCAGCATGCGCTGCTCGTCTGCCTCCAGCAGCGGCAACTCACCAATGCGCTGCGACGGATCAGCGACCATCGCCGTCAGCAAGCGCAGCCAGTGCCGCGCCATGCGTTCGATGGTCGGTGCATCGAACAGGTCGCTGGCGTAGGTCAGGGCGGCGTGCAGCTTGCCGCCCTTCTCCCAGGTGTCCAGCGTCAGGTCGAACTGGGTGGTGCGGCTCTGCCAGTCGAGGCTGTCGAGTTGCAGGCCGGATGCGGTGCTGATGGTGGCGATATCGGCGACGTGCGGCTGATGGTTGTACATCACCTGGAACAGCGGTGTGTGGCTGAGGCTGCGTTCCAGCTTCAGCGCTTCGACCAGTTGCTCGAACGGCAGATCCTGATGCGCCTGGGCACCGAGCGCGGTTTCCTTGACCGCCCGCAGCAGTTCATCGACCCGGGTCTGGCCGTGCAGCTGCGTGCGCAGCACTTGGGTGTTGACGAAGAAGCCGATCAGGCCCTCAATCTCGCCGCGATTGCGGTTGGCGATCGGCACGCCGACACGCAGATCGGTCTGCCCGGTGTAACGGTGCAGCAGCGCATTGAAAGCGCCGAGCAGGAACATGAACACGGTGACCTGATGTTGTTGCGCGGTGCTACGCAGTTGCTCGGCGAGTTGCCCGTCGACCGCAAACTCGTAACGAGTGCCGCGATAGCTCGGCATCGCCGGGCGCGAATGATCCAGTGGCAGCTCCAGCACCGGGTGTTCGTCGCCCAGTTGCGCTTGCCAATAGTCGAGCTGGCGCGCCTGCTCACCGGCCTCCAGCCAGCGGCGTTGCCACAGCGCATAGTCGCTGTACTGGATCGGCAGTGGCGGCAATTGCGGCGCCTGCCCGGCGTCGAACGCGTCGTAGCAACGGATGAATTCGTCGATCAACACGTTCATCGACCAGCCATCGGAGACGATGTGGTGCAGGGTCAGCAGCAGCACGTGTTCCTGCTCGGCGAGCTTGAGCAAGGTCACTCGCAGCAACGGGCCGACCGCCAGATCAAATGGCAGCACCGACTGCTGTTCGGCGGCGCGGATCACCGCCTGCTCGCGCTCGCTGGCCGGCAATGCGCTGAAGTCTTCCCGGTTAATCAGCAGCGGCGCGGTGGCTGGCACTTGCAGCAGGCTGTCATCGGCCTGGCGCTGGAACACCGTACGCAGGGTTTCGTGACGCTCCACGAGGCTGGTGAAGGCTTGCTCCAGCGCCGCCAGGTTCAGCCGCCCGTTGAGCCGCACCGCACCGGGCAGGTTGTAGGCGCCGCTCTGCGGGTCGAGTTGCCACAGGAACCACATGCGGCGCTGCGCGTAAGACAGCGCCTGACGATCCTCGGCTGCGATGCCGGCCGGTATCGGGAACCGCGCGAAATCCACGCCCTCCTTGTGCAGGGCCGCGAGGAACATCTGGCGCTTTTCCAGGGGCAACCCGATAAACCGGCGAGCAAGTTTCAAGGAGTCTTCAGCATTCATTTCTCAGCATCCGGATCAGTAGGCAGGAAGCACAAAGGCACGTCGTCCCTATAAAACGAATGCAGACCGGAAAAATTAGCGAATGAGAACAACTGTCAGACAGACAAAACCCTGTGGGAGCGAGCCTGCTCGCGATAGCGACCTGTCAGTCAATGTTGCAGTGACTGATCTATCGCTATCGCGAGCAGGCTCGCTCCCACAGGGTCTCGGATGAATCCGCAGAATCGGTTTACACGACGGCCATCAGGCTGTGCCGGCGATGATGCCCTTCCAACTGATCCTTGATCACCTTGAGCACTTTGGCTTCATGCTCATGAATGAAAAAGTGCCCGCCGGCGAGCATGTCCACTGAAAAGCTGCCACGGGTTTCCTTGCTCCAGCCGATCAGTTGTTCGGTGGTCGCGCGATCCGCCTTGCCGCCCAGCACGTGCACCGGGCAGTTGAGCAACGGCCGCGACAACGGCTCGAATTTGCCGCAGAGCAGAAAGTCGGCGCGCAGGATCGGCAGGGTCAGGCTCATCAGCTCGGCATTGGCCAGCACTTCTTCGCTGGTGCCGTTGAGCGTGCGCAATTGATCGATCAGCTCGGCGTCGGTTTTCGGCTCGGCAAAACCGCGATCGTAATCGGCGCGCATCGTCGGCGCCGCCGTGCCCGAGGCAAACAGCGCCACCGGTTCCGGACAGCCCAATGCGCGCAGCGCGTGAGCGATTTCGCAGGCCAGCAGCGCGCCCAGGCTATGGCCGAACAACGCATACGGCGCTTTGAGATTCGGCCGCAATTCCTTGGCCAGTTGCATCGCCAGCGCCCGCATGTCCGTGTGCAGCGGCTCGTCGAAACGTGCACCGCGCCCCGGCAGTTCCACCGGTTGCAGTTGCAGCCATTGCGGCAGTTTTGGCCGCCAGCGGCTATAGACCATGGCGCTGGCGCCAGAGTACGGCAGGCACAGCAGGGTCAGTTTGTTCACCCGGCTTTCCTCGAAAAATTTGTCTGTAGAGATAAACGGATTACGCCCCCGGCAAATTAGTCGCGCGACGGTAAATTGCGCCAACAGGCGCTCGTTAACTGTTCAGGCCAAAACCAATAACGAGGATTCACCGTGGACCTGCAGAGCATCCTGGGCAAGTTGTTCGCCAACGCCGGTGCCGTCGGCATCGAAGGCGTTTTCCAATTCGTGTTTGGCCCGCAGCAGGCCTACTGGTCCGAGGTCAAGGCCAGCAGTCGCACCGCGCCCGGACGCCATCCCAGCCCCGACGTGACCATTGAAGTCGCCGAGAGCGATTTTCTCGGGATCATGGGCGGCCGAGTCAATGTCGAAGAACTGTTCGCCAGCGGACGCCTGAAAATCGGCGGCAACATGGGCCTGGCGACGCTGCTGCCGCAGATTATCGAGCATGCGATGCACGGTGGCGCAGTGGCGCAAAAGGTCGACATGAACAAGCGCTACCCGACCCCGCCACGCTTCAGCGAACAACTCACCGCCGGGCTGCCGGTGCAGACCCGCATCGAGCGCCATGCGCGCGATGATTTGTCGGTCAGCGAATTCAAAAGCAAGTATTTGCCCAACGGCATCCCGGTGGTGATCAGCAATGCACTGCAGGACTGGCCGCTGTTCAAGCTCAGTCGCGAAGAATCGCTGGTGCATTTCGCCGAACTGCAGGGCATCACCCGCCACGGCGATTACGTGAAGAAGACCTTTTCCACCGAACGTGATTTCCGCTCGACGTCGATGGCCGAGTTCATTGCCTCGCTGGATGAACCGGCAGTCAAACGGGCTGACGGCGAACCACCGGCCTACATGGGCAACAACATCCTGCCGGCGCAATTGCTGCAGCAGATCAAGTACCCGCCCTACTTCGATGCTTCGCTGTTCATCCCGCCACGCATCTGGATCGGACCCAAAGGCACACTGACGCCGCTGCACCGCGACGACACCGACAACCTCTTCGCGCAGGTCTGGGGCCAGAAGCAGTTCACCCTCGCCGCCCCGCATCACCGCGAAGCGCTGGGCACCTGGTCGACAGCGCCAAAGGGTGGCCTGGATGGCTGCGACTTCAACCCCGACGCACCGGACTATGAGCGCTTTCCTGCAGCACGCGATGTGACATTCCTGCGCGTGACGCTGGAGGCCGGGGATCTGCTGTTTCTGCCGGAGGGCTGGTTCCATCAGGTGGAATCGGTGTCGACGTCACTGTCGGTGAATTTCTGGGTGAATTCGGGACGGGGTTGGTAACCCATCCGCTGTCTGTGTGGATAACTCTGTGGCGAGGGGATTTATCCCCGATCGACTGCGCAGCAGTCGCAAACTCACCCGGCACGCTTCTTCTGAAGGAAAGAGCTGGCTGGATTTGGGGCTGCTTCGCGGCCCATCGGGGATAAATCCCCTCACCACAACAGCTCATCAATGCCGGGTTATTTCAGGTGCCGATAACTCTGAAACGCCGACGCCAACACCACCGCCCCCGCCATAATCGCCAGCCAGAATCCGCTGCGTGCACCGAAAGCATCCACCAGAGCGCCCGAGCCGGCGGCGCCAATCGCCACGCCGATGCTCAAGCCCGTCACCAGCCAGGTCAGGCCTTCAGTCAGTTTGGCCGGCGGCACGATGCGCTCGATCAGCGCCATCGCCACGATCAGTGTCGGCGAGAAGAACAATCCCGCGACAAACACCGCCAGCGACAAACCGAAAATATTGCTCGCCAGCAACAGCGGCAGCGTGGTCACCGCCGTCGCCACCCCACCGTAGAGAAACAGCCGCGGCAACGGAAGTTTCGAGCGCATCGCGCCAAACGCGATACCGGCCAGACACGAACCGATGGCGTACACCGACAACACGATGCTCGCCGCCGCCGGTTGACCCTGCTGCTGGGCGAAGGCGACGCTGACCACATCGACCACACCGACGATGACGCCCATGGCAAGCATCAATGCCAGCAGCCATTGCACGTCGGTCGAGCGAATGATCGAACCCTGATGCTGTGATTCCTGCGGGTGTACCGCCGGCTCGGTGCTGCGCTGGGCGACAAACGCCGTCACCCCGATCGCCAACGCCAACAGCGCGGCCAACGGCCCGGCCTCGGGAAACGCCACTACGCACAAACCCACCGACAGCGGCGGGCCGACGATGAAACAGACTTCATCGAGCACCGATTCCAGCGCATAGGCAGTCTGCAATTGCGGCTGGCCGCGATAGATCTCGGTCCAGCGTGCGCGCACCATCGCCGACATGCTCGGCATGCAACCGGCCAGCGCGGCGAAGATGAACAGCGTCCAGGTCGGCGCCTGCAGACGCGTGCACAGCAGCAACATCAACAGCGCCCCGCCACCGATCAATGCCGACAGCGGCAGCACTTTGCCCTGGCCGAAACGATCCACCAGCCGCGAGACCTGCGGCGCACAAAACGCCGTGGCCAGGGCAAACGTCGCCGCCACCGCACCGGCCAGCGCGTAACCGCCCTTGAGTTGCGAGAGCATGGTGATCACGCCAATGCCGGTCATGGAAATCGGCATGCGCGCGATCATCCCGGCCAGAACAAAAGCACGGGCGCCGGGGGCGGTGAATAATTCGCGGTAGGGGTTTGCCATGGGTACAGCCTCATCAGGGGCCGCCAAGTTGCCATAAAGGTTGATAAGCGTGGAAGCGCACAATTGTTGGTGGAATGTGAAGGCCCCTTCGCGAGCAAGCCCACTCCCACGGGGCCAGCGCATTCTAACCGTGGGAGCGAGCCTGCTCGCGAAGAGGCCGGCATATTCACCACAACACCGCACCGTCGAATGAACTCTCATGGCTTGCGACCAGTCAGCTAAATAGGCCCTCACTCAAGGCGCGACCCTGCATGCAAATATCCCTCGCCCGCCAAGTAGCGCTGGTCACCGGCGCCAGCTCCGGCATCGGCCACGCTGCCGCCAAAGCGCTGGCTGCTGCCGGCGCAGCCGTCGTGATCAATTACAACCGTCAGGCCGAACCCGCCGAAGCGCTGGCCCGGCAGATCATCGCCGATGGCGGTCAGGCACTGGCCATCGGCGCCGATGTGTCGAAGGAAGACGAGGTTGAACGGCTGTTCGCCGAGACCCTCGAGGCCTTTGGTGCGCTGGACATTCTGGTGGCCAATTCCGGCCTGCAAAAGGATGCCGCTGCGGTCGACATGACCCTCGAAGACTGGAACACGGTGATCGGCGTCAACCTCACCGGCCAGTTCCTCTGCGCCCGCGCCGCGCTACGGATTTTCAATCGCCAGGGTGTGCGTGAAGGCGTGTCCCGCGCCGCCGGCAAGATCATTCACATGAGCTCCGTACACCAGCGCATTCCGTGGGCCGGGCATGTCAACTATGCGGCGTCCAAGGGCGGCGTCGATCAGTTGATGCAGACCCTCGCCCAGGAAGTCAGCCAGCAGCGCATCCGTATCAACGGCATCGCGCCGGGGGCGATTCGCACGGCGATCAATCAGGACGCCACCGAAGGCGCCACCGGCGAAAAGCTGCTGGAGCTGATCCCTTACGGTCGCATCGGCGATGTCGAGGACATCGCCAACGCGGTGGTGTTTCTCGCTTCCGACGCCGCCGACTACATCGTCGGCACCACCCTGTTCATCGACGGCGGCATGAGTCTTTATCCGGAGTTTCGTGGCAATGGCTGAGCATCATCCTGAACGACAAAGCCCGATCGACGCCCACGGCATCATCGGCGACCTGCGCAGTGCCGCACTGGTCAACGACAAGGGCAGCGTGGATTTTTTCTGCTGGCCGGAATTCGACAGCCCGTCGATCTTCTGTTCGCTGCTCGACACGCCCGAGGCAGGGATTTTCCAGCTCGCCCCGGACTTGCCCGATGCGCGACGCGAACAGATCTACCTGCCCGACACCAACGTTTTGCAGACGCGCTGGCTCAGCGAACAGGCCGTAGTGGAAATCACCGATCTGCTGCCGATCGGCGACAGTGTCGATGACCTGCCGCTGCTGATGCGCCGGGTGCGGGTGGTCAGCGGGGAAGCGACGTTTCACATGCGTTGCGCGGTGCGCCATGACTACGCGCGTGCCGACACCCGGGCGCAGATGGATCAACAATCGGTGATTTTCAGCGTCGAGGGTCAGCCCTCATTGCGGCTGGTGGCGGATCAGGCGTTGCACATCGATGGCGAAGCGGCCGTTGCTTCCTTCAGCTTGAAACAGGATCAGCACGCCGAATTCGTCCTCGGTGGCGCCGACGATCCGCGCTTCAAGGATGACGGCGCAAAAATGTGCCTGGAGCGCACGCTGAAGTTCTGGCGCGACTGGATCGGCCAGTCCAACTACCGCGGGCGCTGGCGGGAGATGGTCAATCGTTCGGCCCTCACGTTGAAGCTGCTGACCTCGCGCAAGCACGGCGCGATCCTCGCCGCCGCCACCTTCGGCCTGCCGGAAACCCCCGGCGGCGAGCGCAACTGGGACTATCGCTACACCTGGATCCGCGACGCTTCGTTCACGGTCTACGCGTTCATGCGCCTGGGTTTTGTCGACGAGGCCAACGCCTATATGGGCTGGCTGCGCGGGCGGGTCAGCGATTGCTGCGGCCAGCCAACGAAACTGAACATTCTGTATGCCATCGACGGTCGTCAGGAACTGCCGGAAACCGAACTCTCTCACCTCTGCGGTCATGGCGGCGCGCAACCAGTGCGCATCGGCAATGGCGCGTACGACCAGATTCAGCTCGACATCTTTGGCGAACTGATGGACGCGGTGTATCTGGTCAACAAGTACGGCGACGCGATTTCCCACCAGGGCTGGAAACACGTGCGCGAAGTGGTCGATCAGGTGTGTGAGACCTGGCAGACAACCGACGTGGGCATTTGGGAAATGCGCGGTGAGCAGCATCACTTCCTGCACTCGCGACTGATGTGTTGGGTGGCGCTTGACCGGGCCATCCGCCTGGCCTCGAAACGCTCGCTGCCGGCGCCGTTCGTCCAGTGGGATCAGACCCGGCAGGCGATCTACGCCGACATCTGGGACAACTTCTGGGATGAGGAGCGCGGGCATTTCGTCCAGTACAAGGGCGGCACCGCGCTCGACGGTTCGATGCTGTTGATGCCGCTGGTGCGCTTCGTCAGTGCCAAGGATCCGCGCTGGCTGTCGACCCTTGAAGCGATCGAAAAACACTTGGTACGCGACGGCATGGTCTACCGCTACCGCAACAATGACGCCAACATCGACGGTTTGGCCGGCACCGAAGGCGCCTTCGCCGCCTGCTCGTTCTGGTACGTCGAATGCCTGGCCCGGGCCGGTCAGGTGGAAAAGGCCCATCTGGAGTTCGAGCAATTGCTGCGTTATGCGAACCCGCTGGGCCTGTACGCCGAAGAGTTCGACAGCAAAGGCCGCCATCTGGGCAACACCCCGCAAGCGCTGACGCATCTGGCGCTGATCAGTGCGGCGAGTTTTCTGGATCGGCGTTTGAGTGGGGAGAAGAGTGTTTGGCAGCCGTAATTTCGTCAGTGTCTGTAGGAAATATGCCGCATCAGCGCGCTTCGCCGGGCTAACCCCTACACAGAAATAAACAGAATCAGATCTCCTGTGGTGAGGGGATTTATCCCCGACGGGCTGCGCAGCAGTCCTGATTTTTCCGGTGCATTTCGTCAACAGCACCGCGTTGCTTGGCTTTGCGCCTGCTGCGCAGCCGATCGGGGATGAGTCCCCTCGCCACAGTTTGTGCGGTTTGTTCCTACTTCTTCTAAACAACTCCCAGGCAAATCCCTCCCCCGCAACCTGCACTTACACCCTGAAATACCCTGTTGCCAGCTGTTACATCCCCCCCTACCATCCACCGCAACGGGCACAGCGGAGCTGTCCAATAAAACCCGAATTCAAGGAACCAGAATGACCCAGCACGTCCACCGCCCCATCGCCACGCCCCTGCGCAGCGGCCTGACCCGCACCCAACTCTGGGAAGCCGCCGACAAAGGCCTGATCAAGTGCTGGGAAATCGGCCGCCAGCGCGCCACCCGCTTCCCCGACCTTGCGCAACAATGCCTCGCCGGCGAACTGCCGGTGCTCGGCTGGAAAGGTGGCGTGAGCCGCAGCCTGAAGAAAAACGAGAAATACGGCTCGCTGAAATACCTCGCCCAATGGCAGGGCTTGCGGGGCGAGGATCTGGATATTGATCTGGCTGAAGAGCGTTCGCTGACCTGCTCGCGGACGAAGATGCGGGTGACGTTTACGCCGGATCGGACGAAGTATTTCAATCAGGTGGCGGAAGCCGAGGCTTAAGGAGAAGCACCGATGGTCGATTTGCATCAGGAATTTCAGAGCAGCACTTTCTTTCATCAGGCAAGAATCGAGCGGCGCTCGGTCGATGCTCTCATCGGCATCGCAGCCGGGCTTGCCGCAGACGGCACGATCAACCAGCAAGAAGCCGAGTTTCTCAGAAACTGGATTGAAACCCATTTGGTGCACCTGGATGATCCGGTTGTGAACATCCTTTACAGGCGTCTTGCCGACATGCTCAGCGACGGAGTTCTGGACGCCGACGAGTCTGCGGAGCTGCTGGAAATGCTGCATCAGTTCACCGGCCTGCCAACCGCACCAACACAAACACCAACGTTTGCCGCGCCGGCCAGTCTTCCTCTCGACCACCCTGCCCCACAGTTATGCCTGGTTGATCGGGTCTTCCTGTTTACAGGCGTCATGGCCTATGGGCCACGTAAAGAATGTGAGTCACAGATCCTCGAACGCGGCGGCCTTATTGGTGGTTCCGTCAGCAAAAAGATTCACTATTTGGTAGTGGGCAGCATTGGCAATGATCAGTGGCTTCACAGCTCTTACGGCACCAAGATCAAGAAAGCCGTTGAGCTGAGAGACAGCGGCGTGCCGATTGCGATCATCAGCGAAGATCATTGGCAGAAGGTTCTGTTCGGGTAATAGCCCCTAAGGGCATCGCTGAATCTGCTTCGCCAGCACTGACCGAAAACCGCTCCCGATACGCCTGCGGCGTCACGCCAATCGCGCGCAGAAAACTGCGGCGCAAGGTTTCTTCACTGCCAAACCCGCAATTGGCGGCGATGCGTTTCACCGGCTGCCCGGTGTCACTCAGCAAGCGGCGGGCGGTTTCGACGCGGATCAGTTCGATGGCGCGGGCCGGGGTCTGGCCGGTGTCGGCGCGGTAATGGCGGACGAAGCTGCGTTCGCTCATGCCGGCCTGTTCGGCCAGGGTCGGGACGCCGAGGTCGCAGGTGAGGTTTTCGGCGATCCAGGCGTGCAGTTCATCAAAGCGATTTCCCTGATTCTGCAGGGCCAGGGTCACGCTGAATTGCGATTGCCCGCCGGGCCGTTTGAGGAACACCACCAGATGCCGGGCGACGTCGAGGGCGATGTCGCGGCCCAGATCTTCCTCGACCATCGCCAACGCCAGATCGATGCCGGCGGTAACGCCGGCCGAGGTCCAGACCGGGCCGTCGTTGATGAAGATCGGATTGGCTTCGACCTGCAGCTTCGGATGCTGCTGCGCCAGTTGTTCGCAGCGGGTCCAGTGGGTGACCACGCGACGTCCGTCGAGCCAGCCGCTCGCCGCCAACAGGAAAGCGCCGGTGCAGACCGAGGCCACCCGTCGACATTTCGCCGCATGTTCGCGCACCCAGTCCACCAGTGCCAAATCCTCCGCCGCCGGGTAAATGCCCCAGCCACCGGCGATAATCAAGGTATCGCTGGCCTGCTGCGGCAACGGTTCGGCCAGCACCGCCAGCCCTGCCGACGACATCACCGCCCCGCCCTCACTGGCGATCACCGACGGCGCATACGGCACCGGCAAGCCGCGCTGGCGGGCGATGTCGTTGGCCGAGGCGAACACTTGCAGCGGGCCGGTGACGTCGAGGATCTGCATGTTGGCGAACGCGAGTACGTGAATGGCTTTGGGCATTTGGCGTAATTCGTGGGGTTAATGGCGTATACGCCAGAACCTACGCGCCTACAGTGAAGCCGTCCACCCCTCAACTGGAGAAAAACCCCATGACGTTGCAGATCGGTTTTCTGTTGTTTCCGCAGGTGCAGCAACTCGACCTGACCGGGCCCTATGACGTGCTGGCCTCGCTGCCGGACGTGCAGGTGCATCTGATCTGGAAGGATCTGGTGCCGGTCACCGCCAGCACCGGCCTGCTGTTGAAACCGACCACCACCTTCGAGGATTGCCCGAATCTGGATGTGATCTGCGTTCCCGGCGGCGCCGGGGTCGGGCCGCTGATGGAAGATGAGCAGACGCTGGGGTTCATCAAACGCCAGGCGGCGCAGGCCAAATATGTGACATCGGTGTGCACCGGTTCGCTGGTGCTGGGCGCGGCAGGTCTGCTTAAAGGCAAACGCGCGACCACCCACTGGGCCTATCACGAACTGCTGCCGAAACTCGGCGCGATTGCGGTGCAGGACCGAGTGGTGCGCGACGGCAATCTGTTTACCGGTGGCGGGATTACCGCAGGCATCGACTTTGCCCTGGTGCTGGCCGCCGAACTGGTGGGAGCCGAGGCGGCGCAGTTGATTCAGTTGCAACTGGAATATGCGCCGGCGCCGCCGTTCAATTCGGGCAGCCCTGATACGGCACCGAGCGCGATCGTCGATGAGGCTCGCCTGCGTGCAGCACCGTCGCTGAAACTGCGCAAGGAAATCACCGAGCGCGCGGCGGCGAAGCTCGATCTGCGCTGATTCCTCAGCCACACACAGATCTACTGTGGGAGCGGGCTTGCTCGCGAATGCGGTGTATCCGTCGAGATTTTTATCGCCTGACACACCGCATTCGCGAGCAAGCCCGCTCCCACAATGGGTTTTGTGGATAGCCTCAGGTTGGGAGCCTGTCCCCGCATCCCGCCACAGCTTTACTTGTCCCGACGCCCTCACCCGTGTAGAAAGCCCTTCCACAAAATTCTGCACAAGGACTTTCGATGAAGGCGTTGCCATGGCTCTATCTGGCACTTCTCAGCCTCGGTTATGGATTGGCGTTAAGCTTTGGCCAACTCGGCTGGCTCGCGCTGATCTCCGTGGGACTATTGCTGTTGACCTGTTTCGCCGTGCGCCAACAGCAGGTGCCGGTGGCGCGCCTGTTGGGGCATGCCGTGTTCATCTTCCTCGCCCTGTCGCTGGCGCTGCACTGGTTGCCGGGATTCGCCAACGGCCGGGCCATTGCCCCACTGCGTTTCACCGACGACGCCGTGCCGTTTGCGATGTACCTGAATCTGGACAAACCCTTGATCGGCTTCTGGCTGTTGCTCGCCTGCCCGTGGATTGTCGCGGCACGCTCGCTGCGTCCGACGGTGTACGCCAGCGTCCTCGCCCTGACCTTGAGCGCCGTCCTGGCGCTGGGCGGCGCACTGTTGTTCGGCATGATTGCCTGGGCGCCGAAGTGGCCCGATCAGGCGTGGCTGTGGCTGCTGAACAATCTGCTGTTGGTGACGCTGGTCGAGGAAGCGCTGTTCCGCGGCTATATACAGGGCGGCTTGAGTCGCCTGTTCAAGCACCTGCCCCACGGCGACAACCTCGCTCTGCTGCTGGCATCGCTGATCTTTGCCCTGGCGCATCTGGGCGCGGGATGGCACTGGGTGTTGCTGGCGGGTCTGGCAGGTGTCGGCTATGGTCTGGCCTACCGTTTTGGTGGCCTTGCTGCGGCGATCGCCACACATTTCGGGCTGAACCTGCTGCATTTTGCGCTGTTCACCTATCCGATGCTGGCCGGTTGAAGCAAGAGCGGTTTTGCGACGCCGTACTTATATCTGAAAAAAAACTTCAATAATTTCCTGACAGCGCCGACAACCTTTCAAAGCCTTGCGGATTGAAAAACCATGCGTAATAACCAGCCCATTACACAACGCGAACGGACTTTCCCGGCTCAGCAGCGGTTGATTTCCACAACCGACGCTAAAGGCGTGATCACTTACTGCAACGACGCTTTCGTCGAAATCAGCGGGTTTTCGCGTGAAGAGCTGATCCGTGCGCCGCACAACCTGGTTCGTCACCCTGACGTGCCGGCGGCGGTGTTTTCGCACATGTGGGGCACACTGAAACAAGGCTTGCCATGGATGGGCATTGTCAAGAACCGCTGCAAATCCGGTGACCACTACTGGGTGAACGCCTACGTGACACCGGTGTTCGACGGCAATCAGGTGGTCGGTTACGAGTCGGTGCGGATCAAACCCACCGCCGAACAGATCCGCCGTGCCGAAGCGCTCTACCAACGCATCAACCAAGGCAAGTCGGCGATCCCTTCCAGCGACAAATGGCTGCCGGTGCTGCAGGACTGGCTGCCATTCATTCTGGTCAGCCAGTTGAGCTTCGTGATCGGCGCGACCCTGAACTCGCAATGGGGCTTCGCCCTCGCTGCCGGTCTGTCGGTACCGTTGGGCCTGATGGGCCTGCAATGGCAGCAACGCGGGCTCAAACGCCTGCTGCGCCTGGCCGAGCAGACCACCTCCGACCCGCTGATTGCGCAGATGTACACCGACAGCCGTGGCGCGCAGGCGCGTCTGGAAATGTCGATCCTCAGCCAGGAAGCGCGCCTGAAAACCTGCCTGACCCGTCTGCAGGACACTGCCGAGCACCTGACCGATCAGGCCAAACAGTCCGACGCCCTGGCGCACAACAGCTCCAGCGGTCTGGAGCGCCAGCGCGTGGAAACCGAACAGGTCGCCACCGCCGTCAACCAGATGGCCGCCACCACGCAGGAAGTGGCGAGCCACGTACAGCGCACAGCCGACGCCACCCAGGAAGCCAATCGCCTGACCGGTCGCGGCCGCGACATCGCCGGGGAAACCCGCGAAGCCATCCAGCGCCTGTCGGTGGTGGTCGGCGAAACCGGCCTGACCGTCACCCAACTGGCCAAGGACAGCGACGAAATCGGCGGCGTGGTCGACGTGATCAAAGGCATCGCCGACCAGACCAACCTGCTCGCGCTCAACGCCGCCATCGAAGCAGCACGTGCCGGCGAGATGGGCCGTGGCTTCGCCGTGGTAGCTGACGAAGTGCGCCAACTGGCGCAACGTACCAGCGAATCCACCGGCCAGATCCACGCCCTGATCGCCAAGCTGCAACAGACCGCGTCCAGCGCCGTGCAAACCATGGAAGCCGGCCATCGCCAGGCGGAAGAAGGTGTGGCGCGGGTACTGGAAGCGGATCAGGCACTGGTCGGCATCAGCGAAGCAGTGGCCAACATCACCGACATGACCACCCAGATCGCCGCGGCGACCGAAGAGCAAAGTGCGGTGGCTGAAGAGATCAGCCGCAACATCAGCAACATTTCGGAACTGGCGGATCAGACCTCGGAACAGGCGCATAACTCGGCGTTGCTGAGTGAAGAGCTGACCAAGACGGCGAATACTCAGTATTCGTTGGTGGAGCGGTTTAACCGCTAAAAGCAAAACTCTTGCTGGTCTCCCCGCAAAAAACCCGGACAGCGAAAGCTTCCGGGTTTTTTTTGCTTGTGCACCTGTCAGATCTGACAGTAGACGCACCGTTATCCGAGCGGGTATCAAGAGAAACCGTAATTGCAGTCGGTTGTAACACCTCCTCTTACTCGAAAAGGCAGGTTTAACAATGACCACTCACGTTATGTTTCTCCCGAAAAAACCACTCGTCAGTGATGACAGGTTTCAATGGAGATTGGGCGGTAAACGGAACACAGCGAAATTCAGATCTTTCTATCAGGACGAGTTCTTGGGTCAGCGGTATTGGTCCATCAGTGGTGGAACAGGAAATTTCGACGATGAAAGCTATTTTTCGTTCTCCATGACGCTGCCCTACCAATCCGATGAGGCACTCACGGGCGTCTATAACCTCGACGACGGGCTGACATTTGTCCACAGCCATTGGATCCCTGCGCCGCCGGGATTTATCGGAATGGCTTCGGTGGACGCCGACTCGGCGATCCTCAGCGTTAAATATGATGCTGAAACGGATATCGCTACGGGATCATTCGAGGCCGTGTTCAAAAGTCATCGCTATCGCCTGAATCCCAAGGGGACTTTCACCATGACGAGACTGAGACCGTCGGATGCTGGCTAGATCTGGCAGGGGTGCTCGCAGCAACTCCAGAAGAGTACCCCTTCAATGTAATTTGCAAGAATGACTCCTTGAAGCTGCCGCAGGCTGCGATCTTTTGATCGTGAAAAACCGGTTAGCGAAAGCCTCCGGGGTTTATTGCTTGTTTGAAATGGATGGCGCTTGGAAGACAGCTTTCGCGAGCAGGCTCGCTCCCACAGTAGGGCCGGGTACTTCAGTAAGGAATTGGTCGGCTGTCAGGCCGCCATCGCCAGCAGGCGGGTTCCCACACAAAAGCAAGAGCAGAACGCGCACCGCTCTTGCTCCTCACCACTCAACACGATGAGCGTTAGCTCGAGTACCGCTTTTGATCTTGATCCACAGGCGACATCGGAAGGCTGAGCGGAGGGATTCATCCGGGGGTGGGAGCGCAGCGACCGTTTGGCGAAGCCAAACACAGCGAGAGGAGGTGCAGCGAAGCAAACCGTAGGCGCTGCGCCCGGATGGATCCCGGAGCGAAGGAACCCCGAGCCCCAGCGAGCGGGCCGAACGTAGGAGCAAGCGTTTTTTTGCTTACTTTTTTTAGGCGCTTGTAAAAAAAGTGAGTCGCCGTAAGGGCGAAACCCTAAGTCGCCGTTACCGCAGCAACGGATATACCCCCCAACCAAACCTCAACGAAGAAACCCGGCAACCTTCTCCACCGCCGAAGCCAAATGGTCCGAATGCGTAAACCCGGAAACCTTGAGCGGCTTCAAATCATGATCCCCAGAGGCTAACCAAAACACCTCAATACTCGGCGATAGATCGTAAGCCTCGACAGCGTCCCGATTTCCGAGAGCATCCCGCTCGCCCTGAACAATCAACGTCCGAGTCCGCAAAGAAGCCAAATGCTCAACCCGCGGTTTCTCAGGTTTCCCAACCGCATAAAACGGATATCCAAGACAGACAAGCGCATCGGCGCCCAACTCGTCAGCTAAAAGACTGGCCATCCGCCCGCCCATGGACTTACCACCGATGGCCAAAGTCCCAGCGACATGACGTCGCACTTCAGCGAACACTTCGCGCCAGCACTCAAGCAGTTTCGGCGCCGGATTAGGCGGCCGTTTACTGCCATCCACCCGCCGCTGCGCCATATACGGAAACTCAAACCGCAACACATTCACCCCAAGTGCAGCAAGGCGCCCAGCCATATCCGTCATCCACTCACTGTCCATCGGCGCCCCTGCCCCATGCGCCAGGATCAAAGTCGCCGAAGCCTCGCCCGACGCGGCATCCCACAACCACCCATGATCCCGCACGCACTGCGCCCATTGATCCCCGTCAATACTGGCCTTGTGCTGTTTGTCCATGCTTGCCTCGCTTTTAGTCTGCCTATAACTCCAGGCGAAGGATTCGCGGCGTTTTCTGCGCGCGCTCACTTCGGCTGAACCGTGGATGGGGAACCATGAACACTTCTATCAGTACCGCCTACAACTACAAGGTGGTCCGCCAATTCGCCATTATGACGGTGGTGTGGGGCATCGTCGGCATGGGGCTCGGGGTTTTTCTCGCGGCCCAATTGGTCTGGCCTGAACTCAACTTCAATTTGCCCTGGACCAGTTTCGGCCGTCTGCGCCCGCTGCACACCAACGCGGTGATCTTCGCCTTCGGTGGCTGCGCGCTGTTCGCCAGTTCGTTCTACTCGGTGCAGCGCACCTGCCAGACGCAATTGTTCGCGCCGAAAATCGCCGCGTTCTGCTTCTGGGGCTGGCAGCTTGTGATTCTATTGGCGGCGATCAGCCTGCCGCTGGGTTACACCAGTTCCAAGGAATACGCCGAGCTGGAATGGCCGATCGACATCCTGATCACCATCGTCTGGGTCGCCTACGCCATCGTGTTCTTCGGCACGATCATGCAGCGCAAGACCAAGCACATCTACGTCGGCAACTGGTTCTTCGGCGCGTTCATCATCACCGTGGCGATCCTGCACATCGTCAACAACCTTGAGTTGCCGGTGAGCCTGACCAAGTCCTACTCGGTGTACGCCGGTGCGACCGACGCAATGGTGCAATGGTGGTACGGCCACAACGCCGTGGGCTTTTTCCTCACCGCCGGGTTCCTCGGGATGATGTACTACTTCGTGCCGAAACAGGCGGAACGTCCGGTGTATTCGTATCGTCTGTCGATCGTGCACTTCTGGGCGCTGATCACCCTGTACATCTGGGCCGGCCCCCACCACCTGCACTACACCGCGCTGCCGGACTGGGCACAGTCGCTGGGCATGGTGATGTCGCTGATTCTGCTGGCACCGAGCTGGGGCGGCATGATCAACGGCATGATGACCCTCTCGGGCGCCTGGCATAAGTTGCGCAGCGACCCGATCCTGCGCTTCCTCGTGGTGTCGCTGGCGTTCTACGGCATGTCGACCTTCGAAGGTCCGATGATGGCGATCAAGACTGTAAACGCCCTCTCCCACTACACCGACTGGACCATCGGCCACGTTCACGCCGGCGCACTCGGCTGGGTGGCGATGATCTCGATCGGCGCGCTTTACCACATGATCCCGAAAGTCTTCGGCAAAGAGCAGATGCACAGCATCGGCCTGATCAACGCGCACTTCTGGCTCGCGACCATCGGCACCGTGCTCTACATCGCCTCGATGTGGGTCAACGGCATCGCCCAGGGCCTGATGTGGCGCGCAGTCAACGAGGACGGCACGCTGACTTACTCCTTCGTCGAAACCCTGGTGGCCAGCCACCCTGGCTTCATCGTGCGTCTGGTGGGTGGGGCGATCTTCCTCAGCGGCATGTTCCTGATGGCTTACAACACCTGGCGCACCGTGCGGGCCTCGCAGCCTGCTGACGTCGTTGCTGCCGCGCAGATGGCCTGAGGAGTCCGCCATGAAACACGAAACGATTGAAAAGAACGTCGGCCTGCTGATGCTGCTGATGGTGTTCGCCGTGAGCATCGGCGGCCTGACCCAGATCGTCCCGCTGTTCTTCCAGGACGTCACCAACAAACCGGTGGAAGGCATGAAGCCCTACACCGCGCTGCAACTGGAAGGCCGCGATATCTACATCCGCGAAGGCTGCGTCGGCTGCCACTCGCAGATGATCCGCCCGTTCCGCGCCGAAACCGAACGCTACGGGCACTACTCGGTGGCCGGTGAGAGCGTATGGGATCACCCATTCCTCTGGGGTTCCAAGCGTACCGGGCCAGACCTGGCCCGGGTCGGCGCGCGTTACTCGGACGACTGGCACCGCGCGCACCTGTACAACCCGCGCAACGTGGTACCGGAGTCGAAAATGCCGGCCTACCCGTGGCTGGTGACGCAAGCGGTCGACAGCAGCCACACCGAAACCAAGCTCAAGACCATGCGCACCCTCGGCGTGCCGTACACCGACGACGACATCAGCGGCGCGGTCGCCAGCCTCAAGGGCAAGACCGAAATGGACGCCCTCGTCTCCTACCTGCAAGTGCTCGGCACTGCGATCAAGAGCAAGAGGTGAGCCATGGTCATTGAAATGAGCACAGGCCTCATACGTGGCCTCGGCACGGTCGTGGTGTTCGTCGCCTTCGTCGGTCTGACCTTGTGGGTGTTCAACCGCAAGCGCACCCCGGAATTCGCCGAAGCGCGCCTGCTGCCGTTCGCCGACGAGCCGCAACCCGACATTACCCAAGCACCTGAAACAAGGAGTACCCGGCCATGACCACCTTCTGGAGTACGTGGATCTGCGTACTGACCATCGGCAGCCTGATCGGCCTGACCTGGCTGCTGATCGGCACCCGCCGGGGCGAGACCAAGGGCAGCGTCGACCAGACCATGGGCCACAGCTTCGACGGCATCGAGGAGTACGACAACCCGCTGCCGCAGTGGTGGTTCATGCTGTTCGCCGGCACGCTGGTGTTTTCCGTGGGCTATCTGATCCTGTATCCGGGCCTCGGCAACTGGAAAGGTATTCTGCCCGGCTACGAGGACGGCTGGACCGGCGTGCACGAGTGGGAAAAGGAAATGAACAAGGCCGACGCCAAATTCGGGCCGATCTTCGCCAAATTCGCCGCCATGCCGGTGGAGGAAGTAGCGAAGGATCCGCAGGCGCTGAAAATGGGTGGCCGGTTGTTCGCCTCCAACTGCTCGGTGTGCCACGGCTCCGACGCCAAAGGCGCTTTCGGCTTCCCTAACCTAGCCGACAAGGACTGGCGCTGGGGCGGTGACGCCGAGACCATCAAGACCACCATCATGGGTGGGCGGATGGCGGCGATGCCGGCCTGGGGCGAAGTGCTCGGCGAAGCCGGGGTGAAGAACGTCGCGGCGTATGTGCGTCACGAACTCGCGGGCCTGCCGCTGCCTGCCGACAGCAAGGCTGACCTGCAAGCCGGACAGCAAGCGTTCAGCACCACCTGCGTAGCCTGTCATGGGGCAACCGGCCACGGCACTGAAGCCATGGGTGCGCCGAATCTGACGCACCCGGCCGGATTTATCTACGGCACCAGCCTGACACAGCTTGAGCAGACCATACGCCACGGTCGCCAGGGCCACATGCCAGCGCAGAACGAACTGCTGGGCAACGATAAAGTGCAATTGCTAGCTGCCTATGTGTACAGCCTGAGCCATGGATTGAATACAGATAAGCTGATTACTGAAGACAACAAATAGTAATCATTGCACACACCTCTGCCGCACCATTCTCGGTGCGGCAGCATCCCGCCCCTTTGCGACGCATTGTCGCACCCCGTCACACCCTCTCCTTTCGGTTCCCCGGATTCGGGTCTACGCTTGCTCGATGCGGACTGGCTTGTGCTGGTTCCAGGTCAACGCTGACTGCTGTGTTCTGCGAACCGGCTGACTGATGTGGCCGCAAACGCCGGTAGATACCGGCTGTCGTGCCATTTACCGTCCGTCACCCGAACTGAGCGTTTGAACACACCCCGTTACAAGCGACCTGATCCCCTCGCTTTTTTCGTCCGCTGCGACATTTTGTCCGAGGCCAATTTTGACCTTACGCGGCGTATGGAAAGGCCGCAGAATCAGCGTTGGAAAGCATTGACCCAGGTCATGGCGCGTTGCAATGACCCCCTGCTCTCTGCATACTTGCGGCCGATTTTAATCCTAATAAAACACCCAAACCGTGGAACCTTAGAATGAGCACAGCAATCAGTCCGACTGCTTATAACTATAAGGTAGTCCGCCAGTTCGCCATCATGACGGTGGTCTGGGGGATCCTTGGCATGGGGCTCGGTGTCTTCATCGCCTCGCAACTGGTCTGGCCGGAGTTGAACTTCGGTCTGCCGTGGACGAGCTTTGGACGCCTGCGCCCGTTGCACACAAACCTGGTGATTTTCGCCTTCGGTGGTTGTGCACTGTTTGCCACTTCCTACTATGTCGTGCAGCGAACCTGCCAGACGCGACTGATCTCCGACAGCCTTGCCGCCTTCACCTTCTGGGGCTGGCAGGCGGTCATCGTCGGCGCCATCATTACCTTGCCGCTGGGTTACACCACCACCAAGGAATACGCCGAACTGGAATGGCCGCTCGCCATTCTGCTGGCCATTGTCTGGGTCTCCTACGGGCTGGTGTTCTTCGGCACCATCACCAAGCGCAAGACCAAACACATCTATGTCGGTAACTGGTTCTACGGCGCGTTCATCGTCGTGACCGCAATGCTGCACATCGTCAACCACGCCTCCCTGCCGGTGAGTTTCTTCAAGTCCTACTCCGCCTATTCGGGCGCGACCGACGCGATGATCCAGTGGTGGTACGGCCACAACGCCGTGGGCTTCTTCCTGACCACCGGCTTCCTCGGGATGATGTACTACTTCGTGCCGAAGCAGGCCGAGCGTCCGATCTACTCGTATCGCCTGTCGATCGTGCACTTCTGGGCGCTGATCACCCTGTACATCTGGGCCGGTCCGCACCACCTGCACTACACCGCACTGCCGGACTGGGCACAGTCGCTGGGCATGGCGATGTCGATCATCCTGCTGGCGCCAAGCTGGGGCGGCATGATCAACGGCATGATGACCCTCTCGGGCGCCTGGCATAAGCTGCGCACCGACCCGATCCTGCGCTTCCTCGTGGTGTCGCTGGCGTTCTACGGCATGTCGACCTTCGAAGGTCCGATGATGGCGATCAAGACCGTCAACTCGCTCTCGCACTACACCGACTGGACCATCGGCCACGTCCACGCCGGCGCTTTGGGTTGGGTGGCAATGATTTCGATCGGCGCGATCTACCACATGATCCCGAAACTGTTCGGTCGTGCGCAGATGCACAGCGTCGGCCTGATCAACGCGCACTTCTGGCTCGCAACCATCGGTACCGTGCTGTACATCGCCTCGATGTGGGTCAACGGCATCACTCAGGGTCTGATGTGGCGTGCAATCAACGATGACGGCACCCTCACCTACTCGTTCGTCGAAGCGCTGCAGGCCAGCCACCCGGGCTACATCGTCCGTGCCCTGGGCGGTGCTTTCTTCGCCAGCGGCATGTTCCTGATGGCTTACAACGTCTGGCGCACCGTGCGCGCCTCGAACGCGGCTGAAGCCGAAGCCGCCGCCCAGATCGCTGTTGTTGGAGCTCACTGATGAAGCATGAAGCTGTCGAGAAGAACATTGGCCTGCTGGCCTTCTTCATGGTCATCGCCGTCAGCATTGGCGGCCTGACCCAGATCGTTCCGCTGTTCTTCCAGGACGTCACCAACAAGCCGGTCGAAGGCATGAAGCCGCGTTCGGCACTGGAACTGGAAGGCCGCGACGTCTATATCGCCAACGGTTGTGTCGGCTGCCACTCGCAGATGATCCGTCCGTTCCGCGCTGAAACCGAACGCTACGGCCACTACTCGGTCGCCGGTGAAAGCGTCTGGGACCACCCGTTCCTGTGGGGTTCCAAACGGACCGGCCCGGATCTGGCTCGCGTGGGCGGTCGTTACTCCGATGACTGGCAGCGTGCGCACCTGTACAACCCGCGCAACGTGGTACCTGAGTCGAAAATGCCGGCTTACCCGTTCCTCGTGGAAAACAAGCTCGACGGCAAAGACACGGCCAAGAAAATGGAAGTGTTGCGCACGCTCGGCGTCCCTTACACCGACGAAGACATCGCCGGTGCAAAAGATGCCGTGAAGGGCAAAACCGAAATGGACGCGCTGGTGGCCTACCTTCAGGGCCTGGGCACCATCATCAAAAGCAAACGGTGATTCTTCATGGATATCGGGATGATTCGCGGCCTGGGCACCGTCGTCGTGATGGTGGCCTTCATCGGTTTGGCGTTGTGGGTATTCAGCCCCAAGCGCAAGTCGGAGTTTGAAGACGCAACCTTGCTGCCTTTTGCGGATGATCCCGAAGCCATCAAGCACGTCGAGCAAGCTTCTAGGAGTAACAAAGAATGACTACATTCTGGAGTCTGTACGTCACAGTCCTCAGTCTCGGTACGATCTTCGCCCTGACCTGGCTGCTGCTGTCGACCCGCAAGGGCCAGCGCAGCGAACAGACGGACGAAACGGTCGGCCACTCCTTCGACGGGATCGAGGAGTACGACAACCCACTGCCGAAATGGTGGTTCATGCTGTTCGTGGGCACCATCGTGTTCGCCCTGGGTTATCTGGTGCTGTACCCGGGCCTGGGCAACTGGAAAGGCCTGCTGCCGGGCTACAACTACCTCGATAACGACAAGCAGACCGCGTTCGCCAACGGCCAGACCGGCTGGACCGGCGTGCATGAGTGGGAAAAGGAAATGGCCCGCTCGGACGCCAAGTTCGGTCCGATCTTCGCCAAGTTCGCGGCGATGCCGATCGAGGAAGTGGCCAAGGATCCGCAAGCACTGAAGATGGGCGGCCGTCTGTTCGCCTCCAACTGTTCGGTATGCCACGGTTCCGACGCCAAGGGCGCCTATGGCTTCCCGAACCTGACCGACGCCGACTGGCGCTGGGGCGGCGAGCCGGAAACCATCAAGACCACCATCATGGGCGGTCGACACGCGGTGATGCCGGCCTGGGCCGAAGTCATTGGCGAACAAGGCGTAGCCGATGTCGCAGCCTTCGTGGTGACCCAGCTCGATGGCCGCAAACTGCCGGAAGGCACCAAGGCTGACCCGGCCAACGGCCAGAAACTGTTCGCCGCCAACTGCGTGGCCTGCCACGGTCCAGCAGGCAAAGGCACCCCGGCCATGGGCGCGCCTGACCTGACCCACCCGGCCGCGTTCATCTACGGTTCGAGCTTCGCCCAACTGCAGCAGACCATCCGTTACGGCCGTCAGGGCCAGATGCCGGCGCAGGAACAACTGCAAGGCAATGACAAGGTGCACCTGCTGGCAGCGTACGTGTACAGCCTGTCCCACGGTGAAAAAGCGCCGGAGGCCGAGGCGCAATAAGGCCAGGGCTTGATGTAATGAAGAATCCCCCGCCAGTGCTCTGGCGGGGGATTTTTTTATGGGTTACTGGCCCAGATCGACTTCACCGGCACGGTGGCCACCGGCGTACGTTTGCGCCACTGATTGTCCTCGACCAGACTCACCTCCAATTGCTTGCGATCCTTGGAAAAAGTGGCGGTCAGGTACGTCTGCTGAGAAGCTGAACCGCTGAGAAACATCGGCACGCTCCCCATATAGGTTTGGCTACCACCCTCGTCGTGGAAGTGGCCGGCGAACATCGCCGTCACCTGATACTTTTCAATCATTTCGCGAAAGCGCTTCTCTTGATCCCAACTGCCTTTCCACTCATAGGGCTTGTGCATGTTGATAATGATCGCGTAGCCCTGCGCTCGCGCTATTCGCAAATCATTTTCCAGCCAGTCCAGCGACGCCGTGATATCGAATGTGGTCGGATTCAACGCGTGAGAAATCTTCACCGCATAAGTGGGTTCATTGTTCAACTGCACCAGATGCACTTCACCCACATTCTTTGAATAAGCCAGACTACCCAGATAGTGTTTATTCACAAAGCTGCCGGTGACTTCCAGATCAAATTCATCGACTTTACCGACATGATGATCACGGTAATCAACAATACTGCCCGCTGCGCAACTTTCACTGAAACAGTCATTCACGTTGTTCTGGTAGTCGTGATTGCCCAATCCGTAGAGCACGTGATCGCCAAAGTGTTTCTTCAGCATCGAACCGATGAAAGAGCGCTGCCAGCCGTGGCCAAACGCGGTCATGTCACCGTTGATCATCAATGGCACCGCAGCCTGCCCGCCCATCTCGGTGCGGAACTGGGCAATGCTCGCGAACTGGGTTTCCACCAGCCATTTCGCGCGTTTTTCGAAATCCGCGCTCGATTCATCCTCGCCACTGTCCGACTTTTCTGTCCACGGGTATTGCGGGTCTGATGCAAATACCATGTGCTGCGGCATACCTTCATTGGCACTGGTGAGAGAAGTCAGGGACACCAGACACAGACAAGCGAAAAGCTTTTTAACTTCCTTGGTTTTCATAACACTCCATTATTTCGTTAAATTTCAAAACATAAACATGCAACTAGCACGCTGCAGAACAGCCACTAAGCTATTCGAAAAAAACAAGAAAGCAAAACCCATCAATTAACTAATTATATTTCTGGAATATTGAAATCGCCTTCGAAATTAATACTTTGAGACACATGCCTGATGGACTCGATTCGCTATGCTCTGTAGGGTCGTCCACAGCCCGTTGACCCTCATCGGAGCCACTTCAAGGATGAAGCCGCTATGTTGAATGACAGCAAAAACCCTCTCCCGGTTGATCAGAAACTCACAGACAACGATCAGACAATCGATCCATCGAACCACCCCGTGGAATCGATTGCCGTGACACTGGGTAATCCGTTGCAACCCGACTCCAGAAGCACCACAAAGCCCCACAGAAATACCGGCAGTCTCGAGAGCCTGGGCGGCGGCAGACTTCCCTGAGTATTGAAGCCACGTCTGAATCAATCCGAGCCGGCCTGCGCCTTTTGCGAGGCTGGCTCGACTATGCCAGCCACGGACCGACCCACGGACGGCTGAGTTCTGTCTTCCTTGATTGCCGCCCCCAAGGCGAAGTAGTAACGTTGCTACATCTGTATTGCGAGAGGTCAACCATGATGGCAATCACCACCATCTCCAGCCGTGAATTCAATCAGGACACCAGCAGCGCCAAAAAGGCTGCGCGTCTGGGTCCAGTGATCATCACCGACCGTGGCAAGGCCTCTCATGTCCTGTTGAGCATTGAGGAATATCAGAAACTGAGCGGCGCAAACACGAGCATTGTCGATTTGTTGGTCATGCCGGAGGCTGCCGACATCGATTTCGAAACCGAGCGCGCAGTCATCATTCATCGTCCCGTGGATCTGTCCTGATGTATTTACTCGACACCAATGTGATTTCCGAACTTCGCAAGCCGCAGGCCGATGCCAATGTGGTCAGTTGGGCCAAAGGCGTCATCGCCCCGCGCCTGTACATTTCCGCCATTACTTTGAAAGAACTGGAAACCGGAGTACTGCGAATGGAACGGCGTGATCCTGCTCAAGGAAAGCTGTTGCGCAGTTGGCTGACGCGTCACGTCATTCCGGCATTCGAAGCCCGAATCCTGCCGGTTGATGCCGCGGTGGCACTGCGTTGTGCCAGCCTGCATGTACCCGACCAGGCCAATGAAAGCGATGCATTGATCGCTGCCACGGCCCTGGTGCATGGACTCACGGTGGTCACGCGCAATGTCGGTGATTTCCGCTTGAGCGGCGTCGCCCTGATCAACCCATGGGAACATTGAATTAGCCGCCACCCCAAAACCGTCCATACTCAACAAGTCAATTGATCTGCATCAGGCTTTGCTGCATTCGCTACACCAATAATGCTTTTTCCCCAACGCGACCAAAGGTCGCACCCTTGAGTTAGAGCGACAGGCGTATCATTGCGCCACTGCGACACCCCTTTCTGACCGCGGTCGGCACGTATCGACCGAGGCATTTGTCCACTGCCGTGGGATGCAATGATGAGCAACCAGATTCCGGTACACGACGTCACACCACCGAGCAAAAACGCGAACAACAGCGTCGATCTTTACGCCTCTCGAGAAAAAATCTACACCCGTGCTTTCACCGGCCTGTTCCGCAATCTGCGGATGATCGGCGGCGCTGCGCTGTTCCTGTTGTATTTCGGTACGGTGTGGCTGAACTGGGGCGGGCATCAGGCGGTGTGGTGGAACCTGCCGGAACGCAAGTTCTTCATCTTTGGTGCGACCTTCTGGCCGCAGGACTTCATCCTGCTGTCGGGGCTGCTGATCATCGCGGCGTTCGGCCTGTTCTTCATCACCGTTTACGCTGGCCGCGTCTGGTGCGGCTATACCTGTCCGCAAAGCGTATGGACGTGGATTTTCATGTGGTGCGAGAAAGTCACCGAAGGCGACCGCAACCAGCGGATCAAGCTCGATAAAGCGCCGATGAGCGGCAACAAGTTCCTGCGCAAGCTCGCCAAGCATTCATTGTGGCTGCTGATCGGCTTCGTCACCGGCATGACCTTCGTCGGCTACTTCTCGCCAATCCGCGAACTGGTGTTCGAATTCTTCACCGGTCAGGCCGATGGCTGGTCGTATTTCTGGGTCGGTTTCTTCACCCTCGCCACCTACGGCAACGCCGGCTGGCTGCGCGAGCAGGTGTGCATCTACATGTGCCCCTACGCACGTTTCCAGAGCGTGATGTTCGACAAGGACACCCTGATTGTTTCCTACGACCCGCGTCGCGGCGAAAGCCGTGGCCCGCGCAAGAAAGGTGTCGACTACAAGGCCATGGGTCTGGGCGACTGCATCGATTGCACCATGTGTGTTCAGGTATGCCCGACGGGTATCGACATCCGTGACGGCCTGCAGATCGAGTGCATCGGTTGCGCCGCGTGTATCGACGCCTGCGACGCGATCATGGACAAGATGGACTACCCGCGCGGCCTCATCAGCTACACCACCGAACACAACCTGTCCGGCCAGAAAACCCATAAACTGCGGCCACGCCTGATTGGCTATGCGGTGGTGCTGCTGGCGATGATCAGCCTGCTGGTGACCGCGTTCTTCATGCGCTCGCTGGTCGGTTTCGACGTCAGCAAGGACCGCGTGCTGTACCGCGAGAACGCCGAGGGCCGGATCGAAAACGTCTACAGCCTGAAGATCATGAACAAGGATCAGCGCGACCACACCTACGTGCTGGAAGCCGCCGGCCTGCCGGATCTGCGCCTGCAAGGCAAACGCGAGATCAAGGTGCCGGCCGGCGAAATCTTCAGCATGCCGGTGGAGTTGTCGAGCGCACCGGAACAATTGCCGTCGAGCACCAACGAGGTGAAATTCATCCTCAAAGATGCCGACGATGATAGCGTCCACGTTGAAGCCAAGAGCCGATTCATCGGCCCACAAACCCGTTGAGAGAACTGAACATGCCCGCAGCAAACGCCGCCAGTCCTTGGTACAAGCACCTTTGGCCATGGATCATCATCGGGATTCTGGCCTGTTCGGTGACCTTGACCCTGTCGATGGTGACCATTGCGGTGAACAACCCGGACAACCTGGTCAACGACAACTACTACGAGGCCGGCAAAGGCATCAACCGCTCACTGGATCGCGAGCTGCTGGCGCAGGAGCTGAAGATGCGCGCCAGCGTGCATCTGGATGAGCTCACCGGCGAAGTCGACCTGCGCCTGAGCGGTGACAGCCAGCCGAAAACTCTGGAACTGAACCTGATCTCGCCGACCCAGCCGGAGAAGGATCGCAAGATCGTCCTGACCCGCAGCGAAACCGAAACCGGCCGTTACATCGGTCAGTTGGGCGACAAGGTCGAAGGCCGACGTTTTGTCGAATTGCTGGGCACGCAGGACGACCACGTGTGGCGCATGTTCGAAGAGGAACAGGTCAGCCACGACAAGGATCTGCTGCTCGGTGACGAACCGCTGCAGGGCGCCGAAGACCTGGATAAATAAATAAACTGCAGAAGCCCCTCACCCTAACCCTCTCCCGGAGGGAGAGGGGACTGATTTCGGCCGCTCGCATGCCTTGTGTATGGCAGTGACGATATCCGTGGATGCACCTCTTTTCCGGCCTCCATCAATCGGCTCCCTCTCCCTCCGGGAGAGGGCTGGGGTGAGGGCAAGCGGACAACCCCAATGCAAGGGCTTACCCCCTCAACGATGCCATGACCACCCCACTCCCATGCTACCACTGCGCCCTGCCCGTCCCGTCATGCAGTCGCTTCACCGCCGTCGTGCTCGGGGAGTCCCGCGAGTTCTGCTGCCCCGGCTGTCAGGCCGTGGCTGAAGCCATCGTCGCCGGTGGTCTGGAAAGCTATTACCAGCATCGCAGCGAAGCCTCGGCCAACCCTGAAGCCTTGCCAGTGCAATTGACCGATGAACTGGCGCTGTACGACCGCGCCGACGTGCAAAAGCCCTTCGTCCGTCACGCGGGCGAGCTCGCCGAAACCACGCTGTTGATGGAAGGCATCAGTTGCGCCGCCTGCGGCTGGCTGATCGAGAAACACCTGCGCAGCCTGCCGGCGGTGGCCGAGGCGCGGCTGAACCTGTCCAACCATCGCCTGCACGTGCAATGGGCTGACGCACAATTGCCGCTGAGCCAGATCCTCGCCGAGCTGCGCCACATCGGTTACGCCGCCCACCCGTATCAGGCCGACCGCGCCAGCGAGCAACTGGCCAGCGAGAATCGACTCGCGTTGCGCCAGCTCGGTGTCGCCGGGCTGCTATGGTTTCAGGCGATGATGGCGACCATGGCGACCTGGCCGGAATTCAACATCGACCTCAGCCCCGAACTGCACACGATCCTGCGTTGGGTCGCGCTGTTCCTGACCACACCGATCGTGTTCTACAGCTGCGCGCCCTTTTTCAAAGGCGCGATGCGCGATCTACGCACCCGCCACCTGACCATGGACGTCTCGGTGTCGCTGGCGATCGGCAGCGCCTACATTGCCGGGATCTGGACCTCGATCACCGGCGTCGGTGAGCTGTATTTCGACGCGGTCGGGATGTTCGCGCTGTTCCTGCTCGCCGGGCGCTATCTGGAACGCCGCGCCCGCGAGCGCACCGCCGCGGCCACCGCGCAGCTTGTGAACCTGTTGCCGGCCTCGTGCCTGCGCCTCGACGCCGACGGCCAGAGCGAACGCATCCTGCTCAGCGAATTGCGCCTGGGTGACCGGGTGCTGGTGCAACCGGGTTCGATCCTGCCGGCGGACGGCAAGATCCTCGATGGCCAGTCGAGCATCGACGAATCGCTGCTGACCGGTGAATACCTGCCGCAACCGCGCACGCTGGGCGATGCGGTCACCGCTGGCACGCTGAATGTCGAAGGCGCACTCACCGTCGAGGTACTGGCACTGGGTCAGGACACGCGCCTGTCGGCCATTGTCCGCCTGCTCGATCGCGCCCAGGCCGAGAAGCCGCGACTGGCAGAAATCGCCGACCGCGCCGCGCAATGGTTCCTGCTGTTGTCGCTGATTGCGGCCGCAGCGATCGGCCTGTTGTGGTGGCAGCTGGACTCGTCGCGGGCGTTCTGGATCGTGCTGGCGATGCTGGTGGCGACCTGCCCTTGCGCGCTGTCGCTGGCAACCCCGACGGCGTTGACCGCCGCCACCGGCACCCTGCACAAACTCGGCCTGTTGCTGACGCGCGGCCATGTGCTGGAAGGCCTGAACCAGATCGACACGGTGATTTTCGACAAGACCGGCACCCTCACTGAGGGGCGGCTGGTTTTGCGTTCGATCCGTCCACTGGGCACGTTGAACAGCGACCAGTGCCTGAGCCTTGCCGCCGCCCTCGAAAACCGTTCGGAACACCCGATTGCCCGCGCCTTCGGTCGTGCACCACTGGCGGCTGAAGAAGTGCACAGCACACCGGGACTCGGCCTCGAAGGGCTGGTTGGCACACAGCGTTTGCGCATCGGTCAGGCAGAATTTGTCTGCGCCCTCAGCGGTTCGCCGCTGCCGGCGATGCCGGATGAACCGGGTCAGTGGCTGCTGCTCGGCGATGACTCGGCAGCGCTGGCGTGGTTCGTTCTCGACGACCGCCTGCGCGACGATGCGCCCGCCCTGCTCGCCGCGTGCAAGGCGCGTGGCTGGCGCACGCTGCTGCTGTCTGGCGACAGCTCGCCGATGGTCGCCAGTGTCGCCGCCGAGCTGGGTATCGACGAGGCCCGTGGTGGTCTGCGCCCGGATGACAAACTGCAGGTGCTGCAGCAGCTGCATCAAGAAGGACGCAAGGTGTTGATGCTCGGCGATGGGGTGAACGACGTGCCGGTGCTGGCCGCTGCCGATATCAGCGTGGCCATGGGTTCGGCCACCGATCTGGCGAAAACCAGTGCCGACGCGGTGCTGCTGTCCAACCGCCTTGACGCACTGGTGCAAGCCTTCACGTTAGCGCGCAGAACCCGTCGGGTAATCATCGAGAACCTGCTGTGGGCAGCGCTGTACAATGGCCTCATGTTGCCGTTCGCCGCCCTCGGCTGGATCACTCCGGTGTGGGCGGCGGTCGGCATGTCGATCAGTTCGTTGACCGTGGTGCTCAACGCCCTGCGCCTGACTCGCCTGCCGAGCGCGCCGGTCGCTGGCACCCGTTCAGAAACCCGTCCGTTGCCGGCCTGAGCCGCGCGGGCCTGGAGTACCGATGCCAGCTCTTTACGTGATGATCCCGGCCGCCCTGCTGATCGTGGCCATCGCCGTGTACATCTTCTTCTGGGCGGTGGACAGCGGGCAGTACGACGACCTCGATGGTCCGGCCCACAGCATCCTGTTCGATGATCAGGACCCGAACCACACCGCCGCCGTCGACGAAGCCAAATCCGACAAACCGCAGGACAAGGCACCACCCCATGCTTGAGCTGGCGCCGCTGCTGGTCTCGGCACTGATCCTCGGCCTGCTCGGTGGCGGGCATTGCCTGGGCATGTGCGGCGGCCTGATGGGCGCGCTGACCCTGGCGATCCCCAAGGAGCAGCGCAGCCGACGCTTTCGTCTGCTGCTGGCGTACAACCTCGGACGGATCCTCAGTTACGCGACCGCCGGTTTGCTGATCGGCCTCGCCGGTTGGGCGGTGGCGAACAGCCCGGCGGCGATGGTCATGCGCATCCTCGCTGGACTGCTGCTGATCGCCATGGGCCTGTATCTGGCCGGTTGGTGGAGCGGCCTGACCCGCATCGAAAGCCTGGGTCGTGGTTTGTGGCGTTACATTCAGCCAGTGGCCAATCGGCTGCTGCCGGTGTCGACACTGCCCCGTGCGTTATTGCTCGGCGCGCTGTGGGGCTGGCTGCCGTGTGGACTGGTTTACAGCACGCTGCTGTGGTCGGCGAGCCAGGGCAATGCGCTGGACAGTGCGCTGTTGATGCTGGCGTTCGGGCTGGGCACATGGCCGGTGCTGCTGGCGACTGGGCTGGCGGCCGAGCGGGTCACGGCGTTGCTGCGTAAACGCAGCGTGCGCATGGCTGGGGGGTTGTTGGTGATTGTGTTCGGGATCTGGACGCTTCCTGGCCCTCACCAACATTGGTTGATGGGCCACTGACCGGCGGCGCGGCCTTCGCGAGCAGGCTCGCTCCCACAGGTTTTGTGTACGCCACAAATCTCCTGTGGGAGCGAGCCTGCTCGCGATGGGGCCGCGTGACTTATACGAATCCTCCCCGTTGATACAAATCAAGATGCCCCGCCGCGCCCTCCCCTAGACTCGCCACACTGCCAGCCTATCCGGGGGAATGCCCGCATGCTCGACGCCATTCGTTGGGACACTGATCTGATCCGCCGCTACGACCTGGCGGGGCCGCGCTACACCTCGTATCCGACCGCCGTGCAATTCAACAGTCAGGTCGGCACCTTCGACCTGTTCCATGCCCTGCGCGACAGCCGCAAGGCGTTGCGCCCCTTGTCGCTGTACGTGCACGTGCCGTTCTGCGCGAACATTTGCTACTACTGCGCCTGCAACAAGGTCATCACCAAGGATCGCGGGCGAGCGCAGCCGTATCTGCAACGGCTGGAGCAGGAAATCCAGTTGATCGCCTGCCACCTGGAACCGGCGCAGAAAGTCGAGCAACTGCACTTCGGCGGCGGCACCCCGACTTTTCTCAGCCATGACGAACTGCGGCAGTTGATGGCGCACCTGCGCAAACACTTCAATCTGCTGGATGACGATTCCGGCGACTACGGCATCGAGATCGACCCACGCGAGGCCGACTGGTCGACCATGGGTCTGTTGCGCGAACTCGGCTTCAACCGGGTCAGCATCGGCCTGCAAGACCTCGATCCGGCGGTGCAACGGGCGGTCAATCGCCTGCAAAGCCTGGAAGAAACCCGCGCGGTGATCGACGCCGCGCGCACCCTGCAATTTCGCTCGATCAACATCGACCTGATCTACGGCCTGCCGAAGCAGACCCCGGAGAACTTTGCGCGCACCGTCGAGGAAGTCATCAGCCTGCAACCGGACCGGCTCTCGGTGTTCAATTATGCGCACTTGCCGGAGCGCTTCATGCCGCAGCGGCGGATCAACAGCCACGAACTGCCAAGCCCTGCGCAAAAACTGGAAATGCTCCAGCGCACCATCGAACAACTGACTGCCGCCGGCTACCGTTACATCGGCATGGATCACTTCGCCCTGCCCGACGATGAGCTGGCGATTGCCCAGGAAGAACAGACCCTGCAGCGCAACTTTCAGGGCTACACCACTCACGGCCATTGCGACCTGATTGGTCTTGGGGTGTCGGCGATCAGCCAGATCGGCGACCTCTACTGCCAGAACAACAGCGATCTGAACCAGTACCAGAACACCCTCGCCGCCGCGCAACTGGCAACCAGCCGTGGCCTGGTGTGCAATGCCGACGATCGCCTGCGCCGCGCGGTGATCCAGCAACTGATCTGCAATTTCAGCCTGGAATTCGCCGAAATCGAGCAGGCGTTCAACATCGATTTTCAGGGTTACTTCGGCGCGCTGTGGCCGCAACTGCAAGGCATGGCCAACGATGGGCTGATCAATCTGGAACGCGAGCGCATCGAAGTGTTGCCGGCCGGGCGCCTGCTGGTGCGTTCGGTGTGCATGGTGTTCGACGCGTATCTGGAACAGCAGAACCACCAGCGCTTCTCGCGGGTGATCTAGTTTTTCGTCAGCAGTGAGCCGAGTTTGAGGTTCTGCTCGGAGGTGAGGCCGGACTGATCCATGACTTTGGACAGGGCCAGATTGGCGCTGATCAGCCCGGTATTCAGGGCGGCGATGGCACCGCGCAGCGCGGCGAGCATATTGACCTTGGCTTCGTTGGTCAGTGTTCTGTCGGACATGACCGCCGCCATCCGGGCTTTCTTCTCGGCGATCTCTTTTTGCAGTTTGCGGATCATCTTCAGCAACTGCTGGACGTTCTCGGGCAAGCCGCTGTCTTCGATGTCGCGGTTCTCACCACCGATGAACGATTTTTCGATGGAGGCGCCGGACAGCGACACTTTGACGCCCTCGACCAAGGTCGGGGTTGCCAACGGCGCAGAGGCGGCATTCTGCTCGCTGTCGGTGCCTGTCCTGGCGGTGCTCGGCACAGACGCAACACCGCTGCTACCGGGGTTCAGCGTGTCAATGGCGGCCATCGAAGCGATTCCTTGCATGCGTGGTGATACCCCTTTATCGGCCACTTGCCCTGCGGCTTTACGCCCGCGGGACAAACTCGCCGCAGACTGGCCTGAATGTCCTCCCGTGGGTTACCCTTACGTCTTATGTGTGTTTTCCCACAAGGATTTAAGAAATGTCCGAGCCAGTCAAACTGCGCGCTCACAACCAGGCCCATTGCAAGGATTGCAGCCTGGCCCCTCTCTGCCTGCCACTTTCTCTGAATCTGGAAGACATGGATGCGCTGGACGAAATCGTTAAACGTGGCCGCCCGCTGAAAAAGGGTGAGTTCCTGTTCCGTCAGGGCGACACCTTCGATTCCGTTTATGCAGTACGCTCCGGCGCCCTGAAGACCTTCAGCCTGAGCGACAGCGGCGAAGAACAACTGACCGGTTTCCACCTGCCGAGCGAGCTGGTCGGCCTGTCCGGCATGGACACCGAGAAACACCCGGTATCGGCCCAGGCTCTGGAGACCACCTCGGTCTGCGAAATTCCTTTCGAACGCCTTGATGAACTGGCCCTGCAACTGCCGCAGCTGCGCCGTCAGTTGATGCGGGTGATGAGCCGCGAGATCCGTGACGACCAGCAAATGATGCTGTTGCTGTCGAAAAAAACCGCCGATGAGCGCATCGCCACGTTCCTGGTCAACCTGTCGGCCCGCTTCCGCGCTCGCGGGTTCTCGGCCAACCAGTTCCGCCTGAGCATGTCGCGCAATGAAATCGGCAATTATCTGGGCCTGGCGGTGGAAACCGTGTCGCGGGTGTTCACCCGCTTCCAGCAGAACGAACTGATCGCCGCCGAGGGCAAAGAGATCCACATCCTCGACCCGATCCAGCTGTGCGCCCTGGCCGGCGGCTCGCTCGAAGGCTGATCTCGATCCGCGGTTGAGCGAAGCGTTTCAGCCGCGGGTATACTGCGCCGTTTGCAGCCCTGCCAGGACACCTCGACGATGGTCTTCGACTCCTTCGACATCAAATCCCTGATCCGCCCCGTGATCGACTTCCCGAAACCGGGCGTGATCTTTCGCGACATCACCCCGCTGTTCCAGTCGCCCAAGGCCCTGCGCCTGGTGATGGACAGCTTCGCCCACCGTTATGTGGAAGCCGATTTCACCCACATCGGCGCGATGGATGCGCGCGGTTTCCTGATCGGTTCGGTGCTGGCCTACCAGCTGAACAAGCCGCTGGTGCTGTTCCGCAAGCAAGGCAAACTGCCGGCGGACGTGCTGGCCGAGGGTTACGCGACCGAGTACGGCGAAGCGTTCCTCGAAGTCCACGCCGACAGCCTGTGCGAAGGCGATTCGGTGGTGATGTTCGATGACCTGATTGCCACCGGTGGCACGCTGATCGCAGCCGCCAACCTGATCCGCCGCATGGGCGCGCGGGTGCATGAGGCGGCGGCGATTATCGATCTGCCGGAGCTGGGGGGTTCGCAGCGTCTGGAAGATATGGGCATCCCTACCTTCTGCCTGACGCAGTTTGCTTTGACCGATAAGTAAGCGTCGCATTCACTGGCGCCATCGCTGGCAAGCCAGCTCCCACAGTGATTTCGGTCGTTCACAAATATTGTGTCCCCCCAAAAAACCTGTGGGAGCTGGCTTGCCAGCGATGACGTCAGTCGCATCACCAATGAATCAAAGCCCCATCTGCTTGCTGATGATCTCGTTCATCACCTCCCGCGTCCCGCCGCCAATCGACAGAATGCGGTTATCCCGATACAGCCGCTCCACCAGACTTTCGCGCATGTAACCCAGACCACCAAGAATCTGCACCGCTTCGCTGGTGATCCGGTCGGAGGTGTCCGTGGCAACGTTCTTGGCCATGGAAATCTCCTTGATCACGCTCTGCCCCGCCGCCATCTTCGCCGCCTGGCGGTAGGTGAACTCGCGCGATACTTCCAGCGCCGTGGCCATCTCGGCCAGCCGATGCTTGATCACCTGAAATTTGCCGATCGGTTTGCCGAAGGCCTCACGCTCGCGCGCCCATTTCAGCGCTTCTTCGAGCGCGAGCTGCGAGGTCATGTTGGCCATCAGCGCCAGTGCCAATCGTTCGCTCTGAAAATTGCCCATGATGCAGGCGAAGCCCATGTTCTCGGCGCCGATCAGATTGCCCACAGGCACCCTGCAATCGTCGAAGAACAGCTCAGCGGTGTCCGAGGCCCACCAGCCCATTTTCTTTAGCTGGCGGCCTACCGTGAAGCCTGGGGCGCCCTTCTCGATCAGCAACAGACTGATGCCGCCGAAACCCGGCGCTCCGGTGCGCACTGCGACGGTATAGAAGTCGGCGCGTACGCCGCTGGTAATGAAGGTCTTGCTGCCGCTGACCCGGTAGACGTCGCCGTCACGCACGGCGCGGGTTTGCAGGTTGGCGACGTCGGAACCGCCGCCGGGCTCGGTGACCGCCAGCGCGCTGATTTTCTCGCCACTGAGCACTGCCGGCACCACGCGCTCGCGCACCTCGGGCCGGGCCCATTTGACGATCGGTGGCAGGCCGATATCCAGCGATCCAAGGCCGGCGACCAGACCACCGGAACCGCAGCGCATCAGTTCTTCGCTGGCGGCGATCTTGGCGAACACATCACTTTCGTGGCTACCACCCAGCGCTTCGGGATAACCGATACCGAGAATCCCCGCTGCCCCGGCCTTCAGGTACAGCTCACGGGGAAAGCTTTCGGCTTCTTCCCACGCATCGATGTCCGGCAGGATCTCGCGCTCGACGAAACGTCTGACGCTGTCGCGGACCATTTGGTGGCTGGGGTCGAAGTAATCCTGGAAAGCAGGCATCGGCGAACTCCACTGAAGGGTTTACCGAACTTAACCGAGCGCTTGCTTGGTTTTCAATAAGTTTGTGTGAATCAGTCACACCGAGGTGCGCCATTCGCGAGCAGGCTCGCTCCCACAGGGGATTTGTGAATGGCACAAAGCCAATGTGGGAGCGAGCATGCTCGCGAAGGCGTCAAATCAGACACTGCATCACTTAAAGAGAGATGGGTTTACGCCCGGCAAACGAATGCGCCAGTGTCCCGCCATCCACCAACTCCAGCTCCCCACCCAGTGGCACACCGTGGGCAATCCGCGAGGCAATCAGGCCTTTGTTGGCCAGAAGTTGAGCGATGTAATGCGCAGTAGCTTCACCTTCCACCGTCGGGTTGGTGGCGAGGATGACTTCGGTAAACGTGCCCGCCTCTTCAATGCGCGCCATCAACTGCGGAATACCGATAGCTTCCGGCCCGAGACCGTCGAGCGGCGACAGGTGGCCCTTGAGCACGAAGTAGCGCCCACGGAAACCGGTCTGCTCCACCGCGTACACGTCCATCGGCCCTTCCACCACGCACAGCAGCGTGTCGTCGCGGCGCGTGTCGGCGCATTGCGGGCACAGATCGTCTTCGGTCAGCGTGCGGCACTGACGGCAGTGACCCACCCCTTCCATGGCCTGGCTCAGGGCCTGAGCCAGTCGCGTGCCACCGCTGCGGTCACGTTCGAGCAACTGCAACGCCATGCGCTGGGCGGTTTTCTGACCCACGCCCGGCAAAGTGCGCAGGGCGTCGATCAGTTGGCGAATCAAAGGGCTGAAGCTCATGGGTAAAAAGTCCGACAAAACAACGAGACGCGGTTTATACCCGCGCCTCTGGCCAGCGTCAAATGCTCAGTCCTGGGCAACCTTCACCACCAGTTTGCCGAAGTTGCGTCCCTCCAGCAGACCGATGAACGCCTCGGGTGCCTGCTCCAGACCTTCCACCACGTCTTCGCGGAATTTGACCTTGCCGTCGCGCACCCACGGCACCATGTGGCTGATGAATTCCGGCTGGCGGTCACCGTAGTCGTCAAACACGATGAAGCCTTGAATCCGCACGCGCTTGGTCAGCAACGTACGCTGCAATATCGGCAGACGATCCGGGCCTTGCGGCACCTCAGTGGCGTTGTAACCGGCAATCAGCCCGCACAGCGGGATTCGCGCCTTGGGATTGAGCAACGGCACCACGGCATCGAACACATGCCCGCCAACGTTTTCGTAATAGATGTCGATGCCGTTCGGGCAGGCCTTGGCCAATTGTTCGGCAAAGTCCGGCGCCTTGTGATCGATGCAGGCATCAAACCCCAGTTCTTCGACCACGTATTTGCATTTGTCGGCTCCACCGGCCACACCCACGGCGCGCAGGCCCTTGATCTTCGCCACCTGACCGACCACTGAACCGACCGCACCGGACGCTGCAGCCACCACCAGGGTCTCGCCTTCTTTCGGCTGACCGATGTCGATCAGCCCCATGTACGCGGTCATCCCCGGCATGCCCAACACGCCGAGCGCCATCGACGGGCTCGGCAGACCGGACGGAATCGGCATGATGTTACGACCGTCGCTGATGCTGTGGCTCTGCCAGCCGGTGAGGCCGACCACCAGATCGCCCTGATGGAATTTCGGATGACGGGAATCCTCGACACGGCTGACAGCGCCACCGGTCATCACTTCGCCGATTTGTACCGGCGCGGCGTAGGACGGCGCGTCACTCATGCGTCCGCGCATGTACGGGTCCAGCGACAGGTACAGGGTTTTCAGCAGCACCTGGCCGTCTTCGAGATCCGGCAACGCTTCGCGCTCCAGACGGAAGTTTTCCGGGGTTGGCGCACCGACCGGACGTGAAGCGAGGACGAAGCGTTGGTTGAGGGTCAGAGGGTCGGACATGTCAGCGTCTCCTGTGAATGGGGAATTCGGGGGTATAGGGAGCAGACCTTTGTGGCATTGGGGCGTTCGATGTTTATTCAGTTGTACCGAGGTGAGTTCATTCGCGAGCAGGCTCGCTCCCACAGGGAAATGCATTCCAAATGTGGGAGCGAGCCTGCTCGCGAAGGCGGCATCAAAGACACCGCACCTCCAGGAGCCAGAAACAAAAATGCCAGGCGCGATGCCTGGCATTTTGTGTAGCTCATCCAACCCGCATTGGCGAATCAGAATGGCAGTTTCATACCTGCTGGCAGGTTCATGCCGGCGGTCATGCTGCCCATTTTTTCCTGGCTGTTGGCTTCGATCTTGCGCACGGCGTCGTTGACGGCGGCGGCGACCACAGCTTCGAGCATTTCCTTGTCGTCTTCGCTCAGGCCTTCAACCAGGCTTGGATCGATGCTGACGCTTTTCACGTCGTGACGACCGGTCATTACCACGGTGACCATATCGCCACCAGCCTTGCCGGTGACTTCGGCGTTGGCCAGTTCTTCCTGCATCTTGGCCATTTTTTCCTGCATCTGCTGTGCCTGCTTCATCAGGCCGGCCATGCCACCTTTCATCATGGGAATCACCTCAAAAGTACTTGGATCAAAACAGCGCCCGGCACTTAACGCCGAACGCCCTCAGTTATTAGCCTTGGGCGACCAAGGCGTCGACAGGTTCAATAGTATCGTGTCGCACCACTGCACCGAACTGCTGGACCATCTGCTGGATGAACGGATCACCGTGGATCGATTCTTCCGCCTCGCGCTGACGGTTGGCCCGGCGACGGGACGCGGCCTGCGCCGGGGTTTCCTGCTCGGGCTTGATCAACTCGATGGTCAGGGTCAGCGTGCGACCGTGGAACTGGTTCAACGCATCGTTCAGGCGCCGCTGTTGCGTGGCGTTGAACAGCGCGCTGTGCGCCGGGTCCAGGTGCATCAGCCAGTGGTCGCCATCGACCGCGATCAGCGTGCAGTTGGCGGCGATGCTGCCGGTCATGCCCGAGATCGGCAATTGCGGGAACAGCTCCAGCCATTGCAACGCGAGACCGGTGGCCGGCGCGGCGGCAGGCTCCGGCTCGGGTTCCGGGGCCGGCTCGGCGGTGTGTTCGCTGGCCAGATCGTCGAGGTAGCTGTAGGCCGAATCCATGTCCGGCTCGATGTAGTCTTCGTCCAACGGCGGCTCGTCGTCGAGGTCCATGCCTGGAGTGGCGGCATCGACGTCGGCGACCGACGGCTCGGGAATCGGCGCAGCGGCCCACTCCGGTGCATCCGGCACCACGCCGTCCGGGGTCGGCAGCGGCATCGGCGGCAACTCGGGCTGCTCGCTGGCGGTTTCCAGTACCGGCTCGACGGCTGGTTGCTGCACCGGCTCAGGTTCTGGCTCGGGTTCGACCGGGTCGTTCCACGGCAGGTCGACCAGCGCTTCGGCGACGACCGGTACAGGTTCTGCTTCTGGCGCGGGTGCCGGCGCAGCCACCACCACAGGCGCTGGAGCTGGCGCTGGCGCAACAACCGGTGCAGGCGTAACAGCCGCAGCGACTACCGGCGCAGGCTTGGGCGCGGCAGCCACTGAATTTGCGGAATCAACTGTGGCCTGGCTGATCCCCACTGGCTTTAGCGGTTGCCTCGGGGCGTCCGCCGTGTCCGCTGGCCGGAAGGCCAACATCCGCAGCAGGACCATTTCGAAACCACCACGGGGATCTGGCGCCAGCGGCAAATCGCGGCGACCGATCAGGCCCATCTGGTAATAGAACTGCACGTCTTCGGCCGGCAGCGCCTGAGCCAATGCCAATACGCGGTCACGGTCGCCATGACCGTTGTCGACACCTTCAGGCAAGGCCTGGGCGATGGCGACGCGGTGCAGCACGTTGAGAATTTCCGAGAGCACGCCGCTCCAGTCCGGGCCTTGCTCGGCCAGGTGGCGCACGGCTTCGAGCAACGCCTTGGCGTCACCTTCGATCAGCGCGTGCAGCACGTCGAAGACCTGGCCGTGATCCAGCGTGCCGAGCATCGCTCGCACATCGGCGGCCAATACCTTGCCTTCACCGAAGGCGATGGCCTGGTCGGTCAGGCTCATGGCGTCACGCATCGAGCCGTCAGCGGCGCGGCCCAGCAACCACAGCGCGTCGTCTTCAAACGGCACGTTTTCGGCGCCGAGCACGTGGGTCAGATGCTCGACCACGCGCTCGGGCGTCATGTTCTTCAGCGAGAACTGCAGGCAACGCGACAAAATCGTTGCCGGAAGTTTCTGCGGATCCGTCGTCGCCAGGATGAACTTGACGTACGGCGGCGGCTCTTCGAGGGTTTTCAGCAGCGCATTGAAGGAATGGCTGGAGAGCATGTGCACTTCGTCGATCAGGTAGACCTTGAAGCGCCCACGGCTCGGCGCGTACTGCACGTTGTCGAGCAGCTCGCGGGTGTCTTCGACCTTGGTCCGGCTCGCGGCGTCGATCTCGATCAGGTCGACGAAGCGGCCTTCGTCGATCTCGCGGCACACCGAACACTCGCCGCAAGGGCTGGAAGTGATACCTGTCTCACAGTTCAGGCATTTGGCAATGATCCGCGCAATGGTGGTCTTACCGACCCCGCGGGTACCGGTGAACAGGTACGCGTGGTGCAGCCGCTGGCTGTCCAAGGCATTGATCAGAGCCTTGAGCACATGGGTCTGGCCGACCATTTCGCGGAACGAGCGCGGACGCCATTTACGTGCAAGAACCTGATAACTCATCGAAAACCGTCGCAACGAAGGAAGCTGAAGCGGCTAATGCTAGCGGAGCAAGGGCAAAATTGCATCCGGTGTGCTCGTCTAATCTGGCTAAGCTGCTGTTGGCGGGGAAATTTCGCTCGTGATCGGGACTCATCGGAGCATGTATGCGTTGGGCCTTGGGAGCTTTGTTGGGGATCAGTCTGAGCGTGAGCGCGGCCGAACCGCCGCTGCGCTTCGTCGTGGCCGACAGCTGGGCGATGCCGATGGTGCAGATCGACCATGGCCGCCCGACCCAGGGCATCCTCCACGACATCATGCTCAGCCTTGCGACGCAGGTCGGCGTGCCGGCCGAATTCCACGTCCTGCCGCGCGCCCGGGTGCAGAACGCCATGGAGCACGGCGAAGTCGACGTGCGCTGCTATGCCGCACAATCGTGGCTGCCGAATCAGTCCGGGGACTATATCTGGAGCCTTCCGCTGCTGTTCCAGCGCGATTTGCTGATCAGCCGCGACGCTCAGCCGCCCCGCGTCGACCCTGCCGACCTGCCCCGCCAATCGATCGGCACCGTGCTCGGCTATACCTATCCGACCCTGCAACCGCTGTTCGACGCCGATCGCCTGCAACGCGAGGACGCGCGTAATCAGGAACAAGTGCTGGAAAAACTCCTGGCCGGCCGCTACCGCTATGCGGTGAGCAATCAATGGACACTGGACTGGTTCAATCAGCGCCTGCTGCCCGGGCAGCAACTGCACGGCGTCGCGGTGCTGCAGGAGCAGCATGTGGGCTGCTACGTGAGGAATGACCCTCAGGTGCCGGTGCAGCGGATCTTGCGCACGTTGTTGCGGATGAAAATGTCGGGGGAGATTGATGACATCATCCGGTTGTATACCGGGTCCACTGAAGCCACCCCATAACCCATTGTGGGAGCGGGCTTGCTCGCGAAGGCGGTGTGTCAGTCATCTGATTCGTTAACTGGCACACCGCCTTCGCGAGCAAGCCCGCTCCCACAGGGGGATATTTCCGACAGAGAGTTATTCAGTAGCCGTGCGACTCACGGAATTTCTGGTAGTCGTGAAATTCGATCCACTCGACCACGTCGTACGGCAGGTAAAGCTGCTGCCGGGCGCGGGAGATGGCGATGTACACGGCGCAGATCCGCTGATCGAACGCGTAGGCGTCCTTGAACTGCACGTTGGTCAGCAGCTCGGGCGTCAGCAGAACGCGGTCGAACTCCATGCCGCCCGCCTCGTGCGCCTGCATCAGCAGGCAGCTTTTGCCGGGGCCGCCGATCATTCGGTTGAGCCGGGTCAGGTCAGCGACCTTGAAGCCCTTCTCCAGCTCGGCCTCGACCCACAGAAACGCCTCGTCGAACTGGTTGGCATCGCGCACCTGCTGCCACTTGGGCAAGTCGCTGAAATAGCGATGCGGCCCCTTCTCACTGTGCGCGGAGCTGTAGTAATCGACCTTGAACAACTCGATGGCGCTGGTCATGAAGTGCTCGAGGTCGCGCTGGGCTTTCATGTCGGCAAAGCTGAACAGGCAATTGGCATCGTGCAGTTGCATGGCCCACTTCATCGTGTCCCAGGGGGACGCGGTCAGCACCACGCAACCTTCGGGCGGGACAAAGCCCTGCGGATAAAACTCGATGCCGACGTCAGCTTCACGCGCGCCTTCGAAGGGCACCTTGCTCTTTTCCGAGTGCCGGGAAATCAGCGGATTGACCAGACGCTCGACGTTACGACCCGAGCGTACCGAGTAGGTGATATCGCTCTGGCGCACCTCACGCTTTCTCTTCACCAGATCGCGCTCGGCGTGCTGGTACTCATCGCCCAGCGTGATCAGCACCTGTCGGCCACGCTCGATAATCTGCAGCAGCGAAGCGGGAATGTCCTGGCTCTCGTCGATCAGCACGTGGGTATAACGCGGCGGCACCACGCAGCCCGCAAGGCTTGCCCGCTTGATCAGCAACAAGGCTTCGAAGCCGCTCTGCCGGCCCCACGCCGGATTGGCCTCAAGGTAAGTCCAGACGCGGCTCGAATACTCCAGCAGCACTTTGGACTCAAGACCGGACAAGGACAGTTTGAAATACGGCAGATGATGCGCCGACAGGCTGTAGTCCCGGGAGTGGCAATAGCGCTCGAGGGTTTCCAGGCAGACGTTCAGGGTGCGTTGCGCGTCATGCTCGCGAAAGCCGAGGATGTTCAGCTCCTGCGCCAGACTCTGTTTGCTCGCGACTCGGCCAGCGGCGCTTGCCGGCTGCGGCTTGCGCCCATAAATCAGCCCGCGTGCGAACGCCTCAAAGGTGATGCCGGGCTTGCGCTCACTGGCAACGCCCATGCGCTGGCACAGGGTCGCAAGTTTTTCCGGGGTACGTGCCAGCAACAGGGTTTTCCCGGGGTCCAGGCACTCGGTCAAGGCACCGACCAGGTGGCTCTTGCCGATCCCGGCATAGCCTTGCACGTGCAGGTCTTCATCGAGGTTGGCGCGGAAGGTTCTGACCAGTTTGTCCTGCGCGGCGCTGAGCCAGCGCTCGCGGTGCGCGGGGCTGATCATCTGCTGGCTGAACGGATTGTTGATCGCGTGGTGGCGCGTCTTGAACTCGTCATCCCACTTGCCATCGGGCAGCAGGTAATCCTGCGCCGACACCTCTTCGGCCAACAGCAATCGCAGGTTCAATCCCCTGATGGCGTTCAGGCCGAAGTACAACTGGCGCGGGTCGAACAGCCGTTGCGCCTCGGACAGCAGCCCTGCCCCGCCATCGACCGCCCAGGCGATCAGGCGCGCAAGCACCTTCTCCGCCGCTGCGGCGGTGAGATCCTTTTCGGTGGCCTGAGCCAGATTCTGGATGACCAGCACGGCGGCCAGCTGCGCATCCGTCAACTCGCCGAGGGTTTTTGCGCCATCGGGCTGCAACAGGCTGGCGCAGGTCTCATCCGTCACGGGCAAGTACACGGCGGTGGATAAATCGTGATGTTCCGGGTGCATACAACCTCGTAGCCAGGGCGCGAACTTGTCAACGACGCGCGCAGCAAGACGGTGGAGTATGCCACTGTTCAACCTTGGTGACTGAACAGGCATCGGGGGCAGCCTTCGCGAGCAGGCTCGCTCCCACAGGGGCTGGCGTGAAAGCCCAAATCGCGGGCATAAAAAAACCGCAGTGGGCGAAACCCATGCAGTTCTGTTGAAGCGTTCTTCGTTCGTTAAGGTGGTAACCCCACCAGCCACACCCCGGCACACAATGTTCCCGCTGTGGCTGCTGCCTTCCGGCTCTGACCAGGTTCACGGGTAATCGTTGCGGGGGGACCGATGGGGTCACCATAACGACACTCACCTGTCGGCGAGCCGCGCCATTGTACCTATCTGAAGCGAAGTTACAACCGTTGGTTTCAGATTAAAAATATGAAGGGCTTCAAGCACTTGCTATTGCGCCTGCAACACCTCGTCCGCCTTGCCGCCCGCCTGCTGGATCACCAGATGGATGAAGTGCAACTTGGCAATCGCCGCCGCCGGCAGCACGAACGGGTAGAAATCCGGCTGCCCCATGCTGCGTGACAGCTCGTTGAGCATGCCCGCCAGTTCGATCCACGCATTGACGAACGACAGGAACGCCGCGCCGCCGGGGTGCTCCGGGTCGTACAGCGTGCTGGACGGGAACGGCTGGTAGTCGAAGTCCATTTCCCGCGCGCTCATGCCGAAACCCAGCGCGGTATCCACCGCATCCATCATGTGCAGGTAATGCGCCCAGGTTTCGGCCCAATCTTCCCATGGGTGCATGGTCGCGTAGGCGCTGACGTAGTGTTGCGGCCAGTCCAGCGGTGCGCCTTGCTGGTAGTGACGGTCGAGCGCTTCGGCGTAACTGGCGCGCTCGTCGCCGAACAGGTTGCGGAAAGGTTCAAGCCACGGCCCATTGGCGATCAGACGATCCCAATAATAATGCCCGACCTCATGCCGGAAATGCCCGAGCAGCGTGCGATAGGGTTCATGCATTGCCGCCCGCACCTGCTCGCGATGGGCGTCGTCGGCTTCTTTGATATCGAGGGTGATCAGACCGTTGGCGTGGCCGGTCATTGGCGCGTTGCCTTCGAGATCGACGCCGATGAAGTCGAAGGCCAGACCGGTGGCCTCATCCACGGTTTTCGGGATGACCGGCAGGCCGAGGGTGATCAGTTGCGCCACCAGCCGACGCTTGGCGATTTCGACTTTGCGCCAGCGTTCGGGGTTTTCCGGCACTGAGAGGTCGGGGATGGTGCGGTTGAGGCTGCAGGCGATGCACAGGCTGTCGTGGCCGTTATCCGGCAGCAGCCAGTTGCACGCGGCGGGCGTGTCGAGGTTGGCGCAGCGACGAAACAGCCCGGCGTCGGGATCGGCATCGAGTGTCCAACTGCCGTCCTGTGGCCCGGGTTGCAACGAGGTCAGGCGACTTTCTTCAGGCTGATAGCCCAACATGGCGCTGCAAGCCAGACACTGACTGTTGCGAAAGAACAGCGACTGGCCGCAGCGGCACGGCCAGATTTTGCTGTTGCGTGAAGATTCGCCCATGAACGGCGCGACGATGCGAGAACTGAGCTGCTCGAAAAAGCGGTACATGGCGATCTCTCCCTGGGGCTTGCCAAGACTAGATCATCCTGAAGTCAACAATGTTCCCGAATACAACGCAGCTACTGAGTGACACTGCCGATGTGGCGAGGGAGCTTGCTCCCGCTGGGTTGCGAAGCAGCCCCCAAAACCATGCGACCTCATTTACCCTGAAATACCGAGGATGGTGGTTTTGCGACGACTTCGTCGCCGAGCGGGAGCAAGCTCCCTCGCCACAAAAGCAGACTGCCGAACAAAACTGTATCAGGCAGAAATGCCATGGGTTTTGAGGAACGCGATAAACGCCTCTTCATCCATCACCTTCACCCCCAGCTCATTGGCCTTGGTCAGCTTCGAGCCAGCACCCGGCCCTGCGACCACACAATGAGTTTTCGCCGATACCGAGCCGGCGACCTTGGCGCCGAGGCTCTCCAGGTGCTCTTTAGCGACATCACGACTCATCAACTCGACCTTGCCGGTCAGCACCCAGGTTTCGCCGGACAGCGGCAGGCCCTCAACGACTTTCTTCTCGCTCAGCCAGTGCATGCCGAAATCCCGCAGCTGTTTCTCGGCGGCCTCGGCGATCTGCCGATGCTCGGGCACAGCAAAAAACTCGCGCACCGAATTGGCCTGCTTCTCCGGCAGCGCCTGACGCATGTCCAGCCAGTCGGCATTCATCACCGCCTCCAGCGAACCGAACCTGTCCGCCAGTTTCTGCGCGCCGCCCGGGCCGACAAAGGGAATGTGCAGCTTGTCGAGCAGACCACCGAGGGTGGTGCTGGCGGCAAATTCGGCGCCGAGTTCACCCTGATCCTGAATCTGCAGGCCATGCCCCAACAACTCGGTGATCACCTGCTGGTTGTGTGCATCTTCAAAGAAGCTGTGAATCTCGTGCGCCACTTCCAGGCCGATGTCCGGCAGGTAGGTCAGCACTTGCGGCAGCGCCTGCTGCACGCGCTCCAGCGAACCCAGCGAGCGCGCCAACACCTTGGCCGTTTCCTCACCGACATCGGGAATGCCCAGCGCATAAATGAACCGCGCCAGTCCCGGTTGCTTGCTGTTCTCGATGGCCGTCAGCAGCTTGTTGCTGGAGACCTCGGCAAAGCCTTCCAGATCGACAATGTCGTCGAACTTCAACGCGTACAGATCGGCCGGCGAGCTGACCAGACCTTCATCGACCAGTTGCTCGACGCTCTTGTCGCCAAGGCCCTCGATGTCCATCGCCCGGCGCGAGACGAAATGAATGATCGCCTGCTTCAGTTGCGCACCGCAGGCCAGACGGCCGACGCAGCGGTACACCGCGCCTTCGCTGATGGTCTCCTTGCCCTTGCTGCGTTTGACCAGTTGCGTGCGCTCGACATGGGACCCGCAGACCGGGCAATTCTCTGGAATCGCTACAGGACGGGCATTCTCCGGGCGACGTTCGGTGACCACTTGCACCACCTGCGGGATCACGTCACCGGCGCGACGGATGATCACCGTGTCACCAATCATCAGGCCCAGGCGCGCCACTTCATCCATGTTGTGCAGGGTCGCGTTGGCGACGGTGACGCCTGCGACCTTGACCGGTTTCAGCCGCGCCACCGGAGTGACCGCGCCGGTACGGCCGACCTGGAATTCCACGTCGAGCAGTTCGGTGAGTTCTTCCATGGCCGGGAATTTGTGCGCAATCGCCCAGCGCGGTTCGCGGGCCCGGAAGCCCAACTCGCGCTGATCGGCGATGCTGTTGACCTTGAACACCACGCCGTCGATTTCGTAGGCCAGCGCGTTACGCCGCTCACCGATGTCGCGGTAGTAATCCAGGCACTCGCCGATGCCTTTGGCCAGCTTCAGCTCGTGGCTGATCGGCATGCCCCACTTCTGCAATTGCTTGAGGTTGCCGATGTGAGTATCGGAGATATCGTGGGAGACCTGACCGATGCCGTAGCAGCAGAATTCCAGCGGGCGATTGGCGGTGATCTTCGAATCCAGCTGACGCAGGCTGCCGGCAGCGGCGTTGCGCGGGTTGGCGAAGGTCTTGCCGCCGACTTCCAGTTGCGAGGCGTTGAGGCGCTCGAAACCGGCCTTGGACATGAACACTTCCCCACGCACTTCCAGAGTCGCCGGCCAGCCTGTGCCATGCAGCTTCAACGGAATGTTGCGCACGGTGCGCACGTTGACGCTGATGTCCTCACCGGTGGTGCCATCGCCACGGGTGGCGCCGCGCACCAGCACGCCGTCCTGATACAGCAGGCTGACCGCCAGGCCATCGAGTTTCGGCTCGCAGCTGTATTCCACCGCCGCACCGCCACCGAACAGATCGCCGGCCGGCAGATCCAGACCCTCGGTCACCCGACGGTCGAACTCGCGCATGTCGTTTTCTTCGAAGGCGTTGCCGAGGCTGAGCATCGGTACTTCGTGACGCACCTGGGTGAACGCGGTCAGCGCCACACTGCCGACACGCTGGGTAGGCGAGTCACTGGTGATCAATTCCGGATTGGCCGCTTCCAGCGCCTTGAGCTCGTGGAACAACCGGTCGTACTCGGCGTCCGGAATGCTCGGCTCGTCGAGAACGTGATAACGGTAGTTGTGCTGATCGAGTTCAGCGCGCAGCTCTAGAATGCGGTTTTTGGCGGCGGTCATGGGTGTTCTCTCATAAAGCAAAAGAGCAGCCGAGGCTGCTCCAGTTTCATCATTCAAAGATCGCAGCCTCGTTGCACTCGACAGCTCCTACAGGGATCGCGTTCCTCTGTAGGAGCTGCCGAAGGCTGCGATCTTTTGATCTTGGCCTTAGCGCTTCTGGGTCAGGGCGCGGCGTTCGAATTCGACGATGCGCTGACGGTAGTGCTCGATGGTTTGCGCGGTCAGCACGCTGCGCTGGTCGTCTTTCAGCTCGCCGTTCAGTTCCTGCGACAGCTTGCGTGCTGCCGCCACCATCACGTCAAAGGCCTGCTTCGGATGACGCGGGCCTGGCAGGCCGAGGAAGAAACTCACCGCCGGGGTGCTGAAATGGTCGATGTCGTCCAGATCGAAGATGCCCGGCTTGACCGCATTGGCCATGGAGAACAGCACTTCACCGTTGCCGGCCATGCTTTCGTGACGGTGGAAAATATCCATCTCGCCAAAACGCAGACCGCTTTCCAGAATGTTCTGCAACAGCGCCGGGCCTTTGAAGCCGGCGGCGTCGCGGCAGATCACGCTGATCACCAAGACTTCTTCGGCTTGCGGCTGATCCTTGTCGGCCACCGCTGGCGCAGGCTTGCTGTCGTCGACGAAGTCATCATCACGGCTGCTGAAGCTCGGGCCGCCGTCCAGATCCAGATCGAGGTTCAGGTCGCCCTGGGCCGGACCATTGCTGCCGCGCTTGCCACGTTTCGAAGCGGATTCGCGAGGCTCGCGTGCTTCGCGGGCCGGCATGCTCACCGACGGCAGATCGTGTTCGTCCAGTTGCGGCTCTTTGTGCGTATCCAGCACGCGGGCCGGGCCCAACAGCTCGGCGCTGGTGTCCTCGTCCGGCAGGTTGGACAGACTTCGGTCAAGACGGAATTTCAGTTTTCCCTTGCCGCCGCGCATACGGCGCCAGCCATCGAAAAGAATACCGGCTATCACAATGATGCCGATGACGATCAGCCACTCGCGCAGACCGATTTCCATGTAATCCCGTGCCTCTATAAAAAATGCTGAAAAATAAGGGGTTTACATTGTGCAAACCGCTTTAAAACGTGGCGCCAACTCTATGTTCTGACAGGCGTTTTGCCCACGTATACGAAAAATTGACATTAAACTAGCACGACCAAAGACAACTTTACACCGTCTGTCACATTGGCTTGCGCGAATATGTCGATTGGCCAGCAAGTCGAAGTCGGTAAAAAAGTCCTACAGACTACTCATACCCTTCCGACACCACGCTGACTCAGGCGTCCACCATCGCCATCGCCTCCTCGACATCCACTGCAACCAGTCGCGAACAACCCGGCTCGTGCATCGTCACGCCCATCAGTTGATCGGCCATTTCCATGGCGATCTTGTTGTGGGTGATATAGATGAACTGCACGGTCTGCGACATCTCTTTAACCAATCGTGCGTAGCGTCCAACGTTAGCGTCATCCAGTGGCGCGTCAACTTCATCGAGCATGCAGAACGGCGCCGGATTCAATTTGAAGATCGCAAAAACCAGTGCCAGTGCGGTCAGGGCTTTTTCCCCGCCAGAGAGCAAATGGATGGTGCTGTTCTTCTTTCCTGGCGGCCGCGCCATGATCGTCACCCCTGTATCGAGTAGATCTTCGCCCGTCAGTTCCAAATACGCGCTGCCACCACCGAAAACTTTCGGGAAAAGCGCCTGTAATCCGCCATTGATCTGATCAAAGGTATCTTTGAAGCGGTTACGGGTTTCCTTGTCGATCTTGCGAATGACGTTTTCCAGGGTCTCCAGTGCTTCGACCAGATCGGCGTCCTGCGCATCCAGATAACGTTTACGCTCGGATTGTTGCGTGTATTCGTCGATGGCCGCGAGGTTGATCGCACCCAGGCGCTGAATCCGCGCATTGATCCGTTCGAGCTCTTCTTCGGCGGCGCGTTCACTGGCCTCAGGCGTCAAGGTCGCGAGCACGCCATTGAGATCGTAGCCGTCTTCGAGCAATTGATCCTGCAACGCCTTGCGCCGCACGGTCAGCGCTTGCCATTCCATGCGCTGCTGTTCGAGCTGGCCACGGATCAGTTGCGATTGCTGCTCGGCCTGGGTCCGGCGCTTTTCCGCCTCGCGCAGTTCGCGGTCGGCGTCTTCCAGCGCAATCTGCGCAGTCTTCAGTTCTTCGTCGACGGTCATGCGTTTGTCGAGCAGCTCTTCGAGTTTCAGGCGCAGCTCTTCCAGCGGTGCCTCGCCCTCCTCCAGATTCAGACTCAACTGCTCACGCTTTTCGGTCAGGCGCTCGGCCTGCATCTCCAGACGTTCCAACGCCTGCCGCGTGGAATCGTGCTGCGCGCGCAACGAGCCGAGACGCACCGCCAGTTGATGGGCATGATCCTTGTGCTGGCGGGCTTCCTGGCGCACGCGATCAAGGCGTTCGCGCAGGCTGTCACGCTGGGCCAGCAGCAACTCGCGCTGCTCGGTGTCCAGCGCCATGGCGTCGAGCGCTTCCTGCAATTGCATGCGCGCTTCGCCGATCTGCTCGTGTTCCAGTTCGCGTTGCTCGCCGAGTTCGATCAACTCTTCATCAAGGCGGGTGCGGCGCAGCGTCAGCTGTTCAGCCTTGGCTTTACCGGCGGACAACTGGGCTTTCAATTCACCTTGGGAGCGGGCTTCGTCCTGCAGCAAACGGCGCAAATGCTCACGGCCGTTTTCCTGCTGACGCTGTTGCGCACGCAGGGTTTGCAGACGGGTTTCCATGGCTTCGACCGTGGCTTCACGCTCTTCGCGTTCGGCCAGCAGCGTCTCGATTTCCTGGCCACGGGCAAGCATGCCGCTCTCAGCTTCACTGGCGCGACGCACCCGCAGGAAGTGTCGGCCAACCCAGTAACCGTCGCGACTGATCAGGCTCTGCCCGGCACTCAACTGGCCGCGCAGGGCCAACGCCTGTTCAAGGCTGTCGACCGGTTTGACCTGGCCGAGCCACGGCGACAGATCGATCTGCGCCTCGACTTTATCCAGCAGGCTGCCCGCTACCCGCACACCATCGCTGGCAGGGCTGAGCAGGCGCAGATCGCCTTGGGTGAAACCGGACAGATCGAAACCGTTGAAGTCGTCCACCAGCACCGCTTGCAGATCGGCGCCGAGCACGGTTTCCACCGCCAGCTCCCAACCAGCCTCGACCTTCAAGCCTTCGGCGAGACGCGGCCGTTCGGCGAGGTGGTGTTCCTTCAGCCATTCGGCGGTGCCGGTGCCGGGGTCGAGCGCGGCTTGTTGCAAGGCTTCCAGCGACGCCAGTCGTCCGTTCAGGCGCTGCAAATCGCCCTGCGCCTGCTGCTGCGCGGTCAGTGCCTGCTGCAATTCCTGACGCAGTTGTTCAAGTTTTTCGACCTGCGCTTCTTCGCTGGTCTGCAAATCTTCGAGGGTCGCCTCGGATTCGGCGAGCTGCTCGTTGAGCGCCATGATCGCCGCGTCTTCCGGGTCGGCGGAAAGCAGATCGCGCTCTTCGGCGAGACGCTTTTGCCGATCGGCCAGACGCTCCATGCTGGTTTCCAGCTGCTGGATCCGCGACTGCTGCACTTCGGCCTGGCGCCGTGGTTCGGCAGCGGTCAGGTTGAAAGTGTCCCACTGCTCCTGCCAGCCGTGCATGACGCTTTCGGAATCTTCCAGCGCAGCGGCGGCTTCTTCGGCAGCGGCGCTGGTGACTTCCTGCTCGGGGGTGAGCATGTCCAGCTCTTCGCCGAGGGTCAGCAGCAGCGTGCGGTCGTGGCCCAGGTGCGATTCGGTTTCCAGACGCGCGCGCTCGGCTTCTTTCAGATCGTCCTGCAACTGGCGCAAGCGCTGCTGGCCGTGCTGGATGCTCTGCTCGACCCGGGCGATGTCGCCGCCGACCGAATAGAAGCGGCCCTGCACCAGATTGAAGCGCTCGGACAGTTCATGGTGCCCGTCGCGCAGCCGCTCGATAGCCGCATCGGCATTGCGCTGCTCGGCGACCAGCGCTTCGAAACTGACTTCCTGGTTGCCGATGATCGATTCGCGTTGGCCGACTTGATCGTTCAGATCCTGCCAGCGCAGGGCCGACAGTTGCGCCTTGAGCTGACGCTCTTCGGATTTGTATTCCTGATACTTCTTCGCGGACTCGGCCTGACGGTGCAAACGTTCGAGCTGACGCTCAAGCTCTTCGCGCAGGTCGGTCAGACGCGCCAGGTTTTCGTGGGTGCGGCGGATGCGGTTTTCGGTCTCGCGCCGACGCTCCTTGTACTTGGAGATCCCCGCCGCCTCTTCGATGAAGTTGCGCAGGTCTTCCGGTTTGGCTTCGATCAGCTTGGAGATCATCCCCTGCTCGATGATCGAGTAGCTGCGCGGGCCGAGGCCGGTGCCGAGGAAGATGTCGGTAATGTCGCGACGACGGCACTTGGCGCCGTTGAGGAAATAGCTGTTCTGGCTGTCGCGGGTGACTTTGCGGCGAATGGAGATCTCGGCGTAAGCCGCGTACTCGCCGACCAGGGTGCCGTCGGAGTTGTCGAACACCAGTTCGATGCTCGCCTGGCTCACCGGTTTGCGGCTGGTCGAGCCGTTGAAGATGACGTCGGTCATCGACTCGCCGCGCAGGTTCTTCGCCGAACTTTCGCCCATCACCCAGCGTACGGCGTCGATGATGTTCGACTTGCCGCAACCGTTCGGCCCGACGACCGCCGCCATGTTACTGGGGAAGTTCACCGTGGTCGGGTCGACGAAGGACTTGAACCCCGCCAGTTTGATGCACTTCAGCCGCACGCTCAGGCAACCGTCAGGGCGGAGACCACCAGATCGCAGCTGCGCTGGGCGTAAGCCGTCAGCACGATGCGGATCTGCGGCAAATCACGGGCGAGCACAGCGGCCAGCAGGCGTTCGAACAGTTCGAGGAACTCGCTCATTTCGGCCTTGCGCTGTTCGAGGGCGAGGAAATACGCACGGCTCATGGCCGGCTGCAGGTTCTCGACGGTCTCTTGCAGGTACGGGTTGTTGGCAAACGGGTACGCAGCGCGCATCACGGCGAAGCTGTCGTCGACGAAGGTGCGGATGTCCTGACGCTCGTAGCTGGCGGTCAGGCGCTGCTGGATCTGCACGAACGGCGCCATGTCGGCCTGGGTCTGCCAGCCATTGGCGACCGCATTGCCGAGCAGGATGTACAGCTCGCTCATCAGCGTGCACAGGCTCTGCACCTTGTGTGCGGTGAGTTCGGTGACATGGGCGCCACGTCGCGGCAGGATCGCGATCAGGTGACGGCGTTCGAGGATCAGCAGGGCTTCGCGGACCGATCCGCGGCTGACATTGAGGGCCAGCGTGACCTTCTGTTCCTGAATGCGCTCTCCCGGCTTCATTTCGCCGCGAATGATGCGTTCGGCGAGGTGGTGAGCTATTTGCTCGGCGAGGCTGTCCGGCGCCTTGAACGTCATGGTTGTCCTTCAAACTCTTCGATCTGCACAAGCGGCGCAGTGTAGCGCAAATGCAGGTGCATGGCGGAGTGCCCGCACGGCGCTTTTTGGCACGATTCAAGCAAAAAGGCAGTGAATCCGCTCAGGGTCAATACTCAATAGAGCACGCGTTAATCGACAAAACCGCTTTTCCTGACCTTTAAGTCAGAAAACCATTGACCGAAAAGTCAGACCTGCTAAATTCGGCTCAAGTCGGTTAACAACAATAATGAGTCTGCGAGGCCTTCCGTGATCCAGTTTTTACTTAACCAGGAACTCCGTAGCGAGCACGCCCTGGACCCGAATCTGACCGTGCTCAATTACCTGCGCGAACACGTGGGCAAATCCGGCACCAAAGAAGGCTGCGCCAGCGGCGACTGTGGCGCCTGCACCGTGGTGGTCGGCGAGTTGCAAACGGATGACGCCGGCCGCGAACACATTCGCTATCGCAGCCTCAACTCGTGCCTGACCTTTGTGTCGTCGCTGCATGGCAAACAACTGATCAGCGTCGAAGACCTCAAGCACCAGGGCGAACTGCACAGCGTGCAGCAAGCCATGGTCGAGTGCCACGGCTCGCAGTGCGGCTTCTGCACCCCCGGCTTCGTCATGTCACTGTTCGCCCTGCAAAAGAACAGCGATGCACCGGATCCGGCCAAGGCGCACGAAGCGCTGGCCGGCAACCTCTGCCGCTGCACCGGCTACCGGCCGATCCTCGCCGCCGCCGAGCAATCCTGCTGTGGCAAGCAACCGGATCAGTTTGATGCCCGCGAAGCCGAGACCATCGCCCGCCTCAAAGCCATCGCCCCGACCGATATCGGTGAACTCAACAGTGGCGACAAGCGCTGCCTGGTGCCGCTGACCGTCGCCGATCTGGCCGATCTGTATGACGCTTACCCACAAGCGCGGCTGCTGGCCGGCGGCACTGATCTGGCGCTGGAAATCACCCAGTTCCACCGCACCCTGCCGGTGATGATTTACGTCGGCAACGTAGCCGAAATGAAGCGCATCGAAAGCTTCGACGACCGCATCGAAATCGGCGCCGCCACCGCCCTCTCCGACTGCTACGAAGCGCTCACTGCCGAGTACCCGGACTTCGGCGAACTGCTGCACCGCTTCGCCTCGCTGCAGATCCGCAACCAGGGCACCCTCGGCGGCAACATCGGCAACGCCTCGCCGATCGGTGACTCGCCACCGTTGCTGATCGCCCTCGGCGCGCAAGTGGTGCTGTGCAAAGGCGAAACCCGGCGCACGCTGAACCTGGAAGATTACTTCATCGACTACAAGGTCACCGCCCGTCAGGAAAGCGAATTCATCGAAAAAATCGTCGTCCCGCGCGCCACCGCCGAACAGCGTTTCCGCGCCTACAAGGTTTCCAAGCGTCTGGACGATGACATCTCCGCCGTCTGCGCCGCATTCAATCTGCGCGTGGAAAACGGCGTGATCAGCGATGCGCGCATGGCGTTCGGCGGCATGGCCGCGATTCCGAAACGCGCCGCCCATTGCGAAGCCGTGCTGCTCGGCCAGCCGTTCAACAACGCTGTGATCGAACGCGCCTGCGCTGCGCTGGCCGAAGACTTCACGCCGCTCTCGGACTTCCGCGCCAGCAAGGAATATCGCCTGCTCAGCGCGCAGAACCTGCTGCGCAAATACTTCATCGAACTGCAAACACCGCACATCGAGACTCGGGTGACCGCTTATGTCTAACCATCACGCCGTAGAGAAGACTCAAGCCGAACTGGCGGAACTGTTCGCCAGGGACCTGACCACCGGTGTCGGCCGCAGCGTCAAGCACGACAGCGCCGCCAAGCATGTGTCCGGTGAAGCGCAGTACATCGATGATCGTCTGGAATTTCCCAATCAACTGCACGTTTACGCACGGCTGTCGGACCGCGCCCACGCGAAAATCATCAGCATCGACACCAAGCCCTGCTACGCCTTCGAAGGCGTGCGCATTGCGATCACCCACGAAGACGTGCCGGGCCTCAAAGACATCGGCCCGTTGCTGCCGGGCGATCCGCTGCTGGCCATCGATGACGTGCAGTTCGTCGGGCAACCGGTGCTGGCCGTGGCCGCGAAAGACCTGGAAACCGCACGCAAAGCGGCGATGGCGGCGATCATCGAATACGAAGATCTCGAGCCGGTGCTGGACGTGGTCGAAGCCTTGCGCAAACGCCACTTCGTGCTCGACAGCCATACCCATCAGCGTGGCGATTCGGCCTCGGCATTGGCCACCGCCGAACACCGCATTCAGGGCACGCTGCACATCGGCGGCCAGGAACACTTTTATCTGGAAACCCAGATCTCCTCGGTCATGCCCACCGAAGACGGCGGCATGATCGTCTACTGCTCGACGCAGAACCCCACCGAAGTGCAGAAGCTGGTGGCAGAAGTGCTCGACGTGTCGATGAACAAGATCGTCGTCGACATGCGCCGCATGGGCGGTGGTTTCGGCGGCAAGGAAACCCAGGCCGCCAGCCCGGCGTGCCTGTGCGCGGTGATCGCGCACCTCACCGGTCAGCCGACCAAGATGCGCCTGCCACGGGTCGAAGACATGCTGATGACCGGCAAGCGCCACCCGTTCTATGTCGAGTACGACGTCGGCTTCGACAGCACCGGGCGCCTGCACGGGATCAATATGGACCTGGCTGGCAACTGCGGCTGCTCGCCGGACCTGTCGGCGTCGATCGTGGACAGGGCGATGTTCCACTCGGACAACTCGTACTACCTCGGTGACGCGACCATCAACGGTCACCGCTGCAAGACCAACACCGCGTCGAACACCGCTTACCGGGGTTTCGGCGGCCCGCAAGGGATGGTCGCCATCGAAGAAGTGATGGACGCGATTGCCCGTCACCTCAACCTCGATCCGCTGGCGGTGCGCAAGGCCAACTACTACGGCAAGACCGAGCGCAACGTCACCCACTACTACCAGACCGTCGAGCACAACATGCTCGAAGAGATGACTGCCGAACTGGAAGAAAGCAGCCAGTACGCCGAGCGCCGCGAAGCGATCCGTCGCTACAACGCCAACAGCCCGATCCTGAAAAAAGGCCTGGCGCTGACCCCGGTGAAGTTCGGCATTTCCTTCACCGCCAGTTTCCTCAATCAGGCCGGCGCGCTGATCCACGTCTACACCGACGGCAGCATCCACCTGAACCACGGCGGCACGGAAATGGGCCAGGGTCTCAACACCAAAGTCGCGCAGGTGGTGGCCGAAGTGTTCCAGGTGGAAATGGATCGGGTGCAGATCACCGCGACCAACACCGACAAAGTGCCGAACACCTCGCCGACTGCGGCCTCCAGCGGCGCTGACCTCAACGGCAAGGCCGCGCAGAACGCCGCCGAGATCATCAAGCAGCGTCTGGTGGAATTCGCCGCGCGGCACTACAAGGTCAGCGAAGAAGACGTGGAATTCCACAACGGCCATGTGCGCGTGCGTGACCACATCATGACCTTCGAGGCGCTGATTCAACTGGCGTATTTCAATCAGGTCTCGCTGTCGAGCACCGGCTTTTACAAGACCCCAAAAATCTACTACGACCGCAGCCAGGCCCGTGGTCGGCCGTTCTACTACTTCGCCTTCGGCGCGGCGTGCTGCGAAGTGATCGTCGACACTCTGACCGGCGAGTACAAGATGCTGCGTACCGACATCCTCCACGACGTCGGCGCCTCGTTGAACCCGGCGATCGACATCGGTCAGGTCGAGGGCGGTTTCGTCCAGGGCATGGGCTGGCTGACCATGGAGGAGCTGGTCTGGAACAACAAGGGCAAGCTGATGACCAACGGCCCGGCCAGCTACAAGATCCCGGCCGTGGCGGACATGCCGCTGGACCTGCGGGTGAAGCTGGTGGAAAACCGCAAGAACCCGGAAGACACGGTGTTCCATTCCAAGGCTGTGGGTGAGCCGCCGTTCATGCTCGGAATTGCCGCGTGGTGCGCGATCAAGGACGCGGTGGCGAGCCTCGGTGACTATAAGCATCAGCCGCAGATCGATGCGCCGGCGACCCCGGAGCGGGTGTTGTGGGGGTGTGAGCAGATGCGTCAGCTCAAGACGGTGAAAGCGGTCGAAGCTGAAACCGAGTTGGCTCCGCTCTAGGACCGAGGCGCGGCCATTCGCGAGCAGGCTCGCTCCCACAGGGAGAATGCATTCCAAATGTGGGAGCGAGCCTGCTCGCGAAGAGGCCCGAACAGACAACGAAAGATGTCGAGGTGAACATGTACAACTGGATCGACGCCCTCGCCGACCTGCAGAACCAGGGCGAACCCTGTGTTCTGGTGACGATCATCGAAGAACTCGGCTCGACCCCGCGCAACGCCGGTTCGAAAATGGTCGTCAGCGCCAGGCAGACCTTCGACACCATCGGTGGCGGGCATCTGGAATACAAAGCCATGCAGATCGCCCGCGAGATGCTCGCCAGCGGCAAGCAGGACACCCATCTGGAGCGCTTCAGCCTCGGCGCCAGCCTCGGCCAGTGCTGCGGTGGCGCCACCGTGTTGCTGTTCGAACCGATGGGCCAGGTGCAGGCGCAGATCGCGGTGTTCGGCGCCGGGCATGTCGGCCGCGCGTTGGTGCCGTTGCTCGCCAGCCTGCCGTGCCGGGTGCGCTGGATCGATTCGCGGGAAGAGGAATTCCCCGAACAGATCCCCCATGGCGTGCGTAAAATCGTCGCCGAAGAGCCTGTGGATGAAATTGACGACCTGCCCGCCGGCAGCTACTGCATCGTCATGACCCACAACCATCAACTCGACCTGGAACTCACTGCCGCGATCCTCAAGCGCAACGACTTTGCCTACTTCGGCCTGATCGGCTCCAAGACCAAACGGGCCAAGTTCGAACATCGCCTGCGTGATCGCGGCTTCGACAGCGGCGTCGTGCAACGCATGCGCTGCCCGATGGGCATTGGCGACGTCAAAGGCAAACTGCCTGTGGAAATCGCCATCTCCATCGCCGGCGAAATCATCGCCACCTATAACGCCAATTTCGGCCAGCACAGCGCCAGCGCCGAACCGATTGCCAGACTGCTGCCGGTTTCGCGGCGCAGTCAGGCCGCCAAACTCAAAGCCTCAAACTGATTAGAGAACCCTCATGCCTCTGACTCGCAAAGCCTACCGCGCCGCCATCCTGCACAGCATCGCCGACCCCGCCGAAGTCGGGATCGAAGCCTCCTACGAATATTTCGAGGACGGCCTGCTGGTGGTCGATGGCGGCAAGATCAGCGCCCTCGGCCACGCCAGCGAACTGCTGCCGACCCTGCCGGCGGACATCGAGATCACCCACTATCAGGACGCGCTGATCACCCCGGGCTTCATCGACACCCACATCCACCTGCCGCAAACCGGCATGGTCGGGGCCTACGGCGAGCAACTGCTGGACTGGCTCAACACCTACACCTTCCCGTGCGAAAGCCAGTTCGGCGACAAGGCCCACGCCGATGAAGTGGCAGACATTTTCATCAAGGAGCTGCTGCGCAACGGCACCACCACCGCGCTGTTATTCGGCAGCGTGCACCCGCAGTCGGTGAACTCTTTCTTCGAAGCCGCCGAGAAGCTCGACCTGCGGATGATCGCCGGCAAGGTGATGATGGACCGCAACGCGCCGGACTATCTGACCGACACCGCCGAATCGAGCTACGTCGAGAGCAAGGCGCTGATCGAACGCTGGCACGGCAAGGGCCGCCTGCACTACGCGGTCACCCCGCGATTTGCGCCGACCAGCACCCCGGAGCAACTGACCCTCGCCGGCCAACTGCTGACCGAATACCCGGATCTGTACATGCAGACCCACATCAGCGAGAACCTCAAGGAAATCGAGTGGGTCAAGGAACTGTTCCCGGAGCGCAAGGGCTATCTGGACGTCTACGATCACTACCAACTGCTCGGCGAGCGCTCGGTGTTCGCCCACGGCGTGCACCTGTGCGACGACGAATGTGCACGTCTGGCGGAAACCGGCTCGGCGATCTCGTTCTGCCCGACCTCGAACTTCTTCCTCGGCAGCGGTCTGTTCAACTTGCCGATGGCCGAGAAGCACAAACTGAACGTCGGCCTCGGTACTGACGTCGGCGGTGGCACCAGTTTCTCGCTGCTGCAAACCCTGAACGAAGCCTACAAAGTCATGCAGTTGCAAGGCGCGCGGCTGAGTCCGTTCAAGTCGCTGTACCTGGCGACCCTCGGCGGTGCGCGGGCGCTGCGTCTGGAAGACAAGATCGGCAACCTGCAACCGGGTTCAGACGCCGACTTCCTGGTGCTGGACTACAACGCCACGCCACTGCTCAGCTATCGCCTGAAACAGGCCAACAACATTGCCGAAACGTTGTTTGTGCTGATGACACTGGGCGATGACCGCACGGTGCAGCAGACGTATGCGGCGGGGGCTTTGGTGCATCAGCGCTGAGTTTTTTCAAGGCATAAAAAATCCCCCGGCGGTGTTAGCCCCGGGGGATTTTTGTTGCCTATCAGATTGCCATCGCTGGCAAGCCAGCTCCCACAGGTTTCTCGGTGTATCGCAGATTCGGTGAACCCCACAAATCCCTGTGGGAGCTGGCTTGCCAGCGATTGGAGCGACTCGGTGTCAGCTCAAAGCTTGGCCGCCGGGCGCCCAGTTTTTTTGGTCTGCAACAAATGCGAGAACACCGCATGCAGATCATCCGACGCACTTTCTTCGTCGAGGTTGAGCTTGCTGTCGATGTGATCCATGTGATGCATCATCAGGTCCACCGCCAGCTCACCGTTGCGCGCTTCGATGGCGTCGATCAACTGGGTGTGCTCGTCGTAGGAGCAATGCGAGCGGTTGCCGCTTTCGTACTGGGCGATGATCAGCGAGGTCTGCGAGACCAGACTGCGCTGGAAGCTGATCAGTGGTGCGTTCTTCGCCGCTTCGGCTAGTTTCAGATGGAATTCGCCCGACAGACGGATACCGGCACCACGATCGCCGCGGGAGAAGCTGTCGCGCTCGTCGTTGACCATCTGTCGCAGTTCGGCGATCTGCTCGGCGGTGGCGTGCTGCACGGCCAGCTCGGTGATCGCGCGCTCCACCAGACGGCGGGCCATGAACACTTGACGCGCTTCTTCAACGCTCGGGCTGGCGACAACGGCGCCACGATTCGGCCGCAACAGGACCACGCCTTCATGGGCCAGACGCGACAGCGCGCGGCGAATGATGGTGCGGCTGACCCCGAAGATTTCCCCCAGCGCTTCTTCGCTCAATTTTGTACCGGGCGCCAGACGCTGTTCGAGGATGGCCTCGAAGATATGTGCGTAGACAATATCGTCCTGGGTTCCGCTGCGGCCGGCTTTGCCTGCTCGCGGTTGTTTCTTGAGGGGTTGCAACTGTTCGTTCATGGGCACTCGAGTCGGGAGAACTGCGGCGAATAGACCGTGACTGTAATACGGCACAGTAGGTCGCTGGCAAGTATCGCGTAAAAAACAGCGCGATTGTACACAATGAATGGTGGCAACACGACTGTACGGCTGTTTGTGACCACGGCTGTATTGCAACGATCCGTCAGGTTTGAGTTTAGGCTTGATCGCAGAATCCGCAGCCAGAACACAAATCCCCCTGTGGGAGCGGGCTTGCTCGCGAAAGCGGTGTGTCAGGCGACATCTGCCTTGAATGACCCACGGCTTTCGCGAGCAAGCCCGCTCCCACAGGGTTCAGCGTTGCTACGGACATCTCCATCTGTATAAGGAACACCGCCGTCATGAACGACGCCACCTACACCCGCCTGCGCCCCCTCGCCGACACTTCGCCTTCGGCGATCGTTGCCGGTTTCATCGCGATGATGACCGGCTACACCAGTTCGCTGGTGCTGATGTTCCAGGCCGGGCAAGCGGCGGGTTTGAGCAGCGGGCAGATTTCCTCGTGGATCTGGGCGATCTCGATCGGTATGGCGGTGTGCTCGATCGGCCTGTCGCTGCGCTATCGCACGCCAATCACCATCGCCTGGTCGACACCGGGTGCAGCCCTGCTGATCACCAGCCTCGGTGGCGTCAGCTACGGCGAGGCCATTGGCGCCTACATCACCTGCGCGGTGCTGGTGACGATTTGCGGCCTGACCGGCAGCTTCGAACGCTTGGTGAAGAAGATCCCGGCGTCGCTGGCGGCAGCGTTGCTGGCGGGGATTCTGTTCAAGATCGGCAGCGAAATCTTCGTCGCCGCGCAACACCGCACCGGGCTGGTGCTGGGGATGTTCTTCACTTATCTGCTGGTCAAACGCCTGTCGCCGCGTTACGCCGTGCTCGCCGCGTTGCTGATCGGCACCGCGCTGTCGGGCTTCATGGGTCTGCTGGATTTCAGCGGTTTCCACCTGGAACTGGCGACGCCAGTCTGGACCACCCCGCACTTCTCGCTGGCCGCGACCATCAGCATCGGCATTCCGCTGTTCGTGGTGGCGATGACCTCGCAGAACATGCCCGGCATCGCCGTGCTGCGCGCCGACGGCTACAACGTACCGGCCTCGCCGCTGATCACCAGCACCGGCATCGCCTCGCTGCTGCTGGCACCATTTGGCTCCCACGGCATCAACCTCGCGGCCATCAGCGCTGCGATCTGCACCGGGCCGCACGCCCATGAGGATCGCAACAAACGCTACACCGCCGCCGTCTGGTGCGGGATTTTTTACGGGATTGCCGGCGTATTCGGCGCTACGTTGGCGGCGCTGTTTGCCGCGTTGCCAAAAGAACTGGTGCTGTCGATTGCCGCGCTGGCGCTGTTCGGTTCGATCATCAACGGTCTGAGCATTGCCATGACCGAAGTCAAGGAACGCGAGGCAGCGCTGATTACCTTTATGGTCACGGCGTCGGGGTTGACGCTGTTTTCCATTGGTTCGGCGTTCTGGGGGATTGTCGCGGGGGTTTTGACATTACTGATTTTGAATTGGCGTAAAGCCCAGGCATAAAAAAACGGCGACCCTAAGGTCGCCGTTTTTTTCAGTATCACTTGGCCGCGTTGATCGGCTTTTCCGGATACCAGACGTCCAGCAGCGGGCTGACGGTCATGCCGGTCAGTTCGCTACGGTTTTTCAGCCAGGCTTCAACGGCAGCGCGCTGCTCTTCGTTGACCGAGCCACGCTTCTGCAGGCAAACCAGACCGAAGTCATCGCCGCCAACATAACCCAGACCGTTGGCTTCCATGGCTTCTTTGATGAATGCTTCGAGGAAAGCGTCAATGGCTTCTTCGGACAAGTCTTCTTTGAAGTCCAGGTTCAGTTCGAAACCCAGCTCTTGGAATTCATCAACGCACAGTTTTTTGCGCAGACGCTGGGAACGGTTAGTCGCCATTGGAACAATCCTCTTAAGTAATAACGGCCGGCACTTTACCAGTTTAAGCGGTCAATTGCCCGACTCTCTGGGTACGGTGGCCGACCGCCTGTAAAAAAAATAACGAAATGGCCGCCTCGGGCAAGGCACAAGCTGTTACACCTTGGGGCATAATGCCGACACTTTCATGACCACTGAGGGCTTTTTCATCCATGCCCTCGTTATTTTTCCCCTCTTCTGCAGGGTTTTAATTCATATGATCAAATCGTTGCGTCCTCTCTTTCTTGCCGGCCTTCTTCTGCCCCTGGCCCTGCCGGTTGCCGCTGCCACTATCAATACCGCCCTCACCCCTAACGTCGAAAAAGCCCTCAAGGCCAGCAAGCTGCAGCCGACTGCGCTGTCGCTGGTGATGATTCCGCTCGACGGCCCGGGCAATCCGACGATGTACAACGCCGACGTTTCGGTCAACCCGGCCTCGACCATGAAACTGGTCACCACCTACGCCGCGCTGGAAATGCTCGGCCCTAACCATCAGTGGAAAACCGAGTTCTACACCGACGGCGATCTGAGCGGCGGCATTCTCAATGGCAACCTGTACCTCAAGGGTGGCGGCGATCCGAAGCTGAACATGGAAAAACTCTGGCTGCTGATGCGCGATCTGCGCGCCAACGGCGTGACCCAGGTCACCGGCGACCTGATCCTCGACCGCGGCTTCTTCATCCAGCCGCAACTGCCCGAGTTCAACGACGACGGCAACGACGAGAACAAGCCGTTCCTGGTCAAACCCGACTCGCTGCTGGTCAACCTCAAGGCCCTGCGCTTCGTCGCGCGCAATGACGGTGGCCGGGTGCTGATCTCGGTGGAGCCGCCGATTGCCAGCGTGCGCATCGAAAACACGGTCAAGGCGCTCAACTCCAAGCAGTGCACCGGTGGCGTGCGCTACAACCCGGTGACCCAGCCTGATGGCAGCGTGACCGTGACCGTCGCCGGTCAATTGGGCGAAGGCTGCAGCTCGCAGACTTATCTGTCGCTGCTCGACCACGCGACCTACACCGCCGGTGCCGTGCGCGCGATCTGGAAAGAACTGGGCGGCAGCATTCAGGGCAAGGATCGCCTCGCCGCGACCCCGAGTGGCGCCAAGCTGCTGGCCCGCGCCTACTCGCCGGATCTGGCGGAAATCATCCGCGACATCAACAAATACAGTAACAACACCATGGCTCAGCAGCTGTTCCTGAGCCTCGGTCAGAAGTACCGCAACGAAGCCGACGGTGACGACGCCAAGGCCGCACAACGCGTAGTCCGCCAGTGGCTGGCGAAGAAAGGCATCACCGCGCCGCACCTGGTGATGGAGAACGGCTCCGGGCTGTCGCGCGCCGAACGCGTCAGCGCCCGCGAGATGGCCAACATGCTGCAAGCCGCCTGGCACAGCCCGTACGCCGCCGAGTACATCAGCTCGCTGCCGATTGCCGGCACCGACGGCACCATGCGCAAACGCCTGAAGACCACCGCGATGCGCGGCGAGGCCCACGTCAAGACCGGCACCCTGAACACCGTGCGCGCCATCGCCGGCTTCAGCCGCGACGTCAACGGCAATACCTGGGCGGTGGTGGCGATCCTCAACGACAAGGCGCCGTTCGGCGCGTCGTCGGTGCTGGATCAGGTGCTGCTGGATCTGTACAAGCAGCCGCGCCTGCCGCAGACCGCTTCGGCCCTGTAAAAACACAGCCGCTCTAATGTGGGAGTGGGCTTGCTCGCGAAGGCGTCAGATCAGTCAGTATTTTTGCTGGCTGACACACCGCTTTCGCGAGCAAGCCCGCTCCCACAGGTAGATCGTGCCAAGGCTCAGCTCATCTGCTCGACCCGATCGCGCCCGCCCTGCTTCGCCGCATACACCCCCGAATCCGCGCGCAGCAGCAGCGCATCCGCGCCCTCCCCCGGGCGCCAGCTGGCGATGCCGAAACTGGCCGTCACCACCCCGACCACATCCACCGGCGCGCTGCGCAGGCCTTGCCACAATTCCACCGCCAGCATGTACGCATGCTCGCCGTCGATGTCCGGGCACAGCACCATGAACTCTTCACCACCGAGACGACAGAACACATCAGTCCGCCGTAAACGATGGCCGATGCGCTCGCACACCGCCTGCAGCACCCGATCGCCCACGGCATGGCCGTACTGGTCGTTGATGCGTTTGAAGTGGTCGATGTCGAGCATGATCACCGACAGCTCACCGCCGCCGCGCTCGACCCGGGCCATTTCGGTGGTCAGGCGCTCCTGGAAGTAGCGGCGGTTGTGGATGCCGGTCAGCGAGTCGGTGACCGACAGCGCCCGCAATTCCTCTTCCACCCGTTTCAAGTCGGAAATGTCCGAGATGTAGCCGTGCCACAGCACGCCGCCGCCCGGCAGCTCTTCCGGCGTCGCCTCGCCGCGCACCCAGCGCAGGCCGCGCTCGGGCAACTGCACACGGTATTCCTCGCGCCATGGGCTGAGGCTGTCTGCCGAAGCACGGATCGAGCTGCGCACTCGCGAGACGTCTTGTGGATGGATGCGGGTGAAAATCGCCTCGGCATTGAGCAGCAGCACGTCCGGCTCCAGCTCGTAGATCTCGCGGATGCCATCGCTGGCGTAGATCACGCTGAAGCGCCCGTCGAATTCCATCTTGAATTGATAGATGCCGCCGGGCACGTGGGCGCTGAGTTTTTTCAGCAATACATCCCGCGCCGCCAGCGCTTCGTGCACGCGCTTGCGCTCGGTGATGTCGATGCAGATCGCCAGATGCCCGACCCACAAACCCTGCTCATCGAGCACCGGGGTGGCGAGCATGTTCACCGGCAGATGACTGCCGTCGCTGCGCACCAGCGTCCACTCGCGCGCCTCATGACCGCCGACCTCGCCGCCCTCGACCAACATCGCGTGGCAGGTCGGAATGCTCTTGCCGTAACGCGCACTCAACTCTGCCGAACGCGCCGCCAGCTCTCGCGGCAGATGCAGGTTTTCCAGGGTCATGTGCCCGACCACATCGGCGCTGCTGTAGCCGAGCATCTGTTCGGCGCCGGGGTTGAAGGTGTTGATCACCCCGCGCAGGTCGGTGGCGATGATTGCCACCTGGGTCGCGGCATTCAGTACCCCGCGCAACTGACCGTGGGTGCCGCGCAATTCCTGCTCGCGGGCGTGCAGTTCCTGGGTGCGCAGTTCGACCATGCGCAAGGCGCGCTGGCGTTGACTGACCAGCACGTAAAGCAGTGCGCTGAGCAACAAACTCAGCAGCGCCCCCAGCACCACCAGGCTGCTGATTGACGAATGGTTGGCCTGCAGAAACGCTTCGCTGGGCTGCATGTCCACTTGATAGTCATGGTCGGCCATGCGCAACAGACGTGTGGCGGACAGATCACTGGCCCCGGCCTGGTTGGCGGACTCGTAGAGCACTTCATGCTGTTCATCGGTGGACAGGTCGAGAATGCGTACATTGAGGAAATCCTGATGCTCCTCCGGCAGTCCGTCGGCCAGCAACTGCTGCATGCTGATCACCGCCATCACATAGCCTTGCGGCGGCCCTTTCGGCGCCCCTTCACGAGTGACCGGCGCCAGCAGCAAGACGCCCCGGGCATACGCCGGATCAATCCCCACCAGATGCAATGGCTGCGACACCACCATGTGCCCGGTGCGGTCGGCGCGTTCCAGCGTCGCCCGGCGCAACGGTTGCGCCAGCAAGTCGTAACCCAGCGGCGTGGGCAAGCGACTGAGGCTCTGGGTGTAGATCACCGGTACGTATTCGGGGCGATCAGCGGCGGTCTGCAACTGATCGTCAGCGTTCAGTTCACGAAAGGTGAAGGTACTGAAGCCTTCGTTACGCACGGCCTGTTCGACCGCCGGGCGTTCGGCACGGCGGACCCGCGGCGCATAGGAATAGGCCTGGGTGCGTAATAGAAGCGGTTTGGCATAGCCGTCGAATTCGTTGCGTGAGACCGAATCAGAGTTGGCGAAGAAACGGCGCAGGCCGTCGAGACGCTGTTCCTGATCCTGGAAACGTTCTTCGATGCGGCTGTAACGCTCATTGGCCAGCAGTTGGAAGCGTTGGCGCAGTTGATGGTGAAACTGATTGAGGGTGGCCCAGGCGAGCAGCCCCGTGAGAATCCCGCCGGCGAGCAATACCAGCAGCGCGACCAGCCAGGCCGAGACGTCTTCGCTGATAAAACCCAGAATCTTTGGGCGCACGGGGTGCAACGACATAGGGGCAACTCACGACGCCATTGTTTCGGGGGGAAAACCCCATTGGCCATGAGTTGAGTTATAGCTATTAGCCATTAATTTGGCTAGCGCTGATCGGATCCAAGAGCCTTTAAAAATCAAGGCTCTGTGGATCCAACCCGCCCAAGCGTCAACGAGCCGTGATTTTCCAGGCGCGGTGGATCTTGGTGTTACGCGCAAAATCCGGATCGATGGTCTGCGCGCTGATTTCCTCGACCGCGTAACGTTCGGCCAGGTTCTCCTCCAGCTGGAACTTGCGGAAGTTGTTGGAGAAATACAGCACGCCACCCGGCGCCAGACGTGCCATGGCCAAGTCGATCAACTGCACCTGATCACGCTGCACGTCGAAGATGCCTTCCATGCGCTTGGAGTTGGAGAAGGTCGGCGGGTCGATGAAGATCAGGTCGTACTCGTCGCGGCTGCTTTCCAGCCACGCCATCACGTCGCCCTGCTCCAGACGGTTCTTGTCGGAGAAGCCGTTCAGCGACAGGTTGCGCCGCGCCCAGTCGAGGTAAGTCTTCGACAGGTCGACGCTGGTGGTGCTGCGCGCACCGCCCTTGGCCGCATGCACACTGGCGGTCGCGGTGTAGCAGAACAGATTGAGGAAGCGCTTGCCGGCGGCCTCTTTCTGAATGCGCATGCGCATTGGCCGGTGATCGAGGAACAGCCCGGTGTCGAGGTAGTCGGTAAGATTCACCAGCAGCTTGACGCCGCCTTCGCTGACCTCATTGAACTTGCCCTGCGCCGCCTGACGCTCGTATTGCTTGGTGCCGCTCTGACGCTCGCGGCGTTTGACCACCACGCGGCTCTTGTCGACGTTCAGCGCCTGCGGGATTGCCGCCAGAGCATCGAACATGCGCGCCGAGGCCTTTTCCGGATCGATCGACTTCGGCGCGGCGTATTCCTGCACGTGCACCCAGTCGTGGTACAGGTCGATGGCCATGGCGTATTCCGGCATGTCGGCATCGTAGACGCGGTAGCAGTCGATGCCTTCGCGCTTGACCCACTTGCTCATCGCCTTGAGGTTTTTCTGCAGGCGGTTGGCAAACATCTGCCCGCCTTCGCTCAGGCGCGGCTGCTCGACCACTGGCGCCGGGGCTGGCGTCGGTTTGATCGGGTTGCCGTTCTTATTGAACTTGCGCTCTTGCGGCTCGTTCGGGGTCTGATCGTAGGCTGCTTGCTCACGCTCGGCCTGACGCTGTTCCGGAGTACGCCGCTCGCCGGTGACGAACTGGTCCGGCAGCACCTTGATCAGCAACAGTTTGCACGGCAGCGCGCCGTTCCAGAACGAATACTGTTTGTGGCTGCGAATGCCCATGCGCTTGCCCAGATCCGGGGCGCCGGTGAATACCGCCGCTTCCCAGTTCAGGCAGGCCTGACGCAAACGCTCGCCAAGGTTCTGATAGAGGTAAAGCAGACTGGCTTCGTCGCCCAGACGCTCGCCGTACGGCGGGTTGCAGATCACCAGACCTTTCTGGTTCTGATCCGGACGCGGCTCGAAGGTCGCGACTTCGCCCTGATAGATCTTGATCCACTCGCTCAGACCGGCGCGCTCGACGTTATTGCGGCCCGGCTGAATCAGCCGCGGGTCGGCTTCGTAACCGCGAATCCACAGCGGCGGCTTGGCCAGACCGGCAGCGGCGCGTTCGACCGCCTCTTCATGGAGTTTTTTCCACAGCGCCGGTACGTGGCCGAGCCATGCGGTAAAGCCCCACTGCTCGCGGCGCAGGTTCGGCGCCATGTCGGCGGCGATCATCCCGGCTTCGACGAGGAACGTACCGACACCGCACATCGGGTCAGCCAGCGCGCCGCCTTCGGCCGCAATGCGCGGCCAGCCGGAACGGATCAGGATCGCTGCCGCGAGGTTTTCCTTCAGCGGCGCCGCGCCCTGCTGCAGGCGGTAACCGCGCTGATGCAGGCTGTGGCCGGAAAGGTCGAGGGACAGGATCGCTTCGCCGCGATCCAGGCGCAGGTGAATACGCAGATCCGGGTTGAGCTTGTCGATCGACGGACGGTCGCCTTGCGGGGTACGCAGTTTGTCGACGATGGCGTCTTTGACTTTCAGCGCACCGAAGTGGGTGTTGTCGATGCCCGAGCCGTGGCCACTGAATTCGACGGCCAGGGTGCCGTCGGCGAGCATGTGATCCTGCCACTCGACGTCAAGCACGCCGTGGTACAGGTCTTCAGCGTCTTTCATCGGGAAGCGCTTGAGCACCAGCAACACCCGGTTGGCCAGACGCGACCACAGGCACAGGCGATAAGCGGTTTCCATGGTCGCCATGCCACGCACGGCGGAGGTGTGCTCGCGGGCGTCTTCAAGGCCAAGCCCGACGGCTTCCTCGATGAGCAGGCCTTCAAGGCCTTTGGGGCAAGTGAGGAAGAGTTCGAAACGGTCGGACATGGTATTTCCAGAGCCTTTGGCTAGTGAACCGGCAACGCATTGCCGATCCGGTTTTCAATCAGGCGCTTTTCTAAAAGAGCGCCCGCGTGGCACGAAGGTGTGCCGTTCCATCCCCGCTGCTCGGGTTAAAAGAGCTTAGATGCAAGGACAGGTATTAAAGTTGATGAAACAAAATGACTCAAAGCAACCCTTCGTCGAATATTACCCCAGCGTAAACGTGGGTCATTCTCACTAAAGGATTAACCCCATCATCCAGTGCGGGGCCGATCATACCGGGGTTTGCTGAAAAAACGTTCATGAAACCCGTCGTTACTTATGGCTGTAGCACTATTTTCGTTACGTCCTTATGACAAAACGATCATTCCCTCGGTGTGACTCATTGGTTAGAACTGACCACAGGTTGACGTCGCAACGGCGTCAACACCTTGGCTCGCCACGCCGGCAGCGAGCCGCCCAACGGCAGAGTTTTTTCTGCCAGACCTCGGTTGAGGTCAACGCGACGAAAACAGTCAACAAGTGAGGGAAACACCCTATGAGAAGACTTAAGCGTGATCCGTTGGAAAGAGCATTTTTGCGCGGATATCAATATGGCGTTGGTGGCAAATCCCGCGAGCTTTGCCCATTTACTCTACCGTCGGTACGCCAAGCCTGGATCAACGGCTGGCGAGAAGGACGCGGCGACAACTGGGACGGTATGACCGGCACTGCGGGAATCCACAGACTCAACGAACTTCACGCCGTCGGCTGACACAGGGCACTTATTGCAACACGACAATCTGAATTTTTAGCGACTTACCATGCACGTCCTTCCCGGACGGCGGGCTGCGGCCCAGGGGCTCCTTCGAGGAGCCCTTTTTTATGCCCGCAAATCATTTGAACTGCACACATAACCTGTGGGAGCGGGCTTGCTCGCGAAAGCGTCGTGTCAGCCACAACAAATGTTGACTGAAACAGCGCTTTCGCAAGCAAGCCCGCTCCCACAATCGGATCAGCGCAAGGCGGCGATCGCGTCCACCGATTCACGAATCAGCGCCGGGCCCTTATAGATGAAGCCCGAGTAAATCTGCACCAGGCTCGCACCCGCCACGATCTTCTCCGCCGCATGCTTGCCTTCAGTGATGCCACCGGCCGCAATGATCGGCAACCGACCACCCAGCTCCGCCGCCAACACCTTCACGGTATGCGTGCTCTTGTCACGCACCGGGGCGCCGGACAGACCACCCGCCTCGTCACCATGCTCCATGCCTTCGACGCCAACGCGACTCAGGGTGGTGTTGGTGGCGATCACTGCGTCCATCCCGGTTTCGATCAGTGCCTGAGCCACCTGCGCCGTTTCTTCGTCGGTCATGTCCGGAGCGATCTTGATCGCCAGCGGTACGTGCTTGCCGTGGCGCAGGGCCAGTTCGGCGCGGCGCGTGGCCAGATCCGCCAGCAACTGCTTGAGCGAATCACCGAACTGCAGACTGCGCAGGCCCGGGGTGTTCGGCGAGCTGACGTTGACCGTGACATAGCTGGCGTGGGCATACACCTTGTCCAGGCAAATCAGGTAGTCATCCACCGCGCGCTCGACCGGGGTGTCGAAGTTCTTGCCGATGTTGATCCCCAGCACGCCCTTGTATTTGGCCGCCGCGACCCGCGCCAGCAGGTTATCCACGCCGAGGTTGTTGAAACCCATGCGGTTGATGATCGCCTCGGCTTCCGGCAGGCGGAAGATCCGTGGTTTCGGGTTACCCGGCTGCGGACGCGGGGTCACGGTGCCGATTTCGACGAAACCGAAACCCAGTTGCGAGAAACCGTCGATGGCCGCGCCGTTCTTGTCCAGACCGGCCGCCAGACCCACCGGGTTCGGAAAGTCCAGGCCCATGACCGTCACCGGCACGTTCGCCGGCTTCTTGCACAACATGCCGTTGAGGCCCAAACGCCCACCCGCGCCGATCAGATCCAGCGACAGGTCGTGGGAGGTTTCCGGGGAAAGTTTGAACAACAGCTGACGGGCCAGGGTGTACATGGGCGGCGATGACTCGGGCGGCGAAAAGAGGCGGCGATTATAGCCGGGCATCGCCCCCCGGCGCGAGGCGCACAGGCAAATCCGCCTGACTGGCATATGCCTTGCACTTTCAGGGCTATCAGCCCCCAGGCCAATGACGGCGTGCGGGCGCGGACAATGGCGTCGTTCGCAGGTTTTGCCTGAGCAAAGCCTGGGACGGCGTTTTTTTTGAGGGTGGCTTTATATGAGTGATTCGTCCGTCGGGCCGCTGGCCTGGGTCAACGGCAGTGATGCTCCGGAAAAAAGCGTGATCAACCTCGGCTTCATGGCCCTGAGCGATTGCGCTTCGGTAGTCGTGGCCGCGACACAGGGCTTCGCCCAGCCCTACGGCCTGACGATCAACCTCAAGCGCCAGGCGTCCTGGGCGACCTTGCGCGACAAACTGGTCAGCGGTGAGCTGGATGTGGCCCACAGCCTGTACGGGCTGATTTACGCGGTGCACCTGGGCATCGGCGGCGTAGCGCCGAGCGACATGGCGGTGCTGATGGGCCTGAACCAGAACGGCCAGAGCCTCAACCTCTCCCACGGTTTGCAGCAACTGAGCGTGACCAGTCCTGAAGCGCTGGATCGGCACGCGCACCAAACCCGCGCAAAACTGACCTTCGCCCAGACCTTCCCCACCGGCACCCATGCGATGTGGCTGTATTACTGGCTGGCGAGTCAGGGCATTCATCCGTTGCAGGACGTCGACAGCGTGGTGGTACCGCCGCCGCAAATGGTTGCGCATCTGCAAGCCGGGCGAATCGATGGCTTCTGCGTCGGTGAGCCGTGGGCGGCCAGCGCCGTGCAACAGGATCTGGGATTCACCCTCGCCACCAGCCAGAGCATCTGGCCCGACCACCCGGAAAAGGTCCTCGGCTGCACCCGCGCGTTCGTCGAGCAATACCCCAACACCGCACGGGCGCTGGTGATGGCGATCCTCGAGGCCAGCCGCTTCATCGAGCAAAACCCGGAAAACCGCCGCAGCACCGCGCAGCTGCTGAGCGCCCCGGAATACCTCGACGCCCCGCTGTCCTGCATCGAACCGCGTTTTCTCGGTGATTACGCCGATGGCCTCGGCAATCGCTGGCAGGACCCGCACGCCTTGCGCTTTCACGGCAACGGCGAGGTGAATCTGCCGTACCTGTCCGACGGCATGTGGTTCATGACCCAATTCCGCCGTTGGGGCCTGCTACGCGAGGATCCCGACTACCTCGCGGTGGCCCGCCAGGTTCAGCAACTGGACATTTACCGCGAAGCAGCCACCGCCGTCGGTGTCGCCGCGTGGGGCAAGGAGATGCGCAGCAGCCAGTTGCTCGATGGCAAAGTCTGGGACGGCAGCGATCCGGCTGGTTACGCCCGCAGTTTCAAGCTGCACGCCCTGAGCGACAGCACTGCCCTTCTCGCCCGCCGCTGACAGGAGACCGCCAACATGCTGCGCATTCTGCTGATCAACGACACCGCGAAAAAAGTCGGGCGCCTGAAGGCCGCGCTGACCGAGGCCGGTTTCGAGGTCATCGATGAGTCAGGCCTGACCATCGACCTGCCGGCGCGCGTCGAAACGGTGCGCCCGGACGTGATCCTGATCGATACCGAGTCACCGAGCCGCGATGTCATGGAGCAAGTAGTGCTGGTCAGCCGCGACCAGCCCCGGCCGATCGTGATGTTCACCGACGAACACGACCCGGGGGTGATGCGCCAGGCGATCAAGTCCGGGGTCAGTGCCTACATCGTCGAGGGCATTCATGCCCAGCGCCTGCAGCCGATTCTCGATGTGGCGATGGCGCGCTTCGAAAGCGATCAGGCGCTGCGCGCGCAACTGCTGGCCCGCGACCAGCAACTGGCGGAGCGCAAACGCATCGAACTGGCCAAAGGGCTGCTGATGAAAATGAAGGACTGCAACGAGGAAGAGGCCTACACCCTGATGCGCCGCCAGGCCATGAGCCGCCAGCAGAAACTGATTCAGGTGGCGGAGCAGATCATTGCCATGAGTGAGCTTCTTGGCTGATTGAAGAGCAAAAGATCGCAGCCTTCGGCAGCTCCTACAGAGGCACTCAATTTCCTGTAGGAGCTGCCGAAGGCTGCGATCTTTTGATCCTTGGCACAAATTTGGCTAAGCATTCAGCACAGGTAACCAACGGCGGTTGCCCCACCCACGACAAAGACGTCGCTCACCCCGCTCGCCCACATCGGCGAACCAGGTAGCGGCGTTTTTGCGTTTTGGCCCCACAGCCCGGGGCCGGTGGTGCGGCCGTGGCGGCGCGCCACCTGCTGTGACTCCTTTCGAGACTCTTTTCAGCTGAGGTGCGCGATGAATTCAAGCTTCTGGAAATCCGGCCACACCCCGACCCTGTTCGCAGCCTTTCTGTATTTCGACCTGAGCTTCATGGTCTGGTACCTGCTCGGCCCGTTGGCGGTGCAGATCGCCGCCGACCTGCACTTGACCACACAACAACGTGGTCTGGTGGTGGCGACACCGATTCTCGCCGGCGCGGTGCTGCGCTTTGTGATGGGCATGCTGGCCGATCGTCTGTCGCCGAAAACCGCTGGCCTGATCGGTCAGGTGATCGTGATCTGCGCGTTGTTCGGCGCGTGGAAACTCGGCATCCACAGTTATGAACAGGCGCTGATTCTGGGACTGTTCCTCGGCATGGCCGGTGCTTCGTTTGCCGTGGCCCTGCCGCTGGCTTCGCAGTGGTATCCGCCGCAGCATCAGGGCAAGGCCATGGGTATCGCCGGCGCCGGTAACTCCGGCACCGTGTTTGCCGCACTGATTGCCCCGGTACTGGCTGCGGCGTTCGGCTGGAGCAACGTGTTCGGTTTCGCCCTGATTCCGTTGATCCTGACGCTGGTGCTGTTCGCCTGGCTGGCAAAAAACGCCCCGCAGCGGCCCAAGGCCAAAGCCATGGCCGACTACTTCAAAGCCCTCGGCGACCGCGACAGTTGGTGGTTCATGTTTTTCTACAGCGTGACCTTCGGCGGCTTCATCGGCCTGGCCAGCGCCCTGCCCGGCTACTTCAACGACCAATACGGCCTGAGTCCTGTCACGGCGGGTTACTACACCGCTGCCTGCGTGTTCGGTGGCAGCCTGATGCGTCCGCTCGGCGGTGCGTTGGCGGATCGCTTCGGTGGCATCCGCACCTTGTTGGCGATGTACACCCTGGCGGCAATCTGCATCGCCGCTGTCGGTTTCAACCTGCCCAGCTCCTACGCCGCACTGGCGCTGTTCGTCTGCACCATGCTCGGTCTCGGTGCCGGCAACGGCGCGGTGTTCCAGTTGGTGCCGCAACGTTTTCGCCTGGAGATCGGGGTGATGACCGGGCTGATCGGCATGGCCGGCGGCATCGGAGGTTTTGCCCTGGCGGCCGGCATGGGCGCGATCAAGCAAAGCACCGGCAGCTATCAACTGGCGCTGTGGTTGTTCGCCAGCCTCGGCGTGCTGGCGTGGTTCGGCCTGCACGGGGTCAAACGTCGCTGGAGAACCACCTGGGGTTCGGCGGCGGTCACCGCTGCGCGAGTCTGAGGCGTCGATGCCCCTGCAACTGAGCTTTGCCCAGGCCAGCGCCACCGGCCCGCGCGCGGAAAACCAGGACGCCCTGCGCCTGGTGACGCCCGCCCCGGCGCTGGCCGCCAGCAAAGGCTATCTGGTCGCCATCGCCGACGGTGTCAGCCAGTGCGCCGACGGCGGCTTGGCTGCACGCTCGACCCTACAAGCACTGGCGCTGGACTACTACGCCACGCCACAGACCTGGAGCGTGGCGCAGGCGCTGGATCGCCTGCTGCTCGCACAAAATCGCTGGTTACAGGCCAATGGCGGCGGGCAACCGCTGCTGACCACGGTCAGCGCGCTGGTCCTGCGCGGTCGGCGTTTCACCCTGGCCCACGTCGGCGATTGCCGGGTCTATCGCTGGCAGGCCGACGCTTTGCAGCGGATTTCGCAGGATCATGTCTGGGAGCAGCCGGGCATGCAGCACGTGCTCAAACGCGCGCTGGGGCTGGATCAGCATCTGGTGCTGGATTTTCTCGACGGTGAATTACGCGAGGGCGAATGTTTCGTGCTGCTCAGCGATGGCGTGTGGTCGACTCTGGGCGATACCGCGATTGCCGCGATTCTGCGCGATCAACCGGATCTCGACAGCGCCGCACACACGCTGGTCAATGCCGCGCATCTGGCCGGCAGTCAGGATAATGCCAGTGCGCTGCTGGTGCGGGTCGATGCGCTCGGCGAAGCGAACATCGGCGATGCGCTGATTCACTTACAGCAATGGCCGCTGCCGCCAGCGCTGAAAACCGGGCAGATGTTCGAAGGCTGGCAGGTGCAGGGCGTTGTCGCTCAGAGCCAGCAATCGCTACTGTATCGAGTGCTGGATGGCCAAGGTCGGGGCTGGTTGTTGAAAACATTGCCGGCGCGGCTGGCCGATGATCCCCAGGCCGGGCAAGCCTTGCTGTCGGAAGAATGGTTCCTCAAGCGTGTCGCCGGGCGGCATTTTCCTGAAGTCCACAGCGGCACTCAGCGTCAGCATTTGTACTACGTGATGCGCGAATATTCCGGGATGACGTTGGCGCAGCTGTTTCAACACCACCCTGCATTGCCGCTGGCGCAGTGGCAGGACATTGCCGAGCGCTTGCTGCGGGCGGTAGGCCTGCTGCATCGGCGGCAGATTCTGCACCGCGACATCAAGCCGGAAAACCTGCATCTGGGTGACGATGGCGAGTTGCGCCTGCTGGATTTTGGTCTGGTGTACTGCCCCGGTCTGTCCGCAGACGCACCGTCAACATTGCCGGGCACGCCCAGCTTCATCGCCCCGGAAGCCTTTCGCGGCGAGCCACCGAGTGCGCAACAGGATCTGTACGCGGTGGGCGTGACCCTGTTTTTCCTGCTGACCGGGCATTTTCCCTATGGCGAGGTCGAAGCGTTCCAGCGGCCGCGATTCGGCCTGCCGGTGAGTGCTGGTCGCTACCGCCCGGACGTGCCGGAATGGATTGCGCAGAGTCTGGAGCGTGGCGTGGCGGCGGATCCGCAACAGCGCTTTGAAACGGCTGAGGAATGGTTGCTGGTGCTGGAACAAGGCGAGCGGCGCAGTTTGAGTGTGCGACCCAGGCCTTTGCTGGAGCGTGAGCCGTTGAAGGTCTGGCGGACGGTGGCGTTGTTGGCCTTGCTGGGGAATCTGGTGCTGCTGGTGGTGTTGTTTCACCGCTGATACCGCGTCGCGCCCTTCGCGAGCAAGCCCGCTCCCACAGGGGATTTGTGAACGACTCGGTTCCAATGTGGGAGCGAGCCTGCTCGCGAAGAGGCCAGCCCAATCACAACAATTCTGTCTGCCTGAATGCCCCGCGAACGAGCAACCCGCGTCGATTCGGTGCAAAAAATCCCCGTCTATAACCGCTTCCGCCTAATAAACACGCCATTCTCCCACTTGGCACAACCACTGCATTACCCGTTTCACCATACATAAAGCCCAACCTTCAACGACGAAGGCTGCGCTTCCCGAGAGAACGGGACCAGGACAAAGGCGTCCTCGCTAGGCAACTAGCGGGACGCCTTTTTTTGTTTGCGCAACATTTGTCGAGCACGGCCTGACTGCCCACAAGAGGCCAGCCACCGCTCCCCGGAGAACCTGATGAAAAAACTCAAACTGGTGATGATCGGCAATGGCATGGCCGGGGTTCGCACCCTGGAAGAACTGCTCAAGTTGAGCAACGAGCTGTACGACATCACGGTCTTCGGTGCCGAACCGCACACCAACTACAACCGCATCCTGCTGTCGCCGGTGCTGGCCGGTGAACAGACCTTCGAAGAGATCGTGCTCAACGACCTCGACTGGTACCTGGAAAACCACATCAAGTTGCTGCTCAACCGCAAGGTGGTGCAGATCGACCGAGTCAAACGCCGGGTGATCGCCGAGGACGGCACCGAGGCTGAATATGATCGCCTGCTGATCGCCACCGGCTCGACGCCGTTCATCCTGCCGATTCCGGGCAATGACTTGCAGGGTGTGATCGGCTACCGCGACATCGCCGACACCCAAACGATGATCGACACCGCCAAAACCCACAAGCACGCGGTGGTCATCGGCGGCGGCCTGCTCGGCCTCGAAGCCGCCAACGGCCTGATGCTGCGCGGCATGCACGTCACCGTGGTGCACATCGGCGAATGGCTGCTGGAGCGACAACTGGACAAGACCAGCGGCCAACTGCTGCAAACGGCGCTCGAAGCCCGTGGCCTGCATTTTCGCCTGTGCGAACAGACGCAGGCCCTGCACGACGCAGGCAACGGCCGGGTCGGCTCGGTGCAATTCAAGAACGGCGAGATCATCCCCGCCGATCTGGTGGTGATGGCCGCCGGCATCCGCCCCAATACCGAACTGGCGGAACGCGCCGGCATCCCCTGCAATCGCGGGATTCTGGTCAACGACACCCTGCAAACCTACGATCCGCGCATCTATGCCATCGGCGAGTGCGCCAGCCATCGCGGCATCGCCTATGGCCTGGTGGCGCCGCTGTTCGAACAGGCCAAGGTCTGCGCCAATCACCTCGCACAACTGGGTTTCGCCCGCTATCAGGGCTCGGTGACCTCGACCAAATTGAAAGTCACCGGCATCGACCTGTTTTCCGCCGGTGATTTCATGGGCGGCGAAGGCACCGAAACCATCACCCTCTCCGACCCGATCGGCGGCGTGTACAAAAAACTGGTGATCAAGGATGACGTGCTGGTCGGCGCCTGTCTGTACGGCGATACGGCAGATGGCGGTTGGTATTTCCGACAGATTCGTGAGAATCACGCCATCGGCGAGATCCGCGATCACCTCATGTTCGGAGAAAACGCACTTGGCGACGTAGGACATCAGGGCCAGGACAAAGCCATGAGCATGGCTGACACTGCCGAAGTCTGCGGCTGCAACGGCGTGTGCAAAGGCACCATCGTCAAGGCGATTCAGGAACACGGCCTGTTCAGCGTCGATGACGTGAAGAAGCACACCAAGGCTGCCAGTTCCTGCGGCTCCTGCGCCGGGCTGGTCGAGCAGATCCTGATCAACACCGTCGGCGGCGCGGCGGACGTCAAACCGAAAAGCGAAAAAGCCATCTGCGGTTGCAGCGACCTCAACCACGGGCAGATCCGCCAGGCGATCCGCGAACAGCATCTGCTGACCATCGCCGACACCATGAGCTACCTCAACTGGCGCACCCCGAACGGCTGTGCCACCTGCCGGCCGGCGCTGAACTACTACCTGATTTCCACCTGGCCCGGCGAAGCCAGGGACGATCCGCAATCGCGCCTGATCAACGAACGCGCCCACGCCAACATTCAGAAGGACGGCACCTATTCGGTGGTGCCACGGATGTGGGGCGGCGTGACCAACCCTTCGGAACTGCGCCGCATCGCCGACGTGGCCGACAAATACAACGTACCGATGGTCAAGGTCACCGGCGGTCAGCGCATCGACCTGCTGGGGATCAAGAAGCAGGACTTGCCGGGCGTCTGGAAAGACCTCGACATGCCGTCCGGCCACGCCTACGGCAAATCCATTCGCACCGTGAAAACCTGCGTCGGCAGCGAGTTCTGCCGCTTCGGCACGCAGAACTCGACGCAGTTGGGCATTGAGCTTGAGCACGACCTGTTCAACATGTGGTCGCCGCACAAAGTGAAACTCGCTGTCTCCGGATGCCCACGCAACTGCTCGGAAGCGGGGATCAAGGACGTAGGAATCATCGGTGTCGACTCCGGCTGGGAGATGTACATCGGCGGCAACGGCGGGATCAAGACCGAAGTCGCCGAGTTCTTCGTCAAGCTGAAAACCGCCGAGGAAGTTCGTGAATACAACGGCGCGTTCCTGCAGCTGTATCGCGAAGAAGCCTTTTACCTCGAACGCACCGTGCACTACCTGCAACGGGTCGGCATGGAGCACATCAAGCAGGCCGTGCTTGAAGATCCGGAGCGGCGCAAGGCCCTGAACGAGCGTCTGCAGTTCTCCCTGTCGTTCGAACAGGACCCGTGGAAAGAGCGTCTGGCGCAGCCGCAACTCAAGAAAGAATTCGAGGTGATCCCCGTGAAGAACCTGGAGGTGCCGGCATGAATTGGCTCGATATCTGTGCCCTGGAAGAGATCAATGCCCTCGGTTCGCGGATCATTGCCGGGCCGAAAGGCGACATCGCGATTTTTCGTACAAGCGACGACGAAGTTTTCGCCCTCGACGACCGCTGCCCGCACAAGGGCGGGCCGTTGTCACAGGGTTTGATCTACGGCAAACGTGTGGCCTGCCCGCTGCACAACTGGCAGATCGACCTGCAAACCGGCGAGGCTCAGGCCCCGGACATCGGCTGCGCGCACCATCATCCGGCCCGGGTCGAAAACGGCCGCGTGCAGCTGGCACTGCGGGATGCGGTCTGATGAACCGCCAGACGACCGCCTCGACCTGCTGTTATTGCGGCGTCGGCTGCGGCGTGCTGATCGAGCATGACGGCGAGCGCATTCTCGGCGTCAGCGGCGATCCGGCGCACCCGGCCAACTTCGGCAAATTGTGCAGCAAAGGCTCGACCCTGCACCTGACCGGCGACCTGGCCGCCCGGGCGCTGTACCCGGAACTGCGTCTGGGCAAAGGCCTGGCACGCAGCCGTTGCGACTGGGATACGGCGCTGGATCACGCGACCCAAGTCTTTGCCGAGACCATCGCCGAACACGGCCCGGACAGCGTGGCGTTTTACATCTCCGGGCAGTTGCTGACCGAGGACTACTACGCCTTCAACAAATTGGCGCGAGCGCTGGTCGGGACCAACAACATCGACAGCAATTCCCGACTGTGCATGTCGTCAGCGGTGGTCGGTTACAAGCGCAGCCTCGGCGCCGATGCGCCGCCGTGCAGCTATGAAGATCTGGAGCTCAGCGATTGCGTGATGATCGCCGGCAGTAACATGGCCTACGCCCACCCGGTTCTTTTCCGACGCCTTGAACAGGCAAAATCGCGCCGACCGCAGATGAAGGTCATCGTCATCGATCCCCGACGCACCGACACCTGTGAGCTGGCGGACCTGCATCTGGCGATTTTGCCCGGCACCGATGTCGCTCTGTTCCATGGGATTTTGCATCTGCTGCTTTGGGAAGACTGGATCGACCGCGACTTCATCAAGGCGCACACCGACGGTTTGCCTGAACTGAAAAATCGGGTGCGCGATTACACCCCGCAAATGGTCGCGCAACTGTGCGGGATCAGTGTCGAGCAATTGCAGCAGTGCGCGGAATGGGTGGGCACGGCGCCAAGTTTCCTGTCGCTTTGGTGCATGGGCCTGAATCAGTCCACCGCTGGCAGCGCGAAAAACAGCGCGCTGATCAATCTGCACCTGGCCACCGGGCAGATCGGCCGGCCAGGCGCAGGACCTTTCTCGCTGACCGGTCAGCCAAATGCCATGGGCGGGCGGGAAACCGGCAGCCTGTCCAATTTGCTGCCCGGTCACCGGGAGGCAGCCAACCCCGAACACCGCGCCGAAGTAGCAGCGTATTGGGGCGTCGATCAACTGCCTGAAAACATTGGACTTAGCGCCATCGAGCTGTTCGAGCGGATGCGCAGCGGCCAGATCAAGGCGCTGTGGATTGCCTGCACCAACCCCGCGCAGTCGATGCCAGATCAACACGCGATTCGCGAGGCGCTGCAGACCTGCCCGTTCGTGGTGTTGCAGGAAGCCTTCCGCACCACCGAAACCGCCGCCTTCGCCGACCTGTTGTTACCCGCTGCCAGTTGGGGCGAAAAGGAAGGCTCGGTGACCAACTCCGAACGGCGCATTTCCCACGTGCGCCAGGCCATTCTCCCACCCGGTGAAGCGCGGCCCGACTGGGCGATTACCATAGATTTCGCACGAAGGCTGGAGCAACGTCTGCGTCCGCAACAACCAAGCCTGTTTGCTTTCGAGCATCCGGCGCAGTTGTTCGACGAATACAAGCAACTGACCCGTGGACGCGATCTGGACCTGTCGGGCATCAGCCATCAATTGATCGATGAACTGGGACCGCAGCAGTGGCCCTTCCCCACCGGCGCCCGACAAGGCACCGCGCGTTTGTATGGCGACGGGATTTTTCCCACGGCCAACGGTCGTGCGCAATTCGTTGCCGATCCTTATCGTGCGGCCAAAGAACAACGCGATGCACGGTTTCCGCTGACCCTGATCACCGGCCGTCTGCGCGATCAATGGCACGGCATGAGCCGCACCGGCACCGCTGCGCAATTGTTCGGGCATGTCAGCGAAGCGCTGTTGAGCCTGCATCCGGACGAAATGCGCCGTCATCGTTTGCAGCCGGGGGATCTGGTCAACCTGAAGAGTCGGCGCGGTGCGGTGATTGTGGCCGTCGGCAGCGACGACGGCGTACGTCCGGGCCAGGCCTTTTTGCCGATGCACTGGGGCGAGCGTTTTCTCAAGGGCGGAGTAAACAGCCTGACCCTGGCGGCCTTCGACCCACTGTCAAAGCAGCCCGAACTCAAGCACAGCGGCGTGCGTCTGGAACCGGTGAATCTGCCATGGCAGCTCTTCGCACTCATCGAGGGCGATGTTCAGCGGCATTTCGAGACGCTACGACCTCTGTGTGAGACGTTTTCCTACGTCAGCCTCAGCCTTGCCGGACGTGAGCGGCCCGCACTGCTGATACGCGCTGCCAACGCCACGGCGCCGGAGCCGCAACTGCTGCGCGATATCGATCAGTGTCTGGCGCTGCTCGACGGGCCGGTGCTGGCCTACGACGACCCGCGTCGCGCCATCGGCAAACGGGTACGCATCGAAAACGGCCGCATCACCGCGATCCGCCTGGCCGGCGAAACCCTGGCCCAGCATTGGCTGCAGGGGCTATGGCTGGAGGGCCGCGCCGATGAACAACTGCGACGCTGGCTGCTGGCGCCGATGAGTGCGCCGCCGGGCAGTGCCAGTTTGCAGGCCAATCCGGGAAAAACCCTATGCAACTGCCAAAACGTCAGCCACAGCGCGGTGTGTGCCGGGATTCGCCAGGGTCTCGATCTGCAAGGCCTCAAACAACAACTGGGATGCGGCACGCAATGCGGTTCGTGCGTCCCGGAAATCAAACGATTGCTGGCGGCCGATCTGCAGCCGGTATCCAGCTGATAAGGAAAACACCATGAATGCAAAAGTCTGGCTGGTGGGTGCAGGTCCCGGTGATCCCGAACTGCTGACGCTCAAAGCGGTGCGCGCATTGCGTGAAGCGCAGGTGGTGTTGATTGACGATCTGGTCAATGCCGCGGTGCTGGAGCATTGCCCCACCGCGCGAATCATTGCCGTGGGCAAACGCGGCGGCTGTCGCTCGACACCGCAGGCGTTCATCCATCGGCTGATGTTGCGTTATGCGCGCCAAGGCAACTGCGTGGTGCGGCTCAAGGGCGGTGACCCGTGCATTTTCGGTCGTGGCGGCGAAGAGGCGCAGTGGTTACGCGAACGTGGGATTGAGGTCGAGTTGGTCAACGGTATTACCGCCGGACTCGCCGGCGCGACGCAATGCGATATTCCGCTGACGTTGCGCGGTGTGGCGCGCGGGGTGACGCTGGTGACCGCGCACACCCAGGACGACAGTCAATTGAACTGGCAGGCGTTGGCGCGAGGTGGGACGACACTGGTGATTTACATGGGGGTGGCCAAGCTTGGCGAGATTCGCGATCAGCTATTGGCCGGCGGGATGGCGGCAGATACGCCGGTGGCGATGATCGAGAATGCCTCTCTGCCAGAACAGCGTGAGTGCCGTAGTGATCTGATGAGCATGAGTGACGACGCCTGCCGGTTTGAGCTCAAGAGCCCGGCCATACTCGTCATCGGCGCAGTGGCTGCCATTGCAGAGCAAAGGATCGCAGTCTCCGGCAGCTCCCCCATGGGAACTGTGTACGCCCTGTAAAGCCAAATCGCAGGCAAAGAAAAGCCCGGCCTGAGCCGGGCTTTTCTCGTAGCGGCAGCTAATTACTTAGCTTGAGCTTCAACCTGCGCTTCTACGCGACGGTTAACAGCACGGCCAGCTTCAGTTTTGTTGTCAGCAACTGGGCGGGATTCGCCGTAGCCGATCGACTGAACGCGGGACGACTCAACACCGTACTGCTGGGTCAGAACCTGCTTAACGGCGTTTGCACGACGCTCGGACAGTTTCTGGTTGTAAGCGTCAGGACCGACGGAGTCAGTGTGACCTTCAACAGTGGTGTGAGTGGCTGGGTACTGCTTCATGAAGTCAGCCAGGTTCTTGATGTCAGCGTAGCTGTTTGGCTTGACGACCGACTTGTCGAAGTCGAACTTCACGTCCAGCTCTACACGAACAACTTCAGCAACTGCTGGGCAGCCATCAGCGTCAACAGTTACGTTGGCTGGGGTGTCCGGGCACTTGTCAACGTTGTCGCAAACGCCATCGTTGTCGCTGTCGGAGCAGACTTCAGCCGGAGCTGGAACTGGAGCAGCAGCTGGCTTGCCGCCGCCACCGAAGTTCACACCCAGACCAACCGATGGAGCGTAGTCCCAACGGCCATTGTCCAGTTTGTAGTCAGCTTCTACGCCAGCACGGGCGAAGAAGTTTTCAGCGAAGTAGTACTTAACGCCAGCGCCAGCAGTCAGGAAAGTCGACTGGTCGCGACCGGTGTGGCCGTCAGCAGCTACGTTGGTCAGGTTGCCGTGCTTGACACCACCTTCAACGTAAGGACGCAGAGCGTCGCCAGCGTTGTTGAAGTGGTACTGAGCGGTCAGACCGAAGTTGTCACCGCGCAGTTTCTGGCTACCGGTACCGTCGTTCGAACGGGTGTGGTTGTTACGATCCCAGCCGAAGTTGATCGAGACGTCGTCGGTCAGGAAGTAACCGATTTTGGCGCCTGGGTTGAAGCCGTCTTCGACATGATCAATGCTGTCGTTGTACTGCTTCTTGTAGTTGATCTCGCCTTCAACTGCGCCTTGGCCTTGTGCCAGTGCGCCGAACGAAGTAGCGGCAATAAGAGAACCAATGGCCAAGCCCAAGGTGTTTTTCAGTTTCATCCGTTAAATCCCCATCTGGTGATTGTGAAGCAGTCCCGCAAACCGGGGGACAACTCGGCGGCAAGTCTATCAGAACTTGCCTACACGTAAGAGATATTTGCGCTGAACTAAGTTTCAGCAATGCCTGCAAATTTCTCACGCAATTTGTCTAGAGCACGTTTGTACCGCATTTTTGTCGCACTCAAACCCATGTGCATGATGTCTGCGATCTCCTGAAACTCCAGCTCTGCGACAAATCGTAGCACCAGAATTTCACGGTCAATCGGGTTCACATACACCAGCCAGCGATCGAGTCCGCCCTTCTCCTCGGGTTTCGGCGCCTTTTCTTCCGACGCTTCTTCCAGCGGGTCCAGACTCAAGGCGTCCATCAAGCGACGCTTTCGCCGTTCCTTCCGATACTGCGTGATGCATTCGTTATACGTGATGCTGTAGAGCCAGGTTTTGAACTTCGATTTCCCCTCGAAGTTCTTCAGGCCGTACAACACCTTAAGCATCACTTCCTGACAGACATCGTCTGCGTCGCGATCGTTCCCAAGATATCTCGCACAAACGTTAAATAATGTTCGCTGGTAACGCCGCATCAGCTCTTCATAGGCGCGCGTCACGTGAAACAGCTCGGTATGCGAGCGCGCGACCAACTCCTCATCAGAGAGCTCACGGGGGTCATAGCGCGTGGATAGCGTTTGGGCTTTATTCAAAACAAGTCGTGCCGACAGTCAGGTCAATGTCCGCCGCACCCCTCTCAGGGCATTTTGCGGCGGCATACATTAGCAGGGTTTGCCGGGTTAGCGGCTACTCACATGCTGTTCCAGCAGGATCCGATTGGAGAGTGAGACTAGCTCACCCTCATCGGTCAGCAATGTGGTTTTAACCGTGCCGATCTCTTCGATCTGGCCTTCGACCTCGCCAACACGCACTTGTTGCCCAACCTGATACAACTCACGCACATAGATTCCCGCAAGAATCTGACCGGCAATTTCCCGGCTTCCCAAACCCATGGCCAGCGCAACGGCCAGACCAACGGTAATCAATACGATGACAATCACATGGTTCAGCAGGTCAGTCTTGACCTCGAGCTGGCTGATCGCGACCGAGATACTGATGATGATCACCAGCCCCTGGGCGATTCGGCCCAAACCCGAAGCGTAGTCCAGCCCTACGCCTTCTGCCGCTCCGCGCACCAGGCCGTTGGCCAATTGCGCGAGCAAAACACCCACCAGCAACACCAGCGCGGCGCCGAAAACTTTCGGCAAATACAACGCCAGCATGTCCAGCGTAGCTGAAACTCGCTCAAGTCCAAGGGACTCTGCTGCGGAAACCAGAAAAATCAGCAGAACGAACCAGTAAACAATCTTCCCGATCAAGGTTGAGATCGGCACTTGCAGGCCGGCCCGCGACATCAACTTGGTCAGACCGGTGCCGCCCATCAGGCGATCAAGGCCCAGTTTGGCGAGCAATTTGGACAGCAAGGTATCGAGCAGCTTGGCCACCACGAAACCCAACAGCAGCACCACCAGTGCGCCGAACAGGTTCGGGATGAAGTTGGCGACTTTGGTCCACAACGCAGTCATTGCAGTGACGAGGCTCTGAGTCCAGAGATCAAGTTCCATATTCAATCAGCCTTATCAGCAGTGCGTGCAGTAGTTTTACGAAGACGGGAAACCGGCGAGACGTGGGCCGATCCGTTATTCAGGGCGATCATCAGCGCGGGCAGCCAGCGGCCCAGCAGGCTGAACAGATCACCGGCGCCCACCTGGCGGTTGGCGGTTTTGAGTACGCGACCCAGGCATGCGTCGTCGTCACGGCTGGACGGCGAGGCGTTGAGCATGTCGCGCAAAGACTGTTCAAACGGATCGTGCATACGCACCTCTCGTGATGTCTGTGAAAGACGCGGGCAAATTTGGTCGGGTCACATGTTGCATCTTCACACCCAGCGCAAACGGCGGAATAACCACCATTGACCGAAGGCCATCGCCAGCACCGTCAGACAGGCAATCAGGAAACCATAAGGGCTGCTCGAGAACGGAATGCCGCCCACATTGATGCCCAGCAGGCCGGTGAGAAAACTCATCGGCAAAAAGATGCAGGTGATGATGCCGAAGCGGTACATCGTGCGATTCATGCGCACGTTCAAACGCCGGTCTTCAGCCTCCAGCACAAGCCCCATGCGCTCTCGGGTCAATTCCAGCTCTTCGAGATAGCGCGTCAGGCTGTTGTTCAATTCGTTCCAGTAGTCAGCGTCATCGTCGACAAACCACGGCAGTTTTATCCGGGTCAGTTGTCCGAAAATATCCCGCTGCGGTGCCAGAAAACGCTTCAGTCCGGCCGCCCGGCGGCGGATGTGCAAAATCGAGCCATGCTCGGGGGTATACCGTTCGTCGGCATCCAGTTTTTCTTCCTCTTCATCGACCAGTTCCGACAGGCAGGTGACCAGATCCTGCACCTTGTTGGTGAGGAATTGCGCCAGATACAGGATCAGTTCAGATGAGGTTTTCGGGCCTTTGCCTTCGCTCAGCAGCGCCAGCAGCTCATCGGTGGCACGCAGCGGACGCAAACGCAGCGAGATGACCCGTTGCGCCGACGCGAAAATCCGCACCGAGACCATGTCTTCCGGCTCGGCGCCGGGGTTGAGGTTGACCCCGCGCAGAAACAGCAGAAGTTCAGCATCCGGCAACGGCAACAGGCGTGGCCGGGTGTTCTCTTCCAGCAGCAGGTCGCAGGCAAATTCATTCAGGCCGCTGGATTTGCGCAGCCAGGTCTGGGTTTGCGGATGGCTGCGATCCCAATGCAGCCACAGGCTCTCATGGGCCTGCAGTTGCAGATCGTCGAGCTCAGTCCGGGCAATCGAACGCGCACCGCCTTTACCGTCCAGCACCAGGGCATGCACCAGCCCCCACTGCGCGTTTTCTTCCTCGAACATCCGCATCCCTTTGTCGAAAAACTTATTCAGGCATCTGCAGCGGACTCGGCGAAACGATCACGCCGTTGTTGTCCGCATAGATGTATTGGCCCGGATGGAACGTCACGCCGGCGAAAGTCACCGGTACGTTGAGATCGCCGATACCGCGCTTTTCGGTTTTCATCGGATGGCTGGCCAACGCCTGAACACCGAGATCGGTCTGGGCAATAACGTCGACATCACGGATGCAACCATAGATGACCATCCCTTCCCAACCGTTTTTCGCGGCCTTCTCGGCGATCATGTCGCCCAGCAGCGCGCGCCGCAGCGAACCGCCGCCATCGACCACCAGCACCTTGCCGTTACCCTTGAGTTCGGCTTGCTCTTTGACCAGCGAGTTATCTTCGAAACATTTGATGGTCACGATTTCGCCGCCGAAGGAATCACGGCCGCCGAAATTGCTGAACATCGGTTCCAGCACCTGCACCAGCTCCGGATAGGCGTCGCACAGGTCAGGCGTGAGGTAATGGTTCATCGAAAAACTCCTGTAAAAAGGAAGACGATCAAGGATGTCGCACTCTTTTGAAACGAGTCCCGGCGGTCGCTGTTTACCTTAGTTCATGCAATGGTCGCTGAACGAACCTGAACAAACGCTGAAACGTAATAGCTAAACACCCACCAAATATGACCAGAACCGCACAATGCGTCATATCTTAGCCGCAAGCCGACCTGAACGAAATGCCCTTTTCAGAGCCTCGGACTCAGACCGCAGCGGCAAGATCCGGCTTGTCGCCGAGCAACGGCGTCTGCTGATCATTCAGCCAGCGCGCCACTAGCGGCCAGACCTCGGCCTGCGCCGCCTTGCTCACCAACATCTCGACATGCCCGAAGTTGTCGCTGAAGCCCTGCTCGCGCCCCAGATTGACGAACTGTTTGTGCTCGGAGCCGATCTGCTCGAACAGTTTGCGACAGGCCCATGCCGGATCCTGATGATCGCCCGCCGCGGTCACTGCCAGCACCGGCACCTGAACCTCGGCCAGGCCGGCCCACCAGTCCTTGTCCTTGTCGCCAAAACGCCCGAACAAGCCGTACCAGCGCATGCTTTCCAGCGCCAGCCCGATCGGCTCGTCTTCCGGGCCGCGCTTGAGGCGTGAGCCGGACAACTGCGCGAAACGCTTGAGAATGAAGCGCCCGCTCCACTCCACCGGTGGAATCTTCAGCGGCCAGTACGTGCGACTGACCTGCGTGCCGAAAAACGCCGCCGAGGCCACGGCCGGCTCGCCGAGGTATTCGCCACCCAGCGCCGCCGCCAGCGTGATGCCGCCCAGCGAATGGCCGATCCAGTGCGGCACCTGCCCGCTCTGCTCGCGGACGAACGCGGCAATCGCCGGCAGATCGTAACGGGCGTAGTCAGCCACGCGGTTGCGCCGGTAGTCCTCGTTGCGCTGCGACAGGCCGTGACCGCGCATCTCCGGGATCCACACGTCGAAACCCAAGCGCGTCAGGTACGCACCCAACCCGAGGCCCTTGGGGGAAAACCAGAAGCGCCGATTGGAAAAACTGCCGTGCAACAAAATCACCGGCACGCCGCGCGGTGTCGTATCGTCGGCCATGCCCAAACGGGTAACGGCGATTTCCACGGACCAGTCGGGACTGTTGCCGGGTTTGAGTCGATACACGTCTTCGCTCAGATCACCGCGTCGTTCGGCGCTGATCAGGGCGACAGGAAACAGGTTGCTGCTGCTTTGCATAATGCTCTTGCACAAAAAAGGGCGGCATCTACAGGAGCCCGCCCTACTTCAATCTCAAAGCCCCCAACCTTTGTGGGAGCGGGCTTGCTCGCGAAAGCGGTGTATCAGCCAAAATTTTAGGCGGATCTTATTCCGTCTTCGCGAGCAAGCCCGCTCCCACAGGGGAGGATGGCCGTTCACATATGGATCAAGCCTGGGCCTGGCCTTCGGCGAGGAAGAACCAGGTTTCCAGCACGGAGTCCGGGTTCAGCGACACGCTTTCGATGCCCTGCTCCATCAGCCATTTGGCCAGATCCGGGTGGTCCGAAGGGCCCTGACCGCAGATGCCGATGTATTTCCCGGCCTTGTTGCACGCGGCAATCGCGTTGGCCAACAGCTTCTTCACCGCCGGATTACGCTCGTCGAACAGGTGCGCGATGATCCCGGAGTCACGGTCCAGGCCCAGGGTCAGCTGAGTCAGGTCGTTGGAACCGATCGAGAAACCGTCGAAGAATTCGAGGAATTCTTCAGCCAGGATCGCGTTGGACGGCAGTTCGCACATCATGATCACGCGCAGGCCGTTGTCGCCACGGGCCAGGCCGTTTTCGGCGAGCAGATCGACCACCTGACTGGCTTCGCCCAGGGTACGGACGAACGGCACCATGATTTCGACGTTGGTCAGGCCCATCTCGTTGCGCACGCGTTTCAGCGCGCGGCATTCGAGTTCGAAGCAGTCACGGAACGATTCGCTGATGTAACGCGAAGCACCACGGAAGCCGAGCATCGGGTTTTCTTCTTCCGGCTCGTACAGCTTCCCGCCGATCAGGTTGGCGTATTCGTTGGACTTGAAGTCCGACAGACGCACGATGACCTTCTTCGGCCAGAACGCAGCAGCGAGGGTGCTGATGCCCTCCACCAGTTTTTCGACGTAGAAGCCGACCGGATCGTTGTAACCGGCGATGCGCTTGTCGACGCTGTCCTTGATTTCCTGCGGCAGGCCGTCGTAGTTCAACAGCGCTTTCGGGTGTACGCCGATCATGCGGTTGATGATGAATTCCAGACGGGCCAGGCCGACACCGGCGTTCGGCAGCTGCGCGAAGTCGAAGGCGCGGTCCGGGTTGCCGACGTTCATCATGATCTTGAACGGCAGCTCCGGCATGGCGTCGACGGAGTTCTTCTTGACGTCGAAGCCCAGCTCGCCTTCGAAGATGTAACCGGTGTCGCCTTCGGCGCAGGACACGGTCACACCCTGACCATCTTTCAACAGTTGGGTGGCGTTGCCGCAGCCCACGACCGCTGGAATCCCCAGTTCACGGGCGATGATCGCCGCGTGGCAGGTACGGCCGCCACGGTTGGTGACGATGGCGCTGGCGCGTTTCATCACCGGTTCCCAGTCCGGGTCGGTCATGTCGGAGACCAGCACGTCGCCGGCCTGGACTTTGTCCATTTCCGAGACGTCCTTGATGATCCGCACTTTGCCGGCGCCGATGCGCTGGCCAATGGCACGACCTTCCACCAGCACGGTGCCGGTTTCTTTCAACAGGTAACGTTCCATGACGTTGGCCTGGGTGCGGCTTTTCACGGTTTCCGGACGGGCCTGCACGATGTACAGCTTGCCGTCGTCACCGTCTTTGGCCCACTCGATGTCCATCGGGCAGCCGTAGTGCTTCTCGATGATCATCGCCTGCTTGGCCAGCTCGCTGACTTCGGCGTCGGTCAGGCAGAAACGCGCGCGTTCGGCCTTGTCGACATCGACGGTCTTCACCGAACGACCGGCCTTGGCCTCGTCGCCGTAGATCATCTTGATGGCTTTGCTGCCGAGGTTGCGGCGCAGGATCGCCGGGCGACCGGCTTCCAGGGTGCCTTTGTGCACATAGAACTCATCCGGGTTCACCGCGCCTTGAACAACGGTTTCGCCCAGACCGTAGGCGCCGGTGATGAACACCACGTCACGGAAACCGGATTCGGTATCGAGGGTGAACATCACGCCGGCGGTACCGGTTTCCGAACGCACCATGCGCTGCACGCCAGCCGACAGGGCGACCAGTTTGTGGTCGAAGCCCTGGTGCACGCGGTAGGAAATCGCCCGGTCGTTGAACAGCGAAGCGAACACCTCTTTGGCGGCGCGGATAACGTTTTCCACGCCACGGATGTTCAGGAAGGTTTCCTGCTGACCGGCGAACGAGGCGTCCGGCAAGTCTTCGGCGGTGGCGGAAGAACGCACGGCCACGGCCACGTCAGGGTTACCGGCCGACAGCGCGGCGAACGCGGTGCGGATCTCGGTATTGAGTTTTTCAGGGAATTCGGCGTCCATGATCCATTGACGGATCTGCGCACCGGTCTTGGCCAGTGCATTGACGTCATCGACGTCCAGGGCGTCGAGAGCCTTGTGGATCTGGTCGTTGAGGCCGCTCAGTTCGAGAAAGTCGCGATAGGCCTGCGCGGTGGTGGCAAAGCCGCCGGGGACCGACACACCGGCACCCGCCAGGTTGCTGATCATCTCGCCCAGGGATGCGTTCTTGCCCCCCACATGCTCAACATCGTGTTTGCCGAGCTTATCGAGGGAAACTACGTACTCTACCAAGGTGATCTCTCCACTAACTGTGTTGGAAAAGCTCAGAAACCGGCGGCTCGGGGGAGCGTGGGCCGGCTGTATGGCCTGGACCTGGAAAATAAGTGAGAATGCGGGCCAATGGCGGCCGGCAAATCGCGCCTATCATATCCAGAAATACTCTTTAGCTTAAGGCCCAAGGTGCAAATGAAACGATCTGCTTTCTTTATCTCCGATGGCACCGGCATTACCGCCGAAACCCTGGGTCAAAGCCTTCTGGCGCAGTTCGAAAACATTACCTTCACCAAGCTCACGCGGCCGTATATCGACAACGCGGACAAAGCGCGGGCCATGGTACAACAAATCAACAAAGCCGCTGAAACCGACGGCTTCCGTCCGATCATCTTCGACACCATCGTCAATCAGGACATCCGTGAGATTCTCGCAACGTCCAATGGTTTCATGATCGACATTTTCTCGACCTTCCTCGCCCCGCTCGAACAGGAACTGACCGAGCATTCTTCCTACACCGTCGGCAAGTCCCACTCGATCGGGCACAACTCCAATTACATGGAGCGCATCGAGGCGGTGAACTTCGCCCTCGACAACGACGACGGCGCGCGCACCCACTATTACGACAAGGCCGACCTGATACTAGTGGGCGTGTCGCGTTGTGGTAAGACGCCGACGTGTCTGTACATGGCGATGCAGTTCGGTATCCGCGCGGCCAACTACCCGCTGACCGAAGACGACATGGAGCGTCTGACCCTGCCGACCGCCCTGCGCGCCCATCAGCACAAGTTGTTCGGCCTGACCATCGACCCGGACCGCCTCACCGCGATCCGCAACGAGCGCAAGCCCAACAGCCGCTATTCGAGCTACGCCCAGTGCGAATTCGAAGTGCGCGAAGTGGAAAACCTGTTCCGCCGCGAGAACATCCCGCACATCAACTCCACACATTTTTCGGTGGAAGAGATTTCGGCGAAGATTCTGGTGGAGAAAGGTGTGGAGCGGCGTTTCAAATAGATTGGCGGCGTCTGCTTTGGCGCCTTCGCGGGCAAGCCCGCTCCCACAGGGTTTCAGAGTGTTCATGCATGTTGTGCCAGGCACAAAACCTTGTGGGAGCGGGCTTGCTCGCGAAGGCGGCGGCACATTCAGCATTGATGTTGCCTGACGCACCGCTAGCGTGAGCAGGCTCACGCCCGCAATGGGTCTTCAATGCTCGCGTTGTCAAATCGCAAACAGGTCGATGAAACGATTCACGGGGGTCGCTTCAAGCTTCGCCTGATCCTTGCACAACGCGAAGATCTCGTTGCTGCGCTGCCCGGTGAATCGTGTCAGCAGATTCGCCCTGAACTTGTCCTCCAGCAACGGGATGCCATCGGCGCGGCGGCGACGGTGGCCGATCGGGTATTCCACCACCACGTTCTCGGTGCTCGAGCCATCCTTGAAAAACACCTGCACCGCGTTGGCAATCGAGCGCTTGTCGGCCTCCAGATACTCGCGGGTGAAACGCGGGTCTTCGACGATGACCATCTTCTCGCGCAGCACATCGATGATCGGGTGCGCAGCGTGGAAGTCGTCCTCGTACTGTTCGGCCAGCAGATTGCCGAATGCCAGCGGCACGGCGGTCATGTACTGGAGGCAGTGGTCGCGGTCGGCGGCGTTGGCCAGCGGCCCGACCTTGGAAATGATGCGAATCGCCGACTCATGGGTGGTGATGACGATGCGGTCGATTTCATGCAAGCGGTTGCGCACCAACGGATGCAAGGTCACCGCTGCTTCGCAGGCCGTTTGCGCATGGAACTCGGCGGGGAAGCTGATCTTGAACAGCACGTTTTCCATCACGTAACTGCCGTAGGGCCGCGAGAAGCTGAAGATGCGCTTGCCCTCCGGCTTGAGCGCCAGATCGTTGTTGGTGTGGCTGAACGATACGTCGTAGAAGCCCCACTGTTTGGCCGTCAACACCCCGGGAATGCCCATCTCGCCACGCAGGGCGATGTCGGCCAGACGCACACCGCGGCTGGTCGCATCCCCCGCCGCCCAGGACTTGCGCGACCCGGCGTTCGGCGCATGACGATAAGTGCGTAGCGCCTGACCATCGGCGAAGGCATGGGACAACGCCGACAGCAGTTGCTCGCGATTGGCCCCCATCAGTTTGGCGGTGACGGCGGTCGAAGCGACTTTCACCAGCAGCACGTGGTCTAGGCCGACGCGGTTGAACGAGTTTTCCAGAGCGATCACGCCTTGGATCTCGTGGGCCATGATCATCGCTTCAAGTACATCGCGAATCGTCAGCGGCTTCTCACCATTGGCAACGCGTTTTTGCGACAGGTGATCGGCCACCGCGAGAATTCCGCCGAGGTTGTCCGACGGATGCCCCCATTCGGCCGCGAGCCAGGTGTCGTTGTAATCGAGCCAGCGCACGATGCAGCCGATGTCCCACGCGGCTTTCACCGGGTCGAGGCGATAGGAAGTGCCCGGCACCCGCGCCCCGAACGGCACCACGGTGCCTTCGACAAGTGGGCCAAGGTGTTTGGTGCACTCGGGGAAGCGCAGCGCCAGCAGGCCACAGCCGAGGGTATCCATCAGGCAGTTGCGGGCGGTGTCGAGGGCTTCGGCAGATTCGACGTTGAAGGTGAGGACGTAATCGGCGATGTCCTGCAGGACACGGTCGTAGTCGGGGCGATTGTTCTGGTCGACGTTGGCGCTCATGTTCGATTCACTCTGGCAGTGGTTCGTTGATGGGACCTCGGTTCAGGCTGATTTCTTATATTTGAAATGCAATTCCCTGTGGGAGCGGGCTTGCTCGCGAAGGCGTGGTGTCAGTCGACATCATTTTTGCCTGGTGCGCCGCCTTCGCGAGCAAGCCCGCTCCCACAGTTTTGTTCGGTGTAGTGTCAGAAGGAGTCGCCTGGGATGCGTACGTAGCCTTCCATGAGGACGCGGGCACTGCGGCTCATGATGGCTTTTTTCACCACCCACTCACCGTTTTCCAGACTGGCCTCGGCTCCGACACGCAAGGTCCCGGACGGATGGCCGAAGCGCACTGCCGTGCGTTCAACGCCACCGGCGGCGAGGTTCACCAGGGTGCCGGTGATCGCTGCAGCGGTGCCGATGGCCACGGCGGCAGTACCCATCATCGCGTGGTGCAACTTGCCCATCGACAACGCACGCACCAGCAGATCCACATCAGCGGCAGCAATTGCCTTGCCGCTGGACGCTATGTAATCCGCAGGCTTGGCGACAAACGCGACTTTCGGCGTGTGCTGTCGCTTGGCCGCTTCGTCCAGATTCGAAATCAGGCCCATGCGCAACGCACCGTAGGCGCGGATGGTTTCGAACATCTGCAAGGCTTTCGGGTCGCTGTTGATCGCGCTTTGCAGCTCGGTGCCGGTGTAGCCGATGTCTGCGGCGTTGACGAAAATCGTCGGGATCCCGGCGTTGATCATGGTCGCCTGGAACGTGCCGACACCCGGCACCTCAAGCTGATCGATCAGGTTGCCGGTGGGGAACATCGAACCGCCGCCGCCCTCTTCTTCCGCCGCCGGGTCCATGAACTCGACCTGCACTTCGGCGGCCGGAAAGGTCACGCCGTCGAGTTCGAAATCACCGGTTTCCTGCACCTCGCCGTTGGTGATCGGCACGTGGGCGATGATGGTCTTGCCGATGTTGGCCTGCCACACGCGCACCACCGCCACGCCGTTGTGCGGAATGCGGCTGGCCTCCACCAGACCGTTGCTGATGGCGAACGAACCGACCGCAGCCGAGAGGTTGCCGCAATTGCCGCTCCAGTCCACGAACGGCTTGTCGATGGAGACCTGACCGAACAGGTAATCGACGTCGTGATCGGCCTTGCTGCTTTTCGACAGGATCACGGTTTTGCTGGTACTTGAGGTGGCACCGCCCATGCCGTCGATCTGTTTGTCGTACGGGTCGGGGCTGCCGATCACCCGCAGCAGCAAGGCATCGCGGGCCGGGCCGGGGATCTGCGCGGCTTCGGGCAGATCCTTGAGGCTGAAGAACACGCCTTTGCTGGTACCGCCGCGCATGTAGGTGGCGGGGATTTTGATCTGCGGTGCGAACTTAGCTGCGTGAGCCATGGTGCTCCTTATCCGCAAACGCGGGTCAACCGACCCGCGCTCGCACTACGTGATTTAAACGGCAACCGCCGACTCTTCGAGGAAGTCCTGGGCGAAGCGCTGCAACACGCCGCCGGCCTCGTAGATCGACACTTCTTCAGCGGTATCCAGACGGCAGGTCACCGGCACTTCAACGCGCTCGCCGGACTTGCGATGGATCACCAGCGTCAGGTCCGCGCGCGGGGTGCGGGCGCCGATCACGTCGTAGGTTTCGCTGCCGTCGATGGCCAGCGTGTGACGGTCGGTGCCCGGTTTGAACTCCAGCGGCAACACGCCCATGCCCACCAGGTTGGTGCGGTGGATGCGCTCGAAACCTTCGGCGACGATCGCTTCGACACCCGCCAGACGCACGCCCTTCGCCGCCCAGTCGCGGGACGAACCCTGACCGTAGTCGGCGCCGGCAATGATGATCAGTGGCTGCTTGCGCTCCATATAGGTTTCGATGGCTTCCCACATGCGCATCACTTTACCTTCCGGCTCGACCCGCGCCAGCGAACCCTGTTTGACCTTGCCGTTTTCCTGAACCATTTCGTTGAACAGTTTCGGGTTGGCGAAGGTCGCGCGCTGCGCGGTCAAGTGGTCGCCACGGTGCGTGGCGTACGAGTTGAAGTCCTCTTCCGGCAGGCCCATTTTCGCCAGGTATTCGCCGGCGGCGCTGTCGAGCATGATCGCGTTGGAGGGCGACAGGTGATCGGTGGTGATGTTGTCCGGCAGCACCGCCAGCGGACGCATGCCCTTCAGCGGCCGCGCACCGGCCAGCGCACCTTCCCAGTACGGTGGACGGCGGATGTAGGTGCTCATCTCGCGCCAGTCGTACAGCGGCGTGACTTTCGGGCCGGTGTCTTCGTGGACGGCGAACATCGGAATGTAGACCTGACGGAACTGCTCCGGCTTGACCGACGACTTCACCACCGCGTCGATTTCTTCGTCGCTAGGCCAGATGTCTTTCAGGCGGATTTCCTTGCCGTCGACCATGCCCAGCACATCCTTTTCGATGTCGAAACGAATGGTCCCGGCAATGGCGTAAGCGACCACCAGCGGCGGCGACGCGAGGAACGCCTGTTTGGCGTACGGGTGAATTCGGCCGTCGAAGTTACGGTTGCCGGAGAGCACGGCCGTCGCATACAGATCGCGGTCGATGATCTCTTGCTGGATCACCGGATCGAGGGCGCCGGACATGCCGTTGCAAGTGGTGCAGGCAAACGCGACGACGCCGAAACCGAGTTGCTCCAGCTCGGTGGTCAGCCCTGCCTCGTCGAGGTACAGCGCCACGGTTTTCGACCCCGGTGCCAGCGAGGATTTGACCCACGGCTTGCGGGTCAGGCCTAGCTTGTTGGCGTTGCGCGCCAGCAGACCGGCGGCGATCACGTTGCGCGGGTTGCTGGTGTTGGTGCAACTGGTGATGGCGGCGATGATCACCGCGCCATCAGGCATCTGCCCCGGCACGTCATCCCACTGCCCGGAGATGCCTTTGGCCGCCAGATCCGCTACCGCCACACGGGCGTGCGGATTGCTCGGGCCGGCCATGTTGCGCACCACCGACGACAGATCGAAGGTCAGGCCACGCTCGTATTGCGCGCCTTTCAGGCTGTCGGCCCACAGGCCGTTGAGTTTGGCGTACTGCTCGACCAGTTGCACTTGCTGGTCTTCGCGACCGGTGAGTTTCAGGTAGTCGATGGTCTGCTGGTCGATGTAGAACATCGCTGCGGTGGCACCGTATTCCGGGGCCATGTTGGAGATGGTCGCGCGGTCGCCGAGGGTCAGCGCCGAGGCACCTTCGCCGAAGAACTCCAGCCACGCGCCGACGACTTTCTGTTTGCGCAGGTATTCGGTCAGCGCCAGCACCATGTCGGTGGCGGTGATGCCGGGTTGCAGCTTGCCGGTCAGTTCGACGCCGACGCTCTCCGGCAGGCGCATCCACGAGGCGCGGCCGAGCATCACGCTCTCGGCTTCGAGGCCACCGACGCCGATGGCGATCACGCCCAGCGCATCGACGTGCGGGGTGTGGCTGTCGGTGCCGACGCAGGTGTCGGGGAACGCCACGCCATCGCGCACCTGAATCACCGGGGACATTTTCTCCAGGTTGATCTGGTGCATGATGCCGTTGCCCGGCGGGATCACGTCGACGTTCTTGAAGGCCTTTTTGGTCCAGTTGATGAAGTGGAAACGGTCTTCGTTGCGCCGGTCTTCGATGGCGCGGTTCTTCTCGAACGCCTGCTTGTCGAAACCGCCCGCTTCTACCGCCAGCGAGTGGTCAACGATCAGTTGCGTCGGCACCACCGGGTTGACCTGCGCCGGGTCACCACCCTGCAGGGCGATCGCGTCACGCAGGCCGGCGAGGTCGACCAGTGCGGTCTGGCCGAGAATATCGTGGCACACCACACGCGCCGGGAACCACGGGAAGTCGAGGTCGCGTTTGCGTTCGATCAGTTGTTTCAGGGAATCGGTGAGCGTGGCCGGGTCGCAGCGACGCACGAGGTTTTCCGCCAGCACGCGGGAGGTGTACGGCAGGGTGTCGTAGCTGCCGGGCTGAATCGCCTCGACCGCCGCACGGACGTCGAAATAATCCAGGGAACTGCCGGGCAGGTTTTTGCGGAATTCTGTGTTCATCGGGTCAGGACTCGGGTCACGGTAGTTTCAAAGGGTGGGCAGACGCCCGACTCAAGATTCACACCGTCCCTTGTAGGAGTGAGCCTGCTCGCGATAGCGGTAGATCAGTCGACATCAATGGTGAATGTCAGTCCGTCATCGCGAGCAGGCTCACTCCTACAGGGATTTGTGGTGGCTTCAAGGATCGGGTCAGCCCACCATTCAGCGACGTTCGATTGGCACGAACTTGCGCTGTTCGACGCCGACGTACTCGGCGCTTGGACGGATGATGCGGTTGTTGGCGCGCTGTTCGAACACGTGCGCGGCCCAGCCGGTCAGGCGCGAGCAGACGAAGATCGGGGTGAACAGCTTGGTCGGGATGCCCATGAAGTGGTACGCCGAGGCATGGTAGAAGTCGGCGTTGGGGAACAGTTTTTTTTGCTCCCACATGGTCTTGTCGATGGCTTCGGAGACCGGGAACAACACCTTGTCACCGACTTCGTCGGCGAGTTTTTTCGACCAGCCCTTGATCACCTCGTTGCGCGGATCGCTGTCCTTATAGATCGCGTGGCCGAAGCCCATGATCTTGTCCTTGCGCTCGAGCATGCCGAGGGTGCCTTTGATCGCCTCTTCCGGCGACGAGAAGCGCTCGATCATTTCCATTGCCGCCTCGTTGGCGCCGCCATGCAGCGGGCCACGCAGCGAACCGATAGCCGCAGTGACGCAGGAATACAGGTCGGACAGGGTCGATGCGCAAACGCGAGCGGTAAACGTCGAGGCGTTGAATTCGTGTTCGGCGTAAAGAATCAGCGACACATTCATCACTTTGACGTGCAGTTCGCTCGGCTTCTTGTCGTGCAGCAGGTGCAGGAAGTGGCCGCCGATAGTCGGCTCGTCGCTAACGCAGTTGATGCGTTTGCCGTCGTGACTGAAGCGATACCAGTAGCACATGATCGCCGGGAATGCGGCGAGCAGACGGTCGGTCTTGTCGCGCTGTTCGGAGAAGTCTTTCTCCGGCTCGAGGTTGCCGAGGAACGAGCAACCGGTGCGCATCACGTCCATCGGGTGGGCGTCGGCGGGGATGCGTTCGAGCACTTCTTTCAGTGCCTGCGGCAGGTCGCGCAGCTTGCTCAGCTTTTGCTGGTAGGCATCGAGTTGTGCACGGATCGGCAGTTCGCCGTACAGCAGCAGGTAAGCCACTTCTTCGAACTGCGCGTCTGCTGCCAGTTCACGCACGTCGTAGCCGCGATAGGTCAGCCCGGCACCGGCCTGGCCCACGGTGGACAGTGCGGTTTGCCCGGCAACCTGGCCCCGGAGCCCGGCGCCACTGAGTACTTTTGCTTCGGCCATTGCTGTCTCCAGTTTTCTTGAATTTGTAGGGGAAACGTGTGGGAGCGGGCTTGCTCGCGAAAGCGCTGGATCAGTCGACATCAATGTTGGATATCAGTCAGTCTTCGCGAGCAAGCCCGCTCCCACAGGGTTTAATTCAGCCTTTCTTTTGTGCAAACAACGCATCAAGCTTCTGCTCGAACGTGTGGTAATCGATGCGATCGTAAAGCTCCATGCGCGTCTGCATGGTGTCGATGACATTCTGCTGGGTGCCGTCGCGGCGGATCGCGGTGTAGACGTTTTCCGCTGCCTTGTTCATCGCGCGGAACGCCGACAGCGGGTACAGCACCAGCGACACGTCGGCGCCGGCCAGTTGCTCGGTGGTGTACAGCGGAGTGGAGCCGAACTCGGTGATGTTGGCGAGAATCGGCGCTTTCACCCGGTTGGCGAACAGCTTGTACATCTCCAGCTCGGTGATGGCTTCCGGGAAGATCATGTCGGCGCCGGCCTCGATGCACGCCGCGGCGCGATCAAGCGCCGACTCCAGACCTTCCACCGCCAGCGCATCGGTGCGCGCCATGATCACGAAGCTGTCGTCGGTACGGGCATCGACGGCGGCTTTGATGCGGTCGACCATTTCCTGCTGGCTGACGATTTCCTTGTTCGGCCGGTGGCCGCAGCGCTTGGCGCCGACCTGGTCTTCGATGTGAATCGCCGCCGCGCCGAACTTGATCATCGACTTCACGGTGCGCGCCACGTTGAACGCCGACGAGCCGAAACCGGTGTCGACGTCCACCAGCAGCGGCAGGTCGCAGACGTCAGTGATGCGCCGCACATCGGTCAGCACGTCATCCAGGCCGGTGATGCCCAGGTCCGGCACGCCGAGCGAGCCTGCGGCCACCCCGCCACCGGACAGGTAGATCGCCTTGAAACCGGCGCGCTTGGCCAGCAGCGCGTGGTTGGCGTTGATCGCGCCGACCACCTGCAATGGGTGCTCGCTGGCGACCGCATCGCGGAAACGCTGGCCTGGAGTGTTCTGCTTGGAACTCATGACTCACCTCGTTCAGTGGCTGTCTTATTGTCGGCGCCGTCCTGGTAATGACGGGCGATGTTGCGTTTCGAGGCGCCGATGTGGCGGCGCATCAACAATTCCGCGAGTTCGCCGTCACGGTCGGCGATGGCATCGAGAATCCGGTGGTGTTCGGCGAAGGCCTGACGCGGGCGGTTGGGCGTGGTGGAAAACTGGATGCGGTACATGCGCACCAGTTGGTACAGCTCGCCGCAGAGCATCTGGGTCAAGGTGCGGTTGCCGCTGCCCTGGATAATCCGGTAGTGAAAGTCGAAATCGCCTTCCTGCTGGTAATAGCCGACCCCGGCCTGGAACGCCGCGTCGCGCTCGTGGGTTTCCAGCACCCGGCGCAGTTCGTCGATTTCTTCGACGCTCATGCGTTCGGCCGCCAGCCGACAGGCCATGCCTTCAAGGGATTCGCGGATTTCGTAGAGTTCGAGCAATTCGGCGTGGCTGAGCGACACCACCCGCGCGCCGACATGCGGTACGCGCACCAGCAGTCGCTGACCTTCAAGCCGATGAATGGCCTCGCGCAGCGGCCCGCGACTGATGCCATAAGTGCGCGCCAGCTCGGGTTCGGAGATCTTGCTGCCTGGGGCGATCTCGCCTTTGACGATGGCCGCCTGGATGCGCCGGAAGACGTTTTCCGAGAGCGTCTCGGAATCGTCGCCGCTGATGACCGGGGGATCGAGTTGATCCAGCATGATTGTCGACACCTTTAAATCCAATGCGGCAAAAACTAGCCAATTAGCCGGCATCAGTCAAAGGATAAATGGATATTGTCGACAATCGTCTAATAGCCCTAGGCAATCTCCCACAGGATTACCCAAGGGGTATAGACCGGCGGGAGCGCTGGCGCCATAAAACCACCGTGCTAGAATGCCGCCCGCATTTGCTGGCCATTTGTACGGCTTGTCATAAAAAGCTGATAGGCACACGAAGGAGCTTGCGCAGTATTGCCAGGAACCTGAACCGAAAACGGAACGCTGCGCACCAGGATTTATGAGACTCAAGCCCTTCCCCACATTTTTTGCGCTGTTTTGCCTGCCCGGCCTCGCCGCGGCGGGGGAAAAAACCGTGTACGGCCTCAACGAATACGCATCGCTTGACGGCATCAATCTGCAAGTCGCGGCCAAACTCGACACCGGCGCCAAAACCGCCTCGCTGAGTGCCCGCGACATCAAACGCTTCAAACGCAACGGCGAGTCCTGGGTGCGTTTCTACCTGGCGATCGACGCGGCGCATTCGCACCCGATCGAGCGGCCGCTGGCCCGGGTCAGCAAGATCAAACGCCGCGCCGGCGACTACGACCCGGAAGAAGGTAAAAAGTACACCGCGCGCCCGGTGATCGAGCTGGATATCTGCATGGGCACGGCGTTGCGCAGCATCGAAGTGAACCTGACCGACCGAAGTGCGTTCCAATACCCGCTTTTGATCGGCTCCGAAGCCTTGAAACGCTTCGACGCGCTGGTCGACCCCAGTCTTAAATACGCTGCCGGCAAACCCGCCTGCACCATCGCCGCTCATACCGCCGAGTAATTTCCATGCGTTCTCTAACCTTCCACCTGAAAATCCTGATCACCATTCTGGTGCTCTTGGGCGTTTCGGTTACGGCCTATCAGATTTTCGTGCTCGGCATCCCGGTGACCGAAGACGCCACCGACGACTTGTGGAACATCGACGCCAAAGTCGAGTTCGTCGCCAGCACCAAGGACCCGGTGAAGGTCCAGATGTTCGTGCCACCGCTGAGCCGCGATTACGTCAGCCTCAACGAAAGCTTTATCTCCAATAATTACGGCGTGGCGGTCAACCGTGTCGACGGCAACCGCAAGGTCACCTGGTCGGCGCGCCGGGCCAAGGGCAACCAGACCCTTTATTACCGTCTGGTGCTGACCAAGCGCTACACCGCGGAAAAATCCAAGATCAAAGGCCCGACCTTCCGCGACAGCATCGCCATCGAAGGCCCGGAAAAAATCGCCGCCGAAGCCCTGCTCGCGCCGATCCGCCAGCACTCGGCCGACGTCGAAACCTTCATCGGCGAAGCGATCAAACGCGTCAACAACGCCAACGATGACAACGTCAAACTGCTGCTGGCCGGCGACCCGTCGACGCCGCACAAGGCGAAGATCGTCGAACTGCTGCTGTCCATCGCTCACGTGCCGGTAGAAAAAGTCCACACCATCCGCCTCGTCGCCGATCAACCGCAAACCCCGGAACTGTGGCTGCGCAGTTTCAACGGCAACGACTGGCTGTACTTCAACCCGGAAACCGGCGAGCAAGGCCTGCCGACTGACCGTTTGCTTTGGTGGACCGGTGATGAAAACCTGATCACCATCGAGGGCGCGAAGAAAGCCAACGTGACCTTCAGCCTGAACAACAGCGAGATGAACGCGATTCGTCTGGCCAAGCTGACCGACGAAAACACCGACGCCAACTTCCTCGAATACTCGCTCTACGGCCTGCCGCTGCAGACCCAGCAGACGTTCATGATCATGGTGATGATCCCGATCGGCGTGCTGGTGATCCTGATCCTGCGCAACCTGATCGGCCTGCAGACCCTCGGCACCTTTACCCCGGTGCTGATCGCCCTGGCCTTCCGCGAAACGCAACTGGGCTTCGGCATCCTGCTGTTTACCGTGATCACCGCGCTGGGCCTGTCCTTACGCTCGTACCTGGAACACCTGAAGCTGCAGATGCTGCCGCGCCTGTCGGTGGTGTTGACCTTCGTGGTGGTGCTGATTGCCGCCATCAGTCTGTTCAGCCATAAACTCGGCCTGGAGCGCGGTTTGTCGGTGGCGCTGTTCCCGATGGTGATTCTGACCATGACCATCGAACGCCTGTCGATCACCTGGGAAGAACGCGGCGCCAGCCATGCCATGAAAGTGGCGATCGGCACCCTGTTCGCCGCCTCGCTGGCACACCTGATCATGACCGTGCCCGAGCTGGTGTACTTCGTGTTCACCTTCCCGGCGATCCTGCTGATTCTGGTCGGCTTCATGCTGGCGATGGGTCGCTATCGCGGCTACCGCCTGACCGAACTGGTGCGTTTCAAGGCTTTCCTGAAGAAGGCTGACGCCTGATGTTCGGTTTCTGGAAGACCTGGAAGGCCCTGGAGGCACGGGGCATCATGGGCATCAATCGGCGTAACGCCGACTACGTGCTCAAGTACAACAAGCGCAGTCTGTACCCGATCGTCGATGACAAGATCATCACTAAGGAGCGCGCGATCGAGGCCGGCATTCATGTGCCGGAACTGTACGGCGTGATCTCCACGGAGAAGGAAATCGACAAGCTCGACGAGATCATCGGCGGGCGCAACGACTTTGTGATCAAGCCGGCCCAGGGTGCTGGCGGTGACGGCATCATTGTCATCGCTGACCGCTTCGAGGGCCGCTATCGCACGGTCTCGGGCAAGATCCTTGCCCATGAAGAACTCGAACACCACATCTCGAGCATCCTCACCGGCCTGTATTCGCTGGGCGGCCACCGCGACCGCGCACTGATCGAATACCGGGTAACTCCGGACCAGATCTTCAAGAGCATCAGCTACGAAGGCGTGCCGGACATCCGCATCATCGTGCTGATGGGCTATCCGGTGATGGCCATGCTGCGCCTGCCGACCCGTCAGTCCGGCGGCAAGGCCAACCTGCACCAGGGCGCCATCGGTGTCGGTGTCGATCTGGCCACCGGCCTGACCCTGCGCGGCACCTGGCTGAACAACATCATCAACAAACACCCCGACACCACCAACGCGGTGGACGGCGTGCAACTGCCCTACTGGGACGGTTTCATGAAACTCGCCGCCGGCTGTTATGAGCTGTGCGGCCTGGGCTACATCGGTGTGGACATGGTGCTGGATCAGGAGAAAGGCCCGCTGATTCTCGAGCTGAACGCGCGGCCGGGGCTGAATATCCAGATTGCCAACGATTGCGGGCTGACCCTGCGTACGCATGCGGTCGAGGCGCATCTGGAAGAGCTGAAGGCACGCGGGGTGACGGAGTCGGTCGAGGAACGGGTGGCGTTTACTCAGGAGATGTTTGGGCATATTCCGGCGGTCGAGGGCTGATCCAGCACTGAGGCGCGGCTATCGCGAGCAGGCTCACTCCTACAGGGGAACGCATTCCAAATTGTAGGAGTGAGCCTGCTCGCGATAGCGGACTTACCGCCACTACAAGACTCAACCCTGCCCCCAATCTGCTCATCCCCGACATCCCCTCTAGGAGCAATTCCCGCAGAGGACTACAATCCCCACCCCGCCTCGATGGCCGATCTGCCCCGCCCATGTTGACCTGTTCCGTACACCCGCTACCCTACCGCGCCAACCCCGCCGACTACTTCGCGGCCATCCGCCATGCGCCCGGCGCCGTGCTGCTCGACAGCGGTCGGCCGAGTGCTGACCGTGGCCGTTATGACCTGCTCAGCGCCTGGCCGCTGGAACAACTGGCGGTGTTACCCGACGAAAGCGGCAGCATTTTCCTGCAACGCCTGCGCGATAATCTGAGCCGTCTGGGCGAAGCGCAGCTGCCTGGCGAATATGACCTGCCCTTCGCTGGCGGCCTGATCGGCTATCTGAGTTATGACTTTGGCCGACATCTGGAACATCTGCCGAGCCAGGCCCTGGACGATCTGCAACTGCCCGACGCGCGGTTCGGCCTGTACGACTGGGCGCTGATCAGCGACCACCAGACCGCCACCAGCCAACTGATATTTCACCCGTCACTGGCCGACAGCGAGCGGCAACGACTGATCGCGCTGTTCAGCCAACCGACTTCAGCGCCGCTGACGCCGTTCAAGCTGGACACCCCGATGACCGCCGATCTGTCGGCCGATGACTATCGCCAGGCGCTGGAACGCATTCATCAATACATCCAGGCCGGCGACTGCTATCAGGTCAACTTCGCCCAGCGTTTCCGCGCACCGTGTCAGGGCGATCCGTGGCTGGCCTATTGCGCGTTGCGCGAGGCCTGCCCGACGCCGTTTTCCGGTTTCCAGAGCCTGCCCGACGGCGACGCGGTGCTGAGCCTGTCGCCGGAGCGCTTCGTAAAAGTCAGCCAGCGTCAGGTGGAAACCCGCCCGATCAAAGGCACCCGCCCGCGCGGCCTGACGCCTGCCGAAGACGCCGCCAACGCCGCCGAACTGCTGGCCAGCCCCAAGGATCGCGCAGAAAACCTGATGATCGTCGACCTGCTGCGCAACGACCTCGGCCGCACCTGCCGGATTGGTTCGGTGCGGGTGCCGGAGCTGTTCAGCCTGGAAAGCTATCCCAACGTGCATCACCTGGTCAGCAGCGTGACCGGCGAACTGGCCGAGGATCGCGATGCGCTGGATCTGATTGCCGGCAGTTTCCCCGGCGGCTCGATCACCGGCGCACCGAAGATCCGTGCGATGCAGATCATCGATGAACTGGAACCGACCCGGCGCGGTTTGTATTGCGGTTCGTTACTGTACCTGGACGTACGCGGCGAGATGGACAGCTCCATCGCGATTCGCAGTCTGTTGGTCAAGGATGGGCAAGTGTGTTGCTGGGGTGGCGGCGGGATCGTGGCCGATTCGGACTGGCAGGCGGAGTATCAGGAGTCGATTACCAAGGTCAGAATCCTCCTCGAAACCCTGCAAAACCTTTAAAAGCTTGAAAGCTTCGCGAGCAGGCTCGCTCCCACATTAGGAATGCATTTCCCTGTGGGAGCGAGCCTGCTCGCGAAAGCGTCCTTCCAGACGACTACAAACTCAACGCTCTGTTAGAAGCTTTGAGGAATTCCTGCTTCAACTCGACAAACGTATGCACCGCCGGAAACTGCGGGAACTCGCGAATCACGTTGTCCGGCGCATGGAACAGAATCCCCGCGTCCGCCTCGCCGAGCATGCTCGTGTCGTTATACGAATCCCCCGCCGCAATCACCCGGTAGTACAGGCTCTTGAACGCCAGCACCGACTGACGCTTGGGATCTTTCTGACGCAATTGATAGCCGGTCACCCGCCCGCTGTCGTCCGTGATCAGGCGATGGCAGAGCAAGGTCGGGAAGCCCAGTTGCCGCATCAGCGGCTGGGAGAATTCGTAGAAAGTGTCCGAGAGAATCACCACCTGAAAGCGCTCGCGCAGCCAGTCGACGAACTCCACCGCGCCGTCCAGCGGCTTGAGGGTGGCGATCACTTCCTGGATGTCCGAGAGCTTCAGGCCGTGCTCGTCGAGGATGCGCAGGCGCTGCTGCATCAGCACGTCGTAATCGGGAATGTCCCGGGTGGTGGCCTTGAGGGATTCGATTCCGGTTTTTTCGGCGAAGGCGATCCAGATTTCCGGCACCAGTACCCCTTCAAGATCCAGGCAAGCAATTTCCACAAGACACTCCCGTTTGTAGTGATTATTGAGTCGAGCGAGCCCGAACTCTAGCGACTCCCTCGCCACCGCGCAACGCAGCGGGCGCCCCCTATCCCGCCGCTTTTTGTTAACATCGCCGCCATATAGAGCGCCCAGCGCCACCGACCTGTAGGAAGCCGCCCTGATGAGCCCAACGTTCGATGTCGTGGAACTCGCCACGACCTATGCCAACAAATCCGCCCAGGACATCCTGAAACTCGCGTTCGCCGAGTTCGGTGACGAGCTGTGGATATCTTTCAGTGGTGCCGAGGATGTGGTGCTGGTGGACATGGCCTGGAAGCTGAACAAGAACGTCAAGGTGTTCAGCCTCGACACCGGCCGCCTGCACCCGGAAACCTATCGCTTCATCGATCAGGTGCGCGAGCACTACAAGATCGATATCGAACTGGTGTCGCCGGACTACACGAAGCTGGAACCGTTCGTGAAGGAAAAAGGCCTGTTCAGTTTCTACAAGGACGGCCATGGCGAATGCTGCGGCATCCGCAAGATCGAACCGCTGCGCCGCAAACTGTCTGGCGTCAAAGCCTGGGCCACCGGCCAGCGCCGCGACCAGAGCCCGGGCACCCGCAGCGCCGTGGCGGTGCTGGAGATCGACACCGCGTTCTCCACGCCCGAGCGCACCCTGTACAAGTTCAACCCGCTGGCACAGATGACCAGCGAAGAGATCTGGGGTTACATCCGCATGCTCGAACTGCCGTACAACAGCCTGCATGAACGCGGCTTCATCAGCATCGGCTGCGAACCGTGCACCCGCCCGGTGCTGCCGAACCAGCACGAGCGCGAAGGCCGCTGGTGGTGGGAAGAAGCGACGCAGAAAGAGTGCGGGCTGCATGCGGGGAATATCATCAGCAAGGCCTGATTTCCAATTCCAGTGACATCCTCTGTGGGAGCGAGCCTGCTCGCGAATGCGTAGTCTCAGTCGACATCTTCGTTGACTGATCCAACGCATTCGCGAGCAGGCTCGCTCCCACATTTTTCAATTGCGCCACCTTAAAAATGTGTACACACGAATGTCACCATCGGTGCCATTTATGTGTGCACTTTTTGCTTTCACGCCCTGAAAAGTTACATCCCTGCTGAATTCCCCTGCGCTCCGCCACCTCCGCAAAATCCCTCGCAAAAAATAAATACCTGTTCAATCGGTCAATTTATAACCACTGATTTTCAGTCACTTAGCGCTCATCGATAACTTTTCGAAATGAGCACAGCGCTGCATAGATCGCTGACTGGCACAGATCTGGCTTTGGTGCATACATGTTTTGTATACAAAACTGCAAAACATCAATCCACACTTTCGATCCGCAAGCCTGAAGCGCCCTATCCCGTACAGGCTGCAGATGCCCCGTAACCAGTGATGTCTGCTGGCCGCGACGAAGATTTGTCGAGCCCTGAGCTCATGCACAGTCATCGCGGCCCCGCCCATCAGGAGCCTGCCGGAATGCGTACAAGTCTCTCCAACAACATCGCGCTGAATCTGCCCGCCTCTGCCCTCGACCAGCCATTGCCCGACGCGGGTCTGGCTCAACCGTTACAACTCAGCCCGCGCCTGCACAACAGCGACCTGGCACCGACCCGCGCCGAAGGTCGGCGCTGGGGCAAATACAGCATCTTCGCCCTGTGGACCAACGATGTGCACAACATCGCCAACTACTCGTTCGCCATCGGGCTGTACGCCCTGGGCCTGGGCGGCTGGCAGATTCTGCTGTCGCTGGGGATCGGCGCGGCGCTGGTGTACTTTTTCATGAACCTGTCCGGCTACATGGGGCAGAAAACCGGGGTGCCGTTTCCGGTGATCAGCCGGATCAGTTTCGGCATCCATGGCGCGCAGATTCCGGCGTTGATTCGCGCGGTGATCGCCATCGCCTGGTTCGGCATTCAGACGTATCTGGCGTCGGTGGTATTTCGTGTGCTGCTGACGGCGATTCACCCCGGGTTCGCCGATTACGACCACAACTCGATTCTCGGTCTGTCGACCCTGGGCTGGGTGTGTTTCGTGGCGATCTGGTTCGTGCAACTGGCGATCCTCGCTTACGGCATGGAAATGGTCCGTCGCTACGAAGCGTTTGCCGGCCCGGTGATTCTGCTGACCGTCGCCGCCCTCGCCGCGTGGATGTACACCCAGGCCAACGCGACCATTGCCTGGTCGATCCGCGAACCGCTGAGCGGTGGCGAAATGTGGCGCAACATCTTTGCCGGCGGCGCCTTGTGGCTGGCGATCTACGGCACGCTGATCCTCAATTTCTGCGACTTTGCGCGTTCTTCGCCGTGCCGCAAGACCATCAAGGTCGGCAATTTCTGGGGCCTGCCGGTGAACATTCTGGTGTTCGCCGCTATCACTGTCCTGCTCTGCGGTGCGCAATTTCAGATCAACGGACGGATCATCGAAAGCCCGACCGAAATCATCGCCTCGATCCCCAACACGTTCTTTCTGGTGCTCGGTTGCCTGGCGTTCCTGATCGTCACCGTGGCGGTGAACATCATGGCCAACTTCGTCGCCCCGGCCTTCGTCCTCAGCAACCTGGCGCCGAAGTACCTGACCTTCCGCCGCGCCGGGCTGATCAGCGCGACCATCGCCGTGCTGATCCTGCCGTGGAACCTCTACAACAGCCCGCTGGTGATCGTGTACTTCCTCTCCGGCCTCGGCGCCCTGCTCGGCCCGCTGTACGGGGTGATCATGGTCGACTACTGGTTGATCCGCAGAGGCCGGATCAACGTCCCGCAGTTGTACAGCGAAGACCCCGACGGCGCTTATTACTACAGCCACGGAGTGAATTTCCGCGCGGTGGCGGCGTTCATTCCGGCAGCGTTGATCGCCATCGTCCTGGCGCTGGTGCCGGGCTTCCACAGCATCTCGCCGTTCTCCTGGCTGGTGGGCGCCGGCATTGCCGCGATGCTCTACCTGATCATCGCCAAACGTCAGCCGCACTACGCCGACATCAGCGGCGAATCGATCGCCGTCGACAACGTCAGCCATTAACTTCCTCGCGGCCCGGATTTGGGCCGCTGAACTGCCCGCAATAAGGACTTCCCATGCGTATTCTTGTGGTCAACGTCAACACCACCGAATCCATCACCCAGGCCATCGCCCGCTCGGCGCAGGCCGTCGCGTCTCCCGGTACGGAGATCGTCGGCCTGACACCGTTCTTCGGCGCCGACTCGGTGGAAGGCAATTTCGAAAGTTACCTGGCGGCCATCGCCGTGATGGACCGGGTGATGTCTTACGATCAACCGTTCGACGCGGTGATTCAGGCCGGCTACGGCGAACACGGCCGCGAAGGATTGCAGGAACTGCTCAACGTGCCGGTGGTGGACATCACCGACGCCGCCGCCAGTACCGCGATGTTTCTCGGTCACGCCTATTCGGTGGTGACCACGCTGGATCGCACCGTGCCGCTGATCGAGGACCGGCTGAAACTCTCGGGCCTGTGGGATCGCTGTGCCTCGGTGCGGGCCAGTGGTCTTGCGGTGCTGGAGCTGGAGCACGAACCACAGCGCGCACTGGAAGCCATCGTGCAGCAGGCGGAGCTGGCGGTGACCCAGGACAAGGCCGAAGTGATCTGTCTGGGCTGCGGCGGCATGGCCGGGCTGGATGAACAGATTCGTCGCCGCACCGGGGTGCCGGTGGTGGACGGCGTGACGGCGGCGGTGACCATTGCTGAATCGCTGGTGCGGCTGGGGTTGTCGACGTCCAAAGTGCGGACTTACGCGACGCCACGGCCAAAGCAGATCATTGGCTGGGCGGAGCGGTTTGCCCGGTAGACCGGGTTATCGCTCTTCGCGAGCAGGCTCGCTCCCACATTGGATCTGTGGCGATCAAAAATCCCCTGTGGGAGCGAGCCTGCTCGCGAAAAGGTCAACTCGGTCCCAACGCGTCCTCAGACAGCACTGAACCGCCGAGCCAACCCCTGCTGCGCAAACTGCTCAATCACAAAATCGACAAACGCCCGAGTCTTGCCCGGCAACAATTTATGCTCGGCGTAGTAGATCGAAATGTTGCCGTCATCGATGTACCAGTCCGGCAGCACCCGCTGCAACGTGCCCGCGTCGAGGTAACCCACGGCAAACGGCATGCTGACCAGTGCGATCCCCAGACCTTGCGCTGCCGTGGCGCAGGCGGCTTCGGAGTCGCTCATGGTCATTCGCGTCTTGAGGCTCAAGGGCTGACAGAGCTGACTGCGGCCACTGATCAACTGCCAGGAGCGCACTCGACCGGTCTGCGGCGAACGAATCAGGATGCCATCGTGACGTTGCAGGTCATCAGGTTCGGCGATCGCTTCGTGCTTTTGCAGATAGTCAGCAGACGCCACCAACACGCGATGTGCGGGTGTCAACTTGCGTGCGACCACGCCTTGGGGCAATTCAAAGCCGCCGCCAATCGCCGCATCGAAACCCTGCCCTATCAAATCGACCTGACGGTTATCAAAATGCCAGTCAGGGTTGATCGCCGGAAACCGACGTAAAAACTCTTGCAGCAGCGGTACGACATACAGCCGCCCGAATACCGTGCCCATGCTGACTTTCAACGTCCCCGCCGGCAGCCCTTCCACACTCGACAGATTGGCCACCGCATTCTGAATCGTCGTCAGACTGCCACTGACCTGACTCAAAAACAGCTGACCGGCCTCGGTCAGGGTCAGGCTGCGTGTACTACGCTGGAACAGCCGTACACCGAGCCGCACCTCGAGCTTCGCCACACTCTTGCCGACAGCGGCCGGGGTCAGGCTCAAGCGCCGGGCGGCCTCGGCAAAGCTGCCGACTTCGGCGCTGCGCACGAAGCATTCGATACTGCTGAAAGTTTCCATGATCGCCACTATAAACTTCTGGTTTACACAGACTATAGCAATCATGGTCTACACGGTTGTCGATGCGAGGCCGATACTCGGCTCCAACTACAAGGCACCCCGCCTTGAATTCTCTGGAGATCGAACATGACCACTCAACACCTCAGCGGCAAAGTCGCTCTGATTCAAGGCGGTTCTCGTGGTATCGGCGCCGCCATCGTCAAACGTCTGGCCGCCGAAGGCGCCGCTGTCGCATTCACCTACGTCAGCTCTACCGCCAAGGCCGAAGAGTTGCAGAACAGCATCACCGCCAACGGTGGAAAAGCCCTGGCGATCAAGGCCGACAGCGCCGATGAAAAAGCCATCCGCAATGCCGTCAGCGCCACGGTCGAGGCCTTTGGCCGCCTGGATATTCTGGTGAACAACGCCGGCGTCCTGGCCATCGCGCCGCTGGAAGACTTCAAACTGGAAGACTTCGACCAGACCCTGGCGATCAACGTACGCAGCGTGTTCATCGCGTCTCAGGAAGCCGCTAAACACATGGGCGAAGGCTCGCGCATCGTCAACATCGGCAGCACCAACGCCGACCGCATGCCCTTTGGCGGTGGCGGGGTGTACGCGATGAGCAAATCGGCGCTGGTCGGCCTGACCAAAGGCCTGGCCCGTGATCTCGGCCCGCGCGGCATCACCATCAACAACGTGCAACCCGGCCCGGTCGACACTGACATGAACCCGGCCCATGGCGATTTCGCCGAGAGCCTGATCCCGCTGATGGCGGTGGGCCGTTACGGCACTGCTGATGAAATCGCCGGTTTCGTCGCTTATCTGGTCGGCCCGGAAGCCGGTTACATCACCGGTGCCAGCCTGACCATCGACGGTGGTTTTGGCGCCTGATTGCGCTGAATCCCGGATACAAAAAACGCCGCACCTCTTTGCAGAGGGCGGCGTTTTTTATCGGCGCTTATTGGCTGATCAAGCCCACTCCAGCGCCGGCAAACCGCAGGCACTCGGGGTGAACGCCTTGAGCGTGCGCAGAATCCCGTCGGCATGCGCGTATTTTTCATCGGCCATGGCCGCGTCGGGAATCGCAATGGCAGTCATTCCCGCCGCTTTCGCGGCGGTGACGCCAAACGGCGAATCCTCGAACACCAGACAGTCTTCAGGCGCTACACCCAGACGCCGGGCGGCGGTGAGAAAGATGTCCGGCGCCGGTTTTGCTGCGCCAACTTCGGGGTCGTCGGCGGTGACGATGAAATCGAACAGGGCAAACCAGTCGCGGTGCAAGGTGGTTTTCTGGCCGAACGACTGCCGCGACGAACTGGTGCCCACGGCGATCGGAATGTTGTGCGCCTTGAGGTGGCGAATCAGCTCCTCCGCGCCGGGCATCGCCTGGGCCTTGGGAAAGCGTTCACGCATCAGCGGCTCGCGGATCAGCAGAAACTCTTCGGCGCTGATCGGCAGATCCAGCGCCTGCACCACGTAGTTCGCCAGGTCATTGGCGCCACGACCGATGATGTTCTGTTTAACACTCCAGTCGAAGGTCCGCCCGTAACGCTCGGCAATGAGCGAGGTGACCTCGGTGTAGATACCTTCGGTGTCCAGCAGCAAACCGTCCATGTCGAAAATCACGGCCTTGATCGGGCCAAACGTCTTCATCGGTGCATTCATCATCGGATCCGTTATCAAAAACATCCCGGGCGGCCCAGCCGGCGCCGCTACGCGGATCTGATTAATGGGTTCAGCAGCATAGCGAGGCCAGCGGACATTGAGCAACGGGCAATGTTTACGGGCGGTGGAAAGACTCGCTGATATTTAGCGAAATGCCCTACAGATAACGCCTACTTTCCCGACTTCTTTCCATGTTGATCCCCCGCAAAGTCCGCGCACCTCTTTCATGTGCGCGAGTGCTTGCGAATGTTCCAAACCGATCGGCTCCTGGCCCTGAACAACAGCATCGGCCTGCTGGTGGTTGCCGCCCTGAACCCGCAACACCCGGACTTCGAAACGCTGATCCGCGAGTTCCGCCTGTGCCTGAACGACTACGAGGCCTGGGCCGAGCAGTTCTGGACGGGAACCGCGCTGGATATCGAGCAGGTGTTCAAGGTCGGCGACGACGTGCACCTCAGCGCTCCGGTCAAATCCCGCCAGCCGATCCAGACCTCGGTGGTCATGTGCCCCGCCAGCGGCCCGTTGACTCTGGTGCACCTGTTCGAGGCAGTGCGCTTCGTACCGATCGGCAATACCCCGGTGATGCTGGAACCGGTGATCGGCGAAGTCGACGGGGTATTGAGTTTCGGTGAACCGCTGCGCCATACCATCGGCCCGAGCGGCATTCTGGAAGTCAGCGACTGCGACCGGGGCCAGCGTTATCGCATCACCTTCTTTCCTGATGTTTCCACCGACCATATCCAAGCGCTGTACGCCTCCTATGAAGAGATTCTGGACGGGCTGGAGGTCTGGCTTCGCCAGGAGTGGGACGGGTTTCAGCCGCTGTGGGCGGAGTTTTCCGGCGCCGGTTTGGCTGATCGTTACCAGCAGTTGCAACAGGCCGACTGGCGCGGTTTCGAGAAAGCCCTGCACGACATCTGGGATGACGTTAAACAGCTGTTTGCCCTGCTCGCCGACCTGCAGGCCAACAGTGAAAAACTCCTGCAGTACTTGAGCGATGTCGAGTTGCAAGCGCTGCTCGACGCCTCCGGCGAGGCCATCGCCAATGGCTTGCTGATCCTCAGTGACGAGCCGTTGCTGTTTATCCATCTGGCAGCCTTCACCAGTTGGTTGAAGATGCTGCCGCCGCAGTACCTGGCGGAAGTGGTGGCAGAAGTCCGGGTCGAGTTGTTGATCAGCTTTTTGCTGATGCGCGTTTGCGGCGGCGTTGGCGTGCCCGTGCGACTGAGCAGCAAGGTGCTGAGCAAGATCAAGTCGCCCCGGGCGCGGCAATGGCTGGCCGCATCGGCCTTGCGCCTGAGCGAACTGACCTCCACTGCGGATCTGAGCAAGCACGCGGGCGCGCTGAAGCCGTTGATGGTGCATGCGCGCGACATCCCGTTGAAGCCGACGCCGGCGATCCCGCTGAACATTCGACAAGCGGACGCCGTGGTTTTAAGCGTGCCAAATCCGGCACCGATGGCCCGGGACAAGTCCCGTGGCACGACGCGGATGGAGCGACACGAACCCCACGACGACAATCCCGATCAAGCGAAAAACCCCAACGGCGACAGCGCCGACTGCGCCCCGTTGACCTGCACCAACGGCTGTCCGGTGTCGATGGTTACCGGCGAAGAACTGCTGACCCTGACCGACGGCACGCTCGATGGGGTGTTGCCGTTCGAGTTCACCCGGTTGTACCGCACCAGCGCGGTGGAGGTTGATGTCGGGCTGGGGTTTGGCTGGAGCCATTCGCTGGCGCATCGGCTGGAGTTCGATGGCGAGGCGGTGATCTGGGTCGATCACGAGAATCGCCGTACGCGGTTTCCGTTGCCCAGTGTGGAGCGGCCGCAGATTCACAACAGCCTGTCGCGGGCGGCGATTTTTCTCGGGGATGAACCGGAGGAACTGATCCTCGCGCTGGCCGGGGATACAGCGCGGTTTTATCACTTTCGTGCCGGGCGGCTGGTGGCGTTCAGTGATGCGTATGGCAATCGTCTGACGGTGCATCGCGATTTTTCCGAGCGTGTGCAGCGCCTGGATAACGGGGCCGGGCGGTCGTTGTTGTTGCGCTACGACCGGGCGCATCTGGTGGCGGTTGATTACCAGGTGCTTGGGGCTGATGGCTGGCGCACCGAGCAAACGCTGGTCAGTTATTGCTACGACGCCCGTCAGCGTTTGTTGGCTGCGACCAACGCGGTCGGTGACAGCGAGCGTTACGACTACGACGATCAGCACGTCATCCTGCAGCGGCAACTGACCGGCGGCGCGAGCTTTTTCTGGGAGTGGGAACGCTCGGGCAAGGCGGCGCGCTGCGTGCGGCACTGGGCGTCGTTCGCGCAGATGGACACCCGTTACGTCTGGGCCGATGACGGCAGCGTCGCGGTGCACTACGTCGATGGCAGCGAAGAAACCTACGTCCACGACGACAGCGCACGGCTGGTGCGCAAGGTCGAGGCCGATGGCGGTGAGCACCTCAAGGCTTATGACGACGCGGGCCGGCTGATCGCCGAGCAGGATCCGCTGGGCGCGGTCACCGAATACCGCTACGACGACGTCGGACGGCTGATCGCGCTGCTTCCGCCGGACGATGAGCCAACGTCCTACGAGTACCGCAACGGTTTCCTGCACAGCCGTTCTCGCGGCGAGGCGGTGTGGACGTTTCGGCGCAACGCCGAGGGCGATGTCACCGAGACGGTCGATCCCGACGGACAGGTCACCCATTACTACTACGACACGCGCGGGCAGTTGCTGTCGATCCGCTATCCGGACAGCAGCCGGCACAAGTTGTCGTGGAACGACCTCGGGCAACTGATCGAGGAAACCCTGCCCGACGGTGGTGTGCGGCGCTTTTCCTACGACGAGCGGGGGCGACGGACGACCACTTGCGACGAATACGGCGCGATCACCCGTCAGCAGTGGGATTCGGTTGGCCGACTGGTTCAAACGACATTTCCTACAGGCGCCACTCGCGCCTACAGCTATGGCGCTTACGGCCAAGTCACTGCCGAACGCGACGAACTCGGGCGCATCACCCGCTACGAGTATGACGACGACCTGCATCTGGTCTCGCGCAAGATCAACCCCGACGGCACGCGGGTGCAGTACCGCTACGACCATGCGCAGTTGTTGCTCACGGAAATCGAGAACGAATCCGGGGAAAAGTACCGGCTGGACTACACGCCAACCGGATTGATCCGACAGGAAACCGGCGTCGATGGTCGGCGCACCGCTTACGCCTACGACCGCAACGGGCACCTGCTGGAAAAAACCGAGTTCGGCGATGACGGCTCGACGCTGGTCACCGCCTACGCGCGTGATGCGGCCGGGCGCTTGCTGCTGAAAACCCTGCCCGACGGGGTTGAGGTGGCTTACACCTACGACCGCCTGGGTCGTTTGACCGGGGTTGATGACGGCCAGCAACATCCACTGGCCTTCGAATACGACCTGCAGGATCGGCTGATCACCGAGCATCAGGGCTGGGGCACCCTGCGTTACACCTACGACGCCTGCGGCCAGCTCAAGCGCCAGCGTCTGCCGGACAACAGCAAGCTCGACTATCACTACGCCAAGGGCGGCGCGCTGACCGCCATCGACCTCAATGGCACGCGGCTGACCAGCCATCAGTTTGAATGCGGTCGTGAGCAACAACGCCAGCAAGGCCTGCTGCTCAGCGATTATGCCTACGACGATCAGGGCCGTTTACTCGCCCACGCTGTAGGCCATCAGCACGACTCGCTGTATCGCCGGGATTATGCCTACAGCGCCAACGGCAACCTCGAGCACATCGCCGACAGCCGCCATGGCCAGCGCACCTACGGCTACGACGCCCTCGACCGCTTGATCCGCGTGCGCCACTCGCGCGACGAACTACCCGAATCCTTCGCCCACGATCCCGCCGGCAACCTGCTGATGCAAGATCGCCCCGGCCCGACCCGGATCAAGGGCAATCGCCTGCTGATGCAGGGCGACCGGCATTACGACTACGACGCCTTCGGCAACCTGATTCGCGAACGCCGTGGCCGTGACCAGCAACTCGTCACCGAATACCGCTACGACTGCCAGCACCGCCTGATCGGCCTGACCCGCGCCGATGGCCAAACCGCGTCCTACCAGTACGACGCCTTCGGCCGACGCATCCGCAAAACCGTCGACGGCCAGACCACCGAATTCTTCTGGCAAGGCGACCACCTCGTCGCCGAAAGCAGCAAAACCCACCACCGCAGCTACGTCTACGAACCCGGCACCTTCCGCCCCCTGGCGCTGCTCGACGGCAAAGGCCCGAAACGCGCTTGCCCGTTCTACTACCAACTCGACCACCTCGGCACGCCGCAGGAACTCACCGACTACAGCGGCGAAATCGTCTGGTCGGCGCAATACGACGCCTACGGCAAGGTGTCGGCGATCACCCTCGCGGGCGAGGACTACCTGGACCAGCCGCTGCGCTTTCAGGGGCAGTATTTCGATGCGGAGAGTGGGCTGCATTACAACCGGCATCGGTATTACGACCCGAGGTTGGGACGGTATTTGACGCCGGATCCCATCAAGTTGGCGGGTGGGTTGAATCAGTATCGGTATGTGCCGAATCCGACGGGGTGGGTGGATCCGTTGGGGTTGACGTCGAACTGTCCGCCGCCGAACAGGCCAGGCTGTGAGGTGCCGGGTGGGATTGGTGGCGCTAAGGTAGATGTGGGTGAACCACAATTACCGGACTTGATTCATGGCGTTGACCCACATTCAGTGAAGCGAACGCATGCGATCATGGGAAAAAAATCAACTAAACACGTCGAAAAAATAAGGGATCAAATGCGAGCAGGTGGATACGATGTCAGCTATCCCATAGACGTAGCAGAACATCAGGGCAACTTCTATATTCTAGATGGACATCACCGTGCAGCAGCTGCAAAACAAACAGCAACACCTATAACTATAAAACTGATCACGAACATCAGAGAGCACAAAGGAGAGCTCAATACTATCGAAGAAGTCATTGAATCGGCTAACAATGTCGGACACGACCGATTGGAGCATCACAGAAGAAGATGAAAAAAAACGATAAAAATCTTGAGGACCTAATAACTGACTTCCTTTCAAAAGTTGAAAGTGGAACAGAATTACTACAAAAAAAATTTGGCACTCGGAATATTTTAAGACTTTGGCGAAGCAAGCAAATCGAACGCTGCGGTGAAATAACTGATGAAATTCAATATGAACTGCACGGCGTAGGGTGCGCCATTCACTTCCCATTAGAATCAGTGGACTTTGATTATGGTTCGGATAACAGAATCGACGGTTTTGATGTATGGCGTCTTTACATTTACGCTAGCGATAGGCCATCTAAATATAAAAAATACTGCGACAAAAAAACAATTGAAAAGGAGTTTCAAGAATACATCGCATCAGGTCGAATAAAAAAAATGTCGACATCAGATAACCTTTACGTACTAGTCAGACCTGAATTAACAGGCAAATAACAAAATATTTTGTCGGTTTGCTTTCGTCCGGCTTGACGACTGTTTAACAAGCTTGACCTCGAGAACAAACCGATCCGAATCAAAGGGCCTGAAGTACAGGCCCCGGATATTTAAATTCAGTGCGCCGCCACGCTCGACTTTCAAGACAACTTATTGCTCATCCTCATTCTCTTCATACTCCTCATCCAAAGCCTCATCCGCATCATTCAACGGCACCGTCGCATCATCCATCAGCGACCCCGGATCCTCGTTCCCCGGATCATTGATAAACGGCAGACCACTCGGGCCTTTTTCTTCCTTGCCTTCGGTTTCGGGCGTCATGGCAAACCTCTACGTCTGGTGGGTTGTATAACGTTCGAAAAGCCTTACAGCCAATCGTTCCAGTATCCGACCGCCAGAAACGAAAAACCCGGCGCCAGGCCGGGTTTGTTTTCGAATATTCAATCAGTGATGGCGGTTTTTGTGTTTGTACTTGTTGTGCTTGTGACCACCACCGGAATGAGCTCTGCCACCGTCGTCACCCAGGTTGTTGCCCACCGCACCACCCGCTGCGCCGCCCAAACCGGCACCAATGGCCGAACCAGTGGAGCCGCCCAGGCTGTTGCCGACCACTGAGCCGCCGGCAGCGCCGAGACCACCGCCAATGGCGGCTTCGGTGCGATTGTGTTTATTCGCCCCGACCGCGCTGCCCGCCGCGCCACCGACACCTGCGCCAACCGCGGCACCGGTGCTGCCACCTAGCTGGCCACCGACCACGTTACCGAGGACACCGCCCAAACCGCCACCTACGGCGGCGCTGCCATCTCCGGCGGCCATCGCACCTTGAGCGATGAATAATCCGAAAAACAGTGCAGACAATGACAAGCGCATTTGAACCTCACAGTTCCCGAATCGGGAGGGTATGCCCATAGGGCCTATGTCAGATTGGAGACATTTTTCGAGAAAACGTTCAGCCATGAAAAAACCCGACATCGAGCCGGGCTTTTTCTGACAAACGTTCGCTATCAGTGACGCTTGTGACCTTTGGACAGGTTAGCGCCGACGGCACCACCCGCAGCGCCACCAAGACCGGCGCCAATGGTTGCACCATTCCGGCCGCCCAGGCTGTTGCCGATCACCGAACCACCGGCCGCGCCAACACCACCACCAATAGCCGCTTTGGTGCGGCTGCCCTTGCCGGCAGCCATCGCACTGCCCGCCGCGCCTGCAACACCGGCACCAATCGCTGCGCCCGTGCTGCCGCCCATCTTCTGGCCAACCACGTTACCCAGCGCGCCACCCAGACCGCCGCCGAGTGCTGCAGTACCCTCACCGGCGACCGCACCTTGAGCAGCCAGAAGCCCCAGAACCAGAGCAGGCAATGTTAGACGCATGACGAAAACCTCAAAAATAGGGAGATCAAAAGGGGCCGAGATTGAAAGCTGCCGACGCGCTGAAGTCCAGACAAATCAGCTGCCGCCGCGCACTTGGCGCCGATTGGACAGCGATTTCGCCAAAGGTTTTATCGCAGGCAAAAAAAAGCCCGCTGGGGAGACGGGCTGGAGACTTGCTTTCTAACGGATGGCTTCACCCTACGACCGTGGACGTGAAAAGTTTGTGAAAAACACCAAACCGGGCCAAGAGTTTGTAGGAGATTTCCTTTTCATAAACAGCAGGCATAAAAAACCCCGTTCATAGACGGGGTCGTTCGGTCTCACTTTATTTTCTTGAGCGGGCCGAGACCTTTGGAAGGAATTTGGCTTTCGGCCCCTTGGGTGCCGTGGACTTGATCTTGCCGGTCTGCACCGGATCCTCGCCAAAGCCCGATTGGTACTCCGTCTGGCCGCAACGGACACAGTTGTTGAATGAAAATTCGGCTCCATCGTCTTCGATATACGGATCAGTCATAGCCTCTCCCCTTTGCGATAGATCGACACCGGCAAAGCCCTTTTGCCTGAAAAAATATCGACCTCCAAGGCTTTTGAGACTAGCCGGTCATTACCGGACTTGTGGTTCAGTTCGACCGATGCCCGACGAATGGCCTACACCTGCTCAACATCCGAACCAACCGTTGATCTCACAACGCTAAAGATTCCCGCCCACAGGCCGTTGCCCTTTTTCATACAAATGAATCTCAAGGAGAGAACATGAAAATCAACGGATTCCCGGAAATGCCGGTCGTAAAACTCACGGACGAACAAATCGCTGCCGGCAAAGCCGCCGGTGAAAAATTCAAGGAAAAGCTCGCATCAGGCGACATCACCATCACGTACCCGGACAAACCGGTTCTGACTCCCGGCGTTATCTACCACCCGAGTCAGCCGGCCGATCCGACGCCCTCCACCGGCACCCCGCCGATGGTCGCAGTCGATACGCCCCTGACCTATGACGCCCACGGGCTTGTCATCCTCAAGCCACAGGGCTGATCGAAAGCAGAAAAGCAAAAAGCCCATTCATCATCTGAATGGGCTCGCTTGAACACCGCGACTGCATCAACGCAACTTGACCGCCGTACCCGTCGCGAACACCACAACCATGCCACCCTTGCCCGCCGGCATGCTGATCTCGAAATCCAGCCCGACCACCGCATCCGCCTGCAACGCCCGCGCCCGTTCCTTGATCTCGTCCGTCGCCTGAACCCGCGCCTCTTTCAACGCACGCTCCAGCGTCTGCGAGCGCCCACCGAAAAAATCGCGCATGCCGGCAAACATGTCACGGATCACGTTGACGCCCTGCACCGACTCCGCGCTGACAATGTCCAGGTACGCGGTGATCTGTCGGCCTTCGATGGCGTGGGTGGTGGAGATGATCATGGGAACAGTCCTTTTTTCTACTGATAAAACGGCGATTGTAATGCGCTATGGGAAATCAGACCGAACCCTTCCTGTGTAACCTGTACGTCGAATTACTCTAAAGGCAGGACGAAGGCGGAGCGTGCAAGTGCAAAAGCCCGACTCGCCCCTTTGTAGCACGCCAGTCCCCAACTCGTTCTATCGCCCTCCGCGTCCCTCAGTCAGCTCGGTCACACCAATCCTGGTGTCAGCACAAGTCCTACAATGTGCAACTCATAGGGCGAGATGTCACTTTTCTAAGTAGGAATTTTAAAATATTACACATTAAAATTTAGCTAGTAAAAAGCCGCCTCATAGGCGGCTCAGCACTTGGGCAATACTTGAGATTAGAGGTAGCGAACACTCAACTCATTCATCGTACAGTTCGTTTATTTGCAACCTCACGCAGTCAGTTTTTATAGCAATCGTGAACTCAACTGCACAGATTATATTTTCTTTAGCATCCCTGTAAGCTCTCTTCCCGATGGACCATCCATTACGAGATAACGAACTTTGTCTCCAACGGAAAGGTATTGCTTTCCGGTATTCCTATCAAAATTTTCTCCTATAGCGATGGCAACATCCTTACTCCCATCATCCGGACTGATAATGGCAAATTTTGCGCTGGACTTCCCCAAACGATGCCAATCTCCGAAAATGATTTAACAACCCCCTTGACATTTCTCTCTGACATATCGATCTCCTTACAAGTGATATAAAAGCTTAATTACGCCGTCCCCGCAGATAAGGCGCTGCACGGAGAAATTTGTATACTGTAAAACTTGACAGGTATTACGATTCAGCTCCGTAGAAAACAAACCGTTCGTCGCCTCATTCATGCTCTAGAAATTCATAACTCAAACAACATATTTAGTGTGTTCAAACGAGCTGGTGCTCTCCTGCGAATCATGGTCCTCTCTGGTGCCAGATCTACCTTACGTAAATGAAAAAGACTGGCTGGCTAAAAATCCTCTTCATCCTTTCGCGAACTTGGTTGCATGGTCAGTGCCCGCATACCTATACCAGCCAATTGCATACCCAAGTGCGGTGCTTCGATTGACTTGATTGCTAAGCAGGTTGGGAATAACAACTGGAACTCGTCCGGCAGCACCGCCGGCATTTTCCCGAGTCGACCAAGCTCGCTGTGAACAGTTTCGGGGCACTAACTAGGAGTTGGGCTGACCATCTAAAACAACAGCGTGGCCGCGACTTCTTTCGGGTACAAAAACAAGGCAAAGGTCCACGGGCGGCCGCGTTGGGATAACATTCAAATCGATCAGATTTACCACCTGGACCTGCAAGACTGCATTCAGGGGCCGCTGTCGAAGCGCCCGAAGAAAAGACCATCCGCGACATCATCAGCAATGTGCGCCAGGTGTTCAGACTCTACCGCACACGGCAGAAGGTCGCGCACGATCCGACTGAGGGTTATTCGTGCGTCTGCCCGATCCAGAAGCACCGGATCCATTCACCAGTGCGGAGATAGAGCAGATTCTCGAAACACGCACCAACCGCACCCAGGAACTGCTGATGGTTCAGTTCATGATTTGGGCAGGCCCACGGGTGTCGGAGACCATCGCGCTGGCGTGGGAGGACGTCGATCTGAAACAAGGAACGGTGACTTTCCGCAGATCAAAGGTGCGGGGGGCCTATCGCGTGACGAAGACTCGGCGCTCTACGCGCAAGGTGCGTCTGCTGGAACCCGCGTGGGATGCCCTTCGCAAGTTGAACGCGATCAACCAGCTCAAGACCGTGGATACGGTCGAAGTCGTCGAGCGGGACAACAAGACAGTCCGCAAGCATAAGCTGCACTTTGTATTCCTCAATACCAAGAGCGGCCTGCCGCACATCAGCGACTTCGTCGTGAGGGACAGATTCTTCAAAGCGCACTTGAAAGCGGCCGGCGTTCGCTATCGCGGTCCTGGCCAGTGCCGCCACACCTACGCCAGCCAGTTGCTGACCACCGGGGTTGCCTCGGTCGACTGGATCGCGGAGCAGATGGGGCACACCAGCGCGAACATGATCCGACAGCACTACGGCAAGTGGATCAACGAGGACGGCCCGGATGTCATCGGTATGCTGCAACATGCCATGGGCATACAGCCACCAAATGGTGAAGAATCCCTGTAAACCGAGGTTAAAGCACAGGTCATTCAGCCGCCGGTGTTCCAAAGGATGTCCGCATATAACCGAATGGTGCCCCCACGAAAACTTTAACGTATCCAGGGGGCTAGTAATTTAATTTGACGTTGAAGATCAGATCTGAAATCACAAAGTTAGTTTTGTACTTGTGAGAAGGAGTGAAGAAATCTATGATGGCCGCAAGCCACTATTTTCTACAGCCAAAAAGAACCAATACATATGCTAGACGATATAACAACCACTATAAAAGCCCAACTATATGAGCGTGTAACCAGCCCACTCTTAGGATCATTTCTTATCTCATGGTGCTTGATAAACTACAAACTAATATTAATACTATTCTCATCTCTTTCAGCACCAGAAAAGATAACTTATATAGAGTTCAATCTTTTCCCCTCAGTTCAGGACTACATGCTGAAAGGGGTATTTTTCCCTCTTATAGCGACCCTTGCGATAATTTTAGTTTACCCCTATCCAGCAGCTAAAATTTACGAAATATCCCGAAACAATAGAAAAAAACTAAAAGAAATCCAACAAAAGATTGACGATGAAACACCAATCACCCGAGATGAAGCAAGAAAGATCAGAAAAGCCGCTGTCCAAATACAAATCGACTTTGAAGAGCAAACAAAAAGAAAAGATAGCGAAATAGAATTTTTGAAATCATCCGTCCTTCAGCTGACAGAAGAATCGAAAACAGTTATACCCCGCGAAAAAGACTTAACAGCAAGAATACTTGAGCTCGAGACCATGAGTGCGCTTCAGCGCAGTGATATCACACAGCTAACTAGCGCAAACGAAAAATATAAGGAGTACATCGACACAACACTCCGCTTTACCCCCCAAAATAACTACGGCTCACCCGACAAAAAAACACATGCTAGTTCAGAAAGCACGAACACCAAAAACAATAAAACCAACAGCGCCCCACATGAAACATTAATTCTAAAAATAAAAGAATACCTAAAAGATACAAACATATTCCAAAACCAAGATACCAAAATTAAAGCGATTAATAATCAGATAATTCTAGAGTATCCGCACCAAGGAATGATTGAATCTTATAAACTCGGAGAAATGGACCCCGCAAACTTCGCAAAGTCCTTGATGGAGATGATGGATAATGCGAAGTCAGTTTGGAACAATCGGGTTCGATAAACGCCTTGCAGCCATAACTTACACCTACAGTACCTAATACACATGCGAGATGCCTGCGGAAGTTTGACGAATTGAGCAGGCGTAAGCTCGTGGAAACAATAGATATAGTCGACCTAAACAGAGAGACAGTCTGCAAGCACAAGCTGCACTCCGTATTTCTGAACACCAAGAGCGGCCAGCCATACGTCAGCAAATTTGTCGTGGGAGATAGGCTTTTCAAAGCACACTTGAAAGCTAATGGCGTTCGGGAGTAGATGGGCCACACCAGCGCGAACATGATCCGACAGCACTACGGCATGTGGATCAACGAGGACGGCCCGGACGTCATCGGTATGCTGCAGCACGCCTTGGGCATTCAGCCTCCAGGTGGAGACGACGCTCCGTAAACAGGGCTTCGGAAGCGGGCAACCCAGCAGCCCATATTCCCATGGATGTTCCCATGTGGGCCTTTTTTGCCCCCTAAAAACACAAAACCCCTGAAAACTTTAACGTTTTCAGGGGTTTAGTCGTTTCAAATTTGGCGGTGAAGGAGAGATTCGAACTCTCGATACAGTTTCCTGTATACACACTTTCCAGGCGTGCTCCTTAAGCCACTCGGACACTTCACCGTATCTCTTCAAACATGTTCTGTCTGTCGAGGCGCGCTAATGTAGTCGAAAGCTTTTCTGATGGCAAACTTTTTTTCAGAATTTTCATGCGGTTAAGACAAAAAGGCGTTTCGCCCCACCTTGGGCGATGGCAAACCGGCCAATCTCTGGTGACGGCCACCCTTCTATATAGAAGCAGAATGGCGTGCTACGCCGGGCGCGGCCGGAAACGGTGACCGGCGAGTCAGTCACAGCGCTTTACCTGGCCTACGGTGGTGGGTAACGTCTGCCCATCTTTCTTACAAGGAATAGCGTCATGAGTGAGTTGATTGCCTACCACCTCGAAGACGGTATCGCGACCCTGACCTTGAACAACGGCAAGGTCAATGCCATTTCCCCGGACGTGATTGCGGCGTTCAACGCGGCGCTGGATCAGGCGAAGACTGATCGTGCCATCGTGATCATTACCGGTCAGCCGGGGATTCTGTCTGGCGGCTATGACTTGAAGGTGATGACCGCCGGGCCTAAAGAAGCCGTGGCGCTGGTGACTGCGGGTTCGACACTCGCCCGTCGCCTGCTGTCCCACCCGTTTCCGGTGATCGTTGCCTGCCCAGGCCACGCCGTGGCCAAAGGTGCATTCCTGCTGCTGTCCGCCGACTACCGCATCGGTGTCGACGGCCCGTTCAGCATCGGTCTGAACGAAGTGCAAATCGGCATGACCATGCACCACGCCGGCATCGAGCTGGCGCGTGATCGTCTGCGTCGTTCGGCGTTCCACCGTTCGGTGATCAACGGCGAAATGTTTGATCCGAAAAGCGCGGTGGATGCCGGCTTCCTCGACAAGGTGGTGGCTGCCGAAGAGCTGCAAGGCGCAGCCCTGGCCGCGGCGCGTCAGTTGAAGAAGATCAACATGAACGCGCACAAGAACACCAAGCTCAAAGTGCGCAAGGCGCTGCTCGAAGCCCTCGACAACGCGATCATCCAGGATCAGGAACATCTGGGCTAAGCCCGCGCTTCCCAAGCCAAAGAAAAGCCCGACCGTCGTGTCGGGCTTTTTCTTACGCGTTCGATTGATCGAGCGTCGACTGCTCTAGCTCGGGTCTGACAATCAACTCGGAAACATGCGCTTAAACATCGCCTATCTCCGGACTCTATAGCAGCAATTGCCGAAAACAGTGCACATCCGTACACTGCGCCACCTTTTGTCCCGGTGGGGCCTGAAAATGCTGTTTGTGTTTCGTATGTTATTGATGGGCCTGCACTTTATTCTGGCCGGCGTGTTGGGGGTGATCCTCGGGATGTGCCGGCCGTTCAATCCGGACAACAGCCGACTGTGCGCCCGCCTCTACGCGCTTCCGGCCATGTGCATTCTGCGCTTGCGGGTAAAAGCCGACGTCGGCCCGTTGATGAACAAGCCAGACAGTTGCGTGATTGTCGCCAACCATCAGTCCAACTACGACCTGTTCGTGTTCGGCAACGTGGTGCCCCGGCGGACCGTTTGCATCGGCAAGAAAAGCCTGAAATGGGTGCCGCTGTTCGGGCAACTGTTCTGGCTCGCGGGCAACGTGTTGATTGATCGTGGCAACGCGCACAAGGCGCGCAAGTCGATGCTCACCACCACCCACACCTTGCAGCACGAAGACACGTCGATCTGGGTATTCCCGGAAGGCACGCGCAACCTCGGTGAAGAACTGCTGCCGTTCAAGAAAGGCGCGTTCCAGATGGCGATCGCCGCCGGTGTGCCGATCGTGCCGGTGTGCGTCAGCAGCTACATCAAGCACATGCGCCTGAACCGCTGGCGCAGCGGGAAAATTCTCATACGCTCGCTGCCGGCGATTCCTACAGCCGGGCTGACCATGGATGACATGCCCATGCTCATGTCCCAATGCCGCGAGCAGATGCGCGAATGCATCGCCGCGATGGATCAGCAGCTGCAGGCTGCGTAAAAAAACCCGCCTTGTGCGGGTTTTCTTTTGCCGGGTGAACTGTACAGATTTCACTGACTCTCAAGCAGCGACACAGCTAAGCTGAAGCCTTGTATTCCCTGCCATCTGCCAAGAAGAAGTGAACCACTACCATGGGTCGAGTTGTTGCTGCTGCGGTTTACAGCGCCGGTAAGAAAGTCACCAATATCACGCTTGACGAAGGTGCCGCCTGGGCCGCAAAAACCGGACATTTTGTCTGGATCGGCCTGGAAGAGCCGGACGCTCAGGAGCTGGCCAATCTGCAGCGCCAGTTCAACCTGCACGAACTGGCCATTGAAGACGCCCTGGAAAAACACAGCCGGCCGAAGCTGGAAACCTTTGGTGACGCCTTGTTTATCGTCACCTACTCGCCGATCCGCGAACATGGGATCTTGCAGTTCATCGAAACACACATCTTCGCCGGCAAGGGCTACATCATCACCGCCCGCAACGGCCACTCGGCGTCCTACGCGCATGTCCGCCAACGTTGTGAGGCGCGGCCGCTGTTGCTGGAGCACGGCGAAGATTTCGTCCTGTATGCGCTGCTGGATTTCGTCATCGAAAACTACCAGCCGGTGGGCGAAGCGATTCATGCCGAGATCGATGAACTGGAGCGCAACGTGCTGTGCAGTGCGTTGAACGAGCATGACATTCAGAAACTTCACGGTCTGCGCCGCGACGTGTTGCGCCTGCGCCGCTATGCAGCGCCGATGGTGGAGATTGGCGAGGAGCTGCAGAAGCTGAGCTTCCCGTTCATCGACAAGAACATGCGCCCGTACTTCCGCGATGTGCAGATCCATGTCACGCGGCAGATGGAAGACCTGACCACCCTGGCCGACATCGCCAGCCAGACCATCGAAATCGGTGTGCTGCTCGAGGCGTCACGGCAGAGCGTGGTGCAACGCAAGTTTGCCGCGTGGGCGGCGATTCTGGCGTTCCCGACCGCGGTCGCGGGGATTTACGGGATGAACTTCCAGAACATGCCGGAGCTGAGCTGGCACTACGGCTATTTCGCCGTGTTGGGGTTTATTACGGTGGGGTGTGTGAGTTTGTGGGCGAGTTTCAAGAGGTCGGGGTGGTTATAGGGAAGCAAAAGCAAAAGATCGCAGCCTGCGGCAGCTCCTACAGGGTGTACACCACCCCGATGCAGGAGCTGCCGCAGGCTGCGATCTTTTGATCTGCTATCAAGCAGCCTCAGGCTTGTGCGCCACAAACCGCATCATCCATTCCGCCACCGTGGTGCCATGGTGCTCCTGCTCGAGGCTGGCCACGCCTTTCGAGTAGATCTGCGAACCCAGCGCTTCCTGGCGCAGATCCAGCAGCGCCCGCGAATAGTCGTGAATGAATTCCGGGTGCCCCTGGAAGCACAGCACCTGATCGTTGATGTGGTACGCGGCAAACGGGCAGAAATCGCTGGAAGCGATGACCGTGGCGTTTTCCGGCAGCGCAGTGACCTGATCCTGGTGGCTGATCAGCAGCGTCAGCTCTTCTCGCACCGGGCTCATCCACGGCGCCTTGGCCGCCAGTTTGTAGTTGTGGGTGCCGACGCCCCAGCCTTGGCTGGCGCGCTCGCTCTTGCCACCTAGCAGCAGCGCCAGCAATTGATGGCCGAAGCACACGCCGAGCAGCTTGTCGCCACGCTCGTAGCGGGTCAGCAGGTATTGCTTGAGGGTCTGGATCCACGGGTCGGTGCCGAACGAATCGGCCTTGCTGCCGGTGATCAGGTACGCATCGAAGGTCAGGTCGTCGCTTGGGTATTCGCCCTGCATCACGTTGTACACGGTGAACTCGGCGGCAATCGGTTGCTGCGAGAACAGGCGCTGAAACATCTGCCCGTAACCCTGATATTGATCGACCAGTTCCGGACGCAGGATGTCGGTTTCCAGAATGCAGATGCGTAGCGACATAAAAAATACCTGACACGTGATGGGAATAATGAACACCCCAGAGCCTGCCTTGAAACACCCCGGCAAGGCAAGCCCCGCAGCGTTCAGCCGATCACTTAAACAGCTCGCCTTTCGCGGCTTTTTCCAGCAACAGCGCCGGTGGCGCAAAGCGCTCGCCGTACTGCTCGGCCAGATACTGCGCGCGTGCGACGAAGTCCTGCACCCCGTACTGATTAATGAACTGCAAGGCGCCGCCGGTCCAAGGCGCAAATCCGATGCCGAAGATCGAGCCGACGTTGGCATCCGCCGTCGAGGTGAGCACGCCCTCCTCCACGCAGCGCACGGTTTCCAGGGCCTGCACGAACAGCAGACGATCACGCACATCCTTCGGCGAAATCTGCCCGTCGGCCTGCTCGAAGCGCGTCTTCAACTCCGGCCACAGATGTTTCTGACCACCCGCCGGGTAATCGTAGAAACCACCGCCAGCGGCTTTGCCCGGGCGCTTGTATTCGTTGAGCAGCAAGTCAATCACAGCGAACGCCGGATGATCTGTCAGCGGTTTCCCTTCCGCTTGCAGGTCTTTGGCCGTTTGCTGACGGATATGGCTCATCAGGCTGAGGGAAACTTCGTCGGAGATCGCCAGCGGTCCCACCGGCATCCCGGCCTTGCGCGCTTCGGTCTCGATCATCGGCGCGCTCACGCCTTCGCCGAGCATGGCGATGCCTTCATTGGTGAAGGTGCCAAACACCCGTGAGGTAAAGAAGCCGCGACTGTCGTTGACCACGATCGGGGTTTTCTTGATCTGCAGAACAAAGTCGAAACCCCGGGCCAGGGTTTCAGCACTGGTTTGCGCACCTTTTATGATCTCCACCAGCGGCATTTTGTCCACCGGGCTGAAGAAATGCAGGCCGATGAACTTGCTTTGATCCGGCACCGCCGTTGCCAGACCGGTGATCGGCAGGGTCGACGTGTTGGAGGCGATTACCGCATCAAGGCCGACAATTTTTTGCGCTGCCGACGAGACCTTGGCCTTGAGTTCGCGATCCTCGAACACCGCCTCGATGATCAGATCACAACCCGCCAGATCCGCATCATTTTCAGTGATGTGAATTCGCGCCAGCACCGCTTCGCGCTTTTCGACCGTCATCTGGCCACGGGAGACTTTCTTGTCCAGCAGCGCCGCCGAATGGGCCTTGCCCTTCTCGGCCGCCGCCAGGTTGATGTCCTTGAGCACCACATCGATGCCAGCCGAGGCACTGACGAAGGCGATCCCGGCGCCCATCATGCCCGCACCGAGCACACCGACCTTGCGCGTGACATATGGCGCAAAACCCTGCGGCCGCGAACTGCCGGCGTTGATCTCGTTGAGCTGGAACCAGAAGGTGCCGATCAGGTTTTTCGAGATCTGCCCGGTGGTCAGTTCGGTGAAATAGCGGGTTTCGATCAGGTGCGCGGTGTCGAAATCAACCTGCGCGCCTTCCACCGCCGCACACAGAATCTTCTCTGGCGCCGGCAGCGTGCCCTGAGTCTTGCTGCGCAGGATCGACGGCGCTATCGCCAGCATCTGCGCGACTTTCGGATTCGACGGTGTGCCGCCGGGGATCTGATAACCCTTCACGTCCCAACGCTGCACCGCGCCCGGGTTGGCGACAATCCAGGCGCGCGCCTTGGCCAGCAACTCGTCACGATCCGCCGCCAGTTCATCGATCAGACCGGCCTGCAATGCCTGTTGCGGGCGCAACTTTTTGCCTTCGAGCAAGTACGGCAAGGCTTTTTCGATGCCGAGCATACGCACCATGCGCACCACCCCGCCGCCGCCCGGTAGCAGGCCCAGTGTCACCTCCGGCAGACCGAGTTGCACCGCCGCATCGTCCAGCGCCACCCGGTGATGACAGGCCAGACAGATTTCCCAGCCACCGCCGAGCGCGGCGCCGTTGATCGCCGCGACCACCGGTTTGCCGAGGGTTTCCAGGGTGCGCAACTGCCCCTTGAGGCTCAGCACCATGTCATAGAACGCTTTGGCCTCGGGTTTGCCGACCTTGATCAGCTCATTGAGGTCGCCGCCGGCAAAGAAGGTTTTCTTCGCCGAGGTGATGATCACCCCGGCGATGCTGTCTTTTTCCGCCACCAGCCGCGCAACGCAGGCGCCCATGGCATCGCGGTACACGGCGTTCATGGTGTTGGCGCTCTGGCCCGGCATGTCGATGGTCAACACGACGATGGCGTCCTGGCCTTTTTCGTAACGAATGGCTTCGCTCATAACAAGGTTTCCTTGAATTCGGGGCTCAGAGGCGTTCGATGATGGTGGCAATGCCCATGCCGCCGCCGACGCACAGCGTCGCCAGGCCGTAGCGCAGGCGCCGGGTTTCCAGTTCATCGAGCAAGGTGCCGAGGATCGCGCAACCGGTCGCGCCCAGCGGGTGGCCCATGGCGATCGAGCCGCCGTTGACGTTGACTTTGTCCGGGTCCACCGCCATGTCCTTGATGAACTTGAGCACCACCGAGGCAAATGCCTCATTGACCTCGAACAGGTCGATGTCTTCCACGCGCAAACCCGCCTTGGCCAAGGCCTTGCGGGTGGCCGGTGCCGGGCCGGTGAGCATGATGGTCGGGTCAGTGCTGGTGACCGCCGTGGCGACGATCCGGGCCCGTGGTTGCAGGCCGAGCGCACGACCCTTGGCTTCGGAGCCGATCAACATCAGCGCCGCACCGTCAACGATCCCGGAGCTGTTGCCCGGCGTATGCACGTGGTTGATCCGCTCGACGTGGCTGTAGACCCGCAGCGCGGTGGCATCAAACCCCATCTGGCCGATCATTTCGAAACTTGGCTTGAGTTTGCCGAGGCCTTCCATCGTCGACTCGGCGCGAATGAATTCGTCGTGATCGAGCAGGATGATGCCGTTCTGATCCTGCACCGGCACCAGCGACTTGTTGAACGAGCCGTCGGCCCGCGCCCGTGCGGCTTTTTGCTGCGAGTGCAACGCGTAGGCATCGACATCCTCACGGCTGAAGCCCTCAAGGGTGGCGATCAGGTCCGCACCAACGCCCTGTGGGGTGAAGTGGCTGTGCAGATTGGTTTGCGGATCCAGTGCCCAGGCGCCGCCGTCACTGCCCATCGGCACCCGCGACATCGACTCGACGCCACCGACCACTACCAGATCCTCGAAGCCCGAGCGCACTTTCATCGCGCCGAGGTTGACCGCTTCCAGACCCGAGGCGCAAAAACGGTTGATCTGCACGCCGGCCACGCTAACGTCCCAATCCGCCACCTGCACCGCAGTCTTGGCAATGTCCGAGCCCTGATCGCCAATCGGCGTGACGCAGCCGAGCACGACGTCATCGACCTGGCTGGTGTCCAGCGCAGTGCGGCTTTGCAGCGCGGTCAACAACCCGGCGACCAGATTCACCGGTTTGACGCTGTGCAGCGCGCCATCGGCCTTGCCTTTGCCGCGGGGCGTGCGTAACGCATCGAAAATCAAAGCTTGGGTCATGACGTCCTCGAACCTGTGCGGTGAGTGAATTTCGTAGTGTCACTGTTGTCCCGAGCGCGCATGGATTCAATGACCACAGCGCTCAATGACGTTGACGTGCACGCTCAGACGGACGGTCATCCACCCTCAGGTGAACCGGTTCAGGTCAGCGAGTTGTCTAGCAAGCGGGCGGCGAAGAAGCTGGCAATAAGCCTCATGCCGTTTTTATCGCAAACGGCAGCAAATACATATGAAATGGATCTAAGCCAAGCGTGACGCGGGCTCTAAGGTAGTAAATGTACGTCAGGGTCGTCGGGTTTTGCCGGGGCCGACGTTCTTCAACAGGAAGTGCAGCGTTTGCCGTCATGGATATGCAGGCAGACATCAGGAAATAACAATAAAGGCGGTCAAGCCATGTTCAAACAACCGAAAGTTCGTCAAGCAGGACTCATTCTTTTCGCCACCACGCTGCTGTTGATTTTGCCCAATCTGACCAAGGTGATTGGCTGACTCAAGCGGCAGGCGTCCGTTATCGCCAGACAAAATGTGACTGGCCCGCTACCCGGGCCAGCGTGGCTGTGCGAACCTTTGCGCACTTCCACGACAGGGACGGCGATCATTTGAAAACGCTCATTGTGTTCTGGGCCTTGCTGCTGAGCATGCCCTTGTCTGCGGCGCAGCTCACGCTGGAGCTGGGCGCGAACAGTCGCACCTGGCAGACCGAAGAGTTGCTCAAGCATCCGCAAGCACAAACTCTGACCATCAAGAACGATGTGTCCTACAAGAAAGACATGACGTATCGAGCCGTGCCCGTGGCGGCGCTGCTCACCGGGATCAAACCGGCCGATCACCTGCAAGCGGTGGCACTGGACGGGTTTGCCGCCGAACTGGCCGCTGCGCCGTTGCTCAACAGCAAAGGCGCGCAGGCCTGGCTGGCGATCGAGGACCCGACGCAGCCGTGGCCGCCGCTGTCCGAGGGTAAACACAGCGCCGGGCCGTTCTATCTGGTGTGGACTGACCCGCAAGCCGGCAACATCAGCCCTGAGCAATGGCCGTTCCAAGTGGCGAGCATCAAGCGCATGGCGCCGGTGGCCGAGCGCTTCCCGGCGCTGTTGCCGGATCCCAAGCTGAAAGCGGATGACCCGGTGAATCAGGGTTTTGCGCTGTTCCAGAAGAACTGCCTGGCCTGCCACCGGTTGAACGGTGCGGGGGATGCGCAGTTCGGGCCGGATCTGAATATTCCGTACAACCCGACCGAGTATTTCGGCGCGGATTTTCTCAAGCGCTACATTCGCGATCCGCAGAGTTTGCGCCAGTGGCCTCAGGCGAAGATGCCGGGGTTTTCGGCAGAGGTGTTGCCGGAGAGGGATTTGCAGTTGTTGATCGGCTATTTGCAACACATGGCTGGGCGCAAGGTTAAGCCCTGATGCAACTCCCCATGTGGGAGCGAGCCTGCTCGCGAAAGCGGAGTTTCAGACACCACATTGCTGACTGATAAACCGCTTTCGCGAGCAGGCTCGCTCCTACAGGGTTTTGTGTGAAGCAAATTACTGTTGTTGCACGGAGATAACCGGCGTCGGCGACACGAACACCTTCGCATGCATCTGCTCACAACCACCGCCCCGGCGCATGCCGCGCACCGGGCAGGCATCCAGATAATCCAGGCCCACCGCCAGTTTCAGATGGCGCTCCGGGCGGGCCAATTGGTTGGTCACATCAAAGCTGTACCAGGCGTCATCCAGCCACGCTTCGGCCCAGGCGTGACTGGCCAGGTGCTCGGCGTCCTCGCTGTACAGATAACCCGACACATAACGCGACGGAATCCCCAGGCTGCGTGCACAAGCGAGAAACGCATGGGTGTGATCCTGACAAACCCCGGCGCGCCCGGCAAAGGCTTCGGCGGCGCTGGTGTCGACTTCAGTCGAACCCGGCGTGTAGCTGATGTGCTGGTTCAAACCATGCATCAGGTCGATCAGCGCAGTGCGATCGCGCCGCTGTTTGCAGGATTTGTCGGCAAACGCCCGTAGCGCTTCGTCGGCCTCGGTCAGCCGGGTGAAACGCAGGAACGGCAGCGCCGACTGGCTCTCATGCTCAGCCTCGCGCAATTCGTCGATATCGACCTGGCCACGGGCGCCGATAATGATCGCTTCGTGCGGCTCGTCCATGGTCAGCACATGCAGGATGTTGCCGAACGGATCGAGCTGGGCGCGCACCGGACGCGGCAGGTCGAGCTGCCAGCTCAACACGTGCTGACGCTCGCTGTCGTGCGGGGTCAGGCGCAGATACTGGATGCTCGCCCGCACCTGATCTTCATAGTGATAGGTGGTCTCGTGGCTTATGGAAAGTCTCATGCAGCCTCCAGGTATGAACTGTGAATCGCGTTGCCCAACTGGCGCACCAGCGGGATGAATTCGGTGAGCCAGGCGTGCAGGCCTTCGGCGAGGATTTCGTTGATACCGGTGTAGCGCAGACGCGCGTCCATTTCGGCAGCAAGGCGTTGTGCCGGACGGCCATTGGCGCCGGGCAACTGGGCGAGGATCTGGTCGATTTCCTCGGTGCAGGCGCGCAGTGAGCGCGGCACATCGGCGCGCAACAGCAGCAGCTCGGCGACATGCCGGGCGCCGGGGGCGTCGCGGTAGATCTCGGTGTAGGCCTCGAACGATGACAGCGCTCGCAACAGTGCACTCCACTGGTAATAGGCGTGCGCCGTACCGTCACTGACAGCCTCGGCCTGATCGCCGGCCATTTCATAGCGCGCATCGAGCAGGCGCAGCGTGTTGTCCGCACGCTCGATGAACGTCCCCAGACGAATGAAGCGGAACGCATCGTTGCGCATGATCGTGCCGTAGGACGCGCCACGGAACAGGTGCGAGCGCTCCTTGATCCACTCGCAGAAACGGCTCATGCCGTAACGGCTGAGGCCCTGTTCGGCAATGCCGCGAATTTCCAGCCAGGTAGCGTTGATGTTCTCCCACATGTCCGCGGTGATGCGCCCGCGCACCGCATGCGCACTGGCCCGCGCCGCGCCGAGGCAGCTGTAGATGCTCGCCGGGTTGGCCGCGTCCAGGGCGAAGAAGTGCAGCAGGCGTTCGGCATGCAGTTCGCCGTGACGCTCCAGGTAATCGTCGAGGGTGCCGGTGATCAACAGCGGCATGGCCAATTCGTGCAAACCGTCGCCGCGACCGTCCTGCGGCATCAGCGACAGCGAATAGCTGATATCGAGCATCCGTGCGAGGTTTTCCGCCCGCTCCAGGTAACGCGACATCCAGTACAGATCCGAGGCAGTTCTACTTAACATGGCAAGCTTCCTTCAATCCTCGACCACCCAGGTGTCCTTGGTTCCGCCGCCCTGGGAGGAGTTCACCACCAGGGAGCCTTCACGCAGGGCGACACGGGTCAAACCGCCGGGCACGACCCGGGTTTCGCGGCCAGACAATACAAACGGACGCAGGTCGATATGACGCGGCGCAATGCCGTTTTCGACAAAGGTCGGACAGGTCGACAGCGACAGCGTCGGCTGCGCAATGTACGCGTGGGGCTTGGCCTTGATCCGCTCACGGAACGCATCGATCTGCGCCGTGGTTGACGCCGGCCCCACCAGCATTCCGTAACCGCCGGAGCCCTGGGTCTCCTTGACCACCAGATCCGGAAGATTGGCCAGCACGTGGGAAAGTTCCGAGGGGTTGCGGCACTGCCAGGTCGGCACGTTCTTCAGGATCGGTTCTTCATCGAGGTAGAAACGGATCATCTCGGTGACAAACGGGTACACCGATTTGTCATCCGCCACGCCGGTGCCAATAGCATTGGCCAGCACCACGTTGCCCGAGCGATAGGACGAGAGCAGCCCCGGCACACCGAGCATCGAGTCGGGGTTGAATGCCAGCGGATCGAGGAACGCGTCGTCGAGACGGCGGTAGATCACGTCCACCGCTTTCGGCCCGTCGGTGGTGCGCATGTACACCTTGTCGTCACGCACGAACAGGTCGGCGCCCTCCACCAGTTCAACGCCCATTTCCCGCGCCAGGAAAGCGTGTTCGAAGAACGCACTGTTGAAGCGCCCCGGCGTCAGCACCACCACGCTCGGGTCGTCAATCGGGCTGGAGCTCTTCAGGGTGTCGAGCAACAGATTCGGGTAGTGGTCGATGGGCGCGATGCGCTGGGCGGCGAACAGCTCCGGGAACAGACGCATCATCATTTTGCGATCTTCGAGCATGTAGCTGACGCCGCTCGGAGTACGCAGGTTGTCTTCGAGCACGTAGTAAGTGCCATCGCCGTCGCGCACGAGGTCGACGCCGGAGATGTGCGAATAGATGTCGCGGTGCAGATCCAGGCCCTGCATCGCCAACTGGTACTGCTCGTTGGCCAGCACCTGTTCGGCGGGGATGATCCCGGCCTTGATGATGCGCTGCTCGTGATAGAGGTCGGCGAGGAACATGTTCAACGCCTTGACCCGCTGGATGCAGCCACGCTCGACGATCCGCCACTCGCTGGCGGGAATGCTGCGCGGAATGGTGTCGAACGGAATCAGGCGCTCGGTACCCTGCTCGTCGCCATAGAGCGTGAACGTGATCCCGGCCCGGTGGAACAGCAGATCGGCCTCGCGTCGCCGTTGTGCCAGCAACTCGTCAGGCGTGTCGGCCAGCCAGCGGGCGAACTCCCGGTAATGCGGGCGGACCTGGCCGCCGGCATCGTACATTTCATCAAAATAGGTGCGGATCATGCCGTACTCCTTGTCACCCGGACCTACAGGCCTTCGCAAGGCCCGTGCCATCGGCATAAACGCTTTGATTTCAATCGGTTGGATAATCACGCCGCGAGCACCGCACCATTCCTGTGCGGCAATGGCCCCAACCGGATTGCTCCCGCTTCATTGCGACGCATTGCATCGCCTATCACCAGCATAGTCAGAGTTGATTTCACCGCTCGCACCGAGCTGCGGATAATCGGCGCATTCGCTGAAAACTTCCCCGGTGAAGGTTTCAGCTCCACTGACCCGGACTGCCCGCGCAGTCCCCGCAGGCCGTAACCCTGACCGGTTTCCTCTCCTTATCGGTCTTCCCTTTAGCCACCCTCTCCGGTGGCTTTTTTTTGCCCGGGATTCTTGTTTCAGGGTTTTGCCACGGGCTATCCGGCGGCCAGAAACGACAACGGCCAACCCGAAGGTCAGCCGTTGCTCAATACCTGAAACCAGAGATCAGTTCAGACGATGGCGGTTACGCACCTCCTGCTTGACGCCCCAGCCCTCGATGATGCCGCCCAGCGGCTCGACCACGGCAGAGAAGCCCTGCTCGAAATCGCCAATGTCGTCATAGGTTGCGTACATCACTTTGCTCAGTTCCAGCGACCAGGCGCCATCGTCGCGCGCACTGACCTGGGCATTGATGGATTCACCACGAAATTTGCCTGCCGCCCTGCGCGCCCGCTCCTCGTCCGGGAAAATGGCGTAGAACTCGATCGGATGGAACCGGGAAAAGTCGAAACCGCCTTCTTTCATGCGGCGCAGAACATTGCTGCTGATGTCTTCTTGATAGGCTGTGCTCATGAATCGTCCCCCTCGGATAGATGGATAGACTTTCCGTATTCCCGCCCCGGGCCTTACAGGCCAAAGTACTTCGGCAACGTGGTTGCACGCGGGAAACAAGCATGTAGCTGACAAGACCAGACCTTAGCGATTGTTTCGCTGATCTCGCTTGCAGAGTAGCCCCAAGATAGAGCTGCTGCCAAGGCCTGGTGCTTCAAGTGACAGGAAGAATTTCAGATTGGCGTGATACTGCGGATTTCGATGCTGTTCTGGGTTTTCAGGCTTTTCACGCCAGCATCGGTGGTGCGCCCTTCAAGATCGTTCATATCCAGTTCGGCGGCCACCGGCAGGAGCCGTTCCTTGATCAGGCGTGCAGCCTCGTCGTCGCTGGGGCATTCCGCGCGCTCGAACACCTCATCGACAATTTCACCATGATCGTCCACGAAAGTGACTTTCCACTTTTGCATCGGTGCCTCCTCGATCAAACCCGCAAATGGGCTTACTACCATCTCGACTTTTGGCGAGATTGATCGTTCAAAAGGATTGCAGCGGACCAACATGAAAAAAAATTAACCGATGGGGAAACAGGCTTGTGTGGCGAGGGGATTCATCCCCGATGGGCGCGAAGCGTCCCTGAATTCGGCGAACGCATAGTGTCAGTTCCAACGCGTCTGCCGATTTTACGACTGCTGCGCAGCCGGTCGGTGATAAATCCCCTCACCACAGGGGATCTATCACCGATCCGGGAATAGTGCGTCAGTCGTTGCTTGGCTTGTTGATCGCCTGCAGCACGTACTGCGGCAGCGCGAATGCGCCGATGTGGATTTCCGGGTTGTAATAGCGGGTGACGATGCCGCTGCCGATGAACCGCTGTTGCAGGGTTTCACGGCTCAGCTTGCGGTAGGCCGGGTTGGTCGAGCCCCAGGCGAAGGTCATCGAACCGCCGATGTAGGTCGGCACCGCTGCCTGATAGAAGTGCCAGTCCGGGAACAGGCTGCGCAGGCGACCGGCAGTGGTTTTGACTTCATCGATCTGCATGAACGGCGTGCCGTTCTGGGTCACGAGGATCCCGCCTTCGTTCAGGCAACGGTGGCAGGCCTGATAGAAGTTCTCCGAGAACAGCACTTCGCCCGGGCCGATCGGGTCGGTGGAGTCAGAGATGATCACGTCGAATTTTTCCGTGGTGGTGGCGACGAAACGCATGCCGTCGTCGATCACCAGGTTCAGCCTTGGATCGTCGTAGGCACCCTTGGAGTGGTTCGGCAGGAATTCCTTGCACATGTCGACCACGGTGCCGTCGATCTCGACCATGGTGATGTGCTCGACGCCGGCGTGCTTGGTCACTTCGCGCAGCATGCCGCCGTCGCCGCCGCCGATGATCAGCACGCGCTTGGCAGTGCCGTGGGCGAGGATCGGCACGTGGGTGAGCATTTCGTGGTAGATGAATTCATCGGCTTCGGTGGTCTGGATCACGCCGTCCAGCGCCATCACCCGGCCCATGCGCGGGTTCTGGAAAATCACCAGGTGCTGGTGTTCGGTGCGCACTTCGTGCAGCAGTTTTTCCATGCGAAAACGCTGGCCGTAGCCTTCGTAGAGGGTTTCCAGGTACTCGCTGGTTTTGGTGACGGTCATGGTCAAGTGCTCCGATGAATGCGCGGGCGCCAATCGTGGGGGACGATTTCCCGGGAAAGGCGCGCATTCTACGTTGCCGAAGATGACAGGTCGAACCTTCCTCCGACAGAGCACACTCTGGAGGTATCGCAAGACCAATGTGGGAGCGGGCTTGCTCGCGAAAGCGGAGTGTCATTCAACCTGTGTTTCGACTGAACAATCGCCTTCGCGAGCAAGCCCGCTCCCACAGGGGATCAGCGTGTTTTCGGGAAAGCGTCAGACCCGCACATTGCCCCGTGGCCCGGCGATCGCCCAGATGATCAGGCCCAGTACTGGCAGGAGGATGATCAGCAGAACCCAGAGGATTTTCATCCCGGTCTCGGCGCCGCTTTTCAGTACGTTGATGATCGCCCAGATATCGAGGGCAAGAATGATCAGACCAATCAGACCGTTGAACGTGGAACCCATGGTGTCGCTCCAGAATAGTGGCATGCACTTTTAGGATAGACGGTCGCGCGCAGGGTTCCCTTTTATTGCGTTCAGACGTGAACGGCGACTTTCAGCGCTTCCAGCGAAGGCGCGGCAGCGATGCCGACTTCGGCGCACAGCTCCAGCACCCGTGGCACGTCGTTGCCGTAGACCAGCACCACTTGCAGCTCATCATCGAGCAGTTGGCTGAAGTTCATCAGCGTGTAACCGCCGTTTTCCTTGTTCAGGCTGCTCATCTGCACCTGGATGCGGTTGAGCGCAGTCAGCGCTTCGGTCTTGGCCAGTTGCTTGGGCTTGAGATTGAAATCGACGCCCGGGCCGAACGAGGCGACGATCTGCGCGAACAGGTCAGCGTAGGTATCAGCCTGGAACAGCACGGTTTCCGGCAGGCTGCCGACCACCACCCACTCGCCCAGCGGGATCGGGAAGGTGTCGTCGTAGTTGATGTCCGGGTTGGCTGCCAGAAAGGCGTCGGCATCAGCGTAGGCCTGCGCCGCTTCGTCCGCCACATTCAGGATCTCGTCCTCGCCCATGCAGCCGGAGCTGATTTTGCTGATGAGTTCGACGAGTGCGGCTTTCATGAGGGCGGATCCTGTGGAAGGTTGAATTTGAGGGCGCGGAGGATAGCGCACAAAGCAAAAGATCGCAGCCTGCGGCAGCTCCTACAAGTTCCGCGCCCATTTGGCGAACGAATGTGAGACCTGTAGGAGCTGCCGCAGGCTGCGATCTTTTGACCTTATCAGGCCAGCAGTTTTTCCAGCTGTGCCGTGGTATCGACCGCGCCCATGGTGCGGGCCGCGTCCAGCGCGGTGATGCCGTTGGCATCCTTGGCTTGCGGATCGGCGCCCTTGCTGATCAGGTATTCAACGATTTCAACACGGTTGAACATCGCCGCCATCATCAACGCGGTGCGGCCGTCGAAGGACGAACCTTCGATCTCGGCGCCCGCTTCCACCAGCGCCTTGACCACCGCCAGATCGCCCTTGAACGCGGCGCCGGCAATCGGGCTCTGGCCGTTGCCGTTACGCATTTCCGGGTCGGCCTTGTGCTTGAGCAGTACCTGGACCGCGTCAACGTGGCCGTAATAACTGGCGAGCATCAGCAGCGTGTCGCCCTTGCTGTTTTTCAGGTTCACCGGCAAACCGGCGCTGATCAGCCGATCAAGCATCAGCGCATCACCCTCGCGCGCCTTGTTGAAAACCTGCTCGGTGAATTCGGCAGCTTCTTCAGGGGTCATCTGGCGGCTCTGGTCAGACATAGGGCAACTCCACTTTCGGTTATTCGCAAAGCCGACAGTTTCCCGAGCGCGACGATAGCTGTCACCCCCTTTTTCTCAAGTCAGGCCATAGCCAATCTCAATAGCGGTATTTGCCTTGATGAATATCGGCCAGAATTTCGTCCGTCACTTGCACGTAAGTCTGGGTGCCAGGCAGCCACGCGTAAATCGGATCATCACCTGTCTGGCCGGGGTCGAAGCCCTCGTTTTTCAGCCGGGTCTTCTGGTATTTGAAGGTCCCGGTGGTTTCCATTTTCACCTTCACCCGCAAGAACAGCGGCACCGCATAGGCCGGCATACGCTGGCGGGCGAACGCCAGCAATTCGGCGAAATCCAAGGTCGCGAGGGATTCGGCGGGCGTGATTGCGGCCATGCCGGCGCGACCGTTGGTGTTGCGCACTTCGACGCCGTAGGCGACGGCCTCAGAGATATGCGGATGCTGCAGCAGCAGGTTTTCCACTTCAGTGGTCGAGACGTTTTCGCCCTTCCAGCGATAGGTGTCGCCGAGTCGATCGACGAACTGCGCGTGGCCGAAGCCAATATTGCGCAGCAGGTCGCCGGTGTTGAAGAAGCGGTCGCCCTTGCTGAACACGTCGTGCAGTACCACCCTGGCGGTTTTCTGCGGGTCGGTATAGCCATCCAGCGGTGCCTTTTCATCAATCCGCGCCAGCAGCAAGCCCTGCTCGCCCTTGCCGACCTTGCGCATGAAACCATCGGCGCTGCGCAACGGCTCACCGCTGTCGTGGTCGTACGCCACCAGCTCCCAGGCCATCAGCGAAAAACCGATGGTGTTGTCGAAGTTGAGAATGTTGCTGAAGCCGATGTTGCCGTCGCTTGCCGCGTACAGCTCACAGATGTGCTCGACGGCAAACCGGGTCTTGAATTCGGCCCAGGCGCCGGGACGCAAGCCGTTGCCGATCATCTTGCGCACCGGGTGACGGCTGTCGTCGGCGCTGGCCGGTTGATCGACCAGATAACGGCACAGCTCGCCGACATAGCCGATGGTGGTCGCGCGATAACGGCGCACGTCATTCCAGAACTGGCTGGCGCTGAACTTGCGACGGATCGCGAACCCGGAGGCGCCGTTGATCGCCGAGCCCCAGCACACGCATAGGCCGGTGGCGTGGTACAGCGGCAAGGTGCAATAGACGACGTCGTCGGGGCTCATGTTCAGGGCGATCATGCCGAAGCTGGCCGAGCTGCGCATCCAGCGGCCGTGCTTGAACACCCCGGCCTTGGGCAGGCCGGTGGTACCCGACGTGTAGATGTAAAAGCACGGATCGTTGAAGAACACTTCGCCGCTGCTGGGCGGGTTTTCAGCGCAAGCGTCGGCACTGGCGCTGATCAGGTTGATGTAGCCCTCGGGCGCAATACCCGGGTGGCTATAGGTGTCACGGTCAGCGATGAACCAGGTGCGCGACGCGGCGATCGACACTTGCTCGCGGATTGCAGAAAACGCTGGCTGCAGTTCCTCGCCAAGCACAATCGCCACCGGCGCCACCAGGTTCACGCTGTGGATCAGCGTGTCGCGGGTCTGCGAAGTATTGAGCAGCGCACTGACCGCGCCGAGTTTGGCCAGCGCCAGAATGGTCACCAGCAGCTCGGGACGGTTTTCGATGAACACCGCGACCACATCGCCCTTGCCGATCCCCTGCGCGCTCAGATAGTGGGCGATGCGATTGGCCCACTGGTTGACCTGCGTATAGGTCAGCAAGACATTGTCCTGCAGGATCGCCAGACCCTCGGGGTTGCGCAGGGTTGCTTGCTCGAAGGTCCAGCCGAGGCCACACGTTTGGGTCGGATCCGTGACATTGGCGACTTTCATGCCCTTGACCACCCGTGGAATGGTTTTGGCGATGGTCGGCAGTTTGCGGAGCATCATGCCCCAGGTAATCGTGTCGCTCGACGCGTGACGCATGGCTGCTCCCCGGTCGGCCTGGTCGGCCGTTTTTTTATTGTTCGGGCTGTGGGCATGACCTGCGTGGTGGGCAAGGTCGAGATCGAAAATACGTCAGCGCTTCGCGGGCTGTACACGCGGTTTTTGCAATGTTTTGTATCCGCCCTGTCACGCCTGGTGGCAGTGATTGCGCCTTTGCCGTTTGGTTCCGTTCAACTCATGAGAATCCCGCAAAATGCAGGATGCACGATGGCCATTCATGCAGATTGCACGAGCCATGCAAATTTCACGATTTTTAACTTATTGATTTATATACGTTTTTATTTTTCGGCGTGCTGGCACAATCGCTGCAACCTCCTCTGCATGCTTGCCATTCAAGTGCATACGGAGCTGAAAGACATGAGCCTGATCCAAGAAAAATTTACCTCGCTGTTCTCCAACTTCAACGTCACCACTGCGCCACGTCCCGATGGCGGGATCCTGCTGACTCTGCGCAGCAGCGAAGGCAAAGTGTTCAAGCGCGCCCTCACGTATCAGCAAATGCACAACGCCGACCAACTGTCGTGGGCGATCAGCGCGATCCGTCGTGACCTGGCGGAAGAAGCCAGTGAGCTGCCGCAGATTGCGATGCTGCAAAGCCAGCAGCGTTTTGCTCTGCCGACGTATCACTCGCTGTAAATATGTAAACGCATTAAACAAAAAAGGCCGTGGAGCATCTGCTCCACGGCCTTTTGTTTGTACGCGATTCTTATGTAGGAGCTGCCGAAGGCTGCGATCTTTTGATCTTGATCTTTTAAATCAAAGTCAAAAGATCGCAGCGTTCCGCAGCTCCTACAGAGACTTGTGTGGTTAGAAGGCTTCGGGTTCGATGCCGGTGAAGCTGTCGACGGTGATATGGCTTCCCAGCTCCCCACCCTCGCGCGCCAGGCCGCAGGTCTGCAGGCCTGCCGATTGAGCGGCATCCAGCTCCTCAACAATGTCGGACAGAAACAGAATGTCCTGCGGCTCGACACCAATCGCCTGTTGAATGTTGGTGTAAGACTGCGCCTCACGCTTGGGCCCCGACGTGGTATCGAAATACCCGCTGAACAGCGGTGTCAGATCTCCCGCCTCGGAGCAGCCAAAGATCAGCTTCTGCGCCTGGATCGAACCCGACGAATACACAAACAGTTGATAACCGGCCTGATGCCAGCGCTTGAGCGCTTCAACGGCATCCGGGTACACGTGGCCCTTCAACTGCCCGGCGTGATAACCCTGCGCCCAGACCATGCCTTGCAAGGCTTTGAGCGGCGTGGCTTTGCGATCTTCCTCGATCCAGCTCAAGAGAATTTCAACAACCCGTTCAACATCGGCCTGCGGTGCATTGCTGTCGCGGCGCACGGCGTCGAGTTGCTCAGCCACATCGGCACGTTCGGCGTTCTGTCGCACGAAGTCCGGCAGGTGTTTGGCCGCATACGGGAACAGCACATCAAAAACGAAACTCACCGCGCTGGTGGTGCCTTCAATGTCAGTGACAATGGCTTTGATCGGCATCGGCTCAGTCCTCCAGACGTGGGAAGCGCCCGGCGATGTCTTCGCCGGTGAAATTCGCGACCCAGCCTTCCGGGTTGTTGAACAGGCGAATCGCCACGAAGTGCGGGTGCTCGCCCATGTCGAACCAGTGCTTGGTACCGGCCGGCACCGAGATCAGGTCGTTCTTCTCGCACAACACCGCGTAGACATACTCGTCGATGTGCAGGGTAAACAGGCCACGACCGGCAACGAAAAAGCGCACTTCGTCTTCGCCATGGCGGTGTTCTTCAAGGAACTTGGCGCGCAGTTCGGCTTTTTGCGGGTGGTCGCTGTTGAGGCTGATCACATCGACGGTGATGTAACCGCGCTCGGTCATCAGTTTGTCGATCTGCTCCTGATAGGCGCTGATCACTTCTTCCTGGCTGGCACCGGGCTGGATCTTCGCCGCGGCTTGCCAGCGGTCGAAGCGCACGCCCTGCTCGGCGAGCGTCGAGGCGATGTCTTCGAAATGGGTCAGCACCTTGTTCGGAATCTCGGGGCTGGATACGTGATAGACGGACAGGCTGCTCATGGGCAATTCCTCGGTATCGGCCTTGCCGTCCGGCTCTTGCAGACCGGTCGGGCAGTGCATTTGATCAGGCAAATGGGCGGCTTCTGGTGAAGTCAGCTTTGGCGGTTCATGACGCTGCGGGTTTTCAACTCGCATTCAAACAGGAATTCGAAGGCCTCGATCTGCCGCAGGGCATCGCTCATCTGCGCGCCCCAGGTGTAGAGGCCGTGGCCGCGAATCAGATAACCGACGCAATCGGGATGGGCGTCGAGCCAAGGCTGCACCTTGGCGGCGAGGCGCGCAATGTCCTGATCGTTGTCGAAAATCGGCACGCGCACCCGCGATTCGTGGGTGGAGATGCCGCTGAAGGCTTTTTGCAGCTCGTAGTCTTCGAACTCGATGAAGTCTTCCGGCGTCAGGCGCGACAGCACTGTGGCGTTCACCGAATGGGTGTGCAGCACCGCGCCGATTTCCGCGCGCCAGCTGTAGAGCTGAGTGTGCAGCAGGGTTTCGGCCGAGGGCTTTTTGCCCGGTTCCAGGCTGTTGCCGGACAAATCCGTGGCGAGCACGTCGTCCAGGCCCAACTGGCCCTTGTGCTTGCCGGACACGGTCAGCAGCGCTTCGCTCGGCGACAGACGCGTCGAGTAATTGCTGCTGGTGGCCGGTGACCAGCCGCGACCATAAAGAAAACGCCCGGCGTCGACGATTTGCTGGGCGAGTTGTTCACGCGTAAGGCTCATGGCCTGTCCTCTTGCATACGTGTGGCAATGATAACGGCAGCAGCGAGCGCCGCGAGACTGGCAATACTAAAGGTCAATGTGGCGCCGAGGGCATTCCAGCTGTAACCGGAATACAACGCGCCGAGCGCGCCGCCAGTACCGGCCAGCGCGGCGTACAGCGCCTGGCCCTGACCTTGCTGACGCGCACCGAAACTACGTTGCACGAAGGCGATGGCAGCCGCATGAAAGCTGCCGAAAGTCGCCGCGTGCAGCACCTGCGCGAACAACAGCACCCAGAGGAATTCGGCGAACGAACCTAGCAGCAACCAGCGCAGCGCCGCCAGCAGAAAACTCGCCATCAGCACCCGGCGCAAGGAAAACCGCGCGAGAATCCGGCTCATGGCCATGAACATCAGCACTTCGGCGACCACGCCCACGGCCCAGAGCATGCCGATTGTGCCGCGTGTGTAACCGAGGCGTTCAAGGTGCAAGGTCAGAAAGGTGTAATACGGGCCGTGGCTCATCTGCATCAGCGCGACACAGGCGTAAAACGCCAGCACACCGGGGCTGCGCAGCTGCTTGAGAAAGCCCTCCCCGCTCGGCCGATTACCTTGCGGTGGCTGCGCGTTCGGCACCCACAGGCTGCTGAGGACGATGCCGGCCATGATCAGCACCAGCGCCGCCGGGTAGATGTCGAGGCTCAGCCATTCGAACAAACGGCCCAGCGCGACCACGGTGATGATGAAACCGATCGAGCCCCACAGGCGAATCTGGCTGTAGCGCGCGGTTTGCCCCTGCAAGTGCGCGAGCGTGATGACTTCGAATTGCGGCAGCACCGCATGCCAGAAGAACGCGTGCAACGCCATGACCATCGCCAGCCAGGCGTAGGTCTTGCTGACGAAAATCAGCGAGAACGTCAGCAGCGTACACACCGCACCGAAGCGCACGATGGCCAGGCGTTTGCCGGTGTAGTCGCCGAGCCAGCCCCAGATGTTCGGCGCCACACAGCGCATCAGCATCGGGATCGCCACCAGCTCGCCGATGCGCGCGGGGCTGAAGCCGAGGTGATCGAAGTACAGCGCCAGAAACGGCGCTGTCGAACCGAGCAAGGCGAAATAGAACAGATAGAAACTGGACAGCCGCCAGTACGGGAGCGCCGCCACGGTCAGACCGCGACGGCTTGGCGATCAACCATCAAAGCTGACCCAGCACCGGGGTGCTGACGCGCACGTCGGCGTTCTGCCCACGATGACGCAGCAGGTGATCCATCAGCACGATGGCCATCATCGCTTCGGCAATCGGCGTGGCGCGGATGCCGACGCACGGGTCGTGACGGCCCTTGGTGATCACGTCCACCGGGTTGCCGTGGATGTCGATCGAACGGCCCGGGGTGGTGATGCTCGACGTCGGCTTCAACGCCAGGTGCGCGACGATCGGCTGACCGGACGAGATGCCGCCGAGGATGCCGCCAGCATTGTTGCTGAGGAAACCTTGCGGGGTCAGTTCATCGCGATGCTCGGTGCCGCGCTGGGCGACGCAGGCGAAACCGGCGCCGATTTCCACGCCTTTCACCGCGTTGATGCTCATCAGCGCATGCGCCAGTTCAGCGTCGAGGCGGTCGAAAATCGGCTCGCCGAGGCCCGGCATCACGCCTTCGGCGACTACGGTGATCTTCGCCCCGACCGAGTCCTGATCGCGGCGCAACTGGTCCATGTAGGCTTCCAGTTCCGGGACCTTGTCCGGATCCGGGCTGAAGAAAGCGTTCTCTTCCACCGAATCCCAGGTCTTGAACGGGATTTCGATCGGACCGAGCTGGCTCATGTAGCCACGGATGACGATGCCCTGGCTGGCCAGATACTTTTTGGCAATCGCACCTGCCGCTACACGCATCGCAGTTTCCCGCGCCGAGCTGCGACCGCCACCACGGTAGTCGCGCTCGCCGTATTTGTGGTGGTAGGTGTAGTCGGCGTGCGCCGGGCGGAACAGATCCTTGATCGCCGAGTAGTCCTTGGACTTCTGGTCGGTGTTGCGGATCAGCAGGCCGATCGAGCAACCGGTGGTGCGGCCCTCGAACACGCCGGAAAGGATTTCGACCTCATCGGCTTCCTGACGCTGGGTGGTGTGGCGGCTGGTGCCTGGCTTGCGCCGATCAAGGTCGCGCTGCAGGTCTTCGAGGGAGATCTCCAGGCCCGGCGGGCAGCCGTCGACAATGGCGACCAACGCCGGACCATGGCTCTCGCCAGCGGTGGTGACAGTGAACAACTTGCCGTAGGTATTGCCGGACATGCAGGACGCTCCGTGAAATCAAACCCGAATTCGTGATGCGCGCCAGTATACGCAGGCTAACCGAGTAGTTCATCCTCGAACCTTAGTGGTGTTGGTGAGTCCAACCGGCACCTTGGCGAATGATGGCGTGATGATGCTGCGAGTTCTGATCTTGAGTCTTACCCTGTTTACCGGCTTTGCCCACGCGACTGTCCTGCAGCGCCCGATCTCTCTGGATACCGGGAGCGGTGAACTTTTCGGCTCGCTGTTGCTGCCAAAATCCGACAACCCAGTGCCGGTTGTCCTGATCCTTGCCGGCTCCGGTCCTACAGATCGTGACGGCAATAACCCCGATGGCGGGCGCAATGACAGCCTCAAGCGGCTGGCCTGGGTGCTGGCCAAGCACAACATCGCCAGCGTGCGCTACGACAAGCGCGGGGTGGCTGCGAGCCGGCCGGCCACACCTGACGAGCGCAATCTGTCGGTGGAAGGCTACGTCGACGACGCCGTGGCGTGGAGCCAGAAGCTGAAAAGCGACCCGCGTTTCGGCCCGTTGATTCTGCTCGGTCACAGCGAAGGTGCACTGATTGCCACCCTCGCCGCCCCGCGTGCCGACGCCGCTGCGCTGATTTCGCTGTCCGGCAGTGCCCGCCCGGTGGATCAGGTGATCCGCGAGCAACTGGCGCGCAGCCTGCCGCCACCGTTGATGTTGCGCAGCAACCAGATTCTCGACAGCCTCAAGGCCGGTCACACCGATGCCGACGTGCCGGCGCCACTGCAACCGATTTTCCGGCCGAGCGTGCAGCCGTATCTGATTTCGCTGTTCCGCCAGGACCCGGCCAAGGCTTTTGCGCAACTGAAGATGCCGGCGCTCATCGTCCAGGGCAGCAACGACATGCAGGTCGGCGTCGGCGATGCGCAGGCGCTGAAAGCCGCCAAACCCGACGCCGAACTGGTGGTGATCGAAGGCATGAACCACGTCATGCGCATCGTCCCCGCCGATGTGAAGCGGCAATTGGCCTCGTACAAGGACCCGAATTTGCCACTGGCGGCGGAGCTGGGCGGCAAACTCATCGAATTTATTGCCGGACTTCGCAGCCGTTAAACGGTGTTTACCCTCCAGTCCTGAAAAAAACGGCCGATAAGCCTTTGTCGCCAGCGTACCGGCTGGCGACAAGCAGGGCTTGGACAGGATCTCGCCGTTATGACTGATACCCCGACTTCACCCGACACCACCGCTGAAAAAGACGCACCGCCAGCGGTCGAGCTGCCATGGGCGGACGTCAGCGTCGAGCACCACAAGATGCTCCGCCTGGCGCCGTTGCAGACTGACCGTCACACCGGTGGCCGGCCGTTGCGCTTTGTCGAGTTCGGCTACGCCGAGCGCAACAACAAAGAACACAGCCTGATGCGCATGGCGATCAAACTGCCCGGTCAGCGCGTGCGCAAAGAGCAGAACCACCTCGACGTGTGGGTCGATCACACCAGCAAACGTGTGCACTTCGGCCCCGACAGCGGTTTGCAGATCGAACCGTTGAACCGTGGCATCGGCCGTTTCATGGCCGCGCAAGGCATCAACTGGGCGAAAAAACGCTGGCCCGCCTACACCGTCGACGGCATGGACCTGAACAACAAGGACGCGCTGAACGAAGACACCCGTCTGCGTCGCGATCACTTCTTGCGCGTGCATGGTTTTGACGTGGTCTACGCCGACGCCCAGCATTTGAAGGGCAGCGTCAAAGAGGTGCAGGTCGGTGACCTGCTGGGCGACTGGAACAGCGAAAAGCTGCAGATCGTCGAGATTCTCGAAGCGGCGCAGATGCTGCAACAGGCCGAGCAGAACCTGGCCGAGCAGGAAGTGAAGCTGAAGAAGCAGGAAGAGAAGGTCAGCAAGTTCAAGCGTGAAGACGCTGGATTGCGCTTTACCATTACCTGTCTGGTGGCGTTTGCGGTGTTTCAGGCAGGGTTGTTGATCTGGATTGCCACGCACCGCTGAAATCAGCGTTGACCTGTGGCGAGGGAGCTTGCTCCCGCTCGACTGCGAAGCAGTCGTAAAACATGCACATGCGGTATGTCTGGTGCACCGTCATTGCATATTTTGGGTCTGCTTCGCAGACCAGCGGGAGCAAGCTCCCTCGCCACAAAAGTCAGTCAGGTCAGACGCGGGAAGCGAACAAGGCCTGATGATCGCGGCACTGCTCCGCCGTCAGCATGAACACGCCATGTCCGCCGCGCTCGAAATCGAGCCAGGCGAAGTCGACTTCCGGGTACAACGCTTCGACGTGTACCTGACTATTGCCCACTTCAACGATCAACAGCCCCTTCTCGGTCAGGTGATCCGCCGCTTCGGCGAGCATCCGCCGTACCAGGTTCAGACCGTCATCTCCGCAGGCCAGACCCAGCTCCGGTTCGTGCTGGTATTCGTCCGGCATGTCGGCGAAATCTTCGGCATCAACGTACGGCGGGTTCGACACGATCAGGTCGAAACGCTGCCCCGGCAGGCCATCGAAACCATCGCCCTGCACGGTGTACACACGCTCATCGACGCCATGGCGCTCAATGTTCTGGTTGGCCACTTCCAGCGCTTCGAACGACAGGTCCGCCAGCACCACTTCGGCGTTCTGGAACTCGTAGGCACAGGCGATACCGATGCAGCCCGAGCCGGTGCACAGGTCGAGGATGCGTGCCGGCTCGTCGCCGATCCACGGTGCGAAGCGGTTTTCGATCAGCTCGCCAATCGGCGAACGCGGGATCAGCACGCGCTCATCGACGATGAACGACATGCCGCAGAACCACGCCTCGCCCAGCAGGTACGCAGTCGGGATGCGCTCTTCGATGCGGCGCTTGAGCAGGCGTTGCAGGTTGACCAGTTCGTCGTCTTCCAGCGCACAGTCGAGGTAGCTGTCGGCGATCTCCCACGGCAGGTGCAAGGCACCGAGCACCAACTGCCGGGCTTCATCCCAGGCGTTGTCGGTGCCATGGCCGAAAAACAGATCCTCCCCATGGAAGCGGCTGACGGCCCAACGGATGTGGTCGCGCAGGGTACGAAGTCGGGAAGTGATCACGGGGCAGAACTCCAGAAAAAACGACTGGCGATTCTACCAGCCAAAACGCGTCACGACGACGCGGGAAACATTCGCGGCCGACAGTAGGACTTTTCTGTTTTTTGCATCAGCTATTGAACAGAACGTGTAACTTGACAAGGCTGCAGGCCAATAACGACGCTGCCTACGATGGTAGCGGTTCACAGAACCGCTCAGCCAGAGGACAATGCCGCAAAAGCCCCACCCCAAGGAGCCCCGAATGTCCGTTCCAAAAACGATGTTTCAACTCAGCGGCCGCGGTTACGCAGCGGCCACACTGAGCCATGCCACCGTGGTCATCATCGATGCCCAGAAAGAGTACCTCAGTGGCCCGCTGGCCCTGAGCGGCATGGACGCGGCCGTCGCGAACATCAAACAACTGGTCGCCGCGGCCCGTGCAGCCGGTCGGCCGATCGTGCACGTGCGTCATCTCGGCACCGTCGGTGGCCTGTTCGACCCGCAGGGCGAACGCGGCGAATTCATCCCCGGCCTTGAGCCACAGGGCGACGAAACCATCATCGGCAAACTGCTGCCGAGCGCGTTCCATGGCACCGAACTGCTCGACCGTTTGCAGAATCTTGGCTCGCTGGACCTGATCGTCTGCGGTTTCATGAGCCACTCCAGCGTCAGCACCACCGTGCGCGCGGCGAAGAACCTGGGCTTCCGTTGCACCCTGGTCGAAGACGCCTGCGCCACCCGTGACCTGCCGTTCAAGGGCCGCGTGCTCAGTGCCGCCGTGGTCCAGGAAGCGGAAATGGCGATCATGGCCGACAACTTCGCCACCCTTGCCCTGACTCAAGATCTGATCTGATCTGCTCTGATGAGCGGCTCACCGCGCCGCTCATCCGCAAAAGCCTCGCATTTGCTTCAATTGCCTTAGCCTCAGGAACAACCCGGTCAACTCCCGGTCGAAGGGCCGATACCCATTGAGGAAGGTCGGAATGAAGTTATCCGATGGATTTGACGCACGCCGCTTGCGGCCCAAAGGCCAAAGCAACTGGCGTTTTCGATTCGGCGCAGCGATCGCCGCCATTCTGGCGACGTTCGGTGTGCTGCTGGCGATGGCCGGTGCCGCCAGCCTGCTGGGACGCCCGCCGGCGCTCGGCGATTTGAATGCCACGCCGATGGGTTCGGCGATCATTCTCGCGATCGGCTTGTTGTTCCTGTATTTCGGTGTGGCGCTGTGGCGTCGATGCCGGCGTCGCGCCAGGCAATCGCGGGAGCTGAACATGTCCCCGCACCTGATGAAAAAACACGACTGACTCCACGGCCTGGCTTTTTGCCGGGCCGTTTTGTTTCGACTTGGGTAAACTGGCCGCCCTTCGCGGAGGCTGACATGCAAGACGACGATTTTTCCCTGTTCAAAAGTGCGATCCAAGGCGTCAAGCCGATCAAGCACGACCGCGCCGACACTGGCAAACCCAAGGCTGACCGCGCGCAGATCGCCAAACTGCGCCAGTCCGCCACCGTGCGCACCGACACCACCACCGTGGATGGCCTGTCCGATCAGTTCGTGATCGACGTCGGCCCCGAAGACGAGCTGATGTGGGCCCGCGACGGGGTGCAGGAAAGCCAGATGCGCAAGCTCAAGATCGGCCAGATCCCGTTCGAAGGCAGCCTCGACCTGCACGGCATGAACGTCGAAAAAGCCCGCGAGACCCTCTGGGCCTTTCTCGCCGAAGCGACCAAATTCGAAATCCGCTGCGTGCGCGTCACCCACGGCAAGGCCGTGCGCCTGGACGGCAAGCGGCCGATGATCAAAAGCCACGTCAACACTTGGCTGCGTCAGCATCCGCAAGTGCTCGGTTTCACCTCGTGCCAGGCGAAACACGGCGGTGCCGGTGCGGTGTACGTGATGCTCAAACGCACGATGATGGAAGGCCGCGACGAATAATCGCGTTACACCGAACTTGCAGGGTTGTGTCCGCCACCGTACCCTTGCCCTTTGCGAAAATCCCCACAGGTAGTTTCATGTCCCTGGAACAGAATTACACCGCGATTCTCGGCCAATTGGGCGAGGACGTGTCCCGCGAGGGCCTGCTCGACACGCCAAAGCGTGCCGCCAAAGCCATGCAGTACCTCTGCCGCGGTTATGAACAGACGCTCGAAGAGGTCACCAACGGTGCCCTGTTCAGCTCCGACAACAGCGAGATGGTGCTGGTCAAGGACATCGAGCTGTACTCGTTGTGCGAACACCACCTGCTGCCGTTCATCGGCAAGGCGCACGTTGCGTACATCCCGAGCGGCAAGGTGCTGGGCCTGTCGAAGGTCGCGCGGATCGTCGACATGTACGCCCGCCGTCTGCAGATCCAGGAAAACCTCAGCCGCCAGATCGCCGATGCGGTGATGCAAGTCACCGGTGCGCTGGGCGTGGCCGTGGTGATCGAGGCCAAGCACATGTGCATGATGATGCGCGGTGTCGAGAAACAGAATTCGTCGATGATCACTTCGGTGATGCTCGGTGAGTTCCGCGAAAACGCGGCGACTCGCAGCGAGTTCCTCAGCCTGATCAAGTAATCGGCTGCAGAAAAAAACCGGCGTTGATCGCCGGTTTTTTTTCGTCCGTGAAAAATCGGGTAAGCTGCGCGCCCTTCTCTCTTTGCACCGTGAGGCTTTCAACGTGTTCGTAAAAGCGCTTCGTGTCGGCCTTGGCCAACTGATCATCTTCATCGACTTCATCACCCGCCCGGGCAAGAAACAGCGCCCGGCGGAGGTACAGGCGCAAGTCAACGCCGCCGCCAAAGGCCTGACCCTGTATCAGTTCCACGCCTGCCCGTTCTGCGTGAAAACCCGTCGTACGCTGCGTCGCCTGAATGTGCCGGTCGCACTGAAGGACGCGAAGAACAATGAACAGGATCGCCAGACCCTGCTGGACCAGGGCGGCAAGATCAAGGTGCCGTGCCTGCGCATTGAAGAGAATGGGCAGACGACCTGGATGTATGAGTCCAAGGTGATCATTGATTATCTGGATAAGCGGTTTGCGGCGGTCTGATGATTATGTGGTGGGTTGATTGACGCCTTCGCGAGCAGGCTCGCTCCCACCCTTTGGAATGCATTTCCACTGTGGGAGCGAGCCTGCTCGCGAAGAGGCCTACTCAGCCACCACAAATTCCAGTCAAAAATAAACCGGCCCTCGAGCCGGTTTATTTTTTTCAGGCTGCTTTGTCTAGTTGCGCCTGCCTCACCACCGCCGCCAACCGCTTCAACCCTTCATCCAGTCGCGCCGGGTCGATGTGGCTGAAATTCAAACGCAGGTGCCCGAGGTTTTTATCCGGTTCGGGAAAGAACGGCTCGCCCGGCATGAACGCCACATCATTGGCCAGCGCCTCGTTGAGCAACGTCCGCGTATCCAGCGGTTGCTTCAGCGTCAGCCAGAAAAACAACCCGCCCTGTGGCATGTTCCAGTCCGCCAGATCGGAAAAATGCGTTTCCAGCGCTGACTGGAAAGCATCGCGCCGCTCACGGTAGAACCCACGCAACTCACTCAAATGCTGCTGATACTTTTCCGTGCCGATCCATTGCAGCGCCTGCCACTGGCCGATGCGGTTGGTGTGCAGATCTGCCGATTGCTTGAGCTTGAGCAGGTGTGGAAACAAGTCCGGGCTGGCGATCAGGTAGCCGACGCGCAAACCCGGCAGCAAGGTTTTCGACACGGTGCCGGTGTAGATCCAGCTGGCTTTCTGCAAACGCCCGGCAATCGGTTTGGCGCTGCCGCCATCGAACGTCAATTCGCGGTACGGCTCGTCTTCGATCAGGGTCACGCCGAATTCATCGAGCAATGCGGCGACGGCGGCGCGCTTGGCTTCGCTGTAGCGCACGGCGGAGGGGTTCTGGAACGTCGGGATCAGGTAGATGAACGCCGGGCGATGTTGCTCAAGGCGACTGCGCAGTTGGGCCAGATTCGGGCCATCGGCCTCTTGCGGCACGGTCAGGCACTCGGCGCCGAACAGCTGGAAGATCTGCAGCGCGGCCAGATAGGTCGGCGCCTCCAGCAGGATTTCGGTGCCTTTGTCGATGTATAACTTGGCCGCCAGATCCAGGGTCTGCTGGGAACCGCTGACCACCAGCACCTGACTCGCCGTGCACTCCAGCCCCAACGCTCGCGCCTGCGCCGCCAGCGCTTCACGCAGCGCCGGCTCGCCTTCGCTCATGCCGTATTGGCCAAGGGACAGCGGCATGTCGGCCCATTCGACTTTCGGCAGCATGGCTTCGGCCGGCAAGCCGCCGGCAAACGACATCACCTCCGGGCGCTGGGCGGCGGCGAGGATTTCACGGATCAGAGAACTTTTAAGACGCGAAACACGTTCGGAAAAAGCCATGGGAGTCACCGGTAGCGAGGCCTGGGAAAAATGAGTCAAACTGGTTGACTGAAACTACGACAGCTTGAGCGAGTACGTCAACATGCTTGACCTTAAAAACCCCGCCAGCCAGCAACAGGCGATGGAAGCGTTTTTCTTCGGCTATCAGGCGTTCACCGCCAAGGCTGATGAAATGCTCGAGCGGCGCGGCCTGTCCCGGGTGCATCAGCGGATTGTGTTCTTCATCGCGCGTTATCCGAATTTGAGTGTGAAGGAATTGTTGGGTTTGCTCGGCGTCAGCAAACAGGCGCTGAACATGCCGTTGCGCCAGCTGCAGGAAATGCACCTTGTGGAAAGCGTGGCGTCGGAGGCAGACAAGCGTAAGCGCCTGCTGGAGCTGACTACTGAAGGTGAGAAGTTTGAGCAGGCGTTGCGGCGTGAGCAGGTGAAATTGCTCGAGCGGGTGTTTGCTGAGGCTGGGGAGGCGGCGGTGAATGGGTGGTTGGCGGTGAATATGGCACTTGGGAACACTCAGTCACTTCTCGATTGACTGGACTGGCCTCTTCGGGAGCAAGCCCCCTCCCACAGGGCTCTGCTGATTACCCATTATTCGGGTCCACTGGAGATCCACTGTGGGAGGGGGCTTGCTCCCGAAGAGGCCAGAACAGGCGATATATCCCTATCGCCTGACCTTTCGTAAACAAAACCAAAAACAATATTTGCTTTATTTGTACACAAAAGCATAATCCACTGCGTGCGAGTTCCTGACCGCATGGTCAACAAATTCGCGTATGCCTCAAAGGGCTGCTGCCACCCCTCATGGGTCCGGCCCTGGAAATAACAATAAAACTCTTGAGGAGTACTCGCTGTGGAAAGCCGCAAATCCGAAGCATCGACGCTGGAACTCTCGCCGCCCTTACGCACAGGCGTGCTGGAGCGCATCTTCAAACTCAGCTTGCATGGCACCACGGTGAAGACCGAGCTGATTGCCGGTCTGACAACCTTCATCACCATGGCTTACATCATCTTCGTCAACCCGAACATCATGGCCGATGCCGGGATCGATCACGGTGCAGCCTTCGTCGCCACCTGCATCGCCGCCGCACTCGGCTGCCTGCTGATGGGCCTGTACGCCAACTGGCCGGTGGGCCTGGCACCGGGCATGGGCCTCAACGCCTTCTTCACTTACACCGTGGTCGGCACCATGGGCTACAACTGGGAAACCGCGCTTGGTGCGGTGTTCGTTTCCGGTGTGTTGTTCATGATCCTGACCTTCTCGCGGATTCGCGAATGGCTGCTCAACAGCATCCCGGTCAGCCTGCGCTTTGCGATGGGCGCTGGCGTCGGCCTGTTCCTCGGGCTGATTGGTCTGAAAACCGCTGGCATTGTCGTCGACAGCCCGGCCACCCTGATCAAACTCGGCTCCCTGCGTGAACCCGGCCCGCTGCTGGCGGCGATCTGCTTCCTGATGATCGCGATCCTCAGCTACCACAAAGTCTTCGGTGCGATCCTCATCAGCATCATCACCGTGACCCTCGCCGGTTGGGGCCTGGGCATCGTGCACTACGAAGGGATCATGTCGACCCCGCCAAGCCTGGCGCCTACGTTCATGGCAATGAACGTCGCGGGCGTGTTCAACGTCAGCATGATCAGCGTGGTGCTGGCTTTCCTCTTCGTGCACATGTTCGACACCGCCGGCACCCTGATGGGCGTCGCCCAGCGGGCCAATCTGGTCAACGCTGACGGGCGTATCGAAAACCTTTCCCGGGCGATGAAAGCCGACAGCGCCTCCAGCGTCTTCGGCGCGGTGGTCGGTGTCCCTCCGGTAACAAGCTATGTGGAAAGTGCCGCTGGCGTAGCCGCTGGTGGTCGGACTGGTCTTACCGCAGTCACCGTGGGTGTGCTATTTATAGCCGCGATGTTTTTCGCACCGCTGGCCGGGATGATTCCGGCTTACGCCACCGCCGGTGCGCTGATTTATGTCGCGATGCTGATGATGGGCGGCATGGCCCACATCGAATGGGATGAAGCCACTGACGCCATCCCGGCGATCGTCACCGCGATCATGATGCCGCTGACCTTCTCGGTCGCCGACGGCATCGCGCTGGGCTTCATCACCTACGTGGCGTTGAAGGCCGGCACCGGCAAGTACAAGGAAATTTCCGTCAGCCTGTGGGTGCTCTGCGCGATCTTCATCGCCAAGTTCATCTTCTTGTAAGCGTCACGCGGTTCAAGCGTCAAACCAGCCTCACCCTCGCGGGTGGGGCTTTTGCACATTCTTGAGTACAACAAAAAAGGAGCAAAGTGATGAGTCTGGAAACCTGGCTGCTGTTCAGCGGCGCGGCATTGGTGGTGATCCTGATTCCGGGGCCGCTGTCATTGCTGATGATCAGCAACAGTCTGAACTACGGCTTGCGCCGCTCTTACCCGGCATTTCTCGGCGGCGTGATCGCCTCGATCTGCCTGCTCAGCGCATCGGCGCTGGGACTGGGCGCCCTGCTGCTGGCCTCGGAACAACTGTTCAGCGCCCTGAAAATCGTCGGCGCGCTGTACCTGTTCTACCTCGCCTGGCAGAGCTGGCAGCAATCGCGTCAGCCGTCGGTAGGCGCCGAAGTGCCGCAAGCCGCACCGCTGCCGCGTTTTCGCACCCTGTTCGGCCGCGCTTTTGTCTTGGGCGCGAGTAACCCGAAAGACATCCTGTTCTTCGCCGCATTTCTGCCGCAGTTCCTCAGCGCGGAGCAGCCCTTCCTGCCGCAGTTGCTGATCATGATTGCAACCTGGACGGTGCTCGACCTGTGCTGCAAGCTGGCTTACGGGCTGGGTGCGCACGGTGCGGCGCGGTATCTGCGCAGCGGCAAGGGACAGAGCTGGTTCAACCGGGTGAGTGCCGGATTGTTCAGTGGTGCGGGCGCTGCGTCGCTGCTAAGCCGCTGACAGCAAAAGCTTCGCGAGCAAGCCCCCTCCCACATTTGGAATGCATTCCCTTGTGGGAGCGAGCTTGCTCGCGAAGGCGTCAGACCAGACACCACTTTCTCAGGGCCGAAAAAAAGCCCGCAGTGTGAGCGGGCGAAAGACCAAAGAAGCTATATGCGCAGTCGCTTCCCGGTAGGGGCTGCTGCTTGGGGTCAGCTGCCCCGATAGGTGGAATAGCTGTAAGGCGAAATCAGCAGTGGCACGTGATAGTGATCCTGTTCGGCGGAGATGCCGAAACGCAGCACCACCACGTCGAGGAACGCCGGTTCCGGCAGTTGCACGCCACGGGCGCGGTAATAATCGCCGGCGTGGAACTGCACCTGATAGACCCCGGTGCGGTAGTCATCGCCTTGCAGCAACGGCGCGTCGACCCGGCCATCGCTGTTGGTAACGGCACTGGCGACCAATTCCAGATGCGAACCTTCAACGCGGTACAGCTCGACCTTGATCGAGCTGCCCGGGCAACCATGTGCAGCGTCCAAAACGTGTGTTGTCAAACGTCCCATTGATTCTGCGCGCCTGGCCGCAAAGAGCAGTCAGACTTCGCGCCTCCCGAAGTCAGATAAAAAGGAGACCGCACCGATTCGGAGCACGAAAAGTTGCGGCGAGCGACTGATTAAGACACTTTTCAAAAAAATTGTACACAATAAAAACGACATTTTTCACCTCACCCCCGCCATTCGGGCGTTTACTGCCGATCTGCCCCAAAAGCGCCTGACTATTGAACCTCACATCCATTAGCTGACTGATCAGGCAGGTTTCTTGCAGGTTTACGCCATTACTAGCAAAAGATGACAGTCGGTGAAAAATGCGAAAATTCAGGCTTACAAATTGCGAATAAAGTTGTATACAATCAGCCCATCGCTGTGACGCCAGCCTGTGCAGGCCGTTACACAAACCTGTCAACGAATAAGAAGGAAGACTGCAGTGAGCGCTGACTACCCACGCGACCTGATCGGTTACGGCAGTAACCCTCCTCACCCACACTGGCCGGGCAACGCGCGCATCGCCCTGTCCTTCGTGCTCAATTACGAAGAAGGCGGCGAGCGCAACATCCTGCACGGCGACAAAGAATCCGAAGCTTTCCTCTCCGAGATGGTCGCTGCTCAGCCGCTGCAAGGCGCGCGCAACATGAGCATGGAATCTCTTTACGAGTATGGCAGCCGTGCCGGCGTCTGGCGGATCCTGAAACTGTTCAAGGAATTCGACATTCCGCTGACCATCTTCGCCGTGGCCATGGCCGCCCAGCGCCACCCGGATGTGATCCGCGCGATGGTCGAAGCCGGTCACGAGATCTGCAGCCACGGCTACCGCTGGATCGATTACCAATACATGGATGAGGCGCAGGAGCGCGAGCACATGCTCGAAGCGATCCGCATCCTCACCGAACTCACCGGCGAGCGCCCACTGGGCTGGTACACCGGCCGCACCGGCCCGAACACCCGACGCCTGGTGATGGAAGAAGGCGGTTTCCTCTACGACTGCGACACCTACGACGACGACCTGCCCTACTGGGAACCGAACAACCCGACCGGCAAGCCGCACCTGGTGATCCCGTACACCCTCGACACCAACGACATGCGCTTTACCCAGGTGCAGGGTTTCAACAAGGGCGACGATTTCTTCGAATACCTCAAAGACGCATTCGACGTGCTCTACGCCGAGGGCGCCGAAGCGCCGAAGATGCTTTCGATCGGTCTGCACTGCCGGCTGATCGGCCGTCCGGCGCGTCTGGCGTCGCTCAAGCGCTTCATCGAATACGCCAAAAGTCATGAACAGGTGTGGTTCAGCCGTCGCGTCGACATCGCGCGTCACTGGCACGAAACCCACCCGTACCAAGGGGCCGCCAAATGAGCCGCTTTCAAACCCTGCAACCGTCGACCCTGAGCCGCGACGCTTTCGTCAAAGCCTTCGCCGACATCTATGAACATTCGTCATGGGTGGCCGAAAAGGCCTACGACCTGGGCGCGGACGCGTCGATCGACGAGATCGAAACCCTGCACCAGCGCATGAGCGACATCCTGTTGAGCGCCGATCACGCCAGCCAGCTTGCGCTGATCAACGCTCACCCGGACCTGGCCGGCAAAGCTGCCGTCCAGGGCCAACTGACCGAAGCCAGCACCAATGAACAGGCTGGCGCCGGTATTCACCAATGCACGGCCGAAGAGTTCCAGCGCTTCACCGAGCTGAACGACGCCTACAAGGCCAAGTTCAAGTTTCCCTTCATCATGGCGGTAAAAGGCAGCAACCGGCATCAGATCCTCGCGGCGTTCGAAACGCGCATTCACAACTCGGTCGACACCGAATTCAAATGCGCGCTGGCGGAGATCAACAAGATCGCCCTGTTCCGTTTACTGACTCTTTAGCGAAGCCTGACCCGAGTACATCAGACGCGGAGAGTACCCAGGGTCTTGCAAGCATCCCCAGCCAACTTATTAAAGGCAGACAAGAAGAATGAAAGCTTACGCCGTACCTTTCGAGAAGTTCGTCAACCTGGCCGATGCCCGTCTGGGCACCAAAATCATTTCGGTCACCGATGACTGGTTCGCAGACGCCAATCGTCTGTTTCAGCCGACCCCGGCCGTGTGGAAGGAGGGTGTGTTCGACGACAACGGCAAGTGGATGGACGGCTGGGAATCGCGTCGCAAGCGCTTCGAAGGCTACGACAGCGCGGTAATCCGCCTGGGCGTACCGGGTTCGATCAAAGGCGTGGACATCGACACTTCATTCTTCACCGGCAACTACCCGCCATCGGCCTCGCTGGAAGCGTGCTTCCTGGCCTCGGGCGAGCCGGACGAAAACACCCAGTGGACTGAAGTGCTGTCGGCCGTCGAGCTGCAGGGCAACAGCCACCACTACCACGAAATCAGCAACGACCAAGCGTTCAGCCACCTGCGCTTCAACATCTACCCGGACGGCGGCGTGGCCCGTCTGCGCGTGTACGGCATCCCGTTCCGCGACTGGTCGGCTGTTGGCGACAACGAACAGGTCGACCTGGCTGCAGCCCTCAACGGTGGCCGCGCCCTCGCCTGCTCCGACGAACACTTCGGCCGCATGAGCAACATCCTCAACCCGGGCCGTGGCATCAACATGGGCGACGGCTGGGAAACCGCACGTCGTCGTACCCCGGGCAATGACTGGGTGATCGTCGCGCTGGGCCACCCGGGCGAGATCGAAAAAATCATCGTCGACACCCTGCACTTCAAGGGCAACTACCCGGACACCTGCTCGATCCAGGGCGCGTTCGTCAAGGGCGGCACCGACAGCCAGATCGAAACCCAATCGCTGTTCTGGCGTGAACTGCTGCCGAGCCAGAAGCTGGAAATGCACGCCGAACACACCTTCGTCGAGCAGATCAAGGCGCTGGGACCGATCACCCACATCCGTCTGAACGTGTTCCCGGATGGTGGTGTGAGTCGCCTGCGCGTTCTCGGCAAGGTCACTAAATAAGCAGTGAAACCATTCGCGAGCAAGCTCGCTCCCACATTGATCGCAATTCCTGTGGGAGCGGGCTTGCTCGCGAAGGCGTCAGAACAGTCAACACAGAATTCGGATAAGAAGAACAGCATGCGCACACTACAGATTGAACCGCTGACCAAAGAAGCCTTCGCCCCCTTCGGTGACGTGATCGAAACCGACGGCAGCGACCACTTCATGATCAACAACGGTTCGACCATGCGCTTCCACAAACTGGCGACGGTCGAAACCGCAACGCCTGAGGACAACGCGATCATCAGCATCTTCCGCGCCGACGCGCAGGACATGCCGCTGACCGTGAGCATGCTGGAACGCCATCCGCTGGGCAGCCAGGCTTTCATTCCGCTGCTCGGCAACCCCTTTCTGATCGTGGTCGCGCCACTTGGCGATGTACCTGTATCAGGCTTGGTCCGCGCCTTCGTCACCAACGGCAGGCAGGGCATCAATTACCATCGCGGCGTCTGGCACCACCCGGTGCTGACGATCGAAAAGCGGGATGACTTCCTGGTGGTTGATCGCAGTGGCACAGGCAATAACTGCGATGAGCATTTTTTCAAAGAGGATGAGCGTTTGATCCTCGCCCCCCACCAATAAGAGAAGGTCTGATCACTCGACAACAAGAGTGACAGGCGAGAGGTAAAGACTGTGGAAGCACATCTGTTGGAATGGCTGAACCTGAGCGTGCGCTGGGTTCACATGATCACTGGCGTGGCCTGGATTGGCGCGTCGTTCTACTTCGTCTGGCTGGAGAACAACCTCAACCGCGTCAACCCGAAAACCGGTCTGGCCGGTGATCTGTGGGCGATCCACGGCGGCGGTATCTATCACCTGGAAAAATACAAACTGGCCCCGCCGGCGATGCCGGAGAACCTGCACTGGTTCAAATGGGAAGCCTACTTCACCTGGATGTCGGGGATCGCGCTGCTGTGCGTGGTGTTCTACTCCAACCCCGTGCTCTACCTCGTGGCACCCGGCAGCGGCCTGACCGGCCCTGAAGGCGTGGCCATCGGCATCGGTTCGCTGATCGCCGGCTGGTTCATCTACGACTTCCTCTGCGATTCGGCCCTTGGCAAGAAACCCGCCCTGCTCGGCTTCATCCTGTTCGTGCTGATCATCGGCGCGGCGTATGGCTTCAGCAAGGTGTTCAGCGGTCGGGGTGCGTATCTGCACGTCGGCGCGATCATCGGCACCATCATGGTCGGCAACGTGTTCCGCATCATCATGCCGGCGCAACGTGCTCTGGTTGCGGCGATTGCCGAGAACCGCACGCCGGACCCGGCGCTGCCGGCCAAGGGCTTGCTGCGTTCGCGTCACAACAACTACTTCACCCTGCCGGTGCTGTTCATCATGATCAGCAATCACTTCCCGAGCACTTATGGCAGCCAGTACAACTGGTTGACTCTGGCCGGGATCGCGGTGTTGGCGGTGTTGGTGCGTCACTACTTCAACACCCGTCACGACAGCCACAAGTTTGCCTGGACCCTGCCGGTGGCAGCGGTGGGCATGATCAGTCTGGCGTACGTCACCGGCCCTGCGCCGATGTCGACCGCGCCGGACGTGGCCAAGGCGCCAGCGAAAATCGAGTACCAACCGCTGCCGGAAACGGCACTGGGCGGTGGCGCGAAACCGGCTGAAGCGGCGGCACCTGCAGCGCCAGCTGCTCCGGCTGCGGCACCGGCGCAGGCGTCCAACGCCGGCCCTGGTTTCGACAAGGTGCATAACGTGATCCAGGAACGCTGCGCGGTCTGCCACTCGGCGAAACCGACCAGCCCGCTGTTCAGCGCCGCCCCGGCCGGGGTGATGCTCGATACCCCTGAGCAGATCCGCCAGAACGCGGCGCGAATCCAGGCGCAAGCCATCACTACACAGATCATGCCACTGGGCAACATCACCCAGATGACCCAGCAGGAACGTGACCTGATCGGTGCATGGATCGCGCAGGGAGCCCAGACCAACTAAGCAACACAAATTGTGGCGAGGGAGCTTGCTCCCGCTGGGTCGCGAAGCGGCCCCTCTCTTTGCCTGAAGAGCAGGGACTGCTACGCAGTCCAGCGGGAGCAAGCTCCCTCGCCACAGACCTGATGCAAAAAAACAGCTGTGAGCCACCCGGCAGCTGTTCAATCACAAGAATAAAAAAGATCCGAGGTGTTGCATGTCCGAGCTGTCCAAAGCGCGCATCCCCGACGCACCCGCCATTCAGCGTTTGCCCTTTTTGCAACTGATCCTGGTCGGTTTGCAACATGTTCTGCTGATGTACGGCGGTGCCATCGCGGTGCCGTTGATCATCGGACAGGCCGCTGGCCTGAGTCGTGAAGAAATTGCCTTCCTGATCAATGCCGACCTGCTGGTCGCCGGTATCGCCACCATCGTCCAGTCGCTCGGCATCGGCCCGATGGGCATCCGCATGCCGGTGATGATGGGCGCCAGTTTTGCCGCTGTCGGCAGTATGGTCGCCATGGCCGGCATGCCCGGTATCGGTCTGCAAGGGATCTTCGGCGCCACGATCGCCGCCGGGTTCTTCGGCATGCTCATCGCGCCGTTCATGTCCAAGGTTGTACGTTTCTTCCCGCCTTTGGTGACCGGCACGGTCATCACCTCGATCGGTCTGTCGCTGTTCCCCGTGGCCGTGAACTGGGCCGGTGGCGGTGCCGCTGCGGCGCAATTCGGTTCACCGATTTATTTGGCCATCGCCGCTCTGGTGCTGGCCACCATTCTGCTGATCCACCGCTTCATGCGCGGCTTCTGGGTGAATATTTCCGTGCTGATCGGCATGTGCCTGGGCTACGTGCTCTGCGGTGCGATCGGCATGGTCGACCTGAGCGGCATGGCCAGCGCGCCATGGGTTCAGTTCGTCACCCCGCTGCACTTCGGCATGCCGAAATTCGAACTGGCACCAATTCTGTCGATGTGCCTGGTGGTGGTGATCATCTTCGTCGAGTCCACCGGGATGTTTCTGGCGCTGGGCAAGATCACCGGTCAGGAAGTCTGCCCACGGATGCTGCGGCGCGGCCTGCTGTGCGATGCCGGCGCTTCGTTCGTCGCCGGTTTCTTCAACACCTTCACTCACTCCTCGTTCGCGCAGAACATCGGCCTGGTGCAGATGACCGGCGTGCGTTGCCGTTCGGTGACCATCGTTGCCGGCGGTTTGCTGATCGTGCTGAGCCTGCTGCCGAAAGCGGCGTTCCTGGTGGCGTCGATTCCGCCGGCGGTGTTGGGCGGTGCGGCGATTGCGATGTTCGGCATGGTCGCGGCCACCGGCATCAAGATCCTGCAAGAAGCCGACATCGGTGACCGTCGCAACCAGTTGCTGGTCGCGGTGAGCATCGGCATGGGTCTGATCCCTGTGGTGCGTCCGGAATTCTTCGCGCACTTGCCGATGTGGATGAGCCCGATCACCCACAGCGGCATCGCCATGGCCACCCTCAGCGCGCTGACCCTGAACCTGCTGTTCAACATCCTCGGCGGCAAAGAACGCGCAGCGATCAACGACTGCCACGCGCATCAGCATTAACAGCAACACCGATTTAACCCTGCAGGAGTGAGCCTGCTCGCGATAGCGGTATGACATTCAACACTTGAGTTGACTGAAAGAACGCCATCGCGAGCAGGCTCACTCCTACAAAGGGAAACAGCTCTGCGCCTTAAAAATAAAAACAAGAGGGAGCAACCGATGATTCGCACGCAAACCAGCGTTCTGTTGAGTGGCGGCCTGCTGGCCGCGAGTCAGGCCATGGCCGGCGATTTACTGCTGTGGCAGACCAACAGCCTGAGCTATCTGTACGGCAAGAACTTCGCGATCAACCCGTCGATCCAGCAGACGGTGACGTTCGAGCACGCCGACAAGTGGAAGTACGGCGACAACTTCCTGTTCGTCGACAAGATCTTCTACAACGGCCAGGAAGACCGCAACAAAGGCCCGCACACCTTCTACGGCGAATTCACCCCTCGCTTCTCGTTCGGCAAGATCTTCGACCGGAAAATCGAGTTTGGCCCGATCAAGGACGTGCTGCTGGCGATGACCTACGAGTACGGCGAAGGCGACAGCGAGGCCTACCTGATCGGCCCCGGCTTCGACCTGAAAGTACCCGGCTTCAACTACGTGACCCTGAACATCTTCCGTCGCCACACCGAAGGCCCGCGCCCCGGCGACGGCGTCTGGCAGATCACCCCGGGCTGGTCGTACAGCGTGCCGCTGGGCAATTCCGACCTGTTGATCGACGGCTATCTGGACTGGGTCGTCGACAACGATCAGAACTCGCGCGGCACCTACCACGCCAACCTGCACATCAATCCACAGATCAAATACGACCTCGGCAAAGCCCTCGGCTGGAGCCACAAGCAGCTGTATGTCGGCACCGAATACAGCTACTGGAAGAACAAATATGGCGTCGAAAGCAGCCACAACCTCGACACCAACCAGAACACCGCCAGCCTGCTGGTGAAGGTGCATTTCTGAGATGGCCCGCAACCGTGCCCCATACCTGTCGTCGGTGCTCTGTTGCGGGGCACTTGAGAGCTGGCCGAGGAGTCAGTATTCTCCGCGGCCTCTTGAATTCGGTCTAAAAAAAAGCCCGGATTTAATTCCTGACCGACAAGCCAACTTATCCCGGCCCCGGTCAGTACCGAGGCATCCCGAAAACACGCGCAATCGACTGTTTTTCAGCAGCCGAACGGGCGTTTTTTTGCTTTTCGAAAGCGTTGGCCCAGCTCTTGCTATCACCAGCGAAGCTGACCGATCGGATGACTTTTGCAGCGACGAAAAAAGGCGCCACACCAGAGCGCCGATCTTAAAAAAATAAACGTGGAACACCTACTTTGGGAGCAACCGAATGAAACGTATGTGCACCAGCCTGATGCTCGCGGGATCGATGCTGGCCGGCGGCGAGGCCATGGCCGACGGCCTACTGCAATGGCAGAACAACAGCCTGACCTACCTCTACGGCAAAGACTTCAAGGTCAACCCGGCGATCCAGCAGACCGTCACCTTCGAGCACGCCGATGCCTGGAAGTACGGGGACAACTTCCTGTTCGTCGACAAGATCTTCTACAACGGCAAGCCGGATGGCGGCGTCGGCAACAACACTTACTATGGCGAATTCAGCCCACGCCTGTCGCTGGGCAAGATCCTCGACCAGAAGATCGAATTCGGTCCGGTCAAGGATGTGCTGCTGGCGATGACTTACGAGTTCGGTGAAGGCGACGTCGAGTCGTACCTGATCGGCCCGGGTTTTGACCTGGCGATTCCAGGCTTCGACTACTTCCAGCTGAACTTCTACCAGCGCCACACCGAAGGCTCGCGCGCCGGTGACAACGTCTGGCAGATCACCCCGGTCTGGTCCTACACCATTCCGGTTGGCGACTCGAACATCCTGATCGACGGTTTCATGGACTGGGTGGTCGACAACGACGTCAACAGCAAAGGCGAATACCACGCCAACCTGCACTTCAACCCACAGGTCAAATACGACCTGGGCAAGGCGCTGAATTTCGGCGAGAAGCAGCTGTATGTCGGTGTTGAATACGACTACTGGAAAGACAAGTACGGGATCGACGACACCCGTGCGTTCACCACCAATCAGAACGTGACCAGCTTCCTGGTGAAGTTCCACTTCTGATCTTAAAAGCTTCGCGAGCAGGCTCGATCCCACATTCGACCGAGTTCCAATGTGGGAGCGAGCCTGCTCGCGAATGGCTTCAGCACAAATATCAGGTGGGCGCGACCGCCTCGGTGATCCCGAGAAACCGGCACAACTCCTCACGCTTGGCCAACGCGTCGCGCCGTCCCAGGTCGATCAGTTCGCTGCAATACCCCGCCTCGAACAGCAGATAACTCAGCACCCCTGCCCCACTGGTCTTGGTCGCCCCCGGCCCACGCAAAAACAGACGCAACGCCGCCGGCAATTCCTGGCGATGTCGCGCTGCGATTTCATCGATCGGCTGACTCGGCGCAATCACCAGCACCTCCACTGGCGCCACGCCCAACTCACGAGTCGGCACGCCCTCGGGCATCAGGTGGCTGAACTGGTTCAGACGCTGCAGCAACTCGATGTCGCTCTCCAGACTGTCAATGAACGTGCTGTTGAGCATGTGTCCGCCAATCTGCGCCAGCGTTGGCTGCTGACCGGTGTAGGCGCGCTCCAGCGGCTGCTGCGGATCAAACCCGCGCGGGTTGCCGCTGACGCCCACCACCAGCACCCGACTCGCACCCAGGTGCAGCGCCGGGCTGATCGGCGCCGACTGGCGTACCGCACCGTCGCCGAAATATTCCTCACCGATTTTTACCGGGGCAAACAGCAACGGGATCGCCGAACTTGCCAGCAGATGGTCCACCGACAATTGCGCCGGCACGCCGATCCGCCGATGGCGCAACCACGCATCGATCGTGCCGCCGCCCTGATAGAAGGTCACCGCCTGCCCCGACTCGTAGCCGAACGCAGTCACCGCCACCGCATGCAATTGCTTGCGGGCGATGGATTCGGCGATACCGGGCATGTGCAGTTTTTCATTTAGCAGCTCGCGCAGCGGCGAACTGTTGAGCAGCGCCACCGGCAGTTGGCGACCGATGCCGAGCAGGCTGTGACTGACAAAGCGGCTGGCCTGACGGATCACCCCCGGCCAGTCACTGCGCAACACCCGATGGCTGCGAAAGCCCTGCCAGAACAGCGTAAGGCGTTCGATGGCGGCGCGAAAATCGGTGGCACCACTGGCGAGGCTGACCGCGTTGATCGCCCCGGCCGAGGTGCCGACGATCACCGGAAACGGATTGTCCGCGCCCAGCGGCAGCAATTCGGCAATCGCCGCCAGCACCCCCACCTGATACGCCGCCCGAGCCCCGCCGCCGGAAAGAATCAAACCTGTGACCGGTTCCGCTGGGCTCATCGCAACGCTCCATGGTGCTTGAAAGGGTGAGTGAATCAGCCGCGCCGTTTCGGGTAAAGCTTCGGCTCGCCCGGTGGACGACTCTTGAAGCGGCGATGCGCCCACAAGTATTGCTCAGGGCAGGCGCGCAGCGCACTTTCCACCCACTGGTTGATGCGGAGGCAGTCGGCCTCTTCGGTTTCACCCGGGAAGTCTTCCAGCGGCGGATGAATCACCAGCCGGTAACCGCTGCCATCCGCCAGACGTTCCTGAGTGAACGGCACCACCAGCGCCTTGCCCAGGCGGGCGAACTTGGTGGTCGCGGTCACGGTCGCCGCCTGAATGCCGAACAGCGGCACGAAGATGCTTTGCTTGGCGCCATAGTCCTGATCCGGTGCGTACCAGATCGCCCGGCCTGAACGCAGCAGCTTGAGCATGCCGCGCACGTCGTCACGCTCCACCGCCAGCGAATCGAGATTGTGCCGCTCACGGCCCCGACGCTGGACGAAGTCGAACAACGGGTTCTTGTGCTCGCGGTACATGCCATCGATGGTGTGTTGCTGACCGAGCAGCGCGGCGCCGATTTCCAGGGTGGTGAAGTGCGCGGCCATGAGGATCACGCCCTTGCCTTCGCGCTGGGCCTTTTGCAGATGCTCCAGGCCTTCGACATGCGCCAGTTTGGCCAGACGCTCACGGGACCACCACCAACTCATCGCCATTTCAAAAAAAGCGATGCCGGTGGAGGCGAAGTTTTCCTTGAGCAAGCGTTTACGCTCGGCGGCGGATTTTTCCGGGAAGCACAGCTCGAGATTGCGCTTGGCGATACGCCGCCGGTCGCCGGCCACGCGATACATCAATGCGCCCAAAACACGACCGATCGTCAGTAAAACCGCATATGGCAACTGCACGACCAGCCACAACAGCCCCAGACCGCACCAGAGCGGCCAGAAGCGGGGAGAAAGAAAGGCTCTTCGAAAACGCGGGCGATCCATTAAAGCTTCCGTAAATTCAGTGGCCGCGCATTCTACATCGTTCGACCCGGCTTGCGGCTCGCGGGCGTTCTCGTTATAAGTCTCGGCACTTTTAGTGACAAGCCGTTGTATGCCGATATGAGCCAAAACGAATCGCCAGACCGAGATCCCGTGTTCCAGTTGAAGGGCAGCATGCTGGCCATCACGGTGCTGGAACTGTCCCGCAACGACCTCGACAGCCTTGATCGGCAACTGGCCGCCAAAGTCGCCCAGGCGCCGAATTTCTTCAGCAATGCACCGCTGGTCCTGGCGCTGGACAAACTGCCGCCCGGTGAAGGCGCGGTCGATCTGCCCGGCCTGATGCGCGTATGCCGCCAGCATGGTCTGCGCACCCTGGCGATCCGCGCCAGCCGTATCGAAGACATCGCTGCCGCCATCGCCATCGACATCCCGGTGCTGCCGCCGTCCGGCGCCCGCGAGCGACCGCTGGAAGCGCCGGAACCGGAAGTCAAAAAGAAGCCGGAAAAGCCGCCGGAGCCAACGGTCAAACCGACCCGCGTCATCACCACGCCAGTACGTGGTGGCCAACAGATATATGCCCAGGGTGGCGATCTGGTGGTGGTGTCCTCGGTCAGTCCGGGGGCGGAACTTCTGGCCGATGGCAACATCCATGTATACGGCCCGATGCGCGGTCGCGCACTGGCCGGCGTCAAAGGCGACACCAAGGCCCGGATTTTCTGTCAGCAATTGAGCGCTGAACTGATCTCCATCGCCGGGCATTACAAGGTCTCCGAAGATTTGCGCCGCGATCCACTGTGGGGCTCCGGCGTCCAGGTCAGCCTGTCGGCCGACGTGTTGAACATCATTCGGCTTTAACGGATACTGCCGCATTTTCCAAGCATCTCTAAAACGTAGCGAAAACGGCTCAAACGAAGTAGGAAAAAGGAACAAGCAGCGTTTGCCCCCGGCAATTGCGACTTGCGCCGAATTCCAGCCAAGGCTGTCCGACTGCAGTAGTTTTCAAGAGATGTTTTTCAGGGGCTAAAAAGTCCTTCTTCCTTAGGGGTGAAACACCTTGGCCAAGATTCTCGTGGTTACATCCGGCAAGGGTGGTGTGGGTAAGACCACCACCAGCGCCGCTATCGGTACCGGCCTCGCACTGCGCGGCCACAAAACAGTGATCGTCGACTTCGACGTGGGCCTGCGTAACCTCGACCTGATCATGGGTTGCGAGCGTCGCGTGGTGTACGACTTCGTCAACGTGGTCAACGGCGAAGCCAACCTGCAGCAGGCCCTGATCAAAGACAAGCGCCTGGAAAATCTCTACGTGCTGGCCGCCAGCCAGACCCGCGACAAAGACGCGCTGACCCAGGAAGGCGTGGAAAAAGTCCTGATGCAGTTGAAGGAAGACTTCGACTTCGTGGTCTGCGACTCCCCGGCGGGCATCGAGAAAGGTGCGCACCTGGCCATGTATTTCGCCGACGAAGCGATCATCGTGACCAACCCGGAAGTGTCCTCGGTACGTGACTCCGACCGCATGCTCGGCCTGCTGGCCAGCAAATCGCGTCGTGCCGAACTCGGCGAAGAGCCGATCAAGGAACACCTCCTGCTGACCCGTTACAACCCGCAGCGCGTCAGCGATGGCGAAATGCTGGGCGTCGAAGACGTGAAGGAAATCCTGGCCGTGACCCTGCTGGGCGTCATCCCTGAGTCGCAGGCGGTCCTGAAGGCTTCCAACTCGGGCGTCCCGGTGATTCTCGACGACCAGAGCGATGCCGGTCAGGCCTACAGCGATGCCGTTGATCGTCTGCTGGGCAAAGAAAAAGAACATCGTTTCCTCGATGTTACGAAGAAGGGATTCTTCGAGCGCCTGTTTGGAGGTAGGTAATGAACCTTTTTGACTTCTTTCGTGCCAACAAAAAGCCAAGTACCGCCTCGGTAGCGAAAGAGCGTCTACAGATCATCGTGGCGCATGAGCGCGGCCAGCGCAGCACGCCGGATTACCTGCCAGCCTTGCAGAAGGAACTGGTCGACGTGATCCGCAAGTACGTCAACATCGGCAACGACGACGTACATGTTGCACTGGAAAGCCAGGGCAGTTGCTCGATTCTGGAACTCAACATCACCCTGCCCGATCGCTGAGTCGATCCGGCAGGAACGACGGCGGCTCAGGGCCATTCCCATCGCGGAATGGCCCTGAGCCGCCGTTGGCATTTGTTACGAGGCTGTTTTAATGCCGTTGTCCAACATCCGCATCATTCATCAGGACGCCGCCGTACTGGTGGTCGACAAACCGACGTTGCTGCTCTCGGTGCCCGGTCGCGCCGACGACAACAAGGACTGCCTGATCACCCGCCTGCAGGAAAACGGCTACCCGGAAGCGCGCATCGTCCATCGCCTGGACTGGGAAACCTCCGGCATCATTCTGCTGGCCCGTGACGCGGATACTCACCGCGAACTGTCGCGGCAGTTTCACGATCGTGAAACAGAGAAAGCCTACACTGCGCTCTGCTGGGGTCAGCCGGAGCTGGACAGCGGCAGCATCGACCTGCCGCTGCGCTACGATCCACCGACCAAACCGCGGCACGTGGTCGACCACGAATTCGGCAAGCATGCGCTGACCTTCTGGCGCGTACTGGAACGTTGCGGCGACTGGTGCCGCGTCGAACTGACGCCGATCACCGGTCGCTCGCACCAGTTGCGTGTGCACATGCTGTCCATCGGTCACCCGCTGTTGGGCGACGGGCTGTACGCCCATGAGCAGGCCTTGGCGGCCTGGCCGCGTCTGTGCCTGCACGCCAGCATGCTGAGCTTCACCCACCCGCAAACCGGCGAGCGTTTGCGCTTCGAATGCCCGGCACCGTTTTGAGCGCTGCCTGAGTGGCAGTGCTGTTTATTTGGACAAGGATTCTGTTTTCGGATGAGTTGTATTGATTCCCTGGTAACCCCCCTCACGAAAGTTCGTCATCAACTGCTTTACCTGGTTTACGGCAATCAGGATGTGTACCGGCGCGAAGCCAAGTTCAGCATCCTGACCGTCCTGTCCCAGGCTAAAAACGGCGAGCGACCGGCGATCCGCATTCTCACTGATCGCCCCGACGACTATGCGGGCTGGCCGGTCGACACGGTGTTGCTGGATGAAGCGACTCTGACCCGCTGGCAAGGCACCCACGGCTATCACCACCGCCGCAAGGCCTGCGCCATCGCCGCGGGCATGCAGTGGGCGGAAAAAACCCTGTTCGTCGACACCGACACCCTGTTCACCCGCCACCCGAGCCAACTGTTCAAATTCATCGAGCCGAATCGCTCGGTGATGGATCGCTTCGAGTACGACTGGAAAGATGTGCACCAGCGTCCCGACTATCAAAAACTCGGTCGCGACCTGCGCAACCACGGCGTGACGCCGGATAACGGTTTCAAGCTCTACAACAGCGGCTTGTGCGGCGTGACCGACAGCGACTCAGCGCTGTTCGAAGAGTCGATCCGCCTGATTGATGAGTGGACACTCGGCGGCTTCGAAATCCACACCATCGAACAGATCGCCCTGTCGTATGCCATGCGCGAGCGTCAGGTGGTGGAAGCGCGCAAACACGTCTACCACTACTTCGCGGAAAAACGTTTCTTCCACGCGATGCAGACGTACTTCTTCTCCCAGCACGGCGAGCAGTTCAGCCAGCGCCTGGTGGATCTGTGCAGCGATGTGCCACGGGTCAAACCGTTCCCCTCGGCCTGGCGCCGATTGAAAATCAAATGGAAGCTGCGCCACCAGAAAGGTGCCCTGCGCAAGGTCGGTCGTGATCTGCTGTACGGCAGCGCCGCGCCGGAAGATCCGTACTACAGCGTTTGCCGACACGAATGGTGGGAATGCGCCTCGCGGGAAATTCTGCGTTGGGACGAGAGCCAGCAGAAAAAACTGCTGAGCCAGAAGTCCTGGCCGCAACAGCTGCCGCGTCCGGATAAACCGGAAGATGAAAAAGTCATCATGAACTATTTGAAAAAACGCGTAGCCGCCCGCTGATCCACATTACTCCCTGTGGGAGCGGGCTTGCTCGCGAAAGCGGTGGGTCATCCAAAAATCTGCATCTGACCCACCGCTTTCGCGAGCAAGCCCGCTCCCACCCCGATCCTGCCCGGATTCAATTCCCGGGCCGATGCGTTAAACTCGCGCCCATTGCTGTCTGGAGCTTCTTATGCGCGAAGAGTTGAACCAAGGCCTGATCGACTTCCTCAAGGCCTCCCCTACCCCGTTCCACGCCACCGCCAGCCTTGTTCAGCGTCTGGAGGCCGCCGGTTACGTGCGCCTCGACGAGCGCGAGCCGTGGACCACCGAGGCCAACGGCCGCTACTACGTCACCCGTAACGACTCCTCGATCGTCGCGATCAAAATGGGCCGCAACTCGCCACTGCACGACGGGATCCGTCTGGTCGGCGCCCACACCGACAGCCCGTGTCTGCGGGTCAAGCCGCAACCGGAACTGCAACGTCAGGGCTTCTGGCAACTGGGCGTTGAAGTCTACGGCGGCGCGCTGCTGGCGCCGTGGTTTGACCGCGACCTGTCGCTGGCCGGGCGCGTCACCTTCCGTCGCGACGGCAAGGTCGAAAGCCAACTGATCGACTTCAAGGCGCCGATCGCGATCATTCCCAACCTGGCGATTCACCTGAACCGTGAAGCCAATCAGGGCTGGGCGATCAACGCGCAGACCGAGCTGCCGCCGATCCTCGCGCAATTCGCCGGTGACGAACGTGTCGACTTCCGCGCCGTACTGACTGATCAACTGGCCCGCGAACATGGCCTGAACGCCGATGTGGTGCTGGATTACGAGCTGAGCTTCTACGACACCCAGAGTGCGGCGATCATCGGCCTGCATGGCGACTTCATCGCCGGTGCGCGCCTGGACAACCTGCTGTCGTGCTACGCCGGCCTGCAAGCCCTGCTCACTGCCGACACCGAAGAAACCTGCGTGCTGGTGTGCAACGACCACGAAGAAGTTGGCTCCTGCTCGGCCTGCGGTGCCGATGGCCCGATGCTCGAACAGACCCTGCGCCGCCTGCTGCCGGAAGGTGACGAGTTCGTCCGCACCATCCAGAAATCGCTGCTGGTCTCGGCCGACAATGCCCACGGCGTGCACCCGAACTACGCCGAGAAGCACGACGCCAACCACGGTCCGAAACTCAACGCCGGCCCGGTGATCAAGGTCAACAGCAACCAGCGCTACGCCACCAACAGCGAAACCGCCGGGTTCTTCCGCCACCTGTGCATGGCCGAAGAAGTGCCGGTGCAGAGCTTCGTGGTGCGCAGCGACATGGGCTGCGGCTCGACCATCGGCCCGATCACCGCCAGCCACCTGGGCGTGCGCACCGTCGACATCGGCCTGCCGACCTTCGCCATGCACTCGATCCGCGAACTGTGCGGCAGCCACGATCTGGCGCACCTGGTCAAAGTGCTGAGCGCGTTCTACGCCAGCCGCGAGTTGCCTTAAAAGCTTCGCGAGCAGGCTCGCTCCCACAGTTTGGAATGCATTCCAGGGTGGGAGCGAGCCTGCTCGCGAAAGCGGTAGTCCAGACAACACAATTTCATCATTGGACTGACTCAATTCTGATACACATCAGAACCGCTCCGCCAAAAGCGACCTAGACTTAAATCATCCCCTTCGACAAGGCAGTCACCATGATTTCGATGTCCTCCTTCCACGCCATGCTCATTCCGATTCTGTCCGGGATGATCCTGCTGGCGATCGGCTTCAACTTCCGCGACAAGAACGCCGGTGTGTTTGCCATGTGGGTCGGCATGCTGATGATCCTGGCGACCGTGGTCTACAAGATCCTCGCCAAACTCAACGAATAAATCCGCGCCCGGCTCGCATTGATTCTGGCTGCCTCGTACACTCGCTCAATTCGCCCCTTTGCGAGGTTGACCGCCTAGTGTTCGCTCGTCTGTTTGCTCTGCCCTGCCTGCTCCTTGTCTGCCTGATGACGCTGCTGCCGTTGGCCCCTGCCCAGGCGGTCGGTCTGCCGGGGCTGCTGAACACCACCAAGACGCAGCCGGAGGCGCAAGAGCCGCTGGGCCAGTCGCTGGATGAAGTCATCAAGTCGCTGGAAAACGACAAGCAACGCACACAATTGCTCAGCGATCTGAAAAAGCTGCGCGACGCCACCAAGAAAGCCCAGGCTTCACCGGAAGAAGGCGTGCTGGGCCTGATCGGCGGCACCCTGGCCAGCTTCGAGAAACAGTTCTCCGGTGACGACAGCCCGCTGACCCGCTGGTCCGACGAGTTCGATCTGGCCAGGGACGAACTCGACAACCTGATGTTGCCGGCCAGCGAATGGCTGCCGATCATCTTCGGCTTCGCGGTGATCCTGATGGTCTGGAGCCTGCTCGCCGCCGCGCTGATCTGGCTCGGTCACCGGGTGCGCATGCGCTTCGGCCTGACCGAAGAACTGCCGCAACACCCCAAGGCCCTCGACATGCTGCGCTTCGCCCTGCGCAAGCTCGGGCCGTGGTTGATTGCATTGGTCATCACCGTTTACATGAGCTACGCGCTGCCGTCGTCATTGGGTAAAAGCCTGGCGATGGTGCTGGCTTATGCGCTGGTGGTCGGCACCTGTTTCTCGGCGATCTGCGTGATCGCCTTCTCGCTGCTCGACGGCCCGCACCGGCACCGGGCGCTGTACATCCTGCGGCATCAGGCCTTCCGTCCGTTGTGGCTGATCGGCAGCTTCGCCGCATTCGGTGAAGCGCTGAGTGACCCGCGCCTGGTCGAAGGCCTCGGCGTGCACCTGGCGCACACCACCGCGACCATCACCAACGTGCTCGCGGCGCTGTTCACCGGGCTGTTCATCCTGCGTTTCCGCCGGCCGATCGCGCACCTGATCCGCAACCAGCCGTTGTCCCGCCGCCTGACCCGCCGCGCCCTCAGCGACACCATCGATATCCTCGGCACCTTTTGGTACGTGCCGGCGCTGGTGCTGGTCGGCATCTCGCTGTTCGCCACCTTCGTCTCCGCCGGCGACACCAGCACCGCTCTGCGTCAGTCGCTGATCTGCACGGTGTTGCTGGTGATGTGCATGGTGATCAACGGCCTCGTGCGCCGTCATTCACTCAAACCGCAGCGCGGGCCGAAGCGTCATGCGCTGTATTCGGAGCGTCTGAAAAGCTTCTTCTACACCCTCGCCCACCTGCTGGTGTGGCTGATCTTCATCGAGCTCGGTCTGCGCGTGTGGGGCAAATCGCTGATCGGTTTCGCCGAGGGCGAAGGGCATGACGTCAGCGTCAAACTGTTCAGCCTGATCGGCACGCTGATTTTCTCCTGGCTGATCTGGATCCTCGCCGACACCGCCGTGCACCACGCCCTCACCCGCTCGCGCAAAGGCCTGGCGAATGCCCGCGCACAAACGATGATGCCGCTGATCCGCAACGTGTTGTTCGTGGCGATTTTCATCATCGCGCTGATCGTCGCCCTGGCGAACATGGGCATGAACGTCACGCCACTGCTGGCCGGTGCCGGTGTGATCGGTCTGGCCATCGGTTTCGGTGCGCAGTCGCTGGTGGCGGACCTGATCACCGGTCTGTTCATCATCATCGAAGACTCGCTGGCCATTGATGACTACGTCGACGTCGGCGGCCACCTCGGCACCGTCGAAGGCCTGACCATCCGCACCGTGCGCCTGCGCGACATCGACGGCATCGTCCACACCATCCCGTTCAGCGAAATCAAAAGCATCAAGAACTACTCCCGGGAATTCGGCTACGCGATCTTCCGCGTCGCGGTGCCGTACAACATGGAAATCGACGATGCGATCAAACTGATGCGCGAAGTCGGCCAGAAAATGCGCACCGACCCGCTGCAACGGCGGAACATCTGGTCGCCGCTGGAGATTCAGGGCGTGGAAAGTTTCGAATCCGGCAGCGCGATCCTGCGCGCCCGCTTCAAGACCGCACCGATCAAACAATGGGAAGTTTCCCGAGCGTTCAACCTGTCGCTCAAACGCCATCTGGACGAAGCCGGACTCGATCTGGCGACGCCACGCATGAGCGTGCAGGTCATCACTGCCGGCGGTGGCCAGCCGAAGGAATAGCACTTCGCGCAGACACTCGGGTCACAGGCAGGGAAGCCAGAAAAACAATAACCATGGAGACACCCGATGCAGCTGACACGTATCGCCCAGTCCGTTCTGCTCACTCTGCTGGCCGGCACCGCCAGCGCCGCCACCCTGGACAGCACCCGCGAACAGATCGCCACGCAAGCCAAGGCACTTGAACCGCAACTGCTGGAAACCCGCCGCGACATCCACGCGCATCCGGAACTGGGCAACACCGAGAAACGCACCGCGGAACTGGTCGCCAGACAACTGAAGGCCATGGGCCTGGAAGTCAAAACCAACGTCGCCCGCACCGGCGTGGTCGCGATCCTCAAGGGCGCCCTGCCCGGCCCGACCGTGGCCTTGCGCGCCGACATGGACGCGTTGCCGGTCAAGGAAGTCGCCGACCTGCCCTTCGCCTCGAAAGCCAAAGGCACTTATCTGGACAAAGAAGTCGACGTGATGCACGCCTGCGGCCACGACGCCCACACCGCGATCCTGCTGAGCACGGCGAAAATTCTCACTGGCCTGCGCGACACCCTGCCCGGCACCGTGGTCTTCTACTTCCAGCCCGCCGAAGAAGGCCCGAGCGACTTCATCCCCGACGGCAAAAACACCTGGGGCGCGAAAATGATGGTGCAGGAAGGCGTGATGAAATCCCCCAAACCCGACGCTGTCTTCGGCCTCCACGTCTGGGCCGGCGTCCCCGCCGGCCAGATCGCCTACCGCCCCGGCGCCACTCTGGCCAGCTCCGACGACCTGCGCATCAAAATCCTCGGCAAACAGACCCACGCCGGCCGCCCGTGGGACGGCATCGACCCGATCACCGTCGGCGCACAAACCATCGTCGGCCTGCAAACCGTGGTCAGCCGCCGCACCGACATTTCGTCCTACCCGTCGGTGGTCAGCATCGGCACCATCAACGGCGGCACCCGCTACAACATCATTCCCGAATCCGTGGACATGAGCGGCACCATCCGCTCCTACGACTACGGCATCCGCCAGAAACTCCACGCCGACGTACGCCAGACCATCGAAAAAATCGCCGAAAGCGGCGACGCGAAAGCCGACGTCACCATCATCGAAAAATACGACCCGACCATCAACAACCCGGCACTGACGGAGAAAATGCTGCCGACGTTGAAGTGGGCAGCCAAGGATGACGTGGTCAATGCGCCGCTGGTGGGCGGCGCGGAAGACTTCTCGTTCTTTGCCAAGGAAGTGCCGGGGCTGTTTGTTTTTTTAGGGGTGACGCCACGGGATCAGGACATGAGCAAGGCGGCGCCGAATCATAATCCGGGGTTCTTTGTGGATGAGTCGGCGCTGGTGGTTGGGGTGAGGACGATGGCGTCGTTGGCGACGGATTATTTGTATGGAAATGCTGAGGCGGCCAGATAGAGATGGGGTGATTGTGGGGCCGCCTTCGCGAGCAAGCCCGCTCCCACAGTGGGATTGGGTGTGTTCAGTGGGAGATTGGTCGAATGTCAGGCCGCCATCGCTGGCAAGCCAGCTCCCACAGTTGGATTGAGTGCAGGCAGTTGGAGATTGGTCGGCTGGGAGGTCACCATCACTGGCAGGCCAGCTCCCACAGAGAGATTGGGTGCAGGCAGTTAGAGATTGGTCGGCTGTCAGGCCGCCTTCGCTGGCAAGCCAGCTCCCACAGTTGGATTGAGTGCAGGCAGTTGGAGATTGGTCGGCTGTCAGGCCGCCATCGCTGGCAAGCCAGCTCCCACAGAGAGATTGGGTGCAGGCAGTTAGAGATTGGTCGGCTGTCAGGCCGCCTTCGCTGGCAAGCCAGCTCCCACAGTTGGATTGAGTGCAGGCAGTTGGAAACTGGTCGGCTGTCAGGCCGCCTTCGCGAGCAGGCTCGCTCCCACAGTGGGATTGGGTGCAGGCAGTTGGAGATTGGTCGGCTGGGAGGTCGCTATCGCGAGCAGGCTCACTCCTACAGAAAAGCAAAAGCCGACCGCCGGCTCTTCACCACTCAAATGGCCGAGTGTCAGCTCGCCGAAAGCTCTTGATCTTGACTCACCGGCCCGTCGGCAGGCTGAGCGGAGGGATTGATCCGGGGGTGGGAGCGAAGCGACCGTTCGACGAAGTCGAACACATCGAGAGGAGGTGCAGCGAAGCAAACCGGAGGCGATGCGCCCGGATCGATCCCGGAGCGAAGGAACCCCGAGCTTTAGCGAGCGGGCCGAACGTCAGGGCACAGACCTTTGGTTCCTTTGGGGCGTTTGCCAAAGGGACTCGCTGTAAAAGCGAAACCGCCAGTGGCAACACCCGAAGCAACGGATATACACCCAAAACCCCAAGAACCTGGTCGGCCCAAAGGCCGCCAAGGTCAAACAACATCTACACCAACGTGAATCGCATCATGCCGCCAAAACTCCAGATCACAATCAATCAACCGCTCATGCTGATCATAATTGACCCGAGCAATCCGTAACCCCGGACTCCCGACAGAAACCCGCAAAGCCGCCGCCGCATCCACCGACAACGACGTCGGCACAATCTCGAACCGCACCCGCCCATAGCGCAAATCGTAATGCCGCGCATAAAGCTCGGTCATCGACTGATTCAAATCAAATCCCAGAATCCCCGGAAAATACTGCGGATTCAGATAGTGCTCCACATACAAAACCAGCCGCCCGTCAATCCGCCGCGACCGACAAATCTGAATCACGCTCGACAAAGCAGGCAACTGCAACAACGCACACACCGCCACCGACGCCGGCTGCAACCGCGCCGAAATCACCTCGGTCGACGGCACCCGCCCCTGCGCACTGACCATCGCGTGAAAATGACTGCGCTGCATCAGGTTGTACGCCAGACGTGGCGGCGAAACGAACCAGCCACGGCGCTCCTCGCGATAGATCTGCCCCTGCGCCTCCAACTGCAACAAGGCCTCACGCACCGTAATGCGCGTGGTGCCGAACAACTCACTGAGCTTGCGCTCGGCCGGCAACTTGCTCCCGGACGCGAGCAGGCCGTGATCAAGTTGCTCCTGCAGCACCTGACTAATCGCTGTCACCGCTTTTGTTGCCTCATCGCGCATCAACGTTACCTATCTGGACTAGACCAGCACTGTTTCGGGGCAAAAACCGTACGGCCTGCAAGCCGTTTCCTTGTATTGCAAGCCTAGGCAGTGCAGATGACCGAGAGATGACAAACCCGCCCGACGGTCGCCCTCATGACTTGCAATACATCGGCCAAGTGCCTTGTCCGCCGGGGCTTTGACCTTGGTCTACGCTTACCGGGCAAGCGCCGAAACCGGGCCAATAAAAGGCCTGCCGGGCGACCGCCGACATCAAAGTGTCATCCAGCCCCCTTAAATTGGCTCAGGTATTGCTGACCTAGACCAACACAAACCGCAATCGCAGCGTTGAACACGACCAAGGAGCTTCGGAATGAAACAGCTTTTCCTGGCAACACTGTTAGGCTCGACCATTGCAATGTGCACCTCCGCCATGGCGGCGGGTACCGACCTGAAAACCCTCGAAGCCGCTGCGAAAGCGGAAGGCGCCGTCAACAGCGTCGGCATGCCCGATGACTGGGCCAACTGGAAAGGCACCTGGGAAGACCTGGCCAAGACCTATGGCCTGAAACACATCGACACCGACATGAGCTCGGCCCAGGAAATCGCCAAGTTCGCCGCCGAAAAAGACAACGCCACTGCCGACATCGGCGACGTCGGCGCCGCCTTCGGTCCGATCGCGGTCAAGCAGGGCGTGGTGCAACCGTACAAACCAAGCACCTGGGATCAAGTCCCGGACTGGGCCAAGGACAAGGACGGCAACTGGGCACTGGCCTACACCGGCACCATCGCCTTCATCGTCAACAAGAAGCTGCTGCACGGCTCCGAAGTCCCGACCAAATGGGCTGACCTCAAGGGCGGTAAATACAAGGTTTCCATTGGTGACGTAAGCACCGCCGCGCAAGCCGCCAACGGCGTACTGGCCGCTGCCCTGGCCAACGGTGGCGACGAGAAAAACATCCAGCCGGCCCTGCTGCTGTTTGCAGACATCGCCAAGCAGGGTCGCCTGTCGATGGCCAACCCGACCATCGCCACCATGGAAAAAGGCGAGATCGAAGTCGGCGTGGTCTGGGACTTCAATGGCCTGAGCTACAAGGCCAAGATGGCCAACCCGGATGACTACGTGGTGCTGATCCCGTCGGATGGCTCGGTGATTTCCGGCTACACCACCATCATCAACAAGTACGCGAAAAACCCGAACGCCGCCAAGCTGACCCGCGAATACATCTTCAGCGACGCCGGCCAGACCAACCTCGCTCGCGGCAATGCTCGTCCGATCCGCGCCGAACACCTGCAACTGCCGGAAGACGTGAAGGCCAAGCTGCTGCCAAACGAGCAGTACAAGAAGGTCACGCCGATCAAGGACGCCGACGCCTGGGAAAAAACCTCCAAGGCCCTGCCACAGAAGTGGAACGAAGAAGTCATCGTAGAGATGAAGTAATCCTGTAAATCCCCACTGCTGGATCCATTGGAGATCCAAATGTGGGAGCGGGCTTGCTCGCGAAGGCGGTGGATCAGTCAAGTATCTATCGACTGACACTCCGCCTTCGCGAGCAAGCCCGCTCCCACAGGGGATCCAGGTTGAATCTGAAATTTCCTGTTTTCGCGGAGTTTTTGCCCCTATGAAGCACAACGTCATCCTTGTCGTGCTCGACGGTCTCAATTACGAGGTCGCGCGTCACGCCATGGGGCATCTGCAGGCTTACGTTGGCGCAGGACGCGCCGCGCTCTATCAGTTGGAGTGCGAGTTGCCGGCCCTGTCCCGACCGCTTTACGAATGCATCCTTACCGGCGTGCCGCCGATCGACAGCGGCATCGTCCACAACAATGTTGCGCGCCTGTCCAACCAGCGCAGCATCTATCACTACGCCCGCGACGCCGGCCTGAAAACCGCCGCAGCGGCCTATCACTGGGTCAGCGAGCTGTACAACCGCTCACCGTTCGTAGCGGCCCGCGACCGTCATACCGACGATCCAGCGTTACCGATCCAGCACGGGCATTTCTACTGGAACGATCACTACCCGGATTCGCACCTGTTCGCCGACGCGGAACACCTGCGCCTGCGCCATGCGCCGAACTTCCTGCTGATCCACCCGATGAACATCGACGACGCCGGCCACAAGCACGGCCTCGATTCCGCGCAATACCGCAACAGCGCGCGCTCGGCGGACATCATCCTCGCCGACTACCTGCAAGGCTGGCTCGACGCGGATTATCAGGTGCTGGTGACTGCCGATCACGGCATGAACAACGACCGCTCGCACAACGGCTTGCTACCGGAAGAGCGCCAGGTGCCGCTGTTCGTCCTCGGCAACGCCTTCAGCCTGAATGCTGACGCCGCGCCGAAGCAGACCGAGATCTGCGGCACGGTCTGCGAACTGCTCGGCGTCCCTCACGACAAACCTGTGTGCCGGGAGCTGCTCAAGTGAATGCCATGACTCGCGGCAAATGGCTGGCGGCCCTGTGTCTGGTGCCGTTCGCGCTGTTCTTTATCGTGTTCGAAATCGCCCCGCTGGTCTGGGTGATGATCAACAGCCTGCAATCGGAAGAGTTCGGCTGGGGCTTCGCCAACTTCAGCAAGATCTTCAGCTCGAAGTTCTATTTGCAGGCGATTCAGTACAGCCTGGAGATCAGTTTCTGGTCGAGCGTATTCGGCATCATCATCGCCGTGCTCGGTGCGTATTCGTTGCGCCGGGTCGACTCGAAACTGCGCAACTTCGTGAATGCCTTCGCCAACATGACCAGCAACTTCGCGGGGGTGCCGCTGGCGTTCGCGTTCATCATCCTGCTCGGCTTCAACGGCAGCATTACCATCATGCTCAAGCAGGCCGGGATCATTCAGGACTTCAACCTGTACTCGAAAACCGGTCTGATCATCCTCTACACCTATTTCCAGATTCCCCTCGGCGTGCTGCTGCTCTACCCGGCGTTCGACGCCTTGCGTGAAGACTGGCGCGAGTCCGCCGCGCTGCTCGGCGCCAACGGCTGGCAGTTCTGGCGCCACATCGGTCTGCCGGTGCTGACCCCGGCCCTGCTCGGCACTTTCGTGATCCTGCTGGCCAACGCCCTCGGCGCCTACGCCACGGTGTACGCCTTGACCACCGGCAACTTCAATGTGCTGCCGATCCGCATTGCGGCGATGGTTTCCGGGGACATTTCCCTCGATCCGAATCTGGCCAGCGCCCTGGCTGTGGTGCTGGTGGCGTTGATGACCATTGTCACCGTCGTGCATCAACTGCTGCTGAAGAGGAGCTACCATGTCTCGCGCTGAATCCGGCCCGGCCGGCGTCTACCACCGCGTCGTGGTTTATCTGCTGTTCGCGATTCTGCTGCTGCCGCTGGTGGGCACGCTGATCTACTCGATTGCCAGCAGTTGGTCGGCGACCATCCTGCCCAGCGGTTTCACCTTCAAGTGGTACCTCCAGTTGTGGAGCGACCCGCGCTTCCTGCATGCCTTCGGCCAGTCGCTGCTGGTGTGCGTCGGCGCGCTGGTGCTGTCGGTGGTGCTGATCCTGCCGCTGCTGTTCGTGGTGCATTACCACTTCCCGAAACTCGATGCGCTGATGAACATCCTGATCCTGCTGCCCTTCGCGGTGCCGCCGGTGGTGTCGTCGGTGGGTCTGTTGCAACTGTACGGTTCCGGGCCGCTGGCGATGGTCGGCACGCCGTGGATTCTGATCGGTTGCTACTTCACCGTGGCGCTGCCGTTCATGTACCGGGCGATCACCAACAACCTGCAGGCGATCAACCTGCGCGACCTGATGGACGCTGCGCAACTGCTCGGCGCCAGCACCTTTCAGGCGGCATTTCTGGTGGTGCTGCCGAACCTGCGCAAGGGCCTGATGGTCGCGTTACTGCTGTCGTTCTCGTTCCTGTTCGGTGAGTTCGTGTTCGCCAACATCCTCGTTGGCACGCGCTACGAAACCCTGCAGGTGTACCTGAACAACATGCGCAACAGCAGCGGCCACTTCACCAGTGCGCTGGTGATCTCGTACTTCTTTTTCGTGCTGGTCCTGACCTGGATCGCCAACATCTTGAACAAGGACAAAAGCGAATGAGCTATGTCAGCGTCCAACACCTGCAGAAAAACTACGCGGGCACGACCGTGTTCAGCGACATCAACTGCGAGATCAACAAGGGTGAATTCGTCACCCTCCTCGGCCCATCGGGTTGCGGCAAGTCCACGCTGCTGCGCTGCATAGCCGGGCTGACGCCGGTGGATGGCGGCAAGATCCTGCTTGATGGCGTCGACATCGTGCCGCTGAGCCCGCAGAAACGCGGGATCGGCATGGTGTTCCAAAGCTACGCGCTGTTCCCCAACATGACCGTCGAACAGAACGTCGCCTTCGGCCTGCGCATGCAAAAGGTCAATGCCGACGACAGCCACAAACGTGTCGCCGAGGTGCTGAAAATGGTTGAGCTCAACGACTTCGCCAGCCGTTATCCGCATCAGCTCTCCGGCGGCCAGTGTCAACGCGTGGCCCTCGCCCGCTCGCTGGTGACCCGTCCACGCCTGTTACTGCTGGATGAACCGCTGTCGGCGCTGGATGCGCGTATCCGCAAACACCTGCGTGAACAGATCCGACAGATCCAGCGCGAACTCGGCCTGACCACGATTTTCGTCACCCACGACCAGGAAGAAGCATTGACCATGTCCGACCGGATTTTCCTGATGAACCAAGGGAAGATCGTGCAGAGCGGCGATGCCGAAACCCTCTACACCGCACCGGTCGATGTCTTCGCCGCAGGCTTCATCGGCAACTACAACTTGCTTGACGCCGACAGCGCCTCGAAGCTGTTGCAACGGCCGATCAACCACCGCATCGCGATTCGCCCGGAAGCCATCGAACTGAGCCTCAATGGCGAACTCGATGCACAGATCCGCAGCCACAGCCTGCTCGGTAACGTGATCCGCTATCGAGTCGAGGCGCGTGGCGTGGAACTGGTGGTGGACGTGCTCAACCGCTCGGCGGCGGATCTGCATCCCGACGGTCAGCGTCTGGCGCTTTCCATCGATCCGACGGCCCTGTGTGAGGTAGCCTGATGACTTTGCTGACGTTGAAGAGAGAACTGCACTGATGGCCCTGGCAATTTTTGATCTGGACGAAACCCTGATCCACGGCGACTGCGCCACCCTCTGGAGCGAGCAGATGGGGCGCCTGGGCTGGGTCGATCCCGAGTCGTTCATGCGCAAGAACAACGAGCTGATGGACGCCTACAGCCATGGCAAATTGCGCATGGAAGAGTACATGGAATTCAGCCTCGAACCGATGATCGGGCGCACCCCGGAAGAGGTCGAACACCTGGTCGGCCCATGGGTGGAAGACTTCATCGAACCGATCATCTTCAGCGACGCGACCAAAACCATCGCCGCCCACCGCAAGGCCGGCGACCGGATTCTGGTGATCTCGGCTTCCGGCACGCACCTGGTCAAACCGATCGCCGAGCGCCTGGGCATCGACGAAATTCTCGGCATCGAACTGGACGTTGCGCACGGCGTTTACACTGGCCAGACCGTCGGCACGCTGACCTACCGCGAAGGCAAGATCACTCGCCTGCTGGAATGGCTGGACGCCGAGGAAGAGAATCTGGAAGGCGCGAGTTTCTACTCCGACTCACGCAATGACTTGCCGTTGCTGCTGAAGGTGGATTTCCCGCATGTGGTGAATCCGGATCCGGCGCTGCTGGAGCATGCCGAAAAATCCGGCTGGCCGATCCATCTCTGGAAGTAAACATAGATCCAACTGTGGGAGCGGGCTTGCTCGCGAAGGCGGAGTGTCAGTCGATAAATTCGTGTCTGATTCACCGCTTTCGCGAGCAAGCCCGCTCCCACAGGGGTTTGTGTTTTCAGCTCAGACTGTCGTCAATCACCAGCACCACTTTCCCCGACACCGTATTACTCGCCAGCTCGGCAAACGCCGCTTCGGCGTCTTTCACCGGGAAGGTTTTCGCCAATTGCGGACTCAACCGCCCTTCGGCAAACAGCGGCCACACATGCTGGCTCAAATCGCTGAACAGGTCGGCCTTGAACTGATCGTCGCGACTGCGCAACGTCGAACCGAGCAACTGCACGCGCTTGGCCAGTACCTGTGCCAGGTCCAGTTTCGCCTCACGTCCGCCCATCAGGCCGATCAGTACCCAGCGTCCGTCCAGCGCCGTCAGCTTGAGGTTCAGTGCCGCATAGTTGCCGCCGACCGGATCAAGGATCACGTCAAACGGCCCGAAGTCGCGCAGGCTTTCCAGATCATCGGTGCGCACCACGCCGCCCTGGGCTCCCAGCGCCTCACAGTAGGCCAATCGCTCAGCCGACCCGACGCTGACCCAACAGGGATTGCCGAACGCCTTGCACAGCTGAATGGCGGCTGAACCAATTCCACTGGCCCCGGCGTGCAGGAGAACCTTCTCGCCGGGTTTCAGCGCCGCCAGTTGAAACACGTTGAGCCAGACCGTTGCATAAACCTCGGGTAATGCCGCGGCCTCGATCAACGAAACACCCTCGGGCACCGGCAGCACGTGCCGTCCATCGACCACCACCTCCTCGGCCATTCCGCCCCCGGCCAGCAAGGCGCAGACCCGGTCGCCGACCTGCCAGGACGAGCCGGCGCCGACTTCGCTGATCACCCCGGAACACTCCAGACCGAGCACCTGACTGGCGCCCGGCGGCGGTGGATAAAGCCCGGCTTTCTGTAATAAATCGGCGCGATTGAGGCCCGCAGCCGCCACGCGAATGCGCACTTGTCCTACGTCACATGCCGGACTCGGCTCTTCAAGCCATGCCACTTGACCTTCAACGCCTTGCAATGCCTTCACAGTGCCTCCATAGTGAGTCTGGACTGAGCCCGAAGCTGTAGCGCCGGGCTTTTTGCATTATGCGACCGGCTCTCGTAGAACCGGCGACTTCAAAGACGGCCTAATATGCGTTATCAATTGTCCCCGCGTCGAATCAGCATGAAGCATTTGCTCCCCAGCACCGCCCTCGCTCTTTTCATCGGTATCGGCTTGTTGCCGGTGTCGGGCACTACATTCGCAGCCAACAGCTGGGACAAGTTGCAGCCGGATCGCGACGAAGTGATCGCCAGCCTCAACGTCGTCGAGTTGCTCAAGCGTCACCACTACAGCAAGCCGCCGCTCGACGATGCGCGCTCGGTGATCATCTACGACAGCTACATCAAGCTGCTGGACCCGTCGCGCAGCTACTTCATGGCCAGCGACATCGCCGAATTCGACAAGTGGAAGACCCAGTTCGACGACTTCCTCAAAAGCGGCGACCTCAACGCCGGGTTCACCATCTACAAGCGCTATCTGGACCGCGTCAAGGCGCGCCTGGACTTCGCCATTGCGGAGCTGAACAAGGGCGTCGACAAGATGGACTTCACCACCAAGGAAACCTTGCTGATCGATCGCAAGGACGCCCCTTGGCTCAAATCCACCGCTGAACTCGACGACCTGTGGCGCAAACGCGTCAAGGACGAAGTGCTGCGGCAGAAGATCGCCGGCAAGGATTCCAAGCAGATCCAGGAAACCCTGACCAAGCGCTACAAGAACCAGTTGGCGCGCCTGGACCAGACTCGTGCGGAAGACATCTTCCAGGCGTACATCAACACCTTCGCCATGTCCTACGACCCGCACACCAACTATCTGTCGCCGGATAACGCGGAGAACTTCGACATCAACATGAGCCTGTCCCTCGAGGGCATCGGCGCCGTGTTGCAGAGCGACAACGATCAAGTGAAAGTCGTGCGCCTGGTGCCGGCAGGCCCGGCCGACAAGACCAAGCAGGTTGCACCGGCCGACAAGATCATCGGCGTTGCCCAGGGCAACAAAGAGATGGTTGACGTGGTGGGCTGGCGCCTGGACGAAGTGGTCAAGCTGATCCGCGGCCCGAAAGGCACCGTGGTGCGCCTGGAAGTGATTCCGGCCAGCAATGCGCCGAACGACCAGACCAGCAAGATCGTGCCGATCACTCGCGAAGCGGTGAAGCTTGAAGACCAGGCAGTGAAAAAATCCGTGCTGAACCTGAAACAGGACGGCAAGGACTACAAGCTCGGCATCATCGAGATCCCGGCGTTCTACCTCGACTTCAAGGCGTTCCGTGCCGGTGATCCGGACTACAAGAGCACCACCCGTGACGTCAAGAAACTGCTGACCGAACTGCAGAAAGAGAAAGTCGACGGCGTGGTCATCGACCTGCGCAACAACGGCGGCGGCTCCCTGCAGGAAGCCACCGAGCTGACCAGCCTGTTCATCGACAAAGGCCCGACCGTACTCGTGCGTAACGCCGATGGCCGCGTCGATGTGCTGGAAGATGAAAACCCGGGCGCGTTCTACAAAGGCCCGATGGCACTGTTGGTCAACCGCCTGTCCGCCTCGGCTTCGGAGATCTTCGCCGGCGCCATGCAGGACTACCATCGTGCATTGATCATCGGTGGCCAGACCTTCGGCAAAGGCACCGTGCAGACCATTCAGCCGCTGAACCATGGCGAACTGAAACTGACCCTGGCCAAGTTCTACCGGGTTTCCGGGCAGAGCACCCAGCATCAGGGCGTACTGCCGGACATCGACTACCCATCGATCATCGACACCAAGGAAATCGGCGAAAGCGCCCTGCCGGAAGCCATGCCGTGGGATACCATCAAGGCAGCGATCAAGCCGGCCTCCGATCCGTTCAAGCCGTACCTGGCGCAGCTCAAGTCCGAGCATGACGCACGCAGCGCCAAAGATGCCGAGTTCGTGTTCATCCGTGACAAGCTGGCCCTGGCGCAGAAGCTGATGGAAGAAAAAACCGTCAGCCTCAACGAAGCCGACCGCCGTGCCCAGCATGCGGACATCGATGCCAAGCAACTGGCCATGGAAAACATCCGTCGCAAAGCCAAAGGCGAAGAACCGCTCAAAGAGCTGAAGAAAGAAGATGAAGACGCGCTGGCTGCAGCTGAGCCGGACAAGGTCAAACCGGAAGACGACGCCTACCTGAGCGAAACCGGGCGCGTGCTGCTGGATTACCTGAAGCTGAGCAATCAGGTGGCCAAAAAGTAAGATGATGGCAATTTAGTGGTGACGCTCCCCGGAGCGTCATCAAACAGTCATCATTCTGTCGTGAAATAAAGGACTGGGAGCGCCTCTTCAAGCAAGAGCGCTACCAGTCCTTTTTTTATCGCCAGAGATTGCCATGACCACGACCGAACAGCTGAGTGCCTTGAGCTCGATCCTGACTCAAAGCGGTTTGCACAGCCTGTTCCAGCCGATCATCTGTCTCTCCGAGCGTCGTATTCTCGGCTACGAAGCCCTCACCCGTGGCCCGTCCAACAGCCCTCTGCACTCGCCTATCGCGTTGTTCGCGGTGGCGCGTCAAGCCGGCCGTTTGAGTGAACTGGAGATTGCCTGCCGCCAGTCTGCCTGCCGTCGTTTCAACGAGCAGCAACTGCCGGGCAAGCTGTTCCTCAACGTTTCACCGGAATCCCTGCTCGAAGCCGCGCACCAACCGGGGCGGACCCTGCAACTGCTGCAAGACTTCGGTATTCCACCCAGCCAAGTAGTGATCGAACTCACCGAACAGACGCCAATCGACGATTTCCAGTTGCTGCAAACCGCGCTGCATCACTATCGGGCGATGGGATTTTCGATTGCACTGGATGACTTGGGTGCCGGCTATTCGAGCTTGCGTCTATGGTCGGAGCTGCGTCCGGACTATGTGAAAATCGACCGCCACTTCATCGACGGCATCCATCAGGACGCATTGAAACGCGAGTTCGTCGGCTCGATCCTGCAAATCGCCAAGGCCTCGCGGGCGCAGGTGATTGCCGAGGGGATCGAGTTGCCGGAAGAACTGGCAGTGCTGACCGAGATGGGCGTCGATCTGGTGCAGGGTTATCTGCTCGGTCGTCCACAGGAGCATCCGCCCCGCGATGCCCGGGCCTTGATGCCGAAACACGACAGCAGCGCCGTGGCATTGAACGACGAAGGCAGCGACCTCAGCGCCCTGCTCAACGACCAACCGGCGGTGCATCGCGACACACCGACCGCCACGGTGCTGGAAGCTTTCCGCCGCCAGGCCAATCTGAACTCACTGGCGGTGCTCGACGAACAGGGCCAGCCGTGCGGCATCGTCCATCGCCATTCGTTGTCCGACGCACTTCTCAAACCGTTCGCCACCGACCTGTTCGCACGCAAACCGATCAGCCGCCTGATGAACGACGACTTCCTCGCCGTGGAAATGAGCCAGTCGCTGCAACAGGTCAGCCGCCTGATCACCAGCCGCGCCCGGCAGCGCATCGAAGAAGATTTCATCATCACCCTCAACGGCGGTTATCTCGGCCTCGGTCGGGTGATCGACGTGCTCAAACTGATCACCGAACTGAAAATCCAGCAGGCCCGCTACGCCAACCCACTGACCCTGCTGCCCGGCAACGTGCCGATCCAGCAATGCCTGACCCGCCTGCTGCAACAGGGCCGCGAATCGATCATCTGCTACGTCGACATCGACAGCTTCAAACCCTTCAACGACATCTACGGCTACGGCCGTGGCGACGAAGTCCTGCTGTGCCTGGCGCAATGTCTGAACGAACGCGTCGACCCGTCCCGCGACTTCGTCGGCCACATCGGCGGCGACGACTTCCTTCTGGTACTCGGCCCGGAAGACTGGCGCAAACGCCTCAACCAACTGCTCGACGACTTCCAGAGCCAATGCCGCCGCTTCTATCGCCCTGAGCATCTTGAGGCCGGCTGCTTCATCGCGCCGAATCGCCAGGGTGTGCGGCAGGAGTTTCCACTTCTATCGTTATCGATCGGCGTAGTCCACCTGCAACCCGAGGCCTGCGCAGAACTGGATGCCAGCCAACTCGCGGAAATGGCTTCGCAGGCGAAGCATCATGCGAAGAATGTTCCGGGGTATAGTGTGCATGTGATTGATAGCCTTGCTGCTGCCGACCTTCAACTGCCGCAACTGATTGGCCAACGCTGACTCTCCAAACAACATCATCCCCTGTGGGAGCGGGCTTGCTCGCGAAGGGGCCAGTAGCATCACTCAAGATTCCGCTTCTAATGCCGGCTACCACGTGGAGCAGTCTTCCTGACTGGCGAGATACAACTCATCAATCCAAACTTCGGAGAGAATAGAGTACACATGCTCAAAAAAACTCCTGGGATCTTTTATTTCATTCCAGCCAAGTGGAAGCAATGAATGAGAAAAAGGATCATGTTTAAAAACCTCAGAGAGCTTACTCGCTTCGCCATCCAGAGCCTCACCCAATACAAAAAACAAGACAAACTTGTGCCGATGAGTCAAACCCGAAAATCTTCTCACAATAAATTTATAAATTAATTCCGCTCTATCTGAAGGACACTCAGGATCGTACTCTGCCAACTCTGCGCCCAGCGTCTCTTCGCGATCGTATATATCAAACCCACCAAGAAAGTGCTTCAACTTAGGGCTGTATGGAACATCAAGATAGGGATGCATCAACATCAAACGTGCTCCACCGGATATAGAGCGAAAGGTTGCAATGTTTCAAAGTCAAATTTCATTTCAAACCCATTCATTTTTTGAATGTAGCGGGGTTCTGATGGATCTGATGGGTTAGGTTCGTACCCTTCCCCCACATTTTCGGCAGCCATTCTCACAACCAAATTACCCATGCTGTCTTCTCCCGTGAATCGCGACATCTTCCGTGCCTCTCTTGTCATCGCTTCATTTAAAGCATTCAACTGCGCTCGATGGGTTAAAAACCGCGAACTGTAAACACCTCTGAACATCTTCTATTACCACTCCACACCAGCATCATCAGCTAACGCACTTACCAAGTAGCTTGATCTTCCAAACCAGCCTTCTTCAACTCGGCACCCCATTCAACCATAGCTATCCGATATATATCTTCAAAAAAAACCCTTGAATCGACCATTTCATCCCAACCATCCGGAAATGAACAATAAGCCTCAGGATCATACTGGAATAAGGATCTAAAATCGTACCTCTCGTCTTGCAACGCAAACTTGAGACACTCCACAAGCAAAAATTTTTGACGATACGACCTATTCATAGGTATGCAATACTTTAAAATAAGTTCCTCCCTATCTACGACTGTGTTCGGATTATATCTTTCAAGCTCCACCCCCAAGGTTTCTTCGCGATCATACACATCAAAACAACACAAAAAATATGCTGGGGTCGGTAGATAAGGCTTCGACGTTTCAGGATCAATGTACATAAAATCACTCCGTTGGATAAAGAGTAAATGGTAGGTTTGTTATGGGGTCGAACTTCATTTCGAACCCTCCCATATTGGTAATTAATCGAGGGTTTTCTTTATCCCTTCTATTTGGCTTATAACCTTCCCCAGCGTTAGGAAGCCTCATTTTTACAACGTTAGCTCCCTGACTATCCTGTCCGGTGAAACGAGGGAGTCCGCGTTCAACCCTGGTGGTCGCGAGAACATAGGCTTCAAGCATTATTTCCCAACTGTAAAATCTGGAGCTCGGATTACCTACACCAGCATTTCGACCTCTTCTTGGTTGACCCGTAATCGGGTCCGTCCCATCAATAGCCCTTTTTTTAAATTTTTCATTTGGCAGCTCAGGGCCATGCTTACCAACCATGTGCATCCCCTGACTGTCATTTAACCTCTCAACCTCTTTCTTCGCGGCCTCTCTTGCGCTTAATTTCGGCTTCGGAAGTTCAGGCTCTTCTTCATCAACCTTAGCTCCATCACTCGCACCAGGTACCGTACAGCCCGGCCTATTCGGCGGCGGGCAGTTAGAGTTCAACCCCAACGGATCCACCCACCCCGTCGGATTCGGCACGTACTGGTACTGATTCAACCCACCCGCCAACTTGATGGGATCCGGCGTCAAATACCGCCCCAACCTCGGGTCGTAATACCGATGCCGGTTGTAATGCAGCCCGCTTTCCGCATCGAAATACTGCCCCTGAAAGCGCAGCGGCTGGTCCAGGTAGTCCTCGCCCGCGAGGGTGATCGCCGACACCTTGCCGTAGGCGTCGTATTGCGCCGACCAGACGATTTCGCCGCTGTAGTCGGTGAGTTCCTGCGGCGTGCCGAGGTGGTCGAGTTGGTAGTAGAACGGGCAAGCGCGTTTCGGGCCTTTGCCGTCGAGCAGCGCCAGGGGGCGGAAGGTGCCGGGTTCGTAGACGTAGCTGCGGTGGTGGGTTTTGCTGCTTTCGGCGACGAGGTGGTCGCCTTGCCAGAAGAATTCGGTGGTCTGGCCGTCGACGGTTTTGCGGATGCGTCGGCCGAAGGCGTCGTATTGGTAGGTCGCGGTTTGGCCGTCGGCGCGGGTCAGGCCGATCAGGCGGTGCTGGCAGTCGTAGCGGTATTCGGTGACGAGTTGCTGGTCGCGGCCACGGCGTTCGCGGATCAGGTTGCCGAAGGCGTCGTAGTCGTAATGGCGGTCGCCCTGCATCAGCAGGCGATTGCCCTTGATCCGGGTCGGGCCGGGGCGATCTTGCATCAGCAGGTTGCCGGCTGGGTCGTGGGCGAAGGATTCGGGTAGTTCGTCGCGCGAGTGGCGGACGCGGATCAAGCGGTCGAGGGCGTCGTAGCCGTAGGTGCGCTGGCCGTGGCGGCTGTCGGCGATGTGCTCGAGGTTGCCGTTGGCGCTGTAGGCATAATCCCGGCGATACAGCGAGTCGTGCTGATGGCCTACAGCGTGGGCGAGTAAACGTCCCTGATCGTCGTAGGCATAATCGCTGAGCAGCAGGCCTTGCTGGCGTTGTTGCTCACGACCGCATTCAAACTGATGGCTGGTCAGCCGCGTGCCATTGAGGTCGATGGCGGTCAGCGCGCCGCCCTTGGCGTAGTGATAGTCGAGCTTGCTGTTGTCCGGCAGACGCTGGCGCTTGAGCTGGCCGCAGGCGTCGTAGGTGTAACGCAGGGTGCCCCAGCCCTGATGCTCGGTGATCAGCCGGTCCTGCCGGTCGTATTCGAAGGCCAGTGGATGTTGCTGGCCGTCATCAACCCCGGTCAAACGGCCCAGTCGGTCGTAGGTGTAAGCCACCTCAACCCCGTCGGGCAGGGTTTTGAGCAGCAAGCGCCCGGCCGCATCACGCGCGTAGGTGGTGACCAGCGTCGAGCCGTCATCGCCGAACTCGGTTTTTTCCAGCAGGTGCCCGTTGCGGTCGTAGGCGTAGGCGGTGCGCCGGCCGTCGACGCCGGTTTCCTGTCGGATCAATCCGGTTGGCGTGTAGTCCAGGCGGTACTTTTCCCCGGATTCGTTCTCGATTTCCGTGAGCAACAACTGCGCATGGTCGTAGCGGTACTGCACCCGCGTGCCGTCGGGGTTGATCTTGCGCGAGACGAGGTGCAGGTCGTCGTCATACTCGTAGCGGGTGATGCGCCCGAGTTCGTCGCGTTCGGCAGTGACTTGGCCGTAAGCGCCATAGCTGTAGGCGCGGGTGGCGCCTGTAGGAAATGTCGTTTGAATTAGTCGGCCAACCGCATCCCACTGCTGACGGGTGATCGCGCCGTATTCGTCGCAAGTGGTCGTCCGTCGCCCCCGCTCGTCGTAGGAAAAGCGCCGTACTCCACCGTCGGGCAGGGTTTCCTCGATCAGTTGCCCGAGGTCGTTCCACGACAACTTGTGCCTGCTGCTGTCCGGGTAGCGGATCGACAGCAACTGCCCGCGCGTGTCGTAGTAGTAATGGGTGACCTGTCCGTCGGGATCGACCGTCTCGGTGACATCGCCCTCGGCGTTGCGCCGAAACGTCCACACCGCCTCGCCGCGAGAACGGCTGTGCAGGAAACCGTTGCGGTACTCGTAGGACGTTGGCTCATCGTCCGGCGGAAGCAGCGCGATCAGCCGTCCGACGTCGTCGTAGCGGTATTCGGTGACCGCGCCCAGCGGATCCTGCTCGGCGATCAGCCGGCCCTGGTCGTCATAGGCCTTGAGGTGCTCACCGCCATCGGCCTCGACCTTGCGCACCAGCCGTGCGCTGTCGTCGTGGACGTAGGTTTCTTCGCTGCCATCGACGTAGTGCACCGCGACGCTGCCGTCATCGGCCCAGACGTAACGGGTGTCCATCTGCGCGAACGACGCCCAGTGGCGCACGCAGCGCGCCGCCTTGCCCGAGCGTTCCCATTCCCAGAAGAAGCTCGCGCCGCCGGTCAGTTGCCGCTGCAGGATGACGTGCTGATCGTCGTAGTCGTAACGCTCGCTGTCACCGACGGCGTTGGTCGCAGCCAACAAACGCTGACGCGCGTCGTAGCAATAACTGACCAGCGTTTGCTCGGTGCGCCAGCCATCAGCCTCAAGCACCTGGTAATCAACCGCCACCAGATGCGCCCGGTCATAACGCAACAGCAGCGACCGACCCGCGCCATTGTCCAGGCGGAAAACCCGCTGTTGATGATCGCGATGCACCGTCAGCCGATTGCCATACGCATCACTGACCGCCACCAGCCGCCCGGCACGAAAGTGATAAAACCGCGCTGTATCCCCGGCCAGCGCGAGGATTAGTTCCTCGGGTTCATCCCCGAGAAAAATCGCCGCCCGCGACAGGCTGTTGTGAATCTGCGGGCGCTCCACGCTGGGCAACGGAAACCGCGTGCGGCGGTTCTCGTGATCGACCCAGATCACCGCCTCGCCATCGAACTCCAGCCGATGCGCCAGCGAATGGCTCCAGCCAAACCCCAGCCCGACATCAACCTCCACCGCGCTGGTGCGGTACAACCGGGTGAACTCGAACGGCAACACCCCATCGAGCGTGCCGTCGGTCAGGGTCAGCAGTTCTTCACCGGTGACTATCGACACCGGACAGCCGTTGGTGCAGGTCAGCGGCGCGCAGTCGGCGCTGTCGCCGTTGGGGTTTTTCGCTTGATCGGGAGCGTTATCGTGATGCTCGTTTTTCTTCAGGGCGGCATTGCGCTTCGCATCCCAGCGCAATTGCATGCGGCCCTTTTTCACCCCGGCGGCAATGCCCCGCGCGGCGACAGTTTTGTATTGATCGACGTAATGGATGAACGTGTTGACGATGCCGAACATCGCCTTGACCAGGCGTTTCACAACCGAGAGCAACTGGGCGGCGCGATCCGCCAGGCGTAGCGTCAGATAAGCGATCCCGGCGCCAGCCCCGACGAATGTCAACACAACGCCGATCAGCACATCGATCAGCACCTGCACGATCATCATCGACGCCGTTTCAGCGGTTTTGCCGGCGATCTGGCTGGGCGGCAGCATCTCCAGCCAGAGACTCGCCGCACGCAACAGCAAACACAGCGCCGCTTCATCACTGACCAGCAACTGCAGTTTCTGCATGACATCCGGAGCTGATTCTGCGAGATGAATCAGATCAGCCGCGCCGCTTCCCAGCCGCTCGGCAAATGCGCCTGGATCCTTGAGAATCTCCGACAGCATGCCGATGCTGTCCCATACCCCCTCGATCGCCGCCCAGCTCCCGGCGAGCATGCCGTTGCCCGCCGCCGTCGCCACCGACTGCGACCACTGCGGCTTGAACCCCTGCCACTCGCTGCGCAACCAGCCATCCAGCTCGCCGGTCAAGCCGTCGTAGGACTGGAACAGTGCCTCGATCTGCTCCGGGGTAACGTCGCTGTGCACCTGCACGCGATAGAACTTGCCTGGCGTACCGCTGAATGTTCCCCGGCCTTGCGCATCCAGTGCGACGGGGGAGGTTTGGCCATCATCCACCGCGACCACATCCACCACGATGTCGCCCAGCGGAATGTCGTACACCGACTCGAACTTGCTCTCGATCGTCAGCACCCCGCTTTTCGGGCACTGCACGACGCCGGAGGCAAACTCACTGTCTCCTGTGCTGACAGCGGTGATGCGATCACCGAAACGGATGATCCGCTCCATGCCCATCAGCGACGGCAAATCCGCCGCATGGCTGACCTGATCGGCCGCTCTGCTGAACCAATGTTCAAGCTGCTGGCGATAGAGGCTGAGGGTGTCGGGGAAGCTGTCGAGTTCCTGCTCGATACGGCTGACGGCTTCCATCAGCGCACGCGACGATGCGGGGTGGAATGAAAAACCGGGTCAAACATGAGCGTTCCCTCGCGCAAAAATTAGGCGCGGGGACTTTGCGGGGGATCAATCAGGAAAGAAGTCAGGCGAGTAGGTGTTTGCTGTAGGACTAATCCGCAAAAGGGTGATTACTACAAAACGTATAGCGATAAACGCAAACGTGGCGTGAGGTTTCCCTCACGCCACGTTTATCGAGCGATACAAAATGATTTACCGGGTTTAATCCCGAGCGCTCAACTCTTTGAGTTTGAGCTCGGCCAACGGGTGGCCGGCCTTGGCGGCCAGCGTCCACCAGCGTGCTGCTTCGGTCGGATCCGGCGCTTTGCTCGGCGTACCGGCCAAGCTGATCACGCCGACCTGATAGGCCGCTTTGCCGTCGCCGGCAAGCGCCGCCAGACGCAACAGCCGCACACCCTCTTCGCGGGCACCCAGGCCAACCCCGCGAAACGTCAGAATGTGCCCATAAAAGCTCTGCGCGCCGACATCGCCAAGATTGGCCATGCGCGCAAACTGCCCTTCGAGCCAGCGCCAGCCTCTGGGCTGGCGAACAAACCAAGACCAGTGAAACAGCCTACGGGCCAACCAGTAACTGGCCGACGCCTTGAGTCGTAAGAACACTCAGGCCTCCGCCGATTCCGGGTACTCGTATTCGAAAACCCTGACCACTTCCGACGCATGCCAGGAGGCAGCCGCAACGCCATCGGACGGCCCGGAAAAGCGTCCAAGACGCTCGACGCATTCAAAAAAACCGGTACGTGGCAAACGGCTGGCACCCTGGCTGATCACCAGCGAACTGCGCAATGGCTGTTCAGCCTTGGCGTCGAGTGCGGCCAGATGCTCAAGTGCCGCGGTCAGCGTCTGCATCGCCGGCGTCGGCAGTTGCAAACGTTCGAGCAAGGCTCGATAAGTCAACAGATGGCGCTGCCTGCGCGCCTGATCCAGCTCCCCGAGCAATCCGTCCCAATGTTGACGACTGATGCGTACGCTCACGATTCATCCCTCCAACCCGGCACCGTCAGTTCCCAGGCCAGGCTGCGACGAATCGCGGCGTCAGGTTGACGCTCGCCGCTTTCGATCATGGCCAGATAAGACGGGCTGATGCCTACCGTGCGGGCCAACGCCTCGATGGCGATGCCCTTCCCTTCGCGCAAACTGCGTAGTTGATCCAGACCTGGAAGAATCGGGTCCGGCGTTGCGGCGGCCGGCGCTGGCGCCTGCTGCTGCGGTGTTTCGTTGATGCCTGCTGCTTTCAGTAGAGCCTGATACTGAACCCATGGCAGAACCGCATATTCGGGTTCGCCATCGCGTGCAATTATCTGAATATCCATGACTACCCCGTAGGACAACAACACTTAGCGAGTCGGCACTTTTCCCTAGAAGTGTAATCCTAACAGCGGCCAAGGTCGCGGGGGGTATCTATCTGTCTGCAGGCGGGGTGAATCAGGGCTTTTTCGGGCCCTGAAGCTGAAGTTGCTCGGGGGTATCAGGCAGGCGCTCGACCACCGCGAGTTTTTCCGGCTGCTGCCGGTTGCGCCAGAGCCGAAAAGCATTGAGCTCATCGTCGAGGGTTTTCATCAGCCAGGCCAGCACAGCGATGTCATCGAGCATACCGAACACCGGGATGAAATCCGGAATCGCATCCACCGGGCTGAGGAAGTACATCAGGCCCGCCACCACCGAGACGATGGCTTTCGGGCTGATCGCTCGGTATTCGCCACGCCAGTATGCAAGACACAGTGCCTGGAGCAAACGCAGATCTTCCTTGAGTTTGCCAAGGCGATTGCCTTGCGCCGCTCCTTTGCTCGCCACCGCGAACAACAGGGTCGGCAGACGCCCACGCGCCAGCAATCGACCGGCGAGGGGCAGAAATCGGGCGAAATTCCACGGCGCTTTCATCTATTTCTCCCGTTGAAATGTTATCCACACAAATTGTGGATAACCTTGTGAACAGAGCTGCATTTCAGCGCTGAAAGCCCCGTTTTATAAGGGCTGCGCTCAGATCGGGCGTTTTTTACTCACATAAAAAACCCCAATATTTCATTGACTTGGCGGCTCAGGGCGTCTAGCGCTGGCAGCCTCAATCTCTAGGACTGCTGTAAGCGCCATCCGTTCGCTCTGTTTACCGCCAGCATCGTCCAGATGCAACAACGCCCCGCATATGCGAGGCGTTGTCTTCGAAGCTACAGCCGATTACTTGGCGGCGGCGTCTTCTTTGGCTGGATCCTTGATGGCCAGCAGTTCCAGGTCGAAGACCAGCACCGAGTTGGCCGGGATTGCCGGGCTTGGCGATTGCGCGCCGTAAGCCAGATCGCTAGGGATGTACAGTTTGTACTTCTCTCCAACATGCATCAGTTGCAGACCTTCAACCCAACCCGGGATCACACCGCTGACCGGCAGATCGATCGGGCTGCCACGCTCAACAGAGCTGTCGAACACGGTGCCGTTGGTCAGCTTGCCGGTGTAGTGAACGGTCACGACGTCGGTAGGCTTAGGCTGCGGGCCGTCGGCTTTCTTGACCACTTCGTACTGCAGACCGGAAGCGGTGGTGGTGACACCAGGCTTCTTGCCGTTTTCTTCGAGGAATTTCTTGCCGGCGGCTGCCGACTCTTCGCTCATCTTGGCCATGCGCTCTTCAGCACGCTTTTGCAGCGCGGCGAAGGCTTCGACCAGTTCTTCGTCTTTCAGCTTCTGTTCTTTCTTGCCGACGGCATCTTCGATGCCCTGGGCTACCGCTTTGGAGTCCAGATCATCCATGCCTTCCTGAGCAAGGCTCTTGCCCATGTTCAGGCCGATACCGTAGGAAGCTTTTTGCGCCGGGGTTTTCAGCTCTACGCTGGTCTGCGAATCACAACCCGCGAGGACCAGGCTAACCAGGGCTACCGCCGCCGCCAACCGATGCTGTTTCATGCTATTTCCTTGTTCATGCGCCGAAAGGGCAATCGAGTAAAGCCGCGAGCTTATCAGGCCGCCACGACCAATGGCTACCGGCATGAGAGCAGGAAATGTCCGATAAGTTCAGGGATTAAAACGCATTCGGGCCAAGGGACGATGAAGCTTCTGTCATCTGAAGCTGACAAGGGCTGATGAGACTTCCTACGACAGTTGGCGTAATGGCCACTTGCCGCACCTGCAACAGCTGAGGCATAACAAGGCAACAACTCGACAAGGATGTTTATCTTGCGCCTCTTATACCGTGTGCTGGCACTGATCATTGTGCTGCTGGGCCTGGCTCTGGCAGTGATTCTGTACTTCGTCGCCAACCCGAAACTTCCATTCTATATCCCGGCCCAACAGGTGCATTACCTGCAGCAGTGGAGCGAGGAGGAACGCCAGACCTACTACTTCACGCCGCAAGGCACACAGGTCAAAGGCCTGCGCTATGAATGGTTCGAGGCGCTGGAACTGCCCTTCTCGCAGCAGCGTTTCGCGTCCCCGGAATACCTCGCACGCTTCGGTTTTCTGGTTGATCCACAGCAGAAAGCCACGTCGAAAAACCCCGGCAATCTGCCGGTCGGCTTTGCCCGCCACGCGAATCCCGGTGGCAGCGAGCAATATCTCGATATCACCTGCGCTGCTTGCCACACTGGCGAATTGCGCTTCAAAGGCCAGGCCGTGCGAATTGACGGTGGTTCGGCGCAGCATGTCTTGCCTTCCAGCGTTCCTACATTGCGCGGTGGCAGTTTCGGACAAGCCTTGGTCGCGAGTCTGGCCTCGACTTACTACAACCCATGGAAATTCGAACGCTTCGCCAGAAATGTTCTGGGCGATGATTACGAGGCGCGCCGCGAACAACTGCGCAAAGACTTCAAGCAATCGCTGAACACCTTCCTCAAAGTCGCCTGGAACGACACGCATCGCGGCCTCTACCCTACCGAAGAAGGCCCGGGCCGCACCGACGCATTCGGCCGTATCGCCAACGCCACCTTCGGCGACGCGATCTCCCCCACCAACTACCGCGTGGCCAATGCACCGGTGGACTACCCGCAACTGTGGGACATGTGGACGTTCGACTGGGTGCAGTGGAACGGCTCGGCGCAGCAACCGATGGCGCGCAATATCGGTGAGGCACTGGGGGTCGGCGCCACGTTGAATTTCTTCGACAGCAATGGCCAGCCGCTGCAGGGCGATACCCGTTACGCCTCCAGTGTCCGCGTGCGTGATCTGCACAAAATCGAAGAAACCCTGCAACACCTGCAACCACCCGCCTGGCCGGAAGATGTCTTGGGTGCGGTGGACAAACCACTGGCTGCCAAGGGCCGCGCGCTGTTTGCCGAGAACTGCGCCGGTTGCCACGTGCCACGCGAGACTCAGGAGGGCGAACGCTGGGTGCAGCATTTGCACATGCTGCCGGTGGAGGTAATCGGTACCGATCCGAATGCGGCGACCAACATAGCCAACCACCGTTTCGACCTGACGCCGCTGCAATGGGACCTGAAAGAGCTGGAGCAGATGGATGTGAAACTGCATCCGACGCCCACCGAACCACTGAATCTGAGCCAGATCTCGGTGGCCAAGGGCCTGGCCTACGTCACCGCGTTCGTCGAGGATCGCGCCTATCGCGAGGCCGGCGTCACCCCGCAGGAAAAACCCCAACTCGACGGCTTCGGTCTGCCGATCGGCGTGCGCGAAAAAGTCGCTTATAAGGCCAGACCATTGGCCGGGGTTTGGGCCACCGCGCCATTTCTGCACAACGGTTCAGTACCGAGCCTTTATCAACTGCTGTCACCGCAGGATGAGCGTGCCACAACGTTTTATAAAGGTTCGTTCGAATACGACCCGCGTCATCTGGGCTATCGCACCGAAGCCTTTACCAATGGTTTCCTGTTCGACACGCGAATTTCCGGCAACCACAACAGCGGTCATGAATTCCGCGCCGGCGAGCGTGGCAATGGGGTCATCGGCCGACTGCTGCAACCAGAAGAACGCTGGGCCTTGCTGGAGTACCTGAAAGTACTGGGCGGACCGTTGGAGGCGCAATTGCCATGATGATCAACCCGTACAAAAGACCGTCGATGTTCGCCCGCGTCTGGTTATGGCTGGGGCGCCTGCTAGGCAAAACCCTGCTGACATTGCTGATTATCGGCCTGCTGGGCTGGGCCATCGCGAGCGCATGGTTCGTCTGGCAACACAGAGGCCCGGTATCGGCGCAGGAACAGATTCCCGCCGGTGAAGCGGCGATGACCCAGGACGTGATCCAGACCGCCGTACGCATCGTCGATCAACACCGCGAAGGCACGCGCTATCTGCGTGACGCGCATGCCAAGGCCCATGGTTGCGTGAAAGCCGAGGTGACAGTGTTGCCGGAACTGGCAGCAGCGCTGCGCCAAGGAGTGTTCAGCGAACCGGGCAAAACCTGGCAGGCGATGATTCGGTTGTCCAATGGCAACGCCTACCCGCAGTTCGACAGCATCCGCGATGCCCGGGGCATGGCAATCAAACTGCTCGATGTTCCCGGAAAACAACTGCTAGGCGTCCCCCTGCAGCGCCACGAGCAAGACTTCGTGATGTTCAGCCACCCGAATTTCTTTGTCAGCGATGTCGCCGAGTATCGTCAGAATGTGGCGGCTCAGGCTGACGGCAAAAAAATCATGGCGTTTTTCCCCGGTTGGGACCCGCGCATCTGGCAGATCCGCCACCTGTTCATCGCCTTGGCGACCCTGGCGCCGCCACCAGACAGCCCGACGGCGACAACGTACTTTTCGGTATCGCCCTACAAATTCGGGGAGGCCAATGCGAAGTTCCGGGTCGCGCCGGATCCGGACAATTGCCCGGCGTATGCCCTGCCCCCGCAAAACCACGACCTGCCGAATTTCCTGCGCAGCGCCTTGAACCAGCAACTGTCGACGGATCGGGTGCCAGCGTGTTTTGTGCTGCAGATCCAGCGTCAGGATGCGAACAAGTACATGCCGATCGAGGACACCAGCATCGAATGGCGCGAGCAGGATTCACCGTTCGAAAGTGTGGCGCGAATCACTCTGCCTGCGCAGGACTTCGACACACCGGCGTTGAATCTGGCGTGTGACAACCTGTCGTTCAACCCGTGGTTTGGTATCGAGGCGCATCGGCCAATTGGCGGGATCAACCGCTTGCGCAAAGCGGTGTATGAGGCGGTGAGCGATTATCGGCATAGCCGCAATGCTGAACAGTGAGAATTCCTCTGTAGGAGCTGTCGAGTGAAACGAGGCTGCGATCTTTTGATCTCTAAAAGCAAGATCAAAAGATCGCAGCGTGCCGCAGCTCCTACAGAGGAGATCGAGTGATTTCACAAATCGCAGACAGCAAAAAGCCCGCACTAGGCGGGCTTTCTGTGGTGACCTGGCGTTCAGCGGGTCCAGGTGACCGAATATGGCGCAGCGGACGGGACTCGAACCCGCGACCCCCGGCGTGACAGGCCGGTATTCTAACCGACTGAACTACCGCTGCGCGAAACGCTTGAAACGAATGGTGGGTGATGACGGGATCGAACCGCCGACATTCTGCTTGTAAGGCAGACGCTCTCCCAGCTGAGCTAATCACCCTTCGCTTCGTTACGGGGCGCATTATGCCACAAGTTTTCGTAATGTGTTGATTTAATTGAAGTTTTTTTCAAAAAAATCCGAAAACCGGTGAAACGACACAAACCCGATGGAACAAGGTACAAACTTGAGACAGAAAAAAACCCGCTTCAGCGGGTTTTTCCGTGGTGACCTGGCGTTCAGTGGTCCAGGTTACCGAATATGGCGCAGCGGACGGGACTCGAACCCGCGACCCCCGGCGTGACAGGCCGGTATTCTAACCGACTGAACTACCGCTGCGCTAAACTCTTGAAACGAATGGTGGGTGATGACGGGATCGAACCGCCGACATTCTGCTTGTAAGGCAGACGCTCTCCCAGCTGAGCTAATCACCCTTCGCTTCGGTGTGGCGCGCATTCTACGGAGCGACCCAACCTCTGGCAAGCACTTTTTTAATTAATTTTCTCAGGCCTTCCAAAGGCTTAGAGAAGGGTTGGCCTATGACCCGGCGAAGACAATAATGCCCCCCTTTGTATAAAGGAGAGACTCACCCCATGTGGTTCAAAAACCTGCTTATCTACCGCCTGACCCAAGACCTGCCTGTCGATGCCGAGGCGCTGGAAACTGCACTGGCCACCAAACTGGCGCGTCCATGTGCAAGCCAGGAGTTGACCACCTACGGTTTCGTCGCGCCGTTCGGCAAAGGCGAAGATGCGCCACTGGTGCACGTCAGCGGTGACTTCCTGCTGATCGCTGCGCGTAAAGAAGAACGCATTCTGCCGGGCAGCGTCGTGCGCGACGCGGTCAAGGAAAAGGTCGAAGAGATCGAAGCCGAGCAGATGCGCAAGGTCTATAAGAAGGAACGCGATCAGATCAAGGATGAAATCATCCAGGCGTTCCTGCCGCGCGCCTTTATCCGTCGTTCGTCGACCTTCGCCGCGATTGCGCCGAAACAGGGCCTGATCCTGGTCAACTCGGCCAGCCCGAAACGTGCCGAAGACCTGCTTTCCACCATGCGTGAAGTGCTCGGCACCCTGCCCGTGCGTCCGCTGACCGTGAAAACCGCACCGACCGCCGTGATGACCGAGTGGGTCACCACCCAGCAAGCCGCCCCGGACTTCTTCGTTCTGGACGAATGCGAGCTGCGCGACACCCATGAAGACGGCGGCATCGTGCGTTGCAAGCGTCAGGATCTGACCAGCGAAGAAATCCAGCTGCACCTGAGCACCGGCAAAGTAGTCACCCAATTGTCGCTGGCCTGGCAGGACAAACTGTCGTTCATGCTCGACGACAAGATGACCGTCAAACGCCTGAAGTTCGAAGACCTGCTGCAGGATCAGGCGGAACAGGACGGCGGCGACGAGGCTCTGGGCCAACTGGACGCCAGCTTCACCCTGATGATGCTGACCTTCGGCGACTTCCTGCCGGCACTGGTGGAAGCGTTGGGCGGTGAAGAGACTCCGCAGGGGATCTAATCCTGACGAGTTTCAAAACTGTGGGAGCGAGCCTGCTCGCGAATGCGGAGTGACAGTTAACATTAATGTGTCTGGCACGCCGCTTTCGCGAGCAGGCTCGCTCCCACAATTGTTTTTGTGGTGTTCATTCAATAATAAGGAACAGGCCATGCGCGCACTGGCTGCACTCAGCCGCTTTGTCGGCAACACTTTCGCTTACTGGGTTCTGATTTTCGCCGTGATCGCGTTCCTGCAACCGGCGTGGTTCCTCGGCCTCAAAGGCGCAATCGTGCCGCTGCTGGGGCTGGTGATGTTCGGCATGGGCCTGACCCTCAAACTCGATGACTTCGCTGCCGTCGCCCGCCATCCGTGGCGCGTGGCTTTGGGCGTGGTCGCACATTTCGTGATCATGCCCGGCGTGGCGTGGTTGCTCTGCCAGATCTTCCACCTGCCACCGGAAATCGCGGTCGGGGTGATTCTGGTGGGCTGCTGCCCAAGCGGCACCTCCTCCAACGTCATGACCTGGCTGGCCCGCGGCGATCTGGCACTGTCGGTGGCGATTGCCGCTGTCACCACCCTGCTCGCTCCGCTGCTGACCCCGGCATTGATCTGGCTGCTGGCTTCGGCATGGCTGCCGGTGTCGTTCATGGAGTTGTTCTGGTCGATCTTGCAAGTGGTGCTGCTGCCGATCGTGCTCGGCGTGGTCGCGCAACGCGTGCTCGGCGACAAGGTGCGCCACGCGGTGGACGTGTTGCCACTGGTGTCGGTGGTCAGCATCGTGATCATCGTCACCGCCGTGGTGGCCGCCAGTCAGGCGAAGATTGCCGAATCCGGGCTGCTGATCATGGCCGTGGTGATGCTGCACAACAGCTTCGGCTACCTGCTGGGTTACTTCACCGGGCGCCTGTTCAAGTTGCCACTGGCGCAGCGCAAGTCGCTGGCGCTGGAAGTCGGCATGCAGAATTCGGGGTTGGGCGCGGCCTTGGCCAGCGCGCACTTTTCGCCGCTGGCGGCGGTGCCAAGCGCGTTGTTCAGCGTCTGGCACAACATTTCCGGGGCGTTGCTCTCGACGTACTTCCGGCGCATGAGCGAGAAAGAAGACCGTGAGGCGCTAGCGCAGCAGCCGGCCGACTGACCGGCAAACTTGATCCCCGGATTAATGCTCGGCAGACTGTTGCGCTACGCGGGGACGACCCTGCGGCTCGATCGAGTTATCAATCTGGGGACGGCCCCGTCAATCGATGGAGGTCTCTTATGTCCTGGATCATTCTGTTTTTCGCCGGCCTGTTCGAAGTCGGCTGGGCCGTCGGCCTGAAATACACCGACGGCTTCACCCGCCCGCTCCCCACCGTCCTGACCGTTGCGGCCATGGCCATCAGCCTTGGCCTGCTGGGTCTGGCAATGAAGGAATTGCCGCTGGGTACGGCTTATGCAATTTGGACCGGGGTCGGCGCCGTGGGCACGGTGATTGCGGGGATCATTCTGTTTGGCGAGTCGATGGCATTGATTCGGCTGGCCAGTGTGGCGTTGATCATTACCGGGTTGATTGGCCTCAAGGTCAGCGCTTAAGCAACTAGCGCTTTCGCGAGCAGGCTCGCTCCCACACTGGAGTGCATTTCAAATGTGGGAGCGAGCCTGCTCGCGAAGGGGCCCTTGAAGTCACCGATTACCTGACGGTGCCGCGCAACGCCCCCACCAAACCCTGTAATTTCGCCGGCTGCGCCGCCTCAACCTCGACCGCCGAGCCCGCCACCAACGTCACCCGCGACCACAACCGCTTGAACAGCCCCTTGTTCGGATCGCGGCTGAAGAAACTCCCCCACAACCCTTGCAACGCCAGCGGAATCACCGGCACCGGCGTCTCTTCGAGAATCCGCGTCAGCCCGCCCTTGAACTCGTTGATCTCGCCATCGGTGGTCAACTTGCCTTCGGGGAAGATGCACACCAGCTCACCGTCCTTCAGATACTGGGCAATCCGGGTGAAGGCCTTTTCGTAGATCTGGATGTCTTCGTTGCGTCCGGCAATCGGAATTGTTCCCGCCGTGCGGAAGATAAAGTTCAGCACCGGCAGGTTATAGATTTTGTAGTACATGACAAAGCGAATCGGCCGACGCACCGCACCGCCGATCAGCAGCGCATCGACGAACGACACGTGGTTGCACACCAGCAGCGCCGCGCCCTCGTCCGGGATCGCCTCGAGGTTGCGGTGCTCGACGCGGTACATGGAATGGCTGAGCAGCCAGATCATGAAACGCATGCTGAACTCGGGGACGATCTTGAAGATGTAGGCGTTGACGCCGATGTTCAGCAGCGACACCACCAGGAACAGCTGCGGAATCGACAGTTTGACCACACTCAGCAACACGATCGAAACGATCGCCGAGACCACCATAAACAGAGCGTTGAGAATGTTGTTGGCGGCAATCACCCGCGCCCGCTCGTTTTCGGCGGTGCGCGACTGGATCAGCGCGTACAGCGGCACGATATAGAAACCACCAAAAATACCCAGGCCGAGAATGTCGACCAGCACCGCCCAGGTATGCGCAAAGCCCAGCACTTCAGTCCAGCTGTGGCCGGTGACGCTCTCGGGGATTCCGCCGGAATGCCACCACAGCAACAGGCCAAACACAGTCAGACCGAACGAGCCGAACGGCACCAGACCGATCTCGACCTTGCGCCCGGAGAGTTTCTCGCAAAGCATCGAACCCAGCGCAATCCCCACCGAGAACACGGTGAGAATCAGGGTGACCACGGTTTCGTCGCCGTGCATCCATTCCTTGGCGTAGGCCGGGATCTGCGTCAGGTAAATCGCCCCGACAAACCAGAACCACGAGTTGCCGACAATCGAACGCGACACCGCAGGCGTCTGGCCCAGTCCGAGTTTCAGCGTGGCCCAGGACTGGCTGAAGATGTTCCAGTTCAGACGCATTTCCGGCGAGGCCGCCGCCGCGCGCGGAATGCTGCGACTGGCGAGATAACCGAGCACCGCAATTCCGATAATCGCGGTTGACACCAGTGGCGCGTAATGGGTCGAGGACATGATGATCCCGGCGCCGATGGTTCCGGCAAGGATCGCCAGAAACGTGCCCATCTCCACCAGACCGTTGCCGCCGACCAGTTCATCCTCGCGCAACGCCTGCGGCAGGATCGAATACTTCACCGGCCCGAACAGCGCCGAATGCGTGCCCATGGCAAATAGCGCCACCAGCATCAGCGACAGGTGATCGAACAGGAAACCGATCGATCCGACGGCCATGATCGCGATTTCCGCGAGTTTGATCAGACGAATCAACGCGTCCTTGGCGAATTTTTCCCCGAACTGCCCGGCCAACGCCGAAAACAGAAAGAACGGCAGGATAAACAGCAGCGCGCACAGGTTGACCCAGATCGAACGGTCACCTTCGATGGTCAGCCGATACAGAATGGCGAGGATCAGCGATTGCTTGAACACGTTGTCGTTGAACGCGCCCAGCGACTGCGTGATGAAAAACGGCAGAAAGCGCCGAGTGCGAAGCAGGTTGAACTGTGAGGGGTGACTCATCTTCCGTGTTTCCCTGAGGTCGGTAGAGAATGGCCTGGATCTGCTTATTGGAATCTCGATCGGCGATCCAGGCCACACCTTACCTAAACTTTTCAGGTTATTTCTTCAACCCTGCAATACAAGGTGAGACAAACAGCTCACCGCGCCACGCGCCTTGCACGGTGCGTTTACCGACGATCAGCCACATCACCGCCAGCAGGCTCACCAGCATGCAGCCGACCACGCTGAAAAAACCGAGGTTCAGCGTACTGGCGAGCTTGAGGGTCGCCAGCGAATACACGCCCAGCGGGAAGGTGAACCCCCACCAGCCGAGGTTGAACGGGATGCCGTCACGCAGATAACGCGCGGTAATCAGCAGCGCCATCAACATCCACCACAGGCCGAAGCCCCACAGGGTGATCCCGGCGACCAGCCCGAGGCCCGCAGCGATTTCACCGATGCCCGGCAGGCCGTTGGCGGCGAAGATCGCCGGTGCATCAGCGCCCAGCAGCAACATGCCCAACGCACCGGTACCGATCGGGCCGAGGGCCAGCCAGCTCGAAGCGGCCATGTTTTCGTGGGGCAGTTTATGCAGGGCCATGCGCAGCAGCAGGATGGTCAGAATGCTGAACGCCACCGGCAGGGAAAATGCCCAGAGTACGTAGCTGGTGGTCAGCACCACCAGTTGCGCGTGGGCATCAGCCAGATGCGGCGCGAGCAAACCGCCGCTGGCCGCCGCCACTTCTGCAGCGACCACCGGAAGCAGCCAGACGGCAGTCATCTGGTCGATGCTGTGTTCCTGACGGGTAAACATCATGTAGGGAATCAACACGCCGCAGGCCAGCGACATCGCCACGTCGAGCCACCACAGCACTTCGGCCAAATGAATCACGCCTTCGCCCCAGCGTGGCAGGCCGAACAGCAGAAAGCCGTTGATGATGGTCGCCAGGCCCATGGGGATGGTGCCGAAGAACATCGAAACGGTGGAATGGCCGAAGATCCGCCGCGCTTCATCGAAGAAGAGAACCCAGCGCGCGGCATAGGCAAAGGTAAACAGGGTGAACAACAGAATGTTGAACAGCCACAACCCTTCGGCCACCGCGTGCAACCCGGGGATCGCCACCGGCAGTTGCGCCAGCGCCAGGGCCAGCACGCCGGTGCCCATGGTCGCGGCGAACCAGTTCGGGGTGAATTGACGGATCACTTCACGCGGATGCTGAAGCTGACTGAACGGCTTGATGCCGGGTTTGGCTATGTTGGGGCAAGTCATCATGAACTCCTGTCCTCAGGTGAGGTTGAGTCCATGGTAGAACCGAATCGAATATCTATATAACGGGTAATTTCTCTATCTGTTATCTACTTTACAGATAAGCAGTCAAACACTGCCTTCGCTTTCGATCACCAGAATCCGCGCCGCGCCTTGCGGATGCGCCACGTGCTCGGTACCGACTGAGGCGTAGAAGATATCGCCGACCTCAAGCAGCGCCTGCTTTTCTTCACCCTGTTCGCGATAGCGCATCTGCACCTGACCATCGAGCACCACAAACACTTCCTCACCATCGTTGACGTGCCATTTGTACGGCTGATCAGTCCAGTGCAGGCGCGTGGTGATGCCATTCATGTTGGCAATGTCCAGCGCACCCCAGGCACGCTCGGCGGTGAACGACTTGCTGCGGATAATCTTCATCTGTCGATCCGTGAAAAGAAGGCCGGACAAAGGTAGCTGAAACCATCACGTTTATGGAGTGCTGCAAGCCTTCACTGCTTGCGGGCGCAGGCTGAGCAACAGCGCGGCGACGGCCAGGACGATCAATCCGGCGCCGTAGCCGTCGGTGGTCGCCAGCAACCCATAGGCTCGGGTCAAATGCCCAGCCAGCAACGCCGGCAAACAGAACGCCAGATAACTCAACGCGTAGTACGCCGACATCAAACCGGCCCGTTCATGCGGCAGGGCCAACGGCACCAGGCTGCGCACCGCGCCTAGGAAACCCGAGCCAAAGCCGCAACCGGCAACCAGTGTGCCGAGGAAAAACAGCGCCAGACTGGCGCTGTGCACGCCGAGCAAAATCAGCAGCACGCCGATAGGCAGCAGACTGGCGCCGATTTGCAGGGCTTTGCCGGCGGGACGATTGCGCAAAGTGAAGATCATCAGCGCCCCGGTCACGGTCAACGCCGAAACGGTAGCGCCGCCGATCAGGTTCGAAGTCGAACCGGTAGCAGTGCGCACCAGCGACGGTGCCAGTGAGGCAAAAAAGCCGCCGAGGGCCCAGGTTGCGGTGTTCAGCGGCAGCACACGCCATAAGGTCGAACGCGCCTGAACCGGCACATGCAGGGTCGGCCGCAGTGAAGCCCAAGCCCCGGATTGCGGGGTGACGCTTTCCGGCAGACGCCAGACATACACCGCCTGCAACACAAACAGCGCCAGCAGCAGCCAGTAAGTCAGTTGCAACGGCGCCGGGGCGAACTCGGCCAGCAAGCCGCAGCCCATGCTGCCCAGCGCCATGCCGAGCAACGGTGCGACGCTGTTGATCAACGGCCCTTGCTGACGGTCGGTGTCGAGCAGCGTCGCGCTCAAAACAGCGGTGGCCATGCCGGTGGCAAAACCCTGCAATACGCGGGCACTGATCAGCCAGGCAACACTGTCGGCGCTGATAAACAGCAACATCGCTAGCGCATTGAGCAGCACGGCAGTGAAAATCACCGGTCTACGTCCCAGGTGATCGGACAGCGATCCGACCGTCAGCAGCGCCGCCAGCAGACTCAGCGCATACACGCCGAAAATCAGGGTCAGCACCGCTGCCGAGAAGTGCAGTTGATCCTGATACAGGTGATACAACGGCGTCGGCGCCGTGGAAGCGGCGAGAAAACTGAGTAAGGTGATCGCCAGAAAAATCAGGCTGCCACGGTTGGAAGCAAGGCTGGTCATGGGCACACTCCGCAAAAGCTAATTTTTTGCTTTTGCGGAGTGTGCTCCCGGCTTTGGCTTAAAGCAAATTCTTTGTGTTAAGGTCTGACGCATGGCTACTAAAGAAGGTTTACGCCCCGGCGGCCGCAGTGCCCGGGTGCAAGAGTCGATTCATTCGGCAGTCCGCGCGCTTCTGCAAGAACAGGAGCGCAGCAGCGTGACCGTCCCGCAAATCGCGGCGCGCGCCGGGGTCACGCCGTCGACGATCTATCGGCGCTGGGGTGATCTGGCGGCGTTGCTCGCCGACGTAGCCCTCGCTCGCATGCGCCCGGACAGCGAACCGGCGGTGACCGGTGACCTGCGTGGTGACATTCGCGCCTGGGCTGAACAGTATCTCGACGAGATGAGCTCAGAGCCGGGGCGCAACATGATGCGCGATGTGCAGGCCAGCGCCACGCCGGGGTACTGCGTGACGATTCTTGGTGGGCAGTTGCAGACCATCATTGACCGCCACCCCGATGAAGCAGCGCCGAGCGTTGATCGGTTGATCAATCTGGTGGTGGCGCCGGTGGTGTTCCGGATTCTGTTTTCGGCGGCGGCGCTGGAGGTGGATGAGCTGCATCGGTTGATCGATATCGCACTGCAACAGGACTGACGCTTCCGCGAGCAGGCTCGCTCCCACAGGGGATTGCATTCCAAATGTGGGAGCGAGCCTGCTCGCGAAGAGGCCCGACCGGTCACCCCAAAAACCACCCGGTTTCAAACCTGCGACACCCCGCCACGCCACGACCTTGGTCGACACTGACTAACCGCCATACTCATGCGAGACTGTCCGCCCGGGCAGGACTGCCGGGGAGTCTTTTGTCGGGAGTGTTGCATGTCGCTGTCCACCGGGCTGATCGCCGCCGTCGCCCTGGCCTATATGGCCATCATGTTCGCCATCGCCTTCTACGGCGACCGTCGCAGCACACCGTTGCCGCCGCGGATGCGCGCGTGGGTGTACAGCCTGTCGCTGGCGGTTTATTGCACCAGTTGGACGTTCTTTGGCGCGGTTGGTCAGGCGGCGGAACAGCTGTGGTCATTCCTGCCGATCTACCTCGGACCGATCCTGTTGCTGCTGGGCGCGCCGTGGGTCCTGCAGAAAATGGTGATGATCAGCAAGCAGGAGAACATCACCTCGATTGCCGACTTCATCGCCGCGCGCTACGGCAAATCTCAATCGCTGGCGGTGGTGGTGGCGCTGATCTGTCTGGTTGGCGTCCTGCCCTATATCGCTCTGCAACTCAAAGGCATCGTCCTTGGCGTGAACCTGCTGATCGGCGCCGGGGCCGACGCCATGGGCACCCGCGCCCAGGACACCGCGCTGATCGTCTCGCTGGTACTGGCGCTGTTCACCATCGTCTTCGGTACGCGCAACCTCGATGCCACCGAGCACCACCGCGGCATGGTGCTGGCGATTGCGTTTGAATCGCTGGTCAAGCTGTTCGCCTTTCTTGCCGTTGGCGCGTTCGTGACCTACGGGCTGTACGACGGTTTTGACGACCTGTTCAATCAGGCGATGCTCGCGCCACGCCTCGAGGAATACTGGAAGGAAACGATTAACTGGCCGTCGATGGTAGTGCAGACCGGGGTGGCGATGATGGCGATCATTTGCCTGCCGCGGCAGTTTCACGTCACGGTGGTGGAGAACATCGACCCGCAGGACCTGCGTCTGGCCAAGTGGGTGTTCCCGGCGTATCTGGCGCTGGCCGCGCTGTTCGTGGTGCCGATCGCCCTCGCCGGGCAGATGATGCTGCCGAGTCACGTGTTGCCCGACTCGTTCGTGATCAGCCTGCCGTTGGCCCAGGCCCATCCGGCATTGGCGTTGCTGGCGTTCATCGGCGGTGCGTCGGCGGCCACCGGGATGGTGATTGTGGCCAGCGTGGCACTATCGACCATGGTTTCCAACGACATGCTCTTGCCGTGGTTACTGCGACGTAACAACGCCGAGCGCCCGTTCGAAGTGTTCCGCCAGTGGATGCTCTCGGTGCGCCGCGTGAGCATCGTGCTGATTCTGTTGCTGGCCTACGTCAGCTACCGCTTGCTCGGCTCCACCGCAAGCCTCGCAACCATCGGCCAGATCGCCTTCGCCGCTGTCACCCAACTGGCCCCGGCGATGCTCGGCGCGCTGTACTGGAAACAGGCCAACCGCCGTGGGGTGTTCGCCGGTCTGGCCGCCGGTACGTTCCTCTGGTTTTACACGCTGATCCTGCCGATTGCGGCCCATAGTCTCGGCTGGTCATTGAGCACGTTTCCCGGTCTGGCGTGGCTGCACAGCAACCCGCTGAACCTGCCGATCACCCCGCTGACCCAAGGCGTCGTGCTGTCACTGGCGGGCAACTTCACGTTGTTCGCCTGGGTTTCGGTGCTGTCGCGTACGCGGGTTTCGGAACACTGGCAGGCCGGGCGCTTCATCGGTCAGGAAATCAGCGCGCGGCCGAGTGCGCGTTCGATGCTGGCGGTGCAGATCGACGACTTGCTGCAACTGGCGGCACGCTTTGTCGGTGAAGAACGTGCGCGGCAAAGCTTCATTCGTTTCGCCTACCGCCAGGGCAAAGGCTTCAACCCGAACCAGAACGCCGATGGCGAATGGATCGCCCACACCGAACGCTTGTTGGCCGGTGTGCTCGGTGCTTCGTCGACGCGCGCGGTGGTAAAAGCCGCGATCGAAGGTCGGGAAATGCAGCTGGAGGACGTGGTCCGTATCGCTGACGAAGCCTCGGAAGTCCTGCAGTTCAACCGCGCGTTGCTGCAGGGCGCGATCGAGAACATTACCCAGGGCATCAGCGTGGTCGACCAGTCGCTGAAACTGGTGGCATGGAACCGGCGTTATCTGGAGTTGTTCAACTACCCCGACGGTTTGATCAGCGTCGGCCGGCCGATTGCCGACATCATTCGCTACAACGCCGAACGTGGCCTGTGCGGCCCCGGCGAGGCGGAAGTCCACGTCGCCCGGCGCCTGCACTGGATGCGTCAGGGCCGTGCGCACACCTCCGAACGCTTGTTCCCCAACGGCCGGGTGATCGAGCTGATCGGCAACCCGATGCCCGGCGGCGGTTTCGTCATGAGTTTCACCGACATCACCGCGTTCCGCGAAGCGGAGCAGGCACTGACCGAGGCCAACGAAGGCCTGGAGCAACGGGTCAGCGAGCGCACGCAGGAGCTATCGCAGCTCAACGTCGCACTGACCGAAGCCAAGGGCCATGCCGAGGCGGCGAACCAGTCGAAAACCCGCTTCCTCGCCGCCGTCAGTCATGACCTGATGCAGCCGTTGAACGCCGCTCGCTTGTTCTCTGCCGCCCTCTCCCATCAGGACGACGGCTTGAGCAGCGAGGCGCAGAAACTGGTGCAACACCTCGACAGTTCGCTGCGCTCGGCAGAAGACCTGATCAGCGACCTGCTGGATATTTCCCGCCTGGAAAACGGCAAGATCAACCCCGATCGCAAACCGTTCGCGCTCAATGAGCTGTTCGATACGCTCGGCGCCGAATTCAAGGCGCTGGCCCAGGAACAAGGCCTGACTTTCCGCGTGCGCGGCAGCCAGTTGCGCATCGACAGCGACATCAAATTGCTGCGGCGGATTCTGCAGAACTTCCTGACCAACGCTTTCCGCTACGCCAAAGGGCCAGTGTTGTTAGGCGTGCGCCGACGTGGCGGCGAGCTGTGTCTGGAAGTGTGGGATCGCGGGCCGGGGATTCCGGAAGACAAACAGCAAGTGATTTTCGAGGAGTTCAAACGCCTCGACAGCCATCAGACCCGCGCCGAAAAAGGTCTTGGGCTGGGCCTGGCGATTGCCGACGGTTTATGTCGCGTGCTCGGCCACACCCTGCGCGTACGTTCGTGGCCGGGGCGCGGCAGCGTGTTCAGCGTCAGCGTACCGCTGGCCCGGGCGCAGTCGGTGCCGCTGCCGGTGCACACTGCGGTCGAGTTGAATGGCAAGTTGCACAGCGGTGCGCAGGTGCTGTGCATCGACAACGAAGACAGCATTTTGATTGGCATGAACAGCCTGCTGAGCCGTTGGGGCTGTCAGGTATGGACGGCACGCAATCGCGAGGAATGCGCGGCGCTGCTTAACGAGGGTGTGCGGCCGCAACTGGCACTGGTCGACTATCACCTCGATCACGGCGATACCGGAACCGAGCTGATGGCGTGGTTGCGCACCACGCTGGGTGAGCCGGTACCGGGTGTGGTGATCAGCGCCGATGGTCGCCCGGAGACGGTGGCGCAGGTGCATGCGGCAGGGCTGGATTATCTGGCCAAACCGGTGAAACCGGCGGCGTTGCGGGCGTTGCTGAGTCGGTATGTGCCGCTGTAACCGTTTGACTTGAGTGTTGCAGCGCTACCACTGACGCCTTCGCGAGCAAGCCCGCTCCCACCTTTGGAATGCATTTCACTGTGGGAGCGAGCCTGCTCGCGAAGCTCTTCGGGTTATTCCGGGAGCTCGACCAGCCCATCGACATCGGTCATCGCCCGCTCCAGCAGATCCGCCGGCAAACTCTTGCTGGCCCGCGCGCCCAGCAATTTGAGCTGCTCACTGCGGCTGACCAGGTTGCCGCGCCCTTCCGTGAGTTTGTTGCGCGCCGAGCTGTAGGCCTTGTCCAGCTGTTGCAGGCGATTGCCGACTTCGTCCAGATCCTGAATGAACAGTACGAACTTGTCGTACAGCCAGCCGGCACGCTCAGCGATTTCCCGGGCGTTCTGGCTCTGCCGCTCCTGCTTCCACAGGCTGTCGATCACCCGTAACGTCGCCAGCAACGTGGTCGGACTGACGATCACGATGTTGCGGTCGAACGCTTCCTGGAACAACGCCGGCTCGGCTTGCAGGGCGGCGGAAAATGCCGCTTCGATCGGCACGAACAGCAAGACGAAATCGAGGCTGTGCAGGCCTTCCAGACGCTTGTAATCCTTGCCGGCGAGGCCCTTGACGTGGCTGCGCAGAGACAGCACGTGCTGCTTGATCGCGACCTGGCCGAGGGTGTCATCTTCGGCGGCAACGTACTGCTGATAGGCAGTGAGGCTGACCTTGGAGTCGACCACCACCTGCTTGTCGCCCGGCAGGTAAATGATCACATCCGGCTGGAAGCGCTCGCCGTCCGGCCCCTTGAGATTGACTTGGGTCTGGTACTCGCGGCCCTTCTCCAGCCCCGCGTGTTCCAGCACCCGTTCAAGGATCAATTCACCCCAGTTGCCTTGGGTCTTCTGGCCTTTGAGGGCGCGGGTCAGGTTGGTCGCTTCGTCGCTCAGGCGCAGGTTAAGCGCTTGCAGACGCTCCAGCTCCTTGGCCAGCGAGAAGCGTTCGCGGGCTTCGGCCTGATAACTTTCTTCCACGCGCTTTTCGAAGGACTGGATGCGTTCTTTCAACGGATCGAGCAACTGCCCGAGGCGCTGTTGACTGGTCTCGGCAAAGCGCTGTTCACGCTCATCGAAGATCTTCCCCGCCAGCTCGGCGAACTGCGCGCGCAGCTCATCGCGCGAGCCTTGCAGGTCGTTGAGGCGTTGTTGATGGCTTTCCTGTTGCTCGCGCAGTTCGGCGTTAAGCGACGCGGCCTGTGCGTCGAGACGCCGCAATTCAGCTTCTTTGTTGGCGCGCTCGATGTTCCACGCGTGGGAAGCGTCACGGGCATCATCGCGCTCGATCTGCAGCAGCTCGACTTCGCGGCGCAGGGCCGCCAGCTCCGCCTGTTTGGCGGCATTGGCCTGGCCGAGGTCGACGATTTCATCGCGGCTGGCTTCAAGTTGGGCGTTGAGCCCGTCCTGCGCCAGTTGCGCCATGGCCAGACGCTCTTCGAGCAAGGCGACCTCGGCTTGCCGATCACTGGCCCGCCGTTGCAGTTGCCAGGCCAGCGCCAGCAGCGGCAATCCCGCGCCCGCCAGACCCAGCAACACGCTGGTCAAGTCCATAGCCATAGCCACTCCTGCCGATTCGATAAAGCCTGAAGGTTAACCAAGCCGTGGGGCGTTGGACAGCTCAGTCTTCGAGCAGTCCGAGTTCCCGTTGTGCACGCCGGTCGCCGGCGCGGGCGGCCTGGCGCAGCAGATCCTGCCCGATGCGCCGATCACGGGCATTGCCGCACTCGCGGCACATCAATTGGCCGAGACGACTTTGCGCGGCGACCACGCCTTCGCGCGCCGGTTGCTTGAGCAGACGCCCCGCCAGATGCTTGGCATTACGGCTATCGCCCAGGCGCGGGCTGTCGAGCAGCCATTCGGCCACACGCACGGAAAATCGCTTGGGAGGGGTAACACGAGGGTGTTCGGAGGTAACAGAGTCTGATACTGAGCGAAACTTCATAAAACACTGTGGGACAGATCGGAAGGCGCGCCACTCTACTCTCTTTTTCGTACAGGTAAAGTCGAAAAAAACCCGGCACGCCCGTCCTAGAGCAAGCGCTAGGGACAATCCACAGAAGCTGTGGATAACTCAGTGGACAACCGCTCCCGAACCTCCGCAAAGCCTTGTGGAATGGGGCTCGCAGTCAAACTGACGATTTTTTCACCAACAAAAAAAGACGATATTTTTCATTGACTTAAACTTTTGATACAGGCAGCCATCGGGGTCAGGATTGATATGACAGCAAGGTTACCGTCTGCGCAACTAATGTGCACAAGTACCTGTTACCCGGTTATATCGATGCGCTTTTTTGGCCCTTTTGGCGCCTCGGACTGGGGATAAGCGGGCTGACGATGGACATGGCTGCACGCTTTTGTGGCGACGGATGGTTTCTTCGCGAGCAGGCTCGCTCCTACAATCGGCCCCGTTCTCCTGTGGGAGCGAGCCTGCTCGCGAAGGGGCCAGCCCTGTCACCCGTGATCCGCGCCACCGACCGAAATCTTTTTTTGCCGCCGGGTTTGCATTGCCCAGGACGTTCCGTTACTATCCGCGGCGTTAGTACCAAGCTGAAAGTCAATTCCGGTCGAACACATCCCCACGGTCAACCTTCTTCCCAGAAGCCCTTCACCGAAAAAAGCGGGAACGACCCCTCGATGGTTTCCAGGTAAATCTTGCGCCGACACTGCCTTTGAATGAATGCAAAGGGTGTTGCGAAGACCACTTACTCTGACCGAACCAGCCTGCAAATTGATCAGGATCTTCACCCCGGGCCCAGAACCTTTGCCCTCGATGTGTTGCCTGTCCTCCTAAGTACCTACCTGCCAGCCCAAGCGCGCCAACTTAATAGCGCTTCAAACTGGCTGCTTTGTTCCAGTCGGGTTCTTTGTTCGACCAATGGTGGTCGACATTACTGGAACGTTTTAACGTTGCACGGTTCTTATCCGTGTCATTTGTAGGAACACCTAATAACTATGTCTACTCAAATCCAGACTCAGGATGCCATTCGCACCCTAACCAACGCTTTTGCCCCAATGAACTGCCTGATCATGGCCGCTCGCAAAGGCTGCTTCAGCTTCACCGTGGTCAATGAACACGGGATCGCTCGCCACAGCGAGCGTCTGTACCCAGATCAGTACTCCAGCGCCGAACCGCTGCAGGCCATTATTGATCGTACGCGTCAGGCCTTGATTGCCTGAGAGCCGAAAAGGCTGCAAAAGCAAAAGCCCCGCACAAAAATGCGGGGTTTTTTATTGCCCGATATTTCGCTTTTAGCCCTTCGCGCCTAAGCACCTTCGGATATAACGCCTGTGGCTCGCTGCCGGAAATATTTTAAAAACAGGCCTTTACGTCGCGAATATGACACTACACTTCAACTCAAGCGGCTTGATCCGCTTTCGGCGAGCCTGAGTCGATCCACTGCTGCCAAGGCCCTTTCAGGTATCGCCGGCCAATTACAAGATCCGAGGGTTTTATGGGTATCGCTGCCAGCGAACTGTGCCGCTATGTGATCCGTCCCACACTGATCTATCTGGGACGCCACTGCGCAACTGCCGAATCCCTGCTACTGGGCATTGCAGCCAGCCAGTCCGCCCTCGGTTCCGCCCTGCATGACCGCCGTGGCCACGGCCTCTACCGGATTGCCGAGCACCGCCACCAGGCCCTTTGGGATCACTATCTGGCACTCGATCCGGAGCGTGCGAGCCTGGTTCGCGGCCTCGCCAGCCAACATGCTTTTTTGAGCGGCCCGCACCTGGAATTGACCGTCAACCTGCGTTATGCCACCGCCATCGCCTGGTTGCTGGTAGAAGAACAACACACCCCCCTCCCCGCCCCGGACGATCTGCTGGGCATGGCGCGAATCTGGCGTCAGACCTTCCAGCCGCAAGGTCGTCTGCGCGACTTCACCTACGCCTGGCAAACCTGTGTTTCACCGGTGAATCAGGTCGCGTGTTGACTGGCGAGTTTCAGAAGATCGCTCAACAGGTCGCGAATCTGGTCGGATTGTCCTACAAAACCGCTCTAACTCAAGCCATACGGACTATAGCGCTGGGACGAAAATGTTGGTAATTTTCGCCCCGGTGATCACCAGGAGTTCTAATAATGAAAAAAGTCATGCTCAAAACCACCCTTAGCCTCGCCGTTACCATGGCATCCACCCAGATCTTCGCAGCTGGCTTTGCCATCAACGAACACAGCATCAGCGGGATGGGCACTGGTTACGCTGGGCGATCCTCTTCTGCCGACGACGCAAGCACTGTTTATGGCAACCCTGCCGGCATGTCGCGCCTCACGCGCGAACAAGTCACTGGCGGTGTTGCATTTCTCGATGCCAAGACCGATATCAGCGACGCCAGCTCCAGCCCTAACGGCGGCAGCAACAAAGGCGACATGGTGCCCTTCACCTCCGTACCTATGGGCTTCTACGTCAAACCGATCGACGAGCATTGGGCATTCGGCCTCGGCGTGTACGTGCCGTTCGGTCTGATTACCGACTACGAAAAAGGCTTTGGCGGCCGTTACTTCGGCAGCAAGTCCGAAGTACAAGTCATCACTTTCCAGCCAACTGTCAGCTACAAGTTCAACGACGTGGTGTCGATCGGTTTCGGTCCGACCATCAACCGCATCGACGGCACGCTGGAATCCAACCTGTCGATCACTCAGGCTGCGCCGGACGGCAAGGTCAAGATCAAGGGTGACGACACCGCGCTGGGCTACAACATCGGCGTGCTGGTACAGGCCACCGACACCACTCGTCTGGGTCTGACCTACCACTCGAAAGTCGATTACAAGCTCGAAGGCAACACCAAGGTCAACTACGGCGTATTGGGCGCCGTCGGCCTAAGCGCCCAGCAGAAGTACGACGCTTCGCTGAAGATCACCACCCCTGAATCCGTGGACTTCTCGGTCACTCAGGCGATCAACGATCGTTGGAACGTCTACGCCGGTTCGACCTGGACCCGCTGGAGCCAGTTGAAGAAGATCACCGTTGAAAACTCGGGCGTACAGCCGCTGCTGGCCGGTCAGTTCGGCGAGATTACCGAAGAGCAGAACTGGCACGACTCCTGGGCTTACGCCGTGGGTACTTCGTATCAGTTGAACAAGGAATGGGTACTGCGTACCGGTCTGACCTTCGACCAGTCGCCGACCAACAACGTCGACCGTTCGCCACGCATTCCTACTGGCGACCGCACCATTTTCAGCATCGGTGCCGGCTGGAGCCCGACCGAAGACCTGACCATCGACGTCGCTTACTCGTACCTGAAGGAAGAGTCGGTCAAGATCCACAACCAGAACGATCGTGGCCAGACCTACGATGCCAAGTATGAAAACTCGGCAAACGGTTTCGGTGTTGGCGCAACTTACCGCTTCTGATGCTGCACGGCGAGGCTAACCCCTCGCCCACAGAAAAGCCCCGCTCTCTTTACAGAAAGCGGGGCTTTTTAATACCTGTTCAAACACCCCAGATCAAATGTGGGAGCGGGCTTGCTCGCGAATGCGGTCTGACATCCAGAACAAGTGCTGAATGATCCGCAGCCCTCGCGAGCAAGCCCGCTCCCACAAAAAGCGTGTGTTATCAATTGAGAGGTTTTGAGGCGATAGCCTTTTCAACCGCCGCAATAAACTCCGGATCATCGGGTTTGGTCAGACTGGAGAAATTCGCGATCACCTTGCCCTGACGATCAATCACGTACTTGTAGAAATTCCACTTCGGCGCACTGCTCTGTTCGGCCAGCACCTTGAACAGGTGAGTAGCATCGTCGCCACGGACCTTCTGCGGTTCGGTCATGGTGAACGTCACGCCGTAGTTGGCGTAGCAGACCTTGGCGGTTTCGGCGCTGTCCTTGGACTCCTGCTTGAAGTCATTGGACGGCACGCCGAGCATTTCCAGGCCTTGCGCCTTGTAATGCTGATTGAGCGCTTCGAGGCCCTCGAACTGCGGGGCGAAGCCGCAGAAACTGGCGGTATTGACCACCACCAGCGGCTTGCCGGCGTAGCGCTGGCACAGATCGACGGATTCCTTGGCGCGCAACTTGGGCAACGAACCTTGCAGCGCCTCCGGACAGTCAGCGGCCTGGGCCAGTCCGGTCAACGCCATCAGCAACGCGGGTACAGCACACCAGCGCATGAGCATGTCGGGGCATCCTTTGAGCAGTCATCAGACTCCCGACGTTACTCGCCATCCAAGCCTACAAGCAAGCGCCCAGGCCCAACTGCATTAACGCCAGGCCGCCCTGATGCCAGCCCCACCACACCAGCGCCAGCAACAGCGCGCCGAGTGCGGTGAAGGCGATTTGAGGCCAGGAGCGTTTCATACGGCGCCGACAGCCGGCTGCAGACGTGCCACAGGACGCTCGCGTACCGGCCAGTTCAGCGCGGCTGCCAGCAGACTCAAGAGAATCGCCACTTGCCAGATCAAGTCATAACTCCCGGTACGGTCATACACCACCCCACCCAGCCAGCCGCCGAGGAACGAGCCGAGCTGATGGAACAGGAACACGATACCGCCGAGCATGGACAGATTGCGCACGCCAAACAAGGTCGCCACCGTGCCGTTGGTCAATGGCACCGTCGACAGCCAGAGGAAGCCCATGGCCATGCCGAACAGGTACGCCGAGGTCGTCGTCACCGGCAGCCACAGGAACAGCACGATCACCACCGCACGCAGCAGGTACAACGCCGTCAGCAGACGCGGCTTGGACATGCGCCCACCGAGCCAGCCGGCAGTATAAGTGCCGAAGATATTGAACAGCCCGATCAGCGCCAGCACCGTGGTACCGACCGTCGCCGGCAGATGCTGATCGACCAGATAGGCCGGCAGGTGCACACCGATGAACACCACCTGGAAGCCGCAAACGAAAAAGCCGAACGCCAACAGCCAGAACCCCGAGTGGGAGCAGGCTTCGCGCAATGCTTCGGACAAGCTCTGCTCATGGCCGAGCACCGGCAGCGGCTTGTCCTTGAGCATGCTCACCAGCGGCACGATCAGCGCCACCAGCAGGCCAAGCACCAGCAGCGCCGCCGACCAGCCGAGCCAGCCGATCAAGCCCAAAGTGCCCGGCAACATCGCAAACTGGCCAAATGAGCCGGCGGCACTGGCGATGCCCATGCCCATGCTGCGTTTTTCCGGCGGTACGGCGCGGCCAACCACACCGAGAATCACCGAGAACGAAGTGCCGGAGAGACCGATGCCGATCAACAGACCGGCACTCAGCGACAGGGTCAGCGCCGAATCGGACAGCCCCATGCACACCAGGCCCGCGGCATACAGCACGCCGCCGACCAGCACCACTTTCGCCGCCCCGAAACGGTCAGCCAGCGCGCCAGTGAACGGCTGCGCCAGGCCCCAGATCAGGTTCTGCAAAGCGATCGCGAAGGCAAACACTTCGCGCCCCCAGCCGAATTGCGCGCTCATCGGCGACAGGAACAGACCGAAGCCGTGCCGCACGCCCAATGACAACGCCAGAATCAGCGCACTTCCCAGCAACACCCAACCGCACGTACGCCACATCGATGTCATTGTTATTCTCCGTTCGCGGGTATATACCCGCTTAAAACCGGAAAAACCGGCCTTCAGGCCAGTTCGTCCAAAAGTCGCAGCAAGGTTTCACGCTTCTCGGCGCCCAGACGATCGATCAATCGCTGTTGCGCCGCTTCCCAGGCCGGCAGCGCCGCCGCGAGGCGCTGTGCACCGGTTTCGGTGAGACGGACGATGCGGTTACGCATGTCCTCACCCTCGGCCAGCGCCACCAGGCCCTCGCCTTCGAGCACCCGCAGGTTACGCCCCAGGGTGCTGCGATCCAGGCCCATGGCTTCGGCCAGTTCCGAGATGCTCGGTTGATCCAGACGCTGCAGATTGCACAGCAAAGAATACTGGGCAACGTTGATCCCGAAGCCGTCGAGAGCGCCGTCGTAATGCCTGCTGACGCCACGAGCGGCGCGACGCAGGTTGGTGCACAAACACTGAGAAGGAAGCATGATGCGTGTATATACCCGCGACTGTGTTAAATCAAGTTACACATGAGTTTTACCACTACATTTGTAGCGCCTGACAGGCCGCTTTCGCGAGCAGGCTCGCTCCCACAGGGGAATGCATTCCAAATGTGGGAGCGAGCCTGCTCGCGAAGAGGCCGGCGGTGTCTTGGCAATATGTCAGACCAACACCACCCCAACCAACACCACCATCTCCAGCAATTCCAGCAACGCCCCCGCCGTATCGCCCGTAGTCCCGCCCAGCCGCCGCATCATCACCCGCCGCAGCCAGACAAACCCGACCAACGCGACAACCAGCGCAACAATCGCTTTCACCCCGGCAATCAGCAAACACGCCAGCGCACTCGCCCCGAGCACCCACCAACCAGCTCTACGCGGCAAATGATCAGCCAACGCCTGCCCCAACCCACCCGCGCGCACATACGGTGTGGTCAGAAACAGTCCCAGCAGCGCCGCACGCCCCAACAACGGCACGATGATCAACATCACCGCATCCCCCTGCTCGATCAGCGCCAGCAACGCGCAGAACTTCAGCAGCAACACCAACACCAGCGTCACCACGGCAATCGGCCCGCTGCGCGGATCCTTCATGATCGTCAGCGTGCGCTCGCGATCACCGAAACCGCCAAGCCAGGCATCGGCGCTGTCGGCCAGTCCGTCGAGGTGCAGCGCGCCGCTGAGCAGCACCCACACCGTCAGCAACAGCGCCGCATGCAGGAGCAATGGCGCGCCGCTCAATGCCAGGTTCAATACCCAGAGGATCACTCCGAACAGCAGCCCCACCAGCGGATAAAACAACAGCGAACGCCCGAGCTGTTGCGGCTCCGGCATCCCCGGCAGACGAATCGGCAAGCTGCTGAGAAATTGCAGGGCGATCAACAGTGGCAGCATCTCAGTAACCTTCCTTGAGCACGCCATCGGCTTCGACGCTGAGCGCAAACAGCGCCGCATGCGCAACTTCGACATTGAGCAACTGTTCTCGCGGCAAACCTCGCGCCTGCGCCAGCAACAGGCGCATCACGCCGCCATGACTGATCAGCAAAATGCGTTCACCGGCATGGGCCTGATGCAAACGCGCAACCGCGCCCAGCACGCGAGCCGCAAAATCGCTGACCGGCTCACCCTGCGGCGGGGTGAAGGCATAGGGATCAGCCCAGAACAGCCCCAGCGCTTCGGCATCAGTCTCCATCAACGCCGCTGCGCTCTGGCCTTCCCAGGCACCGAAGTGCAGTTCCTGCAGATCCGTTTCCAACTGCACCGGCAAATTCAGTTGCTCGCCCAGCTCTGCGGCAAACCGTGCACAACGCTGCAGCGGCGAACTGATCAGCCGATCCCACGGCCCGCCCGCGACCACCGCGGCACGCATCTGCGCCCAGCCTTTTTCGGTGAGCGCATCATCGAGACTGCCGCGCAAACCGCCGCCCAGCTCAGTCTCACCGTGGCGCAGCAGGTCCAGACGCAAGGTCATGCCGGACGATCCGCCACTGCGGCTTCGGCGAACGTCGCCATCTGCCCATGCAGGTCGCAGGCCAGACGCAACAGCGGCACGGCCAATGCCGCGCCGCTGCCCTCGCCCAGACGCAGGCTGAGCTCCAGCAACGGTTCGGCGTTAAGGGTTTCCAGCACATGGCGATGGCCCGGCTCGGCCCCACGATGACCGAACAGCAGCCACTCGCGGCAGGCTGGATTCAGCCGCACCGCGACCAACGCGGCGACCGTGCAGATAAAGCCGTCGACCAGCACCGCGACGCCTTCCTGCGCACACGCCAGGTACGCGCCGACCAGTGCGGCGATTTCAAACCCCCCGAGGTTGAACAGGGTTTGCAGCGCATCGCCACGTTGCGCCGCGTGCAGCGCCAGTGCGCGTTCGATCACCTGTGCTTTATGGCTGACCCCTTCGGCATTCAACCCGGTGCCAGGACCGGTCAGGTGCGCCACCGGGCAATCGAGCAAGGCACAGGCCAGCGCACTGGCGGCAGTGGTGTTGCCGATGCCCATTTCGCCGCCGATGAACAACTGCGTGCCAGCCGCTTTGGCGCGCAGCACGCTATCGCGACCGGCCTGCAAGGCGAGTTCGCCCTGTGCCTGGGTCATCGCCGCGCCCTTGGCGAAATTCGCCGTGCCAGGGCCGATGTTCAGATGACGCACGCCCGGCAGATTCAACGTCGGTGTCACGGTGCCCAGATCGACCACTTCCAGCTGTGCATCGAGCTGCCGCGCCAACACGCTGATCGCCGCACCGCCGCTGACGAAGTTGAGCAACATCTGCCCGGTGACTTCCTGCGGGAATGCCGAAACGCCTTCCGCGACCACCCCGTGATCACCGGCAAAAATCGCGATCCAGACCTGCTCCAGCGTCGGCTTGATCTGTCCCTGCAATCCGGCCAGTTGCACCGCCACGCTTTCGAGGCGACCGAGGGAGCCGGCCGGTTTGGTCAGTTGCTGTTGGCGCGCCGCCGCCTGTTCAACGATCTCGGCATTCACGGATTGGCACGGGTTCAACCACCACGCTTGAGTCATAACGCAGGTCCTTTCAGGGTCAGGGGCAGGCCGGCGACGGTCAGCACGACTCGCTGACAACGCTCGGCCAGAGCTTGATGCAGCCAACCGGCTTCATCGACGTAGCGGCGAGTCAATTCGCCCAGCGGCACGACACCCATTCCGGTCTCGTTGCTGACAAAAATGATTTCCCCCGGCAATGACGCCAGGCAGTCCAGCAGGGTTTCACGCTCGGCGGCGAGACGCGCGGCGTCATCGAGCATCAGCAGGTTGGTCAGCCACAGGGTCAGGCAGTCGACCAGCAGGCAACGCTCGGCACTGGCGTTCTCGCGCAGGACGCGGGCCAGTTCCAGCGGCTCTTCGATCAGCGCCCATTCGGCCGGACGCCGGGCGCGGTGATGGGCGACGCGTTCGTTCATCTCACCGTCCAGCGGCTGGCTGGTGGCGATGTAAGTGACGGCCAGATGGCTGTCGCTGGCGAGTTTTTCCGCCAGGCGACTTTTGCCGGAGCGGGCGCCGCCGAGGATCAGTTGGAGCATGGGGACATCCTGAAAATTATGTGTTGAGGCAATCGCCCTCTTCGCGGGCAAGCCCGCTCCCACAGTGACCGCAGTGGCTGAAACACCTCACTCCCCTGTGGTGGATGGAGATGTTCTGTCATTTATGTATTGAGGCAACCGGCCCCTTCGCGAGCAAGCCCGCTCCCACATGGGAATGCGTTCCAACGTGGGAGCGAGCCTGCTCGCGAAGAGGCCGTAACAGCCAGCCTAAATCCCGCAGAGCTGACGCAGCAGCCCGGTATCCAGATGCTTCTCCACCAGATCCGCCAGCCGCTCGATATCGCGCTCGCGCAAGCCGTGGTAATCCACCTCCTGCACATCGCTCAACCCGGCCCAGCGCAGCAACGCGGCACTGGCTTGCGGTGATTCGAACAAGCCGTGCAGATAAGTGCCGAACACCTGCCCGTCCAGACTCTGCGCGCCGTCGCAACGACCGTCATCCAGATGCACCGCCGCGTTCTCCAGCGCCGGCCCCAGCGTCACGCCCGCATGGATTTCATAGCCACTGACCTCAGCGTTTTCCAGCGCCAGATGCCCACGGACATTGCGCAATTGCTTCTCGGCTTCCAGCGTGGTTTCGAACGCCAGCAAACCGAGGCCGGCACTCGAACCCGGCGCGCCTTCCAGGCCCAGCGGATCGTGCACTTGCTCGCCGAGCATTTGCAGACCGCCGCAGATCCCCAGCAACTTGCCGCCATAGCGCAGGTGCCGATTAATCGCCGCGTCCCAGCCGTTGGCACGCAGATACGCCAGATCGCTGCGCACGCTTTTCGAGCCGGGCAGGATGATCAGGTCGGCGGCAGGGATCGCCTGCCCCGGGCCGATGAATTGCAGATCGACCTGCGGATGCAGACGCAACGGATCGAAGTCCGTGTGATTGCTGATGCGCGGCAGCACCGGCACCACCACTTTCAGCACTTGCTCAGCCTTGTCGGTCTGGCGCTGGTCGATGCCGTCCTCGGCCTCCAGATGCAGGTCCATCACGTACGGCAGCACGCCGACCACCGGTTTGCCGGTGCGCTGTTCCAGCCAGTCGAGGCCCGGTTGGAGCAAGGCGATGTCACCGCGAAAACGATTGATGATGAAACCTTTGACCCGCGCCTGTTCGCTCGGCGACAGCAACTCCAGCGTGCCGACCAGATGCGCGAAAACGCCGCCGCGATTGATGTCGGCGATCAGCAGCACCGGGCAATCCACCGCTTCGGCGAAGCCCATGTTGGCGATGTCCCCGGCACGCAGATTGATCTCGGCCGGCGAGCCAGCGCCTTCGACCATCACCAGCGGATATGCCGCGCTGAGCCGCTGGTGCGAGGCGAGCACCGCTTGCATGGCGATGGCTTTGTAGTCGTGATACGCCACCGCGTTCATGCTGGTGACCGCGCGGCCATGGATGATTACCTGCGCGCCGGTGTCGCTGTTGGGCTTGAGCAACACCGGGTTCATGTCGGTGTGCGGTTCGAGATGCGCGGCTTGTGCCTGCACCGCTTGCGCCCGGCCGATCTCGCCGCCGTCGGCGGTCACCGCGCTGTTGAGCGCCATGTTCTGCGGTTTGAACGGCACCACCGCCACGCCCTGACGGGTGGCCCAGCGGCACAGCGCCGTCACCAGCGTGCTTTTACCGGCGTCGGACGTGGTGCCCTGAACCATCAAGGTTGTCATTGGGTTTCCTTGGCGAAAGCTTGCAGCGCTTGTTCGAGACGCGCTTCTTCAGCGGCGTTGGCAGGCAGGCCGAAACGCAGGCTGCTGTTGTGGGTGAAGATGCGCAGGAGGATCCCGCGTCGGGCCATGAACTCGTGCAACGCAGGCGCGTGCTCGGTGATCAGCCACTGAAACAACGCGCAACCGCCCTGAGGTTTGAAGCCATAGCGCTCCAGCAGCAGCGCCAGACGTTCACTGGCTTCATCGCTGCGAATGCGTTGCCGGGTGTGCGCTTCAGTATCTTGCAGACAGGCCTGACCGAGCACCCGCGTCGGCCCGCTGACCACCCACGGCCCAACCTGTTCGGCGAGCAATCTGAGCAACTTGCGCTCGGCCAGCACGAAGCCCAGACGCACCCCGGCCAGACCAAAAAACTTGCCGAAGGAACGCAGCACAATCAATCCGATCTGGTTGGCATGCGGCGCCAGACTCAGCTGCGGTGTGTTATCCATGAACGCTTCATCGACCACCAGCCAGCCGCCACGCTGGGCCAGCCGAGCGTGCCAGTCGAGCAGCCGCGCCGGGGTCAGGCTCAGGCCAGTGGGGTTGTTCGGATTGACCACCACCAGCACGTCGAGGCTATCGAGAAAGAATTCGACTTCCTGCTCCAGCACTTCGCGCACGATGTAACCGCTGCGGCGCCAGGCCTCGGCGTGCTCGGCATAACACGGCGACAACACACCGACCTTGCCGGCGCGGCGCAAACGCGGCAGCAACTGAATCGCCATCTGCGAACCGGCCACCGGCAGCACCTGCGAAGCGCCGTAGTAATCACACGCGGCCTGTTCCAGCCCGTCATCGGTTTCCGGCAAGCGTGCCCAGGCGCGCAGCGGAATTTCCGGCACCGCAAACGGCCACGGCGCGAGGCCGCTGGAGAGGTCGAGCCAGTCAGCCTCGGCAATCCCGTAATCGAGTGCAGCCTTGCGCAGCCGGCCACCGTGCTCAAGCATAGAATTCAGCCCCCACGCAGAGAATCAGCAGCCATAACCATACCCCGCGCTGGACCAATTGCCAGCCGCGATCAATCGAATCGGCATCGGCCGGCGAACCTTCGCCCAGTTGCGGACGCTCATGCAGTTCGCCGTGATAGATCGCCGGGCCGCCCAGTTCGACATTCAATGCACCGGCACCGGCCGCCATCACCGGACCGGCATTCGGGCTGTCCCATTGCGGGCCCTGGCTGCGCCAACATTTCCAGGCGAGCCGGGTGTTGCCCAGCAGCGCGTAGGTCAGCGCCACCAGCCGGGCCGGAATATAGTTGAGCACGTCGTCGATTTTTGCCGCGCACCAGCCGAAGCGTTCGAAGCGTTCGTTGCGATAGCCCCACATAGCGTCGAGCGTATTGCTCAGGCGATAGAGCACTACGCCCGGCGCGCCGGCCACGACAAACCAGAACAGCGCGGCGAACACCGCGTCACTGCCGTTTTCCAGCACCGATTCAGTCGCGGCGCGAGCGACGGCGGTGCTGTCCAGTTCGCTGGTCTGGCGACTGACCAGATAGCCGACGCGTTTGCGCGCCTCTTCCAGATCATCAGCGCGCAAGGCGGCGGCTACCGGCGCGACATGCTCACCGAGGCTGCGCATGCCGAGGGCGCAATACAGTGCAAGAATCTCGACGATCCAGCCCACGTAAGGCGCCCAGGAAAACGCGGTGGCGAGCAAGGTCAGCGGCAGCACCGCGATCACCCAGGCGGTGACCCCGTGACTGCGCCAGCCACGCCCGCCCGCATTGAAACGGCGCTCGATGCGCCCGGCAAAATTGCCGAACGCCACCAGCGGATGCCAGCGTTTCGGTTCACCCAGCAGCGCATCCAGCGCGACCGCGGCGACACTCAACAACGCCACACTCATTGACTCACTCCCCAATAATTTTCGTACAGCAACTCATTGAGCGGCCGCGCCTGCGCCCACCCTTCGAGTACCAGCATCGGCGCCGGATAGAATTCCTTGACCGGCCCCAGACACAACACCGCCAACGGCTTGGCCCCGGCCGGCAACTGCAGCAGATCGGCCAGTGCCTGCGGTTCGAACAGCGACACCCAGCCCATGCCCAGCCCCTCGGCTCGGGACGCCAGCCACAGATTCTGAATCGCGCAGGACAGCGAGGCCATGTCCATTTCCGGCAGCGTACGACGGCCGAAAATATGTTTTTCGCGATCGTCCATCAGCGCCGCGACCAGGACTTCGGCGCAGTCGTTGATGCCTTCGACCTTGAGCTTCATGAACTCGTCACTGCGCTCGCCGAGGGCTTCGGCGGTGCGGATGCGTTCTTCTTCGACGAGGTTCTGGATCTGCCCGCGCAGGGCGCGATCGCTGATGCGGATGAAGCGCCATGGCTGCATCAGGCCGACGCTGGGCGCTTGATGCGCGGCTTCCAGCAGACGGCGCAGCAGCTCCGGTTCGACCGTGCCGCCGGTGAAGTGGCGCATGTCGCGGCGTTCGGCGATGGCTCGGTAGACGGCTTGGCGCTCGGCTTCGGAGAATGTGTTGTCGGTCATGGACTCTTCGCGAGCAGGCTCGCTCCCACATTGGACGGGGTGCTTGCTCAAGAAACGCGATCCCCTGTGGGAGCGAGCCTGCTCGCGAAGGCGGCCTGACATTCTGGCGCAAACAATGCGGCCATCGCCTTCGGATTCGACGGAAAGTAGAAATGCACGTACGACGCCGTCATCCGCCCTTCCCGATAAACCGCCTCGGCCCCGCGCCCGCCATTCGGGCTGATGCCCCGGGCAATCGGCGTCAGTTCGGTGCTGGTCAGGGAATGGTGATAGGTGTGCCCACGCAGCGAGCCCTCCGGCAGATCCACCGCTTGCAGTGCCAGTGCCGCCAGACGTTTTTGCATCACCGCCTCACCGCGCAGCAGCCCCACCAGTTCGGCGCGGGTGCCGTCAACGTCGGTCAACGCGTCGAGCAGATAGAGCATGCCGCCGCACTCGGCGAGCAGTGGTTTGCCGGCGGCGTGGTGCGCACGGATTGCATCAAGCATTGCCACGTTTTGCGATAGCGCGACATGGTGCAATTCCGGATAACCGCCGGGCAGATACAGACTGTCGGCCTCGGGCAGTTGGGTATCGCGGATCGGCGAGAAGAAACTCAACTCGGCGCCCATCGCCCGTAGCAGGTCGAGACTGGCGCCGTAGGTGAAGGCAAAGGCCTCATCGCGAGCGACAGCAATGCGCACGCCGTCGAGCAGCGGTTCAGCGCTGATCATTTCAGGCGCGGCGAATTCCACGGCCGGTGGCAGCGCTACCTCGCAACTGCTGGCCAGTGCTTCAGCCGCCGCGTCGAGACGCAGATCCAGATCATTCAGTTCACTGGCCTGCACCAGACCGAGATGGCGGCTCGGCAACTCGATCCCGGTCTCGCGGGACAATGCGCCGTACCAGCGCAAACCTTCGGTGAGGCTGCCTTCGAGCAATTGCGCATGACGCAAGGTGCCGACACGGTTGGCCAGCACGCCGGCAAACGGCAGGTCCGGCTGGTAACGCGCCAGCCCCAACGCCAATGCGCCGAAGGTCTGGGCCATGGCGGTGCCGTCGATCACGCCGAGTACCGGCACGCCGAAATGCCGCGCCAGATCGGCGCTGGACGGCGTGCCGTCGAACAGGCCCATCACGCCTTCGATCAGGATCAGATCGGCTTCGGCGGCGGCTTCCCACAACAGCCGGCGGCTTTCCTGCTCGCCGACCATCCACATGTCCAGTTGATACACCGGCGCACCGCTGGCGCGCTCGAGAATCATCGGGTCGAGGAAGTCCGGGCCGCACTTGAACACGCGCACCTTGCGCCCCTGGTTGCGATGCAAGCGAGCGAGCGCGGCGGTGACGGTGGTCTTGCCCTGACCGGAGGCCGGCGCGGCGATGAGTACCGCCGGGCAGTGACGTGGTTGATTCAAAGTTCGACGCCTTTCTGCGCTTTGATGCCGGCCTGGAAGGCGTGTTTGAGCATGCCCATTTCGGTGACGGTATCGCCCATCTCGATCATTTCCGGCTTGGCCGCGCGACCGGTGACGATCACGTGTTGCATCGGCGGACGCGCCTGCAAGTCGCTGAGCACTCGATCCAGATCGAGGTAGCCGTGCTTGAGGGCGATGTTCAGTTCGTCCAGCACCACCAGGCCGATCGACGGATCGCGCAGCAGCTCGCGGGACACTTCCCACGCGGCTTCGGCGGCGGCGATGTCACGCTGGCGATCCTGGGTTTCCCAGGTGAAGCCCTCGCCCATCACGTGAAAACGCACTTGCTCGGGGAAGCGGCGGAAGAACAGTTCTTCGCCAGTGCTGTTGCGGCCCTTGATGAACTGCACCACGCCGCACTGCATGCCGTGGCCCATGGCGCGGGCAAGCATGCCGAACGCCGAGCTGCTTTTGCCTTTGCCATTGCCGGTCAACACCAGCACCAGGCCGCACTCGTCAGGCGAATTGGCGATGCGCTCGTCGATCACGGCTTTTTTGCGCTGCATACGCGCCAGATGGCGTTCGTCACGCTCGGGGGAATCGGTCATGGGGAGCTCTCCGTTGAGGCTGGATAACGGCGGGCAGGCACAAGAATAGACGGCAAAAAGCCTGGCATCGCCCACCGTGATGCCGCTGGATGGATCAGGCCGGTCTCCGGGCTCATGAGCGGCGCATCGCCTGACTGCGCGCCTTCCCGCGTCTGTCGACACAGTGGCTCAAGGCGCAGTTTTCACTCATTTACCGTTGCGGGGGCAGCGCCGGGATCGTGATCGTGCTTCGCCTGAAGACAACCCTCACCGGCTTCCCTGTTTCACTCTGTCGACATGCGTCACAGAGCACCTGAAACAAGCGGCGAAGGTTAGAGGGTTGGGGGTGGAGCGTCAATTAAAGAGGGGGCCGTCGGGCGAATAACTGCCGTCGATCAATTATCTGACGCCAATCTTGTGCCACACTGAGACAAGTGATATCAAAGAGCCATGCTTTTGATTGAAAAGCACATCACAACAATAAGGATGATGACGATGCAAGGCATGATCATCAGCAACCCGCGCCTGGAATTCCTGCGCCCGATGCTTGAACGCTGGTTTGACTGTATCGACCGCTACAACGCTGTACGCGGCGACAACGACACCCCTTACTGGCATGACGAGAAAGCCAATCTCGGCTTGCTCTCCGCGGCAGCCTGGATGGCCGAACTGGTGACCCTTTGCGATACCTCGACCCGAAAGCAGAACGAGGATGGCGAACGCAATGCCCGCGCCGATCTGTTCATCGCCGGCGCTGAAGACCGCGCCTACCTTCAGGCCACCCAGCGCTGGCCACGGGTCAACAATCTCAACCTGACCCAGGCCCTGCTGGACATCACCAGCGACGCCAAACGCATTAGTTTTGCCAGCGACCTCAAGCTCGGCTGCCTGTTCGTCGCCCCGCAAAAAGCCCAACACAGCGCCAGCCCCGAAGAGTTGCAGGACATGGTCGACGACCTGCAAAAGGAACACTGCTGCGCAGTGGCCTGGTATTTCCCCTACGCCTACCGCAAGTTGCGCAGCGAAGCGGGTAACTATCACCCAGGCATCGCCGTGCTGTTCAAAGAGGCCCGTGGTTGAGCGGTTGAACCATCGGGTGCGCGCACTCCTCTATGATTAGGCATGCATTCATAGGGAAGATCAGTAATGCGCAAAACCCAACTCGCTCTCGTCATCGCCCTCGCCGGAGGGCTCGCCGCCTGCGGTGAATCCTCCAGCCTGCAAGTTTCTGACGGCACCGGTCCGTCACCGAAGCTGCCTGAACCAAACAAAACCCTGATCCCGACGGTGAACATCGCCCCGGCGGTCGGCTGGCCCGCCGGCGGTAAACCGACCGCCGCAGCCGGCACGCAGGTCGCAGCATTCGCCGAAGGCCTCGATCATCCGCGCTGGCTCTACGTGCTGCCCAACGGTGACGTGCTGGTGGCGGAAACCAACGCCCCGCCCAAACCCGATGACAGCAGCGGTATTCGCGGCTGGGTGATGAAGAAAGTCATGGGCAAGGCCGGCGCTGGTGTGCCAAGCCCGAATCGCATCACCCTGCTGCGCGATGCCGACCACGACGGCGTGGCCGAGACCCGCACGGTGTTTCTGCAAAACCTCAATTCGCCGTTTGGCATGACCCTGGTCGGTAACGATTTGTACGTCGCTGACACCGATCGCCTGCTGCGCTTCCACTACGAATCCGGCGCGACCGAGATCAAGACGCAGCCGATCAAAGTCACCGATCTGCCGGGCGGCACGCTGAACCATCACTGGACCAAAAACGTCATCGCCAGCAAGGACGGCAGCAAGCTGTACGTCACTGTCGGCTCGAACAGCAACGTCGGCGAGAATGGTCTGGATAAAGAAGAAGGTCGCGCGGCGATCTGGGAAGTCGATCGCGCCACCGGCAACCACCGGATCTTCGCCTCGGGCATCCGCAACCCCAACGGCCTCGCGTGGGAACCGACCACGGGTGCGCTGTGGACAGCGGTCAATGAGCGTGACGAGATCGGCAGCGACTTGGTGCCGGACTACATCACCTCGGTCAAGGACGGTGGCTTCTATGGCTGGCCCTTCAGCTATTACGGTCAGCACGTGGATGTGCGGGTGAAGCCGCAAAATCTGGATCTGGTGGCCAAAGCTATCGCCCCGGACTACGCCGTCGGCCCGCACACTGCCTCGCTGGGCCTGACCTTCGCCGAAGGCAACAGCCTGCCGGCGCAGTTCAAGGAAGGCGCGTTCATCGGTCAACACGGCTCGTGGAACCGCAAACCGCACAGTGGTTATAAAGTGATTTTCGTACCGTTCGCGGTCGGCAAGCCGAACGGAGCACCGGTGGATGTGCTGACCGGTTTCCTAGACAAGGACGAGAACGCTTTGGGTCGCCCGGTAGGCGTGGTGATCGACCAGCAAGGTGGTTTGCTGGTGGCGGATGATGTGGGGAACAAGGTTTGGCGGGTTTCGTCTGCCAAGTAACTTTTGCCTGACCTGAAACAACTGTGGGAGCGAGCCTGCTCGCGAATGCGTAGTGTCAGCCTCCATTGGGTTGACTGATACACCGCTTTCGCGAGCAGGCTCGCTCCCACATTGGAATGGCTGCGATTTTTACTACGGGTTATGCGCCAGATGCTCCGGCTGCAGCACCCGCTTGGCGCTCAGATACGCCTTTTGCCAGTAAGCCTTTGACAGGCTGTCCAGCTTCACCGTGCCGCCGGTGGCCGGCGCATGCACGAAGCGCCCTTCGCCGACGTAGATCCCCGCATGGCTGACCTGCGAGCCGCCATTGGTGGCGAAGAAGATCAGGTCGCCGGTCTGCAAACCCTCTTTGCCGACATTCGGCGCCTGCATCACGATCATCTCGCGCGTCGAACGCGGCAAAGAGATACCGGCGGCATCGCGGTAGACGAAACCGATCAGGCCACTGCAATCAAACCCGGAATCCGGTGTGTTGCCGCCCCAGCGATAAGGCGTGCCAACCAGGCCCAGCGCGCGAAACAGCACGTCTTCAGCAGCCGGCGAAAAAGCCTGGGAAGGCCCGAACACCACCGGGGCGCGTACCACGGGCGCAGGCGGCGGAGTGCGGCTGGCGCAGGCGCTGAGCAGCGCTGCGAAGAAAATCACTGTGAGGCGGGCCGACATCGTCATAAGCAGAACATCCTGATCTGGCTGCGGCTTTCTCTGCCGAATGGACAGAAACAAAACCGCCTGCGCAGCACGCAGGCGGTTTGCCATCAATATAGATACAGGATTCTAGCGGCTACGCGGCAAACTTCAAGTAAGACTTTAACTTCACCTTGTAAAGTCTAGGTCTACTCCCTTGCCGGGCACCGTTTTTGTCGCCACGGACGTGGCGACAACGGGGGAATTACTTGCGAGCGGTGACCACGGTCGGAGCCATCGCGAGGGCGCGCTTGGCTTCGATGAAGGTCTTGCTCCAGTAGCTGTCACCCAGGCTGTCGATGCGAACACCGCCGCTGCGACGACTGCTGGAGTGGATGAACTGATTGTCACCCAAGTAGATCCCGGCGTGGCTTACACGACCGCGACGACCATTGGTAGCGAAGAACAGCAGATCGCCCGGCTCAAGGTTGCCGCGCGAGACCAGAGGCGCATCCACGTTGATCATTTCACGGGTGGAGCGCGGCAGATTCATGCCGGCTTCTTCGCGGAACAGATAACCGATGAAACCGCTGCAGTCGAAGCCGGCTTCAGAGGTGCCGCCGAAACGGTAACGGGTACCGATCAGGGACATGCCGCGTTCAAGGATACTGTCGGCCAGAACCGGAAGCTCGTACGGCTTCTTGTTGAAGTCCGAGAGTTCTTTTTCGGTGTCCAGCTCTTCCTGGTAAATAACAGAAGACTGGGCAGTGGCAGAATTTTTAACCTGCTGAGGCTGCTCTTGAACTGGAGAATGAGCAGCGCAACCGAACAACAGGGTGACGAGTGCGAGAGGCACGAGGGGTGCGAAGCGATTTAGCATGGGCACGACCGTGGCTGAAGTTGTAAAGAAGCCGAGACTATGCCCGCTATCGGCCTCATTTGCAAATTCAATCGATCTTTTTGTGACTTCCCGGTTTCTCGTTTACATCTAAGCGCTTAAGCCCATTTGACTCGATACGCGGTCTGCATACGTTGCGGAAACGCGGATTTTCTGGCGCCTGAAATATGTCGAAACGTGCTGAAAGCCTCGTATTTCAAGGGCTGGCTACCAACCAAGGGTCTCTTTCAGGAACGGAATCGTCAGCTTGCGTTGCGCCTGCAGCGAGGCCTGATCCAGCTGTTCGAGCAGGTCGAACAATGCACTCATGCTGCGGGTGCCGCGAGTCAGAATAAAGTGTCCGACTTCATCGGTCAGATGCAGACCGCGACGCGACGCGCGCAATTGCAGAGCACGCAATTTGTCTTCATCGGAGAGCGGCCGCATCTGGAAGATCAGCGCCAGGGTCAGGCGCGATTTGAGGTCAGCCAGTTTCACCGGCAGCTCGCGCGGCGAGGTTGAAGCGGCAATCAGCAAACGTCGACCGCTGTCACGCAGGCGGTTGAACAGATGAAACATCGCCTCTTCCCAGTCCGGCTTGCCGGCAATCACCTGCAAGTCATCCAGGCAGACCAGTTCGTACTGCTCAAGGTTGTCGAGGATTTCGATACCACGATCCATCAGCTCGGCCAGCGGCAGATACACCGCCGGTTCACCCATCTGCTCGAAACGCAGACACGCCGCCTGCAACAGATGCGTACGCCCTACCCCATGCTTGCCCCACAGGTAGATGAGGCTTTCGGTCCAGCCGGCGTCGGCTTCGCATAGGCGCTCGACATAGCCGAGTGCAGCGGCATTGGCGCCTGGGTAGTAGTTGATGAAGGTGGCGTCGTCACGCAGACGCACACCTAGGGGCAGCTGAATCGGTTTCATGCTGACTGAACAGTTCTCAAGGAACCGTTAGTGGCCTCTGTGTAAAGTTTGCGAAGTTTATACCCGTGAAGCTGAGCGCACAATGCGACAGACCCCAAGCAAAATCAAAGGTTTGCGTTAACACGCTGGTTTTATGACAGTTTCTCTGACGCGGTATCGAACGAACCCGCCGCAAAACCCGGGCCAACCCGGCACAATGCCGGGCCGCCCGTGATCGGATTACAACTCGGGCTCATCTGCCCCGCTGTAAATATCCGAGTCCTTGTACAAATCGTGCACGTGACGCACCAGCACCATGATCACCGCCGCCACCGGCAATGCCAGCAGCACTCCGGTAAAGCCGAACAGCTCGCCGCCGGCCAGGATTGCGAAGATCACCGCCACCGGATGCAGGCCGATCCGGTCGCCGACCAGCAGCGGCGTCAGCACCATGCCTTCCAGCGCCTGCCCGACCATGAACACCGCAACGATGCCGATCATCGGGTACAGGTCGCCACCGAACTGGAACAGCCCGGCAATCAGCGCCGCGCCAATACCGATCACAAAACCCATGTACGGCACGATTGCCGCGAGGCCTGCGATCAGGCCGATCAACAGCCCCAATTCCAGACCAACAATCATCAGACCCGCTGCGTAGATCACGCCCAGCGCCAGCATGACCAGCAACTGTCCGCGCACGAACGCGCCGAGCACTTCGTGGCACTCACCGGCGAGCGAGACGATGGTTTCTTCACGATCACGCGGCAACAGGCTGCGGATCTTGGCCATCATCACGTCCCAGTCGCGCAGCAGATAAAAACTCACCACTGGAATCAGCACCAGATTCGCCAGCCAGCCGATCAGCGCCAGACTCGAGGCCGTCGCCTGACTCAGCACCACACCGACGATGTCAGTGGTCTGCCCCATGTGTTCGCTGATCGCCGCCTTGACCTTGTCGAACTTCCAGAAGCCGTCAGACAGGCCCAGCTTCGATTGCGCCCACGGCAGCGCCGTATGCTGCAGCCAGTCAAGCATTTGCGGCGCCAACTCATACAAACGCACCAACTGCTTGGCAAGCATCGGCACCAGCACCAACAGCAACGTGGTGACGATCAGAGTGAACAAGGCGAACACCGCGATCACACCCCAGGTTCGCGACAAACCGAGTTTCTCCAACCGATCCACCAGCGGATCGAACAGATACGCCAGCAGCAACGCCACCAGAAACGGCGTGAGGATCGGATGCAGCAACCACACAAACGCGCAAAGCAGGACTACCCCACCGAGCCAGAACCAACGCCGCGTATCGGCCATTTACCACTCCCACTGCTTCTATATAAGGAAAGACTTACCAGCGAAACCGCAACGAAGGTGCTACCGGTGCAGGCGCTGGAGCCGCAACAGGCGCTGCACCTGCCACCGCTGGCTGCGGCGCTGCCACTGGCGTCGGTGCTTCGGCCGGCAACTCCTGCAACTTCGCCAACGACAACTGCGCGCGCAACTGATCGGCACTGCCGTTGACCCGATACACGATGCGATCACCATCGACACTTTGCAGACGCACACCAAACGGTTCGAGTAACCGCAGCAGTGTGGCGTAATGCTCAAGACTCATACCCTGCACTTCCAGGGTCTGTTGGCCCGAAGCACCAGGCTTGGCGACAAATCGCGGCGCCAGACGCTCGGCCACCGCCAGCATCACCGCATCGGCCACGGCAACCTGATCGGCGCCCTGCACACTGCCGGCCTCTTTCTGATCGCCCAGCCACAGATGCCACTTGGCCTGCCACAGCCCGCCCTCTTCGTGCGCATGCACCGCCAGCAACGCATCCGCGCCGTAACGCTCCGAAGCGCCGCGCAATGGCGCGGGATCGCTGCCATCCAGCACTGGCGCGGTGGCCACCAGTTGCTCACTCAGATCCGCTAGCGGCAGACGCAGCGGCAAGCCACGATGCTGAGCCGCAGAACGCAATGGAGCAGCCGCTGCCTGACCGTCGCCGACCAGGCTCGAACCTTCAGTCGAATCGTTCAGCCACCAGCTCAGAATCGACGGCCGACTCGCCCCCCACAATGACAGCCCGGCCCGGCGCAGCGCCTGCTCGGTGGTGGCCGGATCGAAATCGACCTTGAGCACCTCCGGCGGCCCGGCATCGAAACCGAACTGACTGATGATCTGCTGCGGATCCTTGCGAATCGCTGCCAGCCCCGGATTCTGCGGAGCCTTGGGGTCACCGGTCAGGCGCAACACCAGCGTATCGAGCGCCGCCTGCGTGGCGCGATCACGCTCTTCCGGCGCCTGACTGCTGACCGGCTGGCGCACTTGATAGAGACCCTTGAGGTTTTCGGCATGACTCGCCAGGCTGACCAACGACAAACAACCCACAACCAACAATTTACAAAAACGCATTGAAAATTCCCGTCGACAGGAGCGGCTGGAACAGGCCGCGTGAACCGGTTAAGCAAGGCTGTGACAATCTGCCATCGCAAAACATTCACACGCTAGCGTTAAGTTTTTGCACAGTGATAACGATAGACGGTTAATCGGCACACCTTATACAGGCAGCCGCCCGGCACAATTGCAAAAAATTTCAGTCGATTATGCCCCTGCCCGTCGGCGCGAGGATGGCCGCTGCCCCTCAAGCCTGATAAAATCGCGCGCCTTCGCAGACCGGCAACAGCCGGGCACCCCGAAATTCGCGTAAGGCCATCGCCCTCTCGATTTCGATGTTCCCGCTGAACTCGGTCGTTACCCCTGAATCCCCTCCCCTAAAGGCCTGGATCATGAGCAAGCAACCCTCCCTGAGCTACAAGGACGCCGGTGTAGACATCGACGCCGGTGAAGCATTGGTCGAACGCATCAAGAGCGTCGCCAAGCGCACTGCGCGCCCGGAAGTCATGGGCGGCCTGGGCGGTTTCGGCGCCCTCTGCGAGATCCCGGCCGGTTACAAACAGCCGGTGCTGGTTTCCGGTACTGATGGCGTCGGCACCAAGCTGCGCCTGGCGCTGAACCTGAACAAGCACGACAGCATCGGCCAGGACCTGGTCGCCATGTGCGTCAACGATCTGGTGGTGTGCGGCGCAGAACCGCTGTTCTTCCTCGACTACTACGCCACCGGCAAGCTGAACGTCGACGTAGCTGCCACCGTGGTCACCGGTATCGGTGCAGGCTGCGAACTGGCTGGCTGCTCCCTGGTCGGCGGCGAAACCGCTGAAATGCCTGGCATGTACGAAGGCGAAGACTACGATCTGGCCGGCTTCTGCGTCGGCGTCGTGGAGAAAGCCGAAATCATCGACGGCTCGAAAGTCGCCACCGGTGACGCACTGATCGCCCTGCCATCGTCCGGCCCGCACTCCAACGGCTACTCGCTGATCCGCAAGATCATCGAAGTATCCGGTGCCGACATTGAAACCGTTCAGCTCGACGGCAAGCCGCTGACCGAACTGCTGATGGCCCCAACCCGCATCTACGTGAAGCCGCTGCTCAAGCTGATCAAAGACACCGGTGCGGTCAAAGCCATGGCCCACATCACCGGTGGCGGCCTGCTGGACAACATTCCGCGCGTTCTGCCAAAAGGCGCTCAGGCCGTGGTTGACGTGGCCAGCTGGACTCGCCCGGCGGTCTTCGACTGGCTGCAAGAGAAAGGCAACGTCGACGAGACCGAAATGCACCGCGTACTGAACTGCGGCGTGGGCATGGTGATCTGCGTGGCTCAGGAGCACGTTGAAGTGGCCCTGAACACCCTGCGTGACGCCGGCGAACAGCCTTGGGTCATCGGCCAGATCGCTGCCGCTGCCGAAGGCGCTGCCCAGGTTGATCTGCAGAACCTTAAGGCTCATTAATGTCCGCAACCTGTGATGTCGTGGTGCTGTTGTCCGGCACCGGCAGTAACTTGCAGGCTCTGATCGACAGCACGCGGACCGGCGACAGCCCGGTCCGCATCGCTGCGGTGATTTCCAACCGCGCCGACGCCTACGGCCTGCAACGCGCCAGTGACGCGGGTATCGCCACCCGCTCGCTGGATCACAAGGCTTTCGAAGGTCGCGAGGCCTTCGATGCTGCCCTGATCGAACTGATCGACGAATTCAAACCGAAACTCGTGGTACTGGCCGGCTTCATGCGCATTCTCAGCGCTGATTTCGTGCGTCACTACCAGAGTCGCCTGCTCAATATCCACCCGTCGCTGCTGCCCAAATACAAAGGGTTACACACTCATCAGCGCGCGCTGGAGGCCGGCGATGCGGAGCACGGCTGCTCCGTGCACTTCGTCACCGAGGAACTCGATGGTGGACCACTGGTCGTACAGGCAGTAATACCGGTAGAGTTGCACGACACGCCGCAGACACTTGCGCAGCGAGTGCATGTCCAGGAACACCTGATCTACCCGATGGCTGTACGCTGGTTTGCCGAAGGCCGACTGGCACTCGGTAAGCAAGGTGCTTTACTGGATGGCCAGTTACTCGCGGCCAGCGGCCACTTGATTCGACACTAGGAGATTTTATGCGTCGCGCCCTGCTCTTCGCTTGCGCTCTGCTCGCCCTGCCTTTCGCGCAGGCGGCAGACCTTCAACCGTTCTCCGCCAGCTACACCGCCGACTGGAAACAGTTGCCCATGAGCGGCACCGCCGAACGCAGCCTGACCAAGGAAGCCAACGGCGTCTGGAAACTCAGCTTCAAGGCGTCGATGATGATCGCCAGCCTGACCGAAGAAAGCACGCTGACCCTGGACAAGGACACCCTGCTGCCACAGTCCTACCACTTCGAACGTGGCGGTCTGGGCAAAGCAAAAAAGGCTGATCTGGACTTCGACTGGAACAGCAAGATGGTCACCGGCACTGACCGGGGCGACGCGGTGAAGATCCCGCTGAACCGTGGCATGGTCGACAAGTCGACCTATCAGCTGGCGCTGCAGCATGACGTGGCCGCCGGCAAAAAGACCATGAGCTATCAGGTGGTCGACGACGGTGAAGTCGACACCTATGACTTCCGTGTACTGGGTGCCGAGAAAGTCGACACCAAGGCCGGCAAGATCGATGCAATCAAGGTCGAGCGCGTGCGTGACCCGACACAAAGCAAGCGCATCACGGTGCTGTGGTTCGCCAAGGACTGGGATTACCTGCTGGTCCGCCTGCAACAGGTTGAAACCGACGGCAAGGAGTACAACATCATGCTCCAGGACGGTACGGTCAACGGCAAAACCGTTAAAGGCAGCTGATCCGCCGCTACAACGAAAAGCCCCGCAGATGCGGGGCTTTTTTGTGCCTGCTGTCGCGTCCTGAATAAGGTTTACACCTTCTGACCAATCTTCAGGAGGATTCAATGGATACCGGAAAAAGGCGGAGCCAGCGCGATTACACGCTAGCTTTTAAATTGTCAGTTGTAGATCAAGTCGAAAAAGGCGAGTTGAGTTATAAAGAGGCTCAACGGCGCTTTGGCATTCAAGGCCGGTCCACGGTACTGGTTTGGTTACGCAAGCATGGCCGACAGGACTGGAGCCAAGGCGCCTCAATCCGAGCGCCGCGGAGCAGGC
>NZ_OBDS01000002.1:0-537704 GCF_900215165.1 Pseudomonas sp. LAMO17WK12:I5 | reverse complement strand
GCCTTCAATGGCCACAGAACCCTGATCAACCTGAAAACGATCCAGCCGCCCCGCGCCATCCAGCACCGGTTTGCCGGTGGTCAGCGTCACGCGCGGTGCGTTGATGAAGCCGCAGCCATTACAGGTGATGCCATACGGGTTGGCGACGATCACTCGCGCTGACTGCCCTGCCACTTCGGTGTAACCGCGCAACTGGCTCGGGTTGCCGCTGATGACTTCGTTGAGAATCGCTTGCGCCGAGCCGCTGTTTTTCAGGTTCGGGTTGCCAATGATGTGCCCGGCCAACTGGGTGTTCGAGGTCTGCGCCGAGCCGTTGTTGAGGATGACACCCTGCGCGCCGACGTTGTAATCGTGGAACTGGTTATGCGACAGCCCGCTGCCGTTGGGCGTGGCGATGTTGATGATCGGCACGCCATTGCCGGCCCGATCCAGCGCGGTGTTCGGGTTGGCCACGACAATGCCGTCGGCCTGCGCCCACATCGGTTGCCAGAACATGACGTTCGCCAGCAGGAACGCCAGCCCGCGCTTGGGCATGCCCCAGAAATGCTCACGGGTTTTCACGTCAGCAGAAGGCTGACCAGCGAGGAAGGCGTATTGGCGAACGTCCATGTTTGAGCTCTCGTTGCGACAGGCGAGTGAGGTCTGGGTAATCAACAGGCAAAGCGATCCCTGCCTGGCCAAAACACGGGGCCAGGTGAGAGAACAAGCAAAAAGGGGGATAAATGCGCGCCTCGGTCAGAACGTCCAAAGCGTGGCAAAAACGATCGCAGAACCGCTGGCGAATAGTTTGTTCGATCCCTCGAAATCACAATTTGATATCAATGTGATGGCGCGATGGTAGATTGCCATCATTCTGGCGTCAATAAGTCGTACAGCGTCTTTTACAACAACCGCTCTAACCCGTGGCTTTTCCTCAAGAGGTCTGCTTTTCAGGGGAAGATCGCGACCGTTCGGTCACTCTAAATGGACTGGTAAAAACACTGGAACTGAACTTTTCACCGCCCGAAACCCTCCACCGATCAACCCGCCCTACCCGGAACGGAGGCCTACCCCCATGAAAACCCTGCTCAAGCTCACCCTCGCCGCCACCCTGGCCTGCGCTCTGCCGGTCTGGGCCTGCACACCAGAAGAGGCCACCGCCAAACGCGAACAACTGGCCAAGGAAGTGGCCAAGCTCACCGAACAGAATCCGGCCAAGGCCAAGGAAATCAATGCCGAGTTGCAGAAGATGGACTTGGGCACGGCCAGCGCCGATCTGCCGGACAAGTGCCAGTTGATTGATCAGCGCTTGAAGGAACTGGACTCGGCTGAGAAAAAAGCCGACAGCTAAAAGCAAGATCAAAAGATCGCAGCCTGCGGCAGCTCCTATACCAGACCCTGTAGGAGCTGCCGCAGGCTGCGATCTTTTGATCTTAAAAATGCATTTGTGCATTTATTTTCTTGCATAAACGCATATCCAGACTAAGGTTACATCGAGCAAGGAGATCGGCACCGTTCATCGCAGATGAAAACCGTTACCCACCGATCGCTCGGCAATACCGCAACACAATCACAAGCTGGACGCTTGTTTTCATTCATGGAGGACTGAAAAAATGTTAACCACTCAAGCAACATCGTTCACCGGCGAGAGCCTGCCAAGGTGCCTTGTTGGCCACCTGATCGACCCGCAACTGGTCGAGGTTGAAGCCACTGCGCAAACGGCGGCACTGGCCGCTGCCAACCTTAACTTCACGATGCAGAAACAGACTCAGACCAACTGGTGCTGGGCCGCCGTTTCCGCCTCGGTCGGCAATTATTACGGCACCGGCAACTGGACCCAGTGCGGCGTCGCCAGCACCCAACTGGACCGCAATTGCTGCAGCCAGCCGGGGCCGTGCAACGTCTACGGCTATCTGGATTCGGCCCTGCAGACCACCCGCAGCTATAACGGGATGAATCAGGGTTCGCTGCAGATGTCGGCCATTCAGAACCAGATCAACATGGGCCGCCCGGTCGGCCTGCGTTGTGCCTGGTATGGTGGCGGTGCGCACTTCCTGGCGATCTACGGCACCAACGGCAACTACGTGCTGATCGCCGACTCGATCTACGGTTACTCGACCCGCGCGCTGAACTCATTCCCCGGTTCGTACAACGGCGGCGGCAACTGGACTCACACTTACTTCACCGCGAAAAACTAGGAGGGCGACATCATGCAACTGACTTATCCAAAGGCGCCTTCCAACGGCGTACAGACTTTGCGTCCGGTGCTGCAAGCCGCGCTGCAAAACCAGGGCTTCGGCATCAACCGCCAGTTCGCCAACGCGACACCGGCCAAAGTCAGCCTCAGCGAAGCCTATCGCGGCTACTCGCTGACACTCGACGACCTGAGCCAGGGCAAGGGTCTGAAAGACGCACGTATCGGCGACTGGCATTACCTGGTGTTTGCCGACGGCGTAAGCATTGCCGATGCGCAACTGGCCGAGGTGCGTGGCCATGTCGAGTTCGCTTCGCTGAACCACGGCACCCGGGCCGCCGACACCGTGGGCGCGTTGAAACTGGCGGAACAGGCGCCGCAATTGCAGGGCAAGAGCGTTGAACTGCGGCTGCTGTTTGTCTCGGCACTGCACGTCGTGGCGATCTGGCTGCACGCTGACGGTGAAGATGTACTGATCCCGATCGAGCCGACGCCGAAAGAGCTCGGGAACTCGCGGCTGTACAGCGAAGCCGCGTTGCTCGCGCAGCTCAAACCGGCGGCAGGTCGCGCAAAACAGCGCTTTGACGCAGACACCAGCGGAGAGTTGGGGAGCTGACAAACCCTGCGCAAAAAAAACCCGGACACTGTCCGGGTTTTTATTGGCCATTTGTGGCGATTTATTCAGCCGCAGGCTCGGCCGGCTTGCGGCGCTTGAGCGGGGCCATGCCGTCGCTGCTCACCAGAGAATCCGGCTTCGGACGGTTGGCGCTCTTGCGCTTGGTCGGGGTCTTGGCGGCGGTTTTCTTCTTGTCGCCCTTGGCGTCGGTCTTTTTCTTCTTCACGCCGACGGCTTTGCCCGAGGCCTTGACCTTTTTCGGCCCGCCGTAGGTGCCTTTGACTTCCTTGATGGTGCGGCGCTCGAAGCTCTGCTTGAGGTAGCGCTCGATGCTCGACATCAGGTTCCAGTCGCCGTGGCAGATCAGCGAGATCGCCAGACCGTCGTTGCCTGCGCGGCCGGTACGACCGATGCGGTGCACGTATTCGTCGCCGCTGCGTGGCATGTCGAAGTTGATCACCAGATCCAGGCCATCAACGTCCAGACCACGGGCCGCGACGTCGGTAGCGACCAGAATCTTCACGCCGCCCTGCTTCAGACGATCGATCGCCAGTTTGCGATCCTTCTGGTCTTTCTCGCCGTGCAGCACGAACGCCTTGTATTCCTGAGCCACGAGGCGGCCGTAGATGCGGTCGGCCATGGCACGGGTGTTGGTGAAGACGATGGCCTTCTGGTAGGTCTCGTTGGCCAGCAGCCAGTTCACAATCTGCTCTTTGTGCTGATTGTGGTCGGCGGTGATGATTTGCTGGCGGGTGGTCGAGTTCAGCTGGCTGACCGCGTTGAGCTGCAGGTGCTCTGGGTTGTTCAGCACCTTGGCGATCATCTCGCGCAGGCCGGAACCACCGGTGGTGGCGGAGAACAGCATGGTCTGCTGACGGTTCGGGCATTCGTCGACCAGACGTTGCACGTCTTCAGCGAAACCCATGTCGAGCATGCGGTCGGCTTCGTCGAGCACCAGCACTTCGACTTCTTTGAGGTCGAGGTTGCCGGCGTTGAGTTGCTCGATCATCCGGCCCGGCGTACCGATGAGGATGTCTGGCACCTTGCGCAGCATCGCGGCCTGGACCTTGAAGTCTTCACCGCCGGTGATCAGACCGGACTTGATGAAAGTGAACTGCGAAAAGCGCTCGACTTCCTTCAGGGTCTGCTGGGCCAGTTCGCGGGTCGGCAGCAGGATCAGGGTCTTGATGCTGACGCGAATCTTCGCCGGGCCGATCAGGCGGTTGAGGATCGGCAGGACAAAAGCGGCGGTCTTGCCGCTACCGGTTTGCGCCGTCACCCGCAGGTCACGCCCCTGGAGCGCCAGCGGAATGGCCGCTGCTTGCACAGGCGTTGGCTCGACAAATTTCAGCTCGGCCACGGCTTTGAGCAGGCGTTCGTGCAGGGCGAATTGGGAAAACACGGGTGCTACCTCGAAGATATGCAAAAAAACAGCTGCATAGGTTACCGGTTTCGAGCGCTCAGGCCGAGTTTCTTTATACAAACGGGCGTAATCAGTGGCTTTTTTGTTGCTCGATTTGTCTCCAACGGTAATACACAGCGTCTTAAATGCTCTAATCGCCCATCGCGTCTTACAGAAGAATCGTTGCTCACATGGATTTCAAACAGCTCTGGCTCAACGCCCAAGACCTCTGGGGTGCCCTCGAAAAGCACCCATTCCTGCAATCCGGCCTGGCGCTGATGCTGCTATTGGTGATCGCGCTGGTGCTCGGACGAGTGGCACGCTATCTGATCCTGCATGCCAGCCGCATGCTCGGGCGCCAGCCGGCCTTGCACTGGATCAACGACTTTCGCCACAACAAGGTGTTTCAGCGCCTGGCGCAGATGACGCCGTCGCTGGTGATCCAGTTCGGCCTGCACCTGGTGCCGGAACTGAGCAAAACCGCGATGACCTTCCTCGGCAACGTGGCGCTGTCCTTCACCATCCTGTTCCTGCTGCTGTCGGTCAGCGCCCTGCTCAATGCGCTGCTGGACATCTACGCCCGCACCGAACACGCCCGCACCCGTTCGATCAAGGGCTATGTGCAACTGGCGAAAATGGTCTTGTACGTGTTTGGTGCGATCATCATCGTCGCCACCCTCATCGACCGTTCGCCGCTGTTGCTGCTCTCCGGTCTGGGTGCGATGTCGGCGGTGATTCTGTTGGTCTACAAGGACACGTTGCTGTCGTTCGTTGCCAGCGTGCAACTGACCAGCAACGACATGCTGCGGGTCGGCGACTGGATCGAAATGCCGCAAGTCGGCGCCGATGGCGATGTGGTCGACATCACCTTGCACACGGTCAAGGTGCAGAACTTCGACAAGACCATCGTCTCGATCCCGACCTGGCGCCTGATGTCCGAATCGTTCCGCAACTGGCGCGGCATGCAGCAGTCTGGCGGGCGGCGGATCAAGCGCAGCCTGTTCATCGACGCCAGCGGCGTGCGCTTCATTCGTGACGATGAGGAAGAAAAGCTCTCCCAGGTGCACCTGCTGACCGGCTACATGGGCCGCAAGAAAGCCGAGCTCAAGGCATGGAACGAGGCGCAAGGAAACGTCGCGGCGATGTCGGCCAACCGCCGGCGCATGACCAACATCGGCACCTTCCGCGCTTATGCGCTGGCGTATTTGAAGAGTCACCCGGAGGTGCAGCCGAACATGACCTGCATGGTGCGCCAGATGCAGACCACGGCGCAGGGCATTCCACTGGAAATCTACTGCTTCACGACCACCACGGTGTGGGCCGATTACGAGCGGATTCAGGGGGATATTTTCGACTATCTGCTGGCGGTGCTGCCGGAGTTTGGCTTGAGCCTGTATCAGCAGCCGAGTGGCGGGGATTTGCGTACCGGGTTGCTGCCGGCGGTGCTGGGTTCGGCGCACATTCCGGAACCGCAAAAACACCTCATGTAACGCCACCGATCAAAACTGTAGGAGTGAGCCTGCTCGCGATAGCGGTGTATCCGTCAAATCAAAGTTGACTGTCACACCGCTATCGCGAGCAGGCTCACTCCTACGAGGGTTACGCGGTGTGTCTGATACCCAACCGGCTGATCCACACTGCCGCCAGAATCACACTCCCGCCAAGCAACAACCTTCCCAGCTCCTCATGCTGATTCCAGATCAGCAGATTCAGCAGCAAGCCCACTGGCACATGCAGGTTGTTCATCACCGCCAGCGTGCCGCCGTTGACCATGCACGCGCCTTTGTTCCACCAGTATATGCCCAGCGCCGTCGAGACCAGACCGAGGAACAGCAACACGCCCCACTGCAACGGCGCTTCGGGCAGGAAGTTGGACTTGCCGAACAGCAGAAACGCCGGCAATACCACCGCCAGTGCCCCGAGGTAGAAGAAGCCGAAACGCCGGTAATGCGGCAGATCGCTCGGGTGTTTCGCCACCAGATGCTTGTACATCACCTGCCCCGCCGCGTAGGTGAAGTTGGCCAGTTGCAGCAACAGGAAGCCCATGAAGAAGTCCGGACTGACGCTGTCGAAACGAATCACCGCCGCACCGCCCACCGCTACCAACGCGGCGATCAGCGCCCACGGATTGAAGCGGCGGTTCAGCGCATCTTCGATCAACGTCACGTGCAGCGGCGTGAGGATGGTGAACAGCAGCACTTCCGGCACCGTCAACACGCGAAAGCTCAGGTACAGACAGACGTAGGTGATGCCGAACTGCAACGCACCGATCAGCAGCATGCCGCGCATGAACGCCGGTTCCACCGAGCGCCAGCGGGTCAACGGAATGAACACCAGCCCGGCCAGCACCACGCGCACCAGCACTGCAAAGTAGCTGTCGACATGCCCGGCGAGGTATTCGCCGATCAGACTGAAGGAAAACGCCTGGATCAGCGTGACAAAAAGTAGATAGCCCATGGTCGCCTCTGTTTCGAATGGCGGCGACGATAGCGGTTTTCTGGTCTCACTGCGAATAGCCCGAAACACAAAATCCCCCTGTGGGAGCGAGCCTGCTCGCGAAGGCGGAGTGTCAGACGGCAGATACTTGTCTGATGCACCGCTTTCGCGAGCAGGCTCGCTCCCACAAGGAGTTTTGTGTTGTTCAAAAAACACAGGCAAAAAAAAGCCCGATCTCGCTAAAGCGTTCAATCGGGCTACAGCACTCAGGAGCAACAAGTGCAAAGGGAGGTTCGATGCGCGTAGAGCCTTGAAGGGGTTGCGCCAGGTCACTTAAACAAGCGGCGATTATCTGGCGATTAACATATCAAGCGACCTGGGACAGTTTGGCGTTGGCCTGATTCAGGCCCTTCTCCTGGAAGTCGCCGCCCAGGTTCATGCCTTCGGCGTGAATGAAGGTCACGTCGTGGATGCCGATGAAACCCATGACCTGACGCAGGTACGGTTCCTGATGGTCGGCCGGGCCGCCGGCGTAGATCCCGCCGCGAGCGGTCAGCACGTAGGCACGTTTGCCGCTGAGCAGGCCTTGCGGGCCGGTTTCGGTGTACTTGAAGGTCACGCCGGCACGCAGCACGTGGTCGAGCCAGGCCTTGAGGGTGCTCGGGATCGCGAAGTTGTACATCGGCGCAGCCATCACCAGTACGTCGGCAGCGAGCAGCTCGTCGGTCAATTCGTTGGAGCGCTCCAGCGACGATTGTTCGCTGGCGTTGCGCTGCTCGGCAGGCTTCATCCAGCCGCCCAGCAGGTTGGCGTCCAGGTGTGGAACGGGATTCACGGCGAGGTCACGCACGGTGATCTGATCGTTGGGATGCGCCGCTTTCCACTGACCAATGAAGGTCTGGGTCAGTTGACGGGAAACCGAATCTTGCTGGCGGGCGCTGCTTTCGATGATCAGAACGCGGGACATGGTGTGTAGTCTCCATCCGAGAATGTTGTAGGTCGATGGAGTGAAGGTTAAACAGGGTCGTATCGATGAAAAAGCGCAAATAATTGCTGCAAAGGATCGAATAATTCGTTTAGATGCAGTTTGTACCTTGTGGGAGCGAGCCTGCTCGCGAAGGCGGTGCATCAGTCAGAGCAGGTATCGACTGACACGACGCCTTCGCGAGCAGGCTCGCTCCCACAGGGATCGCCGTTATTTCGGGCTGCAGCTCAGGTCGATGCGCAGCCTGATGATCTCGCGGGAGAACTTGGCCGTGGCATTCGTATGCTTGCGGGCCGGGATTTCGATGTTGCGCGTACGCGGTGCTTCCGGGCCATTGTTGAAAACGACTTTGCAGATTGCATCGACATCACCGTAGTTGGCGACCCGGATGGAGCCGATGTCTTTGTCGGTGTCGAAGGTCTCGTAGTCGATCTTCAAGCCATTGAGGTTCTTCTGCACATCGATCGGGTAAGCAAACGCAGTCAGCGGCAGCAACGCGAGCACCACACAACAGAATTTTTTCATTCGCCAGTCTCCATGAGGGACGGCCAGCTTAGGACAAGAGGAGCTATTGATGAAAGCGCCCCGCGTGACCCTTGATCAATGGCGAACATTGCAGGCCGTGGTCGACCACGGTGGTTTCGCCCAGGCCGCCGAGGTTCTGCACCGTTCGCAATCGTCGGTGAGTTATACCGTCGCCCGCATGCAGGACCAGCTCGGCGTGCCGTTGCTGCGCATCGACGGACGTAAAGCGGTGCTCACCGAAGCCGGCGGCGTACTGCTGCGCCGCTCGCGACAACTGGTGAAACAGGCCAGCCAACTGGAAGACCTCGCCCACCACATGGAGCAAGGTTGGGAAGCCGAGGTGCGGCTGGTGGTCGATGCGGCTTACCCAAGCGCACGCATCGTGCGCGCGCTGACCGCGTTCATGCCGCAGAGTCGCGGCTGCCGCGTGCGTCTGCGCGAGGAGGTGTTGTCGGGGGTCGAGGAGGTCTTGCTCGAAGGCGTGGCCGATCTGGCAATCACCGGCCTGAGCATCCCCGGCTACCTCGGCGCGGAATTGAGCGACGTCGAATTTGTCGCGGTCGCCCACCCTGATCACGCGCTGCATCGGCTCAACCGCGAACTGAGCTTCCAGGACCTGGAAACCCAGATGCAGGTGGTGATTCGCGACTCCGGCCGCCAGCAACCACGCGACGTTGGCTGGCTCGGCGCCGAACAGCGCTGGACCGTCGGCAGCCTCGCCACGGCTGCCACGTTCGTCAGCAGCGGCCTGGGCTTTGCCTGGCTGCCACGACACATGATCGAACGGGAATTGAAGGAAGGCACGCTCAAGCTGCTACCGTTGGATCAGGGCGGCAGCCGCAACCCGAGCTTCTATCTGTATTCGAACAAGGACAAACCGCTGGGCCCGGCCACACAAATCCTCATCGAACTGTTGCGCACCTTCGACACTTTGCCGCTTGACGCACCGTTCGCCGCCCCCGAGCAAGCCTGACACGGAGTTCACCGATGGCCTATTTCGAACATGAAGGTTGCAACCTGCACTACGAGGAATATGGCCACGGCACCCCGTTGCTACTGGTTCACGGACTGGGTTCGAGCACCCTGGACTGGGAAATGCAGATCCCGGCGCTGTCGGCGCACTACCGGGTAATCGTTCCGGATATACGTGGTCACGGTCGCTCGGACAAACCTCGCGAGCGCTACAGCATCGCCGGGTTCAGCGCCGATCTGCTGGCGTTGATCGAACACCTGAAACTCGGCCCGGTACATTACGTCGGGCTGTCGATGGGCGGGATGATCGGCTTTCAGTTCGGCGTCGATCAGCCGCACATGCTGAAAAGCCTGACCATCGTCAACAGCGCCCCCGAGGTCAAACTGCGCAGCCGCGACGATTACTGGCAGTGGTTCAAGCGCTGGAGCCTGATGCGCGTGCTCAGCCTCGCGACCATTGGCAAGGCATTAGGCGGCAAACTGTTCCCGAAACCCGAGCAGGCTGATCTGCGACAGAAAATGGCCGAACGCTGGGCAAAAAACGACAAACGTGCTTATCTCGCCAGCTTCGATGCGATTGTTGGCTGGGGCGTTCAGGAACGACTTTCCCGGGTGACCTGTCCAACCCTCATCGTGACTGCCGACCGTGACTACACACCGGTAGCACTGAAAGAAACCTATGTAAAACTGCTGCCCGATGCGCGGCTGGTGGTCATCGCCGATTCGCGCCACGCCACCCCGCTCGATCAACCCGAACGCTTCAATCAAACGCTGCTGGAGTTTCTCGCCGCAGCCGACATTCAATCTCAGGATCACTGACCCATGCTGAAAAAACTCGCCCTCGCCGCCGGCACCGTGCTGTTTGCTGCCAACCTGATGGCTGCCACGCCTGCAAAAGCACCGCACGTGCTGCTGGACACTACCAACGGCCAGATCGAAATCGAACTGGATCCGGTCAAGGCGCCAATCAGTACCAAAAACTTTCTGGATTACGTCAACAGCGGCTTTTACACCAACACCATTTTCCACCGGGTGATCCCGGGTTTCATGGCTCAGGGCGGCGGTTTCACCCAGCAGATGCAACAGAAAGAGACCAAGGCACCGATCAAGAACGAAGCCAGCAACGGTCTGCATAACGTTCGCGGCACTTTGTCGATGGCGCGCACCTCCAACCCGGATTCGGCCACCAGCCAGTTCTTCATCAACGTCGCCGACAACGCCTTCCTCGATCCGGGCCGTGATGCCGGTTACGCGGTATTCGCCAAAGTGGTCAAAGGCATGGACGTGGTCGACATCATCGTCAACTCGCAGACCACCACCAAACAGGGCATGCAAAACGTGCCTGTCGACCCTGTGATCATCAAGTCGGCCAAAGTCATCGACTAAGCTGTACAGGGCATTTCGAGCGGCGCTGGCCTGAAGCCACGCCGCTCACACCGATAAAAGGAGAGCCCGGCATCCGGGCGGTTATCTGATGCTCTATCGCCGTTTCGAACAACTGATCGACATATTCCGAGACGCCCCCACGGCGTCCCCGCCGGATCGTGTCTGGCCCTTCTATACCTATTACCTGAAGCAGGTCTGGCCGAGTTTTGCCGCCCTGCTCGTCGTCGGCCTGTTCGCCGCGTTGATCGAAGTGGCGCTGTTCAGCTACCTGAGCCGCATCATCGACCTGGCCCAGGGCACGCCCAACCCGAATTTCTTCAGCGACCACGCCCTCGAACTGACGTGGATGGTGGTGGTTGCGCTGGTGCTGCGGCCGATCTTTTTCGGCCTGCACGATCTGCTGGTGCATCAGACCCTGAGCCCGGGGATGACCAGCATGATCCGCTGGCAGAACCACAGTTACGTGCTCAAGCAGAGCCTGAATTTCTTCCAGAACGACTTCGCCGGGCGCATCGCCCAACGCATCATGCAGACCGGCAACTCGCTGCGCGATTCGGCGGTGCAAGCGGTGGATGCGCTGTGGCACGTGGTGATCTACGCGATCAGTTCGCTGGTGCTGTTCGCCGAAGCCGACTGGCGCCTGATGATCCCGCTGCTGACGTGGATCGTCGCCTACATCGGTGCGCTGTATTACTTCGTGCCACGGGTGAAAGAGCGTTCGGTGGAAGCTTCCGACGCGCGCTCGAAACTGATGGGACGGATCGTCGACGGCTACACCAACATCGCCACCCTCAAGCTGTTCGCCCACACCAACTTCGAACAGCACTACGCCAAGGAAGCCATCGAAGAACAGACGGTCAAGGCGCAGATGGCCGGCCGCGTGGTGACCAGCATGGACGTGGCGATCACCACCATGAACGGTCTGCTGATCGTTGGCACCACCGCGCTGGCGCTGTGGCTGTGGACGCAGTCGCTGATCACCGTCGGCGCGATCGCCCTGGCCACCGGTCTGGTGATTCGTATCGTCAATATGTCCGGCTGGATCATGTGGGTAGTCACCGGCATCTTCGAAAACATCGGCATGGTGCAGGACGGTCTGCAGACCATCTCGCAACCGGTCAGCGTCACTGATCGCGAGCAGGCCAAACCGCTGGCCGTGGCTCGTGGCGAAGTGCGTTTCGAGCACGTGGATTTTCACTACGGCAAGAAGAAAGGCATCATCGGCGACCTCAACCTGACCATTAAACCCGGCGAAAAAATCGGCCTGATCGGGCCGTCCGGCGCCGGTAAATCGACCTTGGTCAACCTGCTGCTGCGCCTGTATGACGTAGAGGGCGGACGCATCCTGATCGATGGGCAGAACATCGCCGAAGTCGGCCAGGAAAGCCTGCGCGCACGCATCGGCATGATCACGCAGGACACCTCCCTGCTGCACCGCTCGATCCGCGACAACTTGCTGTATGGCAAGCCTGACGCCACCGACGCCGAGCTCTGGGACGCGGTGCACAAGGCTCGCGCCGACGAGTTCATTCCGCTGCTGTCGGACGCTGAGGGCCGTACCGGTTTCGACGCGCACGTCGGCGAACGCGGGGTGAAACTGTCCGGCGGTCAGCGCCAGCGCATTGCGATTGCCCGGGTGCTGCTCAAGGACGCGCCGATCCTGATCATGGACGAAGCGACCTCGGCACTCGACTCGGAAGTCGAAGCGGCGATCCAGGAAAGCCTGGAAACCCTGATGCAAGGCAAAACCGTGATCGCCATTGCTCACCGTCTCTCGACCATCGCTCGCATGGATCGGCTGGTAGTGCTGGAAAACGGCAAGATCGCCGAGAGCGGTACCCACGCCGAACTGCTGGCGCATCGTGGGTTGTATGCGCGGTTGTGGGCGCACCAGACCGGGGGATTTGTCGGGATCGATTGATCATTGAATCAATACAACTCCAATGTGGGAGGGGGCTTGCTCCCGAAAGCGGGGTGTCAGTACCGAACATTTGTCTGACACACCGCATTCGGGAGCAAGCCCCCTCCCACAATATATTGAGAACCGCCACAGCCCTCTAACCACGGGCTCTGGCGGTTTTTTGATGGCTGCTGGAAATCCATCCAAAGCGTGCTGTACTCAGCCAAGGTTCCAGCACGGAACCTGTCGTAAATCTGCAGGGAAGCACAACTCGATACAGTCTCGATAGCACGCCTATCAAGGACTCTCTCATGTCTCTGTTCAAACGTTCAGTTACTGAGTTGTTGGGTACGTTCTGGCTGGTTCTGGGTGGTTGTGGCAGTGCGGTGCTCGCCGCGTCTTCGCCTCTGGGCATCGGAGTGCTGGGGGTGGCCCTGGCGTTTGGTCTGACGGTGCTGACCATGGCGTTCGCCATCGGCCACATCAGCGGATGTCATCTCAATCCGGCGGTATCGGTCGGGTTGGTGGTCGGCGGACGGTTTCCAGCAAAAGAGCTACCCGCCTACATCATCGCCCAGGTGCTCGGCGGGATACTCGCCGCCGCGCTGCTCTACTACATCGCCAGCGGCAAGGAAGGTTTCGACATCGCAGCAGGTCTGGCGTCCAATGGGTACGGCGAGCACTCGCCCGGCAAATACTCGATGGCGGCAGGCTTTGTCACCGAGCTGGTGATGACCGGGATGTTCGTGATCATCATCCTCGGCGCCACCGACAAACGCGCCCCGGCGGGCCTCGCACCGATTGCCATCGGCCTGGGGCTGACGCTGATTCACCTGATCTCGATTCCGGTCACCAACACTTCGGTCAACCCGGCTCGTAGCACCGGGCCGGCGCTGATGGTCGGCGGCTGGGCGATCGCGCAGTTGTGGATGTTCTGGGTCGCGCCGCTGATTGGCGCGATAGTGGGCGGGACGATTTATCGCTGGCTGGGCAAAGAGCAATCCTGAACCCACTGGAAATCCCCTGTGGGAGGGGGCTTGCTCCCGAAGGCGTCGTGTCAGTCATAGCTACCGTACTGACACACCGCATTCGGGAGCAAGCCCCCTCCCACAGTAATAAATCAACCACGCCCGAGAATCGATGTCGGCCCCGTTTAAAGGCAAGCTCAGGCCTGGCGGTATGGCAAGGCTGTTCTGGCTTCCTCGGCGTACGCAAGGACGCCAGCACGTTCCTGTTGCAGGAAGTCTTTGACTGCGGCTTTCAGACCGGGATGACGCAGGTAGTGCCACGAGTGGGTGATCACCGGTTCAAAGCCGCGAATCAGCTTGTGCTCGCCCTGAGCGCCGGCATCAAAGCGCTGATACCCCTGAGCAATCGCATAGTCCATGCCCTGATAGAAACACGTCTCGAAATGCAGCCGGTCAAACTCGGCCAGACAGCCCCAATAGCGCCCATAGAAGCTGTCGCCCCCGACCAGACTGAAGGCCATCGCCACCGGCCGTGAACCCTGTCTGGCGAAGACCACCCGAATCGCCTCCGGCATCCGCGCAGCCAGCAGACTGAAAAACTCGCGCGTCAGGTACGGCGCCTGGCGGCGCACGGCGTAGGTGTTGGCATAGCAGGCGTAGACAAAATCCCATTGCGCCTCGTCCAGCTCACGCCCTTCCAGCCATTCGAATTCGAAGCCCTGCCCCGCCACTTGCTCGCGCTCTTTACGCATTTGCTTGCGCTTGCGCGAACTGAGCGCGTCGAGAAAATCCTGGAAGTCCCGATAACCGCGATTCTGCCAGTGATACTGACAGCCGATACGTTGCAGCCAGCCCGGCTGCTCGGCCATGGCGGCATCGGTGAACGGGTCGGTGAAATTGATGTGCGCGCTGGAAAGCTCTTCGATTTCCAGATAACCCGGCAGGCTCTTGAGCAGTTCGAAACCGTCCTCGACCCGGGCGGCCAGCAAGCGTGGTCCGCTGACCGGGCTGAACGGCACCGCCGTCAGCAGTTTGGGGTAGTAATCGATGCCGGCCCGGGCACAGGCATCGGCCCAGCCGTGATCGAACACGTACTCGCCATAGGAATGCCACTTGCGATAACTGGGCAGCGCCGCGATCAGCCGATCGTCTTCGACGTGCAGCAGATGCTCGGCTTGCCAACCCGTATGCGGGCCAACGCTGCCGCTGTCTTCAAGGGCCGAGAGAAAGGCGTGCCGCAAAAACGGCTGGTTCTCGGGCACCAGTGCATCCCAGGTCGCCGGGGCGATTTCTGACAGGCTTTGCAGGCGTTGCAACGGCATCAACTGACTCTCCACTTCCGGGCTTCAAAGCCCCGCGAGTATCGCTTATCGCTGCCCTTTGCACACGAGCAATCGGACGACAGTGCTCTAGCTCAATAGTTCACGAGGACTTTGTATCGTCATCGACATGACATCACTTAGCCACTGCTCTGTCATAAACCATCGCGATACTCGCTCCTGTTTTTAGAGCGCCGGGTTCTACCCGGACACTGTTTTCCGACGTGCGCGTCGGTGTGCCCCGGATGGTTCTGCCATCCCTCTCATCTTCGGAGATTGCTATGCGTCTTGCTTCCACGAAAACTGCGGCGGCCTTGTGCGGTGGCCTGTTGCTGGCCATGAGCGTTCCGGCCAGTGCTGCAGTCGACGCCAAACTGCTCGACATGCTCAAGGCCAACGGTTCCATTTCCCAGGCGCAGTACATCGAACTGCAAACTGAACTGGCCAAGGATCAGAAGGCTCAGCAAATCGCGCAGCAGGCGCAGCAAGAGACCAACGAGCAAATCGCGGCAACCGCGAAGAAAACCAACGAGCTGAGCTCCTTCGACCAGAAACTCGCCTGGGCCGCCAAGACCCAGTTCAAGGGCGACGTGCGTATTCGTCAGGAGACCGTCAAGATCGACGGCGAATCCAACAATGGTGGCCGTGACAAGGATCGCCAGCGTATCCGCGCACGTCTGGGGGCTTACACCGAGATCAACCCGCAAGTCGACACCGGCATCCGTATTGCCACCGGCGGCGGCGACGATGCCCGTTCGACCAACCAGGACATGGACAACTACTTCGACAAGAAGCAGATCTGGCTCGACCTCGGCTACATCGACTACCACCCCGATGCCATCAAGAACCTGCACGTGATCGGCGGCAAGATGCTGCAACCGTGGGTCAGCATGGGCGACGTGATCTGGGACAGCGACATCAACCCGGAAGGTCTGGCCGTCACCTACAAATATCCACTGGGCAGCAGCGCCGAACTGTTCGGCAGCCTGGGTAACTACACCCTCAAAGACAACGTCGACGGCGAAGGCGTGCAATTCCGTCACGACCTGCGTCTGACTGCCGGGCAGTTGGGCAGCCGCTTCAGCATCACCGACAACCTGAAACTGACCCTGGGCGGCAGCGTCTACGCCTACCAGAACGACGAAGACAGCCGCTGCACCGGGACATCCACACCGTGCGCGCTGTCGGTCAACGGCAACTCGGCCAACAACGAGTTCCGCCTGTACGAAGGTTTCAGCCAGATCGACATTGGCGGTCTGCCGATGCCGCTGTCGTTCTACGGTCAATACGTGAAGAACAACGATGCCGTGACCGACGCCGATACCGCGTGGCTGGTCGGCGCCAAGTCGAAAGTCTTCGGTCTGAACCTGGATTACAACTATCGTGACGTACAGCGTGACGCCGTGGTCGGCGCGTTCACCGACTCCGACTTCGCCAACGGCACCACCGGTTCCCGTGGGCACAAGTTCAAGGTCGGTTACGACATCGACAAGAACTTCGCCATCGGCGCCACGTACTTCCTGACCAAGGCCGACTTCTCCAGCCGTACCCAGCGTGACGCAGACACCAACACTCTGCAGCTGGATGCCGAAGCCAAGTTCTAAAAAGCGTCACCCTATAGCCTGATGCGGGCGGAACGATCCCCATCATCCGTTCGTTTCGTCTGCGTCGGGCTATTTCTGCAGGATGCAAAAACACTGTAGGAGCTGCCGGAGGCTGCGATCTTTTGATCTTGTTTTTGAGGATCAAAAGATCGCAGCCTTCGGCAGCTCCTACAAGTGAGATTCTATTTTTCCTTACGGCGTTGCTCGGCCAAGCGTTCGGCCAGCGCATCCACACCCTCTTGCGGCCTCTCCGGCATCGCCTTCAACGTGGCCTGCATCAAACGCATCTGACGAATGAACCGCCGACAGTTGGGGCAGAACATCAGGTGATGGCGCACCAGCAGTTTCTCGCGAAAGCTCAATTGGCCATCGAGATAATCGCTGGAGCGCGCTACTTGTTCCTTGCAGGTCAGCATTCGCCGGTCTCCTCAAAATGCTCCACCGTGGCGAAGACTTTCAGCCGCGCCCGATGCAGCAGCACACGGACATTGGAGAGCGAGATCTCCAGAAGATTACAGATCTCTTCCAGCTCCAGGCCCTGACGCTCGCGTAGCAGCAACACGCTGCTTTGCAGTTCCGACAGACTGAGCAAGGTGTGCTCCAGGCAGTCACGCAACTCGCTTTCGGTGAGCAAGGCTTCCGGGGTGTCCTGATGCCAGGCGAATGGCGCCACCAGCCAATGGCCGTCACCGGGCGAAAAACGGTCGTCATCGATGGTGCCGTGGGGTGACGGCAGATCATCCATCAACACTTCGCGGCGGTTTTGTTTGTAGCGGCTCTTGGCCGAGTTGGCGGTGATGGTCAGCAGCCAGGTCTTGAGACTGGAACGACCCTCGAAGCTGCCGATGTGGCGCACCACCGAAAGCCAGGCGTCCTGCACCACTTCTTCGACATGGCGCTGGCCGACGATGGCATACGCCACGGCGCGCATGGCGCTCTGGTAGGTGCTGACCAGCTCCTTGAAAGCCTTTTGCTCACCCGCGAGCAGACGTTCGAGCAGTTGGGTGTCGTCGGTTGCGGCCATGCACGCCTCGTTTTCAGATGGTCGAAAGCAAAAGATCGCAGCCTGCGGCAGCTCCTACAGAGATCAGTGTAGGAGCTGCCGCAGGCTGCGATCTTTTCAGGCGCACTCAGCGCTTGCGCAGAATCACGCTGCCGATCGAGTAACCGGCGCCGAACGAGCTCAATACCGCCAGCGATCCACTGGCCAGATCGTCCTGATATTTGTGAAAGGCAATCACCGAGCCGGCAGAGCTGGTGTTGGCGTAGGTGTCGAGAATCACCGGGGCTTCTTCTTCAGTGGCTTCACGGCCCAGCAGCTTGCGCACGATCAGGTGGTTCATGCTCAGGTTGGCCTGGTGCAGCCAGAAGCGCTTGACGTCGCCGACGTTGAGTTTGTTCTCCTCCAGGTGCTCACCGATCAGCTCGGCGACCATCGGGCAGACGTCCTTGAACACCTTGCGACCTTCCTGCACGAACAGCTTATCGCGGGCGCCGATGCCCTCTTCCGCGGCGCGGTTGAGGAAGCCGAAGTTGTTGCGGATGTTGTTGGAGAACTTGGTCAGCAGTTTGGTGCTGACCACGTCGAACTGGTACTTGGACGTCGCCAGGTCAGCGCGCTCGATGATCACCGCCGTCGCGGCGTCACCGAAGATGAAGTGGCTGTCGCGGTCACGGAAGTTCAGGTGACCGGTGCAGACTTCCGGGTTGACCATCAGAATCGCCCGGGCCTGGCCCAGTTGCACGCTGTTGGCCGCGGCCTGAATGCCGAAGGTCGCCGAGGAGCAGGCGACGTTCATGTCGAAACCGAAACCCTGAATGCCCAGTGCTTCCTGGACTTCGATGGCGATGGCCGGGTAGGCGCGTTGCAGATTGGAGCAGGCAACGATCACGCCGTCGATGTCGGCGGCGGTCTTGCCGGCACGTTGCAGCGCCTGTTCAGCGGCGCCGATGGCCATCTGGCACAGCACCGACCATTCGTCGTTGGAACGCTCCGGCAGGCGCGGGGCCATGCGCGCAGGATCAAGGATGCCGTCCTTGTCCATGACAAAGCGGCTCTTGATGCCCGAGGCTTTTTCGATGAATGCAGCACTGGATTCGGTCAGTGCCTGGACTTCACCGCTAGCGATGGCGTCGGCGTTGTCGGCGTTGAACTGCGCGACGTAGGTATTGAAAGACTGCACCAGCTCTTCGTTGGAGATGCTGTTGGCCGGGGTGTACAGGCCGGTGCCGCTGATGACGACGTTATGCATGGTCGTTTCTCTAATCTGTTCAGGCAGAAAGCGCTGGCACCGACGTACCAACACACAAAGGGTCTGTTCCCGTCTGCGGGACGCTGACCTGGCATCGCTTTATTCCGATCACGACCTCACCGAAGGCTCTGGGTCGCGAAAACGGCGTTTATGGTCGCGAAGTTTGCCATAAACCCGAGGTTTTGGCGCCTTTCTCAAGCACCACCCAGATCCAATGTGGGAGCGAGCCTGCTCGCGAAGGCAGTGTGTCAGTCACGAGGATGGTGTCTGATATACCGCTTTCGCGAGCAGGCTCGCTCCCACACGGGATCGTGTACGACTCAAGATCAGGCCTCGACCTGACTCCATTGCTTGCTCAACCGTTTGTCCGAGATCGGCGCTTTCGTCCCCAACTGCTGGGCGAACAGCGACACCCGGTATTCCTCCAGCCACCAACGGTACAGTTCAAGCTGCGGATCGCGTTTGCCTTCCTGGGCATGCTTGGCGGCGCGGGTCTGGTATTGCGCCCAGAGGCCGGCCAGTTCACCGCTCCAGACTCGATCCTTCTGCACCTGCGCGCCGAGCTTCTCGAAACGCTGCTCGACCGCCTTCAGATAACGCGGCAACTCCTTGAGCCATTGCATCGGTGTTTCCCGGACGAAACCCGGATACACCAGATGGCTGATTTGCTGCTTGATGTCATTCAGCGCCACAGCCTGCGCCAGATCGATCTTGCCCTTGAAGCGTTTTTGCAGGCTGTGCCACAGCTTGAGAATCTCCAGCGTCAACCGCGCGACGCGCTCGGCGTGTTCGGTCCAGCTGCCGCGTTTGCGTTCGGCCAATGCCGCCAGCCCGGCGCCATCACGGGGCAACGGGTCTTCGCCTTCCAGAATGCAGCTGTCGAGACTGGCCAGCAGAATGTCTTCGACCAGCGCATCCACTCGGCCCAGCTCGCGATAGAGCAGGCCCAACTCGGTGATACCCGGCAGTTTGCTGCGCAGGAACTTCGCCGGCTCCGCCAGTTGCTGCAGCAGCAGCCGCTGCAAGGCGCGGCGATGCTGGAACTCGGCTTCGGCCGGGGTCGAGAACCGCCCTTCCTTGACCGTGCCGCCCTCTTCCACCAGCGCCGGATAGACCGTCATCGACAGTCCGGCGATCTTCTGCTGAGTCTTTTCCGCCACCGGGGCGAAGACCTTGGCCTCCACCGGTTGCTGACTTTTCGCACTCTGCGGCACGGCCAAAGCCGCCTGGCTGGCTTCGGCAAAACGCGCGGTCAGCTCGGCCAGGTCGCGGCCCTCGCCGAGGAACTTGCCCTGGCCGTCGACGATTTCCAGGTTCATCCGCAGATGGCTTTCGACCTGCTGCGCGGCTTCCGCCCATGCTTCATCGCTGACGCGCGCACCGGTCATGCGCAGCAACTCGCGACCGAGCGCTTGCGGCAATGAGCCTTCAGCGAAGGTCATGCGCTGCAACGCCGCCTTGATGAAATCCGGCACCGGCACGAAGTTCTTGCGCAAGGCTTTCGGCAGATTGCGCACCAGCGCAATGCACTTGGCCTCGATCAGCCCCGGCACCAGCCATTCCAGGCGCTCCGGCGGCAGCATCGGCAGCAGCGGTGCCGGCACGCGCAGGGTCACGCCGTCGCGCGGGTGATTGGGTTCGAAGTGATAACTGAGCGCCAGTTCCAGATCACCGATGTGCAGCGTGTCCGGGTAGTCGCGCGCGGTGACCTCACTGGCCTCGCGGGCCAGCACGTCTTCTTCGCGCATGATCAGCAATTGCGGGTCTTTCTGGCTGTTGACCCGATACCAGCTGTCGAACGTCGCGGTCTGATGAATCTCCGCCGGCAAGCGCGCATCGTAGAACGCGTACAGGGTTTCTTCGTCAGCGAGAATGTCGCGGCGCCGAGCCTTGGCTTCCAGCTCGTCGAGCTGTTCGAGCAACTGCTTGTTGGCGGTCAGGCACTTGGCTTTCGACTGAATCTCGCCACGCACCAGACCTTCACGGATAAACAGCTCACGCGAGACCAGCGGATCCACCGGGCCGTAATGCACCGGGCGGCGACCGACCACGATCAGCCCGAACAGGGTGATCTGCTCGTAAGCCACGACCTGGCCGCGCTTCTTCTCCCAGTGCGGTTCGAAATGGTTTTTCTTGATCAGGTGCCCGGCCAGCGGCTCGATCCAGTCGGCATCGATCTTGGCGACCATCCGCGCGTAAAGCTTGGTGGTTTCCACCAGTTCGGCGGTCATCAGCCACTGCGGACGTTTCTTGCCGATGCCCGACGACGGATGAATCCAGAAGCGCCGCTGACGGGCACCGAGGTAATCGCCGTCCTCGGTTTTCTGGCCGATCTGGCTGAGCAGACCGACCAATACCGCTTTGTGCAGTTTCGGGTAATCCGCCGGCTCTTTATTGAGGCTCAACTGCATGTCGCGGCAGATCAGACTCAGTTGGCGATGGGAATCACGCCACTCGCGCAGACGCAGGTAGTTGAGGAAATTCTTCCGGCACCAGTTGCGCAGCGGACTGGCGGTCAGCGCCTGACGCTGCTCTTCAAAACCGCGCCACAGATTGACCAGTCCGGCGAAGTCCGAATCGCTGTCTTTCCATTGTGCGTGGGCCTGATCGGCTGCTTGCTGACGCTCCGGCGGACGCTCGCGCGGGTCCTGAATCGACATGGCGCTGGCGACGATCAGCACTTCCTGCAAGCTGCCGAGCTTCGCCGCTTCGAGCAGCATGCGGCCCATGCGCGGGTCCACCGGCAGACGCGCCAGTTGGCGACCGAGCGGGGTCAGCTGGCTGTTGCGATCCACCGCCGAGAGCTCTTGCAGCAGGTTGAAACCGTCGCTGATCGCCTTGCCATCGGGCGGTTCGATGAACGGGAACGCAGTGATTTCGCCGAGGCGCAAATGCAGCATCTGCAAGATCACGGCGGCAAGGTTGGTGCGCAGAATTTCCGGATCGGTGAATTCCGGGCGACCGAGAAAATCCTCTTCGCTGTACAAGCGCACGCAAATACCCGGCTCGACCCGGCCGCAACGACCCTTACGCTGATTGGCGCTGGCCTGGGAAATCGCTTCGATCGGCAACCGCTGGACCTTGGCGCGATAGCTGTAGCGACTGATGCGCGCGGTGCCGCTGTCGATCACGTAGCGGATGCCCGGCACGGTCAGCGAGGTCTCGGCGACGTTGGTCGCCAGCACTACGCGGCGCCCCGGATGCGACTGGAAAATCCGCTGCTGTTCGGCCGGCGACAGGCGCGCGTACAGCGGCAGGATTTCGGTGTGTTTGAGCTGGGCCTTGCGCAGCATGTCGGCGGCATCGCGGATCTCGCGCTCGCCGGGCAGGAACACCAGCACATCGCCGGGACTGCGGCGTTCGCTACGCTCGTAGGCGGCAATTTCATCGAGGGTGGCGAGGATCGCCTGATCCACGGTCAGGTCGTCTTCGACACGGTTGCCCTCTTCATCCTGCTCCAGGGTCAGCGGGCGATACCAGGTGTCTACCGGGAAGGTGCGACCGGACACCTCGACGATCGGCGCATCATCGAAATGCTTGGAGAAGCGCTCCAGATCGATGGTCGCCGAAGTGATGATGACCTTCAGGTCCGGGCGACGCGGCAGCAGAGTTTTCAGGTAACCGAGCAGGAAGTCGATGTTGAGACTGCGCTCGTGGGCTTCGTCGACGATGATCGTGTCGTAGCGTTCCAGATAACGATCATTCTGGGTTTCCGCCAGCAAAATACCGTCGGTCATCAGCTTGATCAGGGTGTTGGAATCACTTTGATCCTCGAAGCGCACCTGATAGCCAACCAGCGAACCGAGCGGCGTACCGAGTTCTTCGGCCACCCGGCTGGCGACACTGCGCGCAGCGATTCGGCGTGGCTGGGTGTGGCCGATCAAGCCATGCTGGCCGCGACCGATTTCCAGACAGATTTTCGGCAACTGGGTGGTTTTACCCGAGCCGGTTTCGCCAGCGATGATCAGCACTTGATGCTTCTCCAGCGCCGCCTTGATTTCGTCGCGCTTGGCGGCGATCGGCAGGCTGTCGTCGTAACGAATCACTGGCAGGCTGGCACGGCGCGCCAGCACCTGATCACAGGACGCCTGCATGCGCGCCACCCACTGGACCAGTTTGGCCTCGTCGGGTTTCTTGCGCAGCTCGAGTAACTGCCGCCGCAGCCGGTGACGGTCGGCGAGCATGGCGTGATCGAGGTTTTTCAGCAGTTTGTCGATGGAGGGCGATTCGTCGGTCATCGGGTACGCAATTCGGTCGTCTGTTTATGCAGGGGAGCGATTGTCGCAGATTTGCCTCCTACTGTGGCGAGGGAGCTTGCTCCCGCTCGGTTGCGCAGCAATCGTAATCCGGTTGTCGGGAGGTCACTGTCAGGACGCGGCGGATGGTTTCGGGGCCGCTTCGCAGCCCAGCGGGAGCAAGCTCCCTCGCCACAAATTCGTCATGCTCCGGGATTATTCGTTATCGAGGCCTTTGCGGCGATAGGGGAAGACGTCGATGACTTTGCCGGCGCGAATCGCCTCCTGCAAACCCTTCCAGTAATCGGCGTTGTACAACTCGCCGTGCAGTTGATCGAACAGTTTGCGCTGCCCGGCATCGGCAAACAGAAACGGCGGAAACTCTTCCGGGAACACATCCAGCGGCCCGATCGAGTACCAGGGTTCGGACGCCATTTCGTCCTCGGGGGTGCGCGGCGCGGGGATGTGGCGGAAGTTGGCTTCGGTCAGGAAGCAGATCTCGTCGTAGTCGTAGAACACCACTCGGCCGTGACGAGTGACGCCGAAGTTCTTCAGCAACATGTCGCCGGGAAAGATGTTGGCCGCCGCCAGTTGTTTGATCGCCAGGCCGTAATCCTCCAGTGCCTCGCGCACCTGTGCTTCATTGGCGTTTTCCAGATAGAGGTTGAGCGGGGTCATGCGGCGCTCGGTCCAGCAGTGGCGGATCAGCACCGTGTCGCCCTCGACCGAGACCGTCGACGGCGCGACCTCGAGCAGCTCTTCCAGACACGCCGGATCGAACTTGCTCAGCGGAAAACGGAAGTCGGCGAACTCCTGGGTATCGGCCATGCGCCCGACCCGGTCGACACTTTTCACCAGACGGTATTTTTCGATCACCGTCGCCCGGTCGACGTTTTTCGACGGCGAGAAACGGTCCTTGATGATCTTGAACACGGTGTTGAAGCCCGGCAGGGTAAACACGCTCATGACCATGCCGCGCACGCCGGGGGCCATGATGAACTGGTCGTCGGTGTTGGCCAGGTGATTGATCAGCGCCCGGTAGAACTCGGATTTGCCGTGCTTGTAGAAACCGATCGAGGTGTAAAGCTCGGCGATGTGCTTACCCGGCAGAATGCGCCGCAGGAAGCCGATGAACTCCGCCGGCACCGGCACATCCACCATGAAATACGAACGGGTGAAAGAGAAAATGATCGACACGTCGGCTTCGTCGGTGATCAGCGCGTCGATCTGAATCCCGCGGCCCTCGCGGTGCAGCAATGGAATCACCAGCGGCCACTGCTCGTCGCGGGTGTAGATACGCCCGACCAGATACGCGCCCTTGTTGCGGTACAACACCGAGGAAAACAGCTCGACGCTCAGCTCCGGGTCCTTGCACACCCAGTCCGGCAAATTCTCGCGCAACTGTGCTTCGAGGCGCTGCAGGTCACCGGGCAGATCGGCGTAATCCTCGCTGAAGCGATAGTCGGCAAAGATGCTCGCGAGCATCGACGACAACCGCCCTTGCGGCTTGTAGGTGCGGGTTTGCGCAGCCCGGGCGCGGCGCAGGCTCGGCCGGGTGGTGTGGATGAACATGCAGCCGTCGCTGATCAGGTCGTGACTGAACAGCCCGCAGAAGATCGAGTTGTACCAGGTCTCGGACAATTCATCGTCGAAACGCAGGTCAATGACACTGATGTAAGCGCTCTTCACCAGCGGCCAACTGCCGACATTCATCAGCGTCTCGTCGTCGAAATGCTCGCGCAGGCGGGCGATGGTTTCGCCGACCTTTTCTTCGTAGAGATTGATCCGCGCCGCCGACGCGGTCTGCGTCTCCTGCCAGCGCGCCTGCTCGAAGCGCTCGCGCGCACCGTCGGTGATCCGCCGGAAGTGCTCGCGGTAATCGTCAAAGCCATCGAGGATCATGCGGGCGATGTCGGTGGCTGGCCATTGCTGCGGCATAGAGGAGACCTCGGCGTGCAAGTGGAAATCTGTGCCTGAGCTTAGCCACGGATGCGTGCGCAGGAGAAGTGCAATTTCTGCCAAAAGCGCGGCAGGGTTGTACAGCGACACAGTTTTTATCAAAGTTTTTTGAGTCGACCGTTCGGTCAATTAACCGCCCTCTCAGTCTCGTCTGCCGCCCCGCGCCAGCCCGCGAATTCCCTGGGATTCGGATCCAATCCCTGCCCCACCGCTCTGGCTCGCGGTTTTACCGCTGCGTTCCCGCCTGTCGATGAAAGAGAAGAACTGCTCACAGATTGGTCTTACCAAAATAGTGGCACTTTGATATACAGCCCGCCAGTACCCGCCTCACAACAAGATCCTCGGCCCACGAGGACGACCTCTTCCTCATAGATCAAGGAGCACATTGATGTCTATCCGCAATCTGCGCATCGGTTTGCGCGCCAGTTTGAGTTTTGCCGTATTGGCCGCCCTGCTGGTGGTGGTCGGCCTGTTCGGCCTGGGCCAGATGAAAAATCTGCGTGAGAGCGCAACGGTGATCGAGGAGTCGTGGATGCCCAGCATCGAGAGCATTCACGATGCGGCGGCGAACATCGCCAACATCCGCCTCGAATCCCTGCGCCTGATCACCAGCACCCAGCCGGCGGTACGCGACACAAGCAAAGGCATCATCAAGGTGCAGCGCGAAGAATTGTCGAAGCGCCTGAAGGACCACACCGCTCTGCTGGCCAGCGATGCGGAACGGGCGATGCTCGACGGTTTGAATAGCGACGTCGCCAAGTACATGAGCATCCTGGACCAGATCATCGCTCAGATCGACGCCGGGCAAAGTGAACAGGCCTATGCCCGTCTGAACAATGAACTGGCGCCACAGGGCCGGATCCTCGACAAAGCGCTGGAGCAGATGATCAGCTTCAACCAGCAAGGCGCCGACAGCGCCGCCGAAGCTGCTGCCGGGGTTTATCAGCAGGCGCTGTGGATTGTCGCGACGATCATCATTGTCGCCCTGATCGCTACCCTGCTGCTGGCCTGGCTGCTGACCCGCAGCATCACCGCACCGATCAATCAGGCCCTGTCCGTCGCGCAAAAAATTGCCGCCGGCGACCTCAGCGGCCAGATTGCCGATCACGGTAGCGATGAGGCGGCGCAGTTGCTCAGCGCCCTCGCCGAGATGCAGAACAACCTGCGCTCGACCATCCGTGGCATCAGCGAATCGGCGCAGCAACTGGCCTCCGCCGCCGAAGAAATGAGCTCGGTGATGGAGCAAAGCACCCGTGGCCTGCAACAGCAGAACGATCAAATCGAACAGGCCGCCACCGCCGTCACCGAGATGAGCACGGCGGTGGATGAAGTTGCGGCCAACGCGGTATCCAGCGCCGAGGCCTCCGAAGCCTCGAACGAGGACAGCAAACACGGGCATGTGCAGGTCAGCGAGACCATCAACTCGATTCAGGAACTGGTCAGCGCAGTGCTCGGTGCGTCGGAGCAGGCCGAAGGCCTCGCCACTCAGGCTCAGGACATCAGCAAGGTGCTCGAGGTGATTCGCGGCATCGCCGGGCAAACCAACCTGCTGGCGCTCAACGCCGCCATCGAAGCGGCGCGCGCGGGTGAGGCCGGACGCGGTTTTGCGGTGGTCGCCGATGAAGTGCGTTCGCTGGCGCAACGCACGCAGAACTCCACCGAAGAAATCGAGCTGATGATCAGCAGCATCCAGCAAGGCACCGGCGCCACCGTCGGCGCCTTGCAAAGCAGTGCCGAGCAGGCCAGCCACACGTTGCGCCGGGCGAACAGTGCCGGTCAGGCACTGGAGAAAATCACCGCGTCGATCTCGCAGATCAACCAGCGCAACCTGGTGATCGCCAGCGCGGCCGAGCAGCAAGCGCTGGTCGCGCGCGAGGTTGATCAGAATCTGGTGACCATCCGCGATCTCTCGACCCAGACCGCCGCCGGCGCTACCCAGACCTCCGCTGCCAGTCAGGAACTGTCGCGCCTGGCGATCGACCTCAACGGGTTGGTGACGCGCTTCGTGCTCTGAATGAAAAATTAAATGCCCGATTGACGGTTGCCATCGACAGGGCGCTCGGCAACACTCTCGTCCCGATCAAGGAAGGAGTGCCATCGTGAGCGCTGTCGATATTTTCCGCATGCTGTCGCTGGCAGCCATCTGGGGCGCGAGCTTCCTGTTCATGCGCATTATTGCGCCGGTGATCGGCACCATTCCGACCGCGTTCTTTCGGGTGTCGATTGCTGCCGTCGGTCTGCTGGTGATTCTCGGGCTGATGCGCATCAGCTGGGATTTCAAGGGCAAACTGAAAACCGTGATGTTGCTGGGCGTGATCAACTCGGGGATTCCGGCGACGTTGTATTCGGTGGCGGCGCAAGTGTTGCCGGCCGGTTACTCGGCAATCTTCAACGCCACCACGCCGTTGATGGGCGTGTTGATTGGCGGGCTGTTTTTCAGCGAAAAACTCACTGTCGCGAAACTGACCGGGGTGTTTCTCGGCTTGTTCGGTGTCGGCGTGCTGACGCGCGCAGGTCCGGTCGCGTTCGATCTGCAATTGCTGATGGGCGCCCTCGCCTGCCTGCTCGCTACCACTTGCTACGGCTTCGCCGGGTTCCTCACGCGGCGCTGGCTGGATCACAGCGGCGGGCTCGACAGTCGTCTCTCGGCCGTGGGCAGCATGCTCGGTGCCTCGCTGTTTCTGTTGCCACTGTTCGGCTACAGCGTGATCACCGCCCCTCCGGCAAGCTGGGGTGGGTGGAATGTCTGGCTGTCGCTGCTGGGCCTGGGGCTGGGTTGCACCGCGTTCGCCTACATCATCTATTTCCGCCTGCTCAGTTCCATCGGCCCGGTCAAATCGATGACCGTGACCTTCATGATCCCGGCGTTCGGCGTGTTGTGGGGCGCATTGTTGCTGGATGAGCCGTTGTCGATGGCGCACCTGTATGGCGGGGTGTTGATTGCGCTGGCGTTGTGGCTGGTGTTGAAGCCGGCTGTAGCAACAGCCCGCTGATGTTGCGGCGCTGATAAGTCAGTCTTCGCGAGCAAGCCCGCTCCCACAGGTGAATGCATTCCCCCCTGTGGGAGCGGGCTTGCTCGCGAAGGCGGCCGAACAGCCGCCATCGGTTTACGGATCAGCCGGTTTTACGGAACACAAACGCCAGCCCGACGATGATCAACAGCATCCCCAGCACACTCAACGCCGCCAGACGATTGCCGAAAATCACGTAGTCCATCACCGCCGTCACCGCCGGCACCAGATAGAACAGACTGGTGACATTCACCAGATTGCCCCGGGCGATCAGGCGATAGAGCAACAGTGTCGCCAACACCGACACCACCAGTCCCATCCACAACACCGGCACGATGAAACCCGTGCTCTGTTCAAAGTGGAACGGCTGAAATGGCACAAATATCCCGCACAACAACAGCCCGGCCAGATACTGCACCGGCAATGTGCCGAGGGGATTGTCGGTGATGCGTTTCTGCATGATCGAGCCCACTGTCATGCTCGCCAGCGCCAACAGACCGAACAGCATCCCTGCCCAGGACATCCCCGCCAGTCCGATACCCTGATAAACCACCATAATCAACCCGGCCAGGCCCAGCGCCAGACCGAACATCCGGCTCGCCGAGCGCTGGCGCTCCATCAGCACCACGGTCAGGATCGGCTGCACGCCCATGATGGTCGCCATCACCCCCGGCGTGACTTTGGTGTTGAGTGCCAGCAGATAGAAAATCTGATACGCGCCCAACAACACCACGCCCGTTGCAATCGCAAACAGCATCGGCCGACCGCCCTTGGGCAGCTTCAACTTGAGCAGCGGCGTCAACAGCAGCAGCCCGCACAGTGCGATCACAAAGCGAATCAGCAGAAAGGCAAAGGGCGAGGCATGGGCCAGCCCCCATTTGGAGAAGATCGCTCCGCTGCTCCACAGCAGAACGAACAGGCTCGTGGACGTCGCCGCGAGCGCGGATTTTTTCGAAAGGACAAACATGAATACCACCTGTAGTCAGGCAAATAGCCAACTCAGCCGAGACTGAAATTCAGTAGGTTTTTCTGGCGGGCGCAGGGGTCAGCAAAGAATGCCGATCAGCCCGAAACGCCAACGCCCGGCGGTGATACGACGGCGCACACCGGCGTGCTACTGACAGGTGGAGGGTAATGACTGATCTGCCCAGGCTGCTGATTCCCGCACGGCACGACGCCAGCGTTGACCGCTGAATCGACTACCGCGTTGATGAGGAATGCAGGCATTGGGGCTGATCTTTTTTGAAGGGTTTGGAGAGTGAATCAGATGATTCACGAGCGCCGACTATAACCAGCGTGGGACATGGATTGCAATGATTTGGACAAAGGGCCAGCAGGGACAGCTCGATGGCAGGCGCATAGGCTGATGAGCAACGGATAGGCCCATTGATGGGGAGACAGGGAATGCTCGGGATCACATGCCAAGGGAACGGACGAATTTGCGGTATCAGTTGTACAAATCGCAGGCCAGGAAACAGGCAAGCATCGCCAAAGCTCTATTGCAGCTACCAGCGCGACAAGACTTGTCGAAAGTACGCTTCGAACCCATCGACGCCATAGCACTGAGCGCGTTCGAGCTCTGGGAGAATCCACTTTTTTGCTGGCGAGAGGTTGCCGCATGGAAATCACGAGAACCCCTGTCCCTGGATATCGCGATCTGGTTCGAAGAACAGCTCTGCGGACTGTGCTTCGTCAATCCGAACAAAAGCCGCCAACGTATTCGAATCGTACGATTGGAAGGGCGACCCGGAGATTCTCACCCGCTGAAAAATCGTATCGGGACCTTGGCAATGATGGTCATCGATGAGTTCGCCCAAATAGTCGGCAGCAAGTTCATTGAAGTCCAGGAGCCAATGCAGGGAGCAATTCCTGTTTATACAAAGCTCGGCTTCAAATTTGATTTGGAAGGTCGTCTTGTCCTAGCAGTGGAGAGTAAAGTATCGTGAAAACAGTTCAAGTAATGATCAATGAGGGAGGGAGCATGCGCAAATCAGTCAAGAAATCCCCCGCTAAGAAAAGATCAATCAAAACAGAAGAAAAGATTGTGTCATCCGGGCTATCAGCCAATCAGCAGCGCTTTCTGCAGTTACTGATTACAGGCATTGAAGACGAACCCAACGTTCTCGCCGGGCGCCGCTGACTCACAGACAATAAAAAACCGCTCACAAGGAGCGGTTTTTTCATTTCAACATCCGGCCTCAACCAAACAGCCAATACCCCAGCAGAGTCAGCACCACCACCGCCAATACCGGACGCAGGATGCGGTAGGCCTTGGGATTGCGGCGTTTCCACTGTTTGACCACGCCGCTGAACCGGTCGCTGAAGTTCTTGCTCCAGGCGTAGGCCTGGTTGATGCCGCCGACACGTTCATCATCAAGGTTCTGCGGCGCGGTGGCGCGGCCCAGCCAGGCGCTGATGGCGCGGTTGATGCGGGTCATCAGGCGGTTGCTCAGCGGGCGTTCGACATCGCAGAACAGGATGACGCGGGTTTGTTCGGTCTCGTTCTTGACCCAGTGCACGTAGGTCTCATCGAACATCACGTCTTCACCGTCGCGCCAGGCGTAGACCTGACCATCAACGAAGATCCGGCAATCGTCGGAGTTCGGTGTCGACAGGCCCAGGTGATAACGCAGCGAGCCGGCAAACGGGTCACGGTGCGGGTTCAGATGGCTGCCACCTGGCAACAGCGCGAACATCGCGCCTTTGACGTTAGGGATCGCACTGACCAGCGCCACGGTCTTCGGGCACAGGGTTTCGGCCGACGGCAGCGGTTTGTCGTACCACTTGAGGTAGAAACGTTTCCAGCCCTTCTTGAAGAACGAGCCGAAACCGGCGTCATTGTTCTTTTCGGCGGCGCGGATGTAGCCCTCGTCGAACAGGTGCATGGCTTCGTCGCGAATGGTTTCCCAGTTATCGCGCAACACATCCAGCTCCGGAAACTTGCTGCGATCCAGATACGGTTTGGAGGGAACGCCGGAGAACAGGTACATCAGCGCGTTGTACGGGGCGAACAGCGCCGAGTGGTTGACGAACTGGCGCAGAACCGGCAAACGCGCCTTGCCGCGCAAATGCACATAGAGGATGCTGCCCACAAACAGCAGCAGCACCAATACCTTGGCGGCTAACGAAAAGGTCATCAACGACTCCTTGAATAAAGACAACGCTGCGCAATGCCCTATAGCCGGCATGGCAGCCGGCCATGATAAACACTACCGGCCTCGGGAAAAACCCGCTGAACCCAAGATTCAGTGTTAAGAATTGCGCAACAAAGCATTTATTAGCATAACGATCCTGAACCCTGGCTGATCTGAGTCAATTCGACTACTGCTGATTCTCCTGCTCGGTGAACAGATCGCTGAACAGCATGCTCGACAGATAGCGTTCACCGGAGTCCGGCAAAATCACCACGATGGTCTTGCCCTGCATTTCAGGCTTCTCGGCTAAACGCACTGCCACGGCCATGGCCGCGCCGCAAGAGATACCGCACAAAATCCCTTCTTCCTGCATCAGGCGCAGCGCCATGGCCTTGGACTCGTCGTCAGTGACCTGCTCCACCCGGTCGACCATCGACAGATCGAGGTTCTTCGGCACGAAACCCGCGCCAATCCCCTGAATCTTGTGTGGGCTCGGCTTGATCTCTTCACCCGCCAGCGCCTGGCTGATGACCGGCGAAGACACCGGCTCCACTGCCACCGACAGAATCGGTTTGCCCTGGGTATTCTTGATATACCGCGAAACGCCGGTGATGGTTCCGCCGGTCCCGACGCCAGCCACCAGCACATCGACGGCGCCATCGGTGTCGTTCCAGATTTCCGGGCCGGTGGTTTTTTCGTGGATCGCCGGGTTGGCCGGGTTATCGAACTGCGACGGCATGAAGTATTTGCCGGTGTCGCTGGCAACAATTTCGGCAGCCTTCTCGATCGCGCCTTTCATGCCCTTGGCCGGTTCGGTCAGGACCAGCTCTGCGCCGAGGGCCTTGAGCACCTTGCGCCGCTCGATACTCATTGATGCCGGCATGGTCAGCATCAATTTGTAACCACGGGCGGCGGCGACGAAGGCCAGACCGATGCCGGTATTGCCCGACGTCGGTTCGACGATGGTCATGCCCGGCTTGAGTTTGCCGCTGCTTTCGGCGTCCCAGATCATGTTCGCGCCGATCCGGCACTTGACCGAATAACCGGGGTTGCGCCCCTCGATCTTGGCCAGAATGGTCACGCCGCGCGGCGCGATGCGGTTGATCTGCACCAGCGGCGTGTTGCCGATGGAATGGGCGTTGTCAGCGAAAATACGGCTCATGGCTGGGTCCTTATGCAGCGTTGAATTCAGCCTTTCAAGGTATGCCTGTTGCCGGGCGCAGTCCAGTCGGGTCGAACGTCTGCGCCGCGCCACAGTCAATCGCTTACATCGTTCGGGAATTGTTGTCATGAAGCGTCGTTATAGCTGGCCAATAGGGATTTTTGCCGTCGTGGTTGTGCTGCTGATCGCCCTGCACATCGCCCTGCCCTACGTGGTGCGCGATTACCTGAACGGCAAACTGGCCGACATGGGTGACTACCGCGGCCAGGTCACCGACGTCGATCTGGCCCTGTGGCGCGGCGCCTACCGGATCAACGGCCTGAAGATCGTCAAGGTCGACGGCAAGGTGCCGGTGCCGTTTGTCAACGCGCCCGTGATCGATCTGGCGGTCAGCTGGCATTCGCTGTGGTACGACCATGCCGTGGTGGCGCAGGTGCAATTCTTCAATCCCGAGGTCAACTTCGTCGATGGCGGCCCCAACAAGCAGAACTCGCAGACTGGTAAAGGCACCGACTGGCGGGCGCAACTGGGCAAGTTGCTGCCGATCACTCTCGACGAGGTGCAGATCCACGACGGCAAGATCACTTTCCGCAATTTCAACTCCAAACCGCCGGTCAATATGAACGCCAGCAACGTCGAGGCGAGCATCTACAACCTGACCAACGTGGTCGACAAACAGGGCAAGCGCGATGCCCGCTTCGAAGGCAAGGCCAAGCTGCTCGGCCACGCACCACTGGAAACCACGGCCACTTTCGATCCGCTGAGCAATTTCGAGGACTTCCAGTTCCGCCTGCGCGCCCGCGACATCGAACTCAAGCGCATGAACGACTTCGCCTCGGCCTACGGCAAGTTCGACTTCAACGCCGGCCACGGCGACGTGGTCATCGAGGCCCAGGCGAAAAAAGCCCAGGTCACTGGCTACATCAAACCGCTGCTGCGCGACGTCGAAGTGTTCAACTGGCAGCAGGACGTGGAGAACAAGGACAAGAGCATCTTCCGCTCAGTCTGGGAGGCCATCGTCGGCGGCACGGAAACCGTGCTGAAGAACCAGGCCAAGAATCAGTTCGCCACCAAGGTCGAACTCAGTGGCAACGTGCATCAGCAAAACATCAGTGCGTTCGAAGCGTTTTTGCAGATTTTGCGTAATGGCTTCATTCAGGCTTTCAATGCGCGGTATGAGCGGCCGAAGCCGGATGCGGGCTAATTCTTACGATTAACGACATATCGACCAGATTCTTCAGCCGCCAGCGTGGACTTTTGCTGCAATGAGTCCCAACCAAGACAAGCCAAGGCTAATGACCTTGGCACCGCCTCCCGCCCATTACTGTATCGGCTGATGCTGCGGGCACTGACACCCAGCGCCTCGGCTGCCAGATTCAGTGAGAGTCCGGTACGTGCACGCCAATCGATGAAAATCCGAGTGTTTTCATCGACAGTGTTTTGGGCCAGCGCATCCATATAAAGCGTGTCTGCGCCAATCTGTATATCGGGCTCAAGCCATTCGACCGTCCAGCCATTGTCGTCAAGGGTCGCAGCCGCAAACACTTCGGGATCAAGCAATGGTTGCAGACCTGGATAAGCGTGGATGTCTCGGCTCAGGTCAAGGGTCAGATCCTGACCATCAATAAAGGTCAGTTTCAATCGAAAACCTGACAGTGCCTGCACAGCCGTCAGACGAGGCCTTTTCATGGGTAACATCGTTTCCAGTCCTCCAGCAGTTGCACTTGATGAGCCGCAACCCAAGCCAGCGCTTCCTTGATAATCAGCGGCGGTGCCTTGCCCGTCATGACTTCGACGGTTTCAAGGCTCAGCATCACGTCCACTCCGCCACCGATCAAGTGGACATGGGGTGGCGGGTGATCCTTCTCACGTAACTGAATGCGATATTTGTCGCGAAATCGGTATTTAGTCGTCATGCCCGACAGGCTATCGCCAAATCGGCGATACCTGAATACTGGCCTCTGGCCGAAACCGAGTCAACATGTGACGCCCCATTCAGAGACTGAATAAGCCGTCTGCGTTCACAGTCGACCGGGCTGCGCGTTATAGTCGGGGCATCCGATTTTTTCGCCCCCGCCCTGCCCGTGCAGGTCGGCGTTACCGTTCGAGGATTAGCAGATGAAGTTCGAAGGCACCCAGGCCTACGTCGCCACCGATGACCTGAAGCTGGCGGTCAATGCCGCCATCACCCTGGAGCGGCCGCTGCTGGTCAAGGGCGAACCGGGCACCGGCAAGACCATGCTCGCCGAGCAACTGGCCGAATCGTTCGGCGCCAAGCTGATCACCTGGCACATCAAGTCCACCACCAAGGCCCATCAGGGTCTGTACGAGTACGATGCGGTCAGCCGTCTGCGCGACTCGCAACTGGGCAACGAAAAAGTCCACGACGTGCGCAACTACCTGAAGAAGGGCAAGCTGTGGGAGGCTTTCGAGTCCGAAGAACGGGTGATTCTGCTGATCGACGAAATCGACAAGGCCGACATCGAGTTCCCCAACGACTTGCTGCAAGAACTCGACAAGATGGAGTTCTACGTTTACGAGATCGACGAGACCATCAAGGCCAAGAAACGCCCGATCATCATCATTACCTCCAACAACGAGAAAGAGCTGCCGGACGCCTTCCTGCGCCGCTGCTTCTTCCACTACATCGCCTTCCCGGATCGCAGCACCCTGCAGAAAATCGTCGACGTGCACTACCCGGACATCAAGAAGGATCTGGTCAGCGAAGCGCTGGACGTGTTCTTCGACGTGCGCAAGGTGCCGGGCCTGAAGAAGAAGCCGTCAACCTCGGAACTGGTAGACTGGCTGAAGCTGCTGATGGCCGACAACATTGGCGAAGCAGTGCTGCGCGAGCGCGATCCGACCAAGGCCATTCCGCCATTGGCCGGTGCGCTGGTGAAGAACGAACAGGATGTGCAGTTGCTTGAGCGCCTGGCGTTCATGAGCCGTCGCGGTTCTCGCTAAGAGGCTGATGCCATGTTGCTCAACCTGTTCAATGAAATGCGTGCAGCCAAGGTGCCAGTGTCGGTGCGCGAGTTGCTCGACCTGATCAACGCGCTGAAACAGCGCGTCACCTTCGCCGACATGGACGAGTTCTACTACTTGTCGCGGGCGATTCTGGTGAAGGACGAACGGCATTTCGACAAATTCGACCGTGCGTTCGGCGCCTACTTCAATGGCCTGGAAAAACTCGACGATCACTTGCAGGCGCTGATTCCCGAAGACTGGTTGCGCAAGGAATTCGAGCGTTCGCTGACTGATGAGGAACGCGCGCAGATCCAGTCCCTCGGCGGTCTGGACAAGCTGATCGAAGAATTCAAGAAACGTCTGGAAGAACAGAAGGAACGCCACGCCGGCGGCAACAAATGGATCGGCACCGGCGGCACCAGTCCGTTCGGCTCCGGCGGCTTCAACCCGGAAGGCATCCGCGTCGGCGATGCCGGCAAGCGTCAGGGCAAAGCGGTCAAGGTCTGGGATCAGCGCGAGTACAAGAACCTCGACGATTCGGTGGAGCTGGGTACGCGCAACATCAAGGTCGCCCTGCGTCGTCTGCGCAAATTTGCCCGTCAGGGTGCGGCTGAAGAGCTGGACATCGACGGCACCATCGACCACACCGCCAAGGACGCCGGCCTGCTGAATATCCAGATGCGTCCGGAGCGGCGCAACACGGTGAAGCTGTTGCTGCTGTTCGACATCGGCGGCTCGATGGACGCGCACGTGAAGATCTGCGAGGAACTGTTTTCGGCCTGCAAGACCGAGTTCAAGCATCTGGAGTACTTCTACTTCCACAACTTCATTTATGAGTCGGTGTGGAAGAACAACATGCGCCGCACGTCCGAGCGTTTCTCGACCCAGGATCTGCTGCACAAATACGGCGCCGACTACAAAGTGATCTTCATCGGTGACGCCGCCATGGCGCCCTACGAAATCACCCAGGCCGGCGGCAGCGTCGAGCACTGGAACGAAGAGCCGGGCTACCTGTGGATGCAGCGCTTCATGGAGAAGTACAAGAAGCTCATCTGGATCAATCCGTATCCGAAGGACACCTGGGGCTACACCTCGTCGACCAATATCGTGCGCGATTTGATCGAGGATCAGATGTATCCGCTGACGTTGCGTGGGCTTGAGGAAGGGATGCGATTTCTGTCCAAGTAATCTTTGTTGTCAGTGATGCCCTCTTCGCGAGCAGGCTCGCTCCCACAGGTGAAATGCATTCCAATGTGGGAGTGAGCCTGCTCGCGAAGCCCTTAGCTAATTATGAAACGCTGCAAATACTCGACATGCTCGCGATGTGCGACTTCCTGCACCACCGGCCTAAACCGCACCTGCGCCCCCGGCAAACACTGCGCCAGTCGCGCCAGCGCCAACGGCGTCAACGCTCCCAAGCGCGGATAGCCACCAATCGTCTGCCGATCATTGAGCAGCACAATCGGCTGTCCATCCGGCGGCACCTGCACCGCACCCAGCGGAATACCCTCGGAAATCATCGGCCGGCCCTGATACTGCAACGCCTTGCCCAGCAACCGAATGCCCATGCGATCAGCGCGACTGTCGAGCGTCCACGGACTGTTGAACACATCGAACAGACTCTGCCCGCTGAACTGGCCGATCTGTGCGCCAAGCACCAGATCCAGCGGCGCATTGAGGCGCAGATCAGGTCGATGCGCCTGCGGCACTTCACGCACCTGCAGAACCGCACCGCGATAACTCAGTCTCGCGCCCTTGGTCAGCGGTAACCCCATACCATCCAATCCACCGAGTTCTTCGCGTACCACCGTGGCACTGCTGCCCAGCACCTGCGGCGCATCGAAACCACCGGGCGCCGCCAGATAAGCCCGGGCGCCGAGCAGCGGTTGAGTGAACTTCAATGTCTGGCCTTTGCCCAGTTTGAAACTGCGCCACGGCGCCAGCGCCTGCCCATCGATCTGCGCACCAAGATCAGCGCCGGCCAGCGCCAGCAGGCAATCCTCCTGCGCCACCACGGCAAACCCGCCGAGGGTGATTTCGATCACCGGCAGATCCAGCGCATTACCGAGCAACCAATTGCCCCAACTCATCGAACTCCAATCCGCGGCACCGCCCTGGGTCACGCCCAAATGGCGCACGCCGAAGCGCCCGGCGTCCTGCAACAGGCACAGCGGCGTGCTCGCTTCAATTGTCAGTCGGCTCATGCCAGCGCCTCCAGTGGCGTGTCATCGCCGCCCAGGTTGATGAACTCGGCGTGGCTCACCGCTTCGAAACGCACGGTGTCGCCGGGTTGCATCAGGCTGTAGCCGTCGCGATGACGGTCGAACAGTTTCGCCGTGGTGCGGCCGATCAGGTTCCAGCCACCGGGGGACACCACCGGATAAGCCGCGGTCTGCCGCTCGGCAATCCCGACGCTGCCAGCCGCGACTTTCTTGCGTGGGGTGTCCAGGCGTGGCGCCGCGAGGATTTCTTCCACCAGCCCCATGAAGGCGAATCCCGGCGCGAAGCCGAGGGCGAACACCTGATATTCACGCGCGCTGTGACGGAGGATCACCTCTTGCACCGCCAATCCACTGCGCTGCGCCAACAGACTCAGTTCGGGACCGACACTCAGGTCGTACCAGACCGGCAACACATGGCACTGGCCGCCGGTGCGCGCATTCGGCGACAGGTCGATCAAGGCTTCAGCGATCAATTCACGCGCCTGACTCGGGCTCAGCGCGGTCAGATCGTAATGCACCATCAACGTGGTGTAGGACGGCACCAGGTCGATCAACTGCGCGCCAAACACCGCGCGCAAGCGCTCACTGGCGGCGAGCATCCACGGCATGTTGGATTCGGCAATTTCATCGAACAGGCGCAGCATCAGGCAGTCGAGGGCCACCACTTCAATCCGTGGACTCATGGCGCGCTCTGCTGATTCAGGGCCTCGCGAATGCGCTGCACGGCGGCCACCGAACTGGTGTTGTCGCCATGCACGCACAAGGTGTTGGCCTGCAGGTGCAGCGCGCTGCCGTCGCTGGCGACGAGCTCGCCGCCACGGGCGATGGTCAGCGCCTGTTCGATGATTTTTTCTGCTTCGTGATGCACTGCGCCCGGCAGTTGCCGCGAGACCAGTCGACCTGCGCTGTCGTAGGCGCGGTCGGCGAAGGCTTCGAACCACAGGGTCACGCCGTATTCATCACCAAGCTGTTGCGCCGCCGCGTTATCGCGGGTGGCCATCAGCATCAGCGGCAACGTGCGATCGTAAGCCGCCACAGCTTGAATCACCGCCCGCAATTGCGCCGGGTTGGCCATCATGTCGTTGTACATCGCGCCGTGGGGTTTGACGTAACTGACTCGCCCGCCCTGCGCCTTGCAGATGCCGTCGAGCGCGCCGATCTGGTAATGCAGGATGTCTTGCAGTTCCTGGGCGGAATAGGCCATGGAGCGCCGGCCGAAACCGACCAGATCCTGATAGGCCGGGTGCGCGCCGATCTGCACGCCGTGGCTCAGGGCCAGGCTGACGGTCTTGCGCATGATGCTCGGGTCACCGGCATGGAAGCCGCAGGCCACGTTGGCGCAGTCGATGAAGGGCATGACCTCGGCGTCCAGACCCATGGTCCAGCTGCCGAAACTCTCGCCGATATCACAATTCAATAGCAGGCGGCTCACGGTGAACACTCCTGTAGCTTCTGGTCTTTTTATCTGTAGGACGCTTGCCCGGCAGGTTATCAGTTACTGCGCATCCAGTTGCTTGCCACGGGTCTCCGGCAGGCTCAGTGCGGCGAGAATCACCACGCCGTAGGACACCGCAGCAAACGCGCCGATCCCAACGCTCAACGGCACCTTCTGGCTGAGCAAGCCGATCAGCAGCGGAAACAATGCCGCCAGCGCCCGACCGATGTTGTAGCAGAAGCCCTGCCCCGAGCCGCGAATTCGCGTTGGAAACAGCTCGGTGAGAAACGCGCCCATGCCGCTGAAAATTCCCGAAGCGAAGAAGCCCAGCGGAAAGCCCAGCCACAGCATCACCCCGTTGCTGACCGGCATCTGCGTGTACAGCAGAACGATGGTGAACGAGCCGACCGCGAACAGGATGAAATTCTTTTTACGTCCCAGCAGATCGGTCAGATAAGCGCTGATCACATAGCCGACGTAGGAGCCGACAATTACCATCGCCAGATACCCGCCAGTGCCGAGCACACTCAAGCCGCGTTCATTCTTGAGGAAGGTCGGCAGCCACGAGGTGATCGCGTAGTAACCGCCGAGCGCACCGGTGGTCAGCAAGGAAGCACGGAACGTGGTGAACAGCATGGCGGGGGCAAAGATCTCGTAGAACTTCGCCGGATTCTGCGGAGTTTGTGCAGCCTTGGCTTCGCGATAGATCTCCGGGTCTTTCACCAGCCGCCGCACGAAGATCACGAAAATCGCCGGGACGATGCCGAGAATGAACAGCGCACGCCAGGCATCCTCCGGCGGCAACACCGAGAACAGCAGCGCATAGAGAATCGCCGTCAGCCCCCAGCCCAAAGCCCAACCGCTCTGCACCATGCCCACCGCCTTGCCGCGATCCTTGGCGCGGATCACTTCACCGATCAACACCGCGCCGGCGGTCCATTCGCCACCGAAACCGAAGCCCATCAGGGTGCGGGCGATCAGCAGCTGTTCGTAGCTCTGCGCAAAACCACAGAGGAAGGTGAAGAAGGTGAACCACAGCACCGTCAGTTGCAGGGTGCGCACGCGGCCAATGCGGTCGGAGAGAATCCCCGCCACCCAGCCACCAATGGCCGAGGCGATCAGGGTGCTGGTGTGAATCAGCCCGGCCTGCCCGGTGGTGATGCCCCACATGGCGATCAGGGTCGGCACCACGAAACTGAGCATTTGCGTGTCCATGCCATCCAGGCCATAGCCGATCTTGCAGCTCCAGAAGGTACGACGCTCTTGCTGATTGATGTTGCGATACCAGTCGAACGGTCCGGGGCGGGCCGTGTTCTTGGGGAGGTCGAGGGTGTCGGGCGCACGCATGGCAAGTCTCCGCAGGCTTTTATTGGTCTTGTTCGAAGTTCCGACGACGCCTATCGTGGGAACCGGATGCGCCGATTTTTCGTCGCCCGGCCCTGCTGCGTCCAACGAATAAAAACCCGCCTTAGGCATAAGAAAAATTTGTCACCCGAGCCGTTGCCATGAACCTGAAGTTTCTCGAGACCTTTGTCTGGGTCGCCCGGCTGAAGAGTTTTCGCCTGACCGCCGACAAGCTGTTCACCACCCAGGCGTCGATTTCCAGCCGCATCGCAGTGCTCGAAGGCGAGCTGGGGGTGAAGCTGTTTCTGCGCGATTCACGCGGCGTCAGCCTGACACCCGAAGGCCTGAAAGTGCTGGATTATGCCGAGCAGATGCTTGATACGATGTCGGCGCTGAAGCAATCGATCGAGACCCGTTCGAGCAAGGTCGGGCGAGTGCGCATCGGCGTGATGGACACGGTGATCCACACCTGGCTCAGCCCGTTGGTGGCGCAGATGACCGATCTGTATCCACGGGTAGAAATCGAGCTGGTGGCGGATACTTCGCTTAACCTCTGCGATCAGCTGCAAAAAGGCTTTCTCGACATCGTTCTGCAAACCGATCTGGTGCGCCACGAAAGCGTGCGCAGCCTCGAGCTGGCCAGCCATCCGCTGGGCTGGATCGTTGCGAGCAATTCGATCTACAACCGTGACTACGCCGACCTCGGCGAACTCGCGCAGGAGCGGATCATCACCTACTCGAAGAACTCCCGACCGCATCAGGATCTGCTGGCATTGATGCAGGCCAACGGTGTGTTGGCGCCGCGCCTGAACTGCGTGAATTCGGTGTCGGCGATTACCCGGCTGTTGCGTGATGGTTTTGGGATTGGCGTGCTGCCGCCGGTGCTGGTGGCCGAGGAACTGGCGCGGGGTGAACTGACCTTGCTCGACATCGACCAACGACCGCCGAATCTGCAGGTGGTGGTGTCGTGGCGAGTTGGCGTGGAGTGGGTCGAGGAGATGGTGACGTTGTGTCAGCAGGTGCTGGCGGGGTATGCGCGCAAGGTCGGTGAAAAGTACATCACCCTTACTCAGTAATCACACCTGTGGTGAGGGGATTTATCCCCGATGGGCTGCGCAGCAGTCCTGAAACCTGAGCAATCAGGTTGATCTGACACACCATTGAGGGCCGCTTCGCGCCCCATCGGGGATAAATCCCCTCGCCACGGGGTTTGGCCAGCCTTACAAGCCGCGCACGTCGCGGTCTTCTATCGGTCGGCTCTGGCGCAAACGCCGGCCGCCGAGCACCACCCAGTCAATCAGACGAATCAGGCACTCGATGCCGAACGACAGCAGCAACGCGCCGCTCATGCCCCAGATCATTGCTTCCGGGGTCAGCAGGATCTGGTAGCTGTAGCCGTTCCAGGTTTCCTTGCGAATGTCCGGGTCGGCGGCCAGCACCACTTGCAGGAAGCGGATGTACCACGGCCCCTGCATCGCCTGGAACTGTTTATCCAGCGCCAACTGCCGGTTGAGCAAAGTGCTCAGGCTGTCGGCATCGCTGCGAAACACCGGGTCGTCACTGGCGCGGTAATGCGCGACCAGCGCCTGCAAGTCGCCCTTGAAGAACTGCTCGGCGGTGCCCTGAAAACCGCGCAGACCGGTCTGCGCTTCGATCAGATGGGCTTCGACGCGTTTGGCGTAATCGTTGATGAAACCCGGCACCTGGACACCGATCAACAGGCCCGCCGCAAACAACACCAGCCGTAGATAACTGAGCAACATCGAGGAAAGATCCTTTATTCGGTCGTGCCCTGGCTGACGCATTCGCCGCGTCGCCACAGGCTCCATTGGCCCGGTTGGTAACGGGTCCAGGTTTCGTTTTCGGTCAAAGGCTCGGTGGCGATCACCGTGACCACGTCGTTGGGCGTGGTTTCCGCCTGGAAATCGACGATCACATCGACATCCTTGAGCCGCGCCGGGCCGAACGGTGCGCGCCGGGTGATCTGTGCCAGTTTGGTCGAGCAATAGCAGAACAGCCAGTCGCCGTCGCTGAGCAGACAGTTGAACACGCCTTTGCTGCGGTATTCGGCACATGCAGCGACCAGATCCGGCAGCAGCACTTCTATATCGACCGGTTCCGGGAATGCTGCACGCACGCGGTTGAGCAAATCGCAGAACGCCGCTTCGCTGTCGGTATCGCCCACCGGGCGGTAGAAACTCTTGATCGGGGTGAAATCGGCGAGCTGGCCGTTGTGCGCGAAACACCAGTTGCGCCCCCACAGTTCGCGGACGAACGGGTGGGTGTTGGACAGGCAGACCTTGCCGACGTTGGCCTGGCGGATGTGGCCGATGACCACTTCGCTCTTGATCGGATAGCGCTGCACCAGATTGGCGACTTCCGATTCGCTGCTCGCGGCCGGGTCCTGAAACAGGCGCAAGCCACGACCTTCATAGAAGGCGATGCCCCAGCCGTCGCGGTGCGGGCCGGTACGCCCGCCGCGCTGCATCAGGCCGGTGAAGCTGAACACGATATCGGTCGGCACGTTGGCACTCATGCCCAGTAGTTCACACATGTGCTGACTCTCGTGATTACAGACGCGGCTCGACGCGCATGCGCTGCGGATTGTTCGGCAATGGCGGGCGACCGTAGCGGTCATCACCGGCAGCGCCGAACGGCTGATCGTCGTCGCGATCATCGGCACGCGCCGCCGCTTTGGCCGCCTCGGCCTGCTCGCGGCGGGCGCGCGAGGCGCGTTCGATCGGGAAGCGGATCAGCACGAAAATCAGGTAGATGCCGAACGCAATCATGCCGTACATGAACAGATCGGAAATCGCCCGCCAGGCGTTGTTGCCGACCTTGAAGGCCAGGTCCAGCGCGGTAATGGCGATCGACGGCGCAACCTTGGCTTTCACCGGGTCAATGATGGTCGGGCTGAACAGCAACACTGCCATCAGCACCCGCAGCGGCTCGCGCAGCCAGCGCCACATCCAGCGGGTCAGGCGCATCCATACCAACAGGCAGCCCACAGCGGCAAAGGCGTAGAGGCCCCAGGCGATCAGATAGTCGTTCTCGGTCATGGTGTCCATGGCAAGGCAGGCAAAGAGGCGCTTATAGTAACGACTTTTCGCCCGTCAGGCTTGTCCCAATGCCAGACGGCCCGCAGCATACCCTGTGGGAGCGAGCCAGCTCGCGAAAGCGCCGGGTCAGTGAAACAAATGTCATCTGACAGAACGCTTTCGCGAGCAGGCTCGCTCCCACAGGGGCTGAGGCGGTTTCAACAACCGCGAACACCATTATTCCGAATACTGTCCGAGAGCCTTCCATGCCCGAATCCGCCCACGTCATCCGCGCCCCGATCGCCCGCAAGGCTGCCGGTGCCGACCCGTATGCCTGGCTGCAGGAACGCGACACCGACGCGGTGCTCGACTACCTCAAGGCCGAAAATGCCTATCAGGAAGCACAGACCGCCGATCAGGCCGGCCTGCGCGAAAGCCTGTTCGAGGAAATCAAGGGCCGGATCCTCGAAACCGACCTGTCCCTGCCCTCGCCCTGGGGCCCGTATCTGTATTACACGCGCACCACGGCGGGTGACGAGTACGCCCGCCATTACCGTTGCCCGCGTCCGGCCGACGACAGCCTGATCCTCGACGAAAGCCGCGAGCAACTGCTGCTCGACCCGAACGTTTTGGCCAACGGCGGCTTCTTCTCGCTCGGCGCGTTCAGCATCAGCCCCGACCACCAGCGTCTGGCCTACAGCGTCGATGCCTCGGGCGACGAGATCTACACGCTGTTCGTCAAGGAGCTGGCCAATGACAAGGTCAGCGAACTGGAATTTCAGGACTGCGACGGCAGCATGACCTGGGCCAACGACAGCCTGACGCTATTCTTCAGTGTGCTCGACGACACCCATCGCCCGCACAAACTGTTTCGCTATCGCCTCGACGGCACCGCCGCCGAAGAGGTGTTCCACGAGCCGGACGGGCGTTTCTTCCTGCATTGCTACCGCTCCAGTTCCGAGCAGCAATTGCTGCTGACCCTGGGCAGCAAGACCACCAGCGAAGTCTGGGCGCTGGACGCGCATCAGCCGCACCTGCCCTTCACTTGCCTGGCGCCACGGGTCGAGGATCACGAATACGATGTCGACCACGGCGCGCTGGATGGCGTGTGGACCTGGTTCATCCGCACCAACCGTGACGGCATCAATTTCGCCCTGTATCAGGCGCCGGACACCGGTGTGGTACCGAGCGAAGCCGACTGGCAGAAGCTGATCCCGCACAGCGACACGGTGATGCTCGACGGCGTGACGCTGAACACCGCGGCCATGACCCTGAGCCTGCGCGAAGGCGGTCTGCCGATCATCGAAGTTCATCCGCAAGGCCAGACGGCGTACCGCGTGCAATTGCCGGACGCGGCTTACAGCCTCTATGTGCAGAACAGCCTGGAGTTCGAGAGCGACCGCATCCGTCTGCGTTACGAGGCGCTGAATCGTCCGGCACAGGTGCGCCAATTGCTGCTGGCCAGCGGCGAGCAAACCGTCCTGAAAGAAACCCCGGTGCTCGGCCCGTTCGACGCCGACGCCTACGTCAGCCAACGCCTGTGGGCCACCGCGCCGGACGGCACGCAGGTGCCGATCAGTCTGGTGATGAAACGCGAAATGGTCGGCAAACCAGTGCCGCTGTACCTGTACGGTTATGGCGCCTACGGTTCCAGCCTCGACCCGTGGTTCTCCCACGCACGCCTGAGCCTGCTGGATCGCGGCATGGCCTTCGCCATCGCCCACGTGCGTGGCGGTGGTGAGCTGGGCGAGGCGTGGTATCGCGCCGGCAAACAGGAACACAAGCACAACACCTTCAGCGACTTCATTGCCTGCGCCGAATTCCTGATCCTCAACGGCATCACCACCGCCGAGAAACTGGCGATCAGCGGCGGCAGCGCTGGCGGCCTGTTGATTGGCGCGGTGCTCAATCAGCGCCCGGACCTGTTCGGCGTGGCGATTGCCGAAGTGCCGTTCGTCGACGTGCTCAACACCATGCTCGACCCGGACTTGCCGTTGACCGTCACCGAGTACGACGAGTGGGGCAACCCTGAAGAGCCGGAGGTCTACGAGCGGATCAAGGCGTACGCGCCGTACGAAAATGTCACAGCGCAGGATTACCCGGCAACCCTGGTCATCGCCGGCTACAACGACAGCCGCGTGCAGTACTGGGAAGCGGCCAAGTGGGTGGCGAAACTGCGCGCGACCAAGACCGACGACAACCTGCTGCTGCTCAAGACCGAACTCGGCGCCGGGCATGGCGGAATGAGCGGGCGTTATCAGGGATTACGTGACGTAGCGCTCGAATATGCATTTGTGTTCAAGGTTTTGGGCCTGGCCTGAGGAACTCCGTCGGTCACTTGGGTCTTAACTCCAGACCCCGGTGGTCGATACACCACAGATCCCATTGTGGGAGCGGGCTTGCTCGCGAATGCGGTGGGTCAGTCGACACTGATATTGACTGAACCACCGCATTCGCGAGCAAGCCCGCTCCCACAGGGGTCCGTGTAGTGCCTGAAAACCGTGAAAACAATAAAGACCGCAACGACATGTCAGAACCGACCTTACTGAACAACGAAATTCGCGACTGGCTGATGGATTGTGGCCTGTTCGATCAATTGCAACTGGCGGACTTTGCCGCAGCCTCGGGCTACTTCAGCATCAGCACCGTGGCGGAGGGCGAAGCGATCTTCCGAGAGGGTGATGCCGGCAGTTTCATGTGCATCCTCCACAGCGGCCAGGTCGCCGTGCAAAAGACTGGCCCCGACGGCCAGGTCATCACCATGGCCACCCTGCGCAGCGGTCGGGCGTTCGGCGAAATGGCGGTGCTGGATGGTGAGCGCCGTTCGGCGACCTGCGTCGCGGCGAGCAACTGTCAGTTGCTCAACCTGGGCAAGGACTCGCTGGAAAAAATGCTCAACGACGCACCGAAGATCGCCGCCAAGATCATCCGCGCCCTCGCCGTGTCCCTCTCCAAACGCCTGCGCATGGCCGACGGCCAACTGGCGGCGCAACAGGTTTAACCGCCGGGAGATTTGGTCTTGGTGCTGCCCGGTTCGATGCCCGGCACCGGTTGATCCTTGCTCGGCGGGCTGGGCATTTCGATCGGCACCAGCGGCGGGCTACCACTGCCGGCACCGGCCTTCGGTGCGCTGATCGGGGTGATTTGCGGATACGGGGTCGGCGTGGCGGTTCCCGGCGAGCCGGGTTGCGGCGTCGGGCTGACCGGAATGGTCTGCTGCGCCTGCACTGCAGTAATCGAGAGCGCGGCCAGGGCAATGGCCGTTAGAATGGTGCGCTTCATCAAGGGCTCCGTTTGGCCTTAAGTCTGCGCTCAGGCTACTCCCAACGGGCCTGCTTGCCTTCCCCCTTGTAGAGATTTCCATGAAACGTTTCGTTCTGCTCGACACCACGCCGATCCCTGACAACGGTGGCGCCCTGTGCCTGTTCGAGTATGGCGAGGATTTCGTCATCAAGATCCAGGGTGGCGACGGCGGGCAATTGATGAACACGCGCATGCACGGTTCGGAAGATGCGCTGGCCGAGATCCCTTGCCGCAAGGTCGCCGGCCGGCCGAATTCGCGGGTGCTGATTGGCGGTCTGGGCATGGGCTTCACGCTTGCCTCGGCGCTCAAGCACCTGGGCAAGGGTGCCGAAGTGGTGGTCGCCGAACTGGTGCCCGGCGTGGTCGAGTGGAACCGTGGGCCGCTCGGTGAAAAATCCGGGCGACCGTTGCTCGATCCGCGCACGGTGATCCGTCAGGACGACGTGGCCAATGTGCTGCAAAGCGAGCCAAATGGCTTCGACGCGATCATGCTCGACGTCGACAACGGTCCCGAAGGTTTGACGCAGAAGGCCAACAGCTGGCTGTACTCGGCCGCTGGTCTGAACGCCTGCGCCAAGGCGCTGCGCCCCAAGGGTGTGCTGGCGGTGTGGTCGGCCAGCGCTGACCGGCAGTTTTCCGACAAATTGAAGAAGGCCGGGTTCAAGGCCGAAGAAGTCCAGGTCTTCGCCCACGGCAACAAGGGCACCCGCCACACGATCTGGATTGCCGAGAAGCTCAAGGGCTGAGCTAAACTCTGCACATAACCGTCATTAGTCTTTTTACAAAGGTGAACCCATGAGTTCGTCCATCCCGACCAACACGTCGAAGCTCGATCGCATCCTTGCCGACAACCAGCGCGACAAGGAAATGGGCTACCGCGACAAGGCCCTGAAGATGTACCCGCACGTCTGCGGCCGCTGCGCCCGTGAGTTTTCCGGCAAGCGCCTGAGCGAACTGACCGTGCACCACCGCGACCACAACCACGACAACAACCCGCAGGACGGCTCGAACTGGGAGCTGTTGTGCCTGTACTGCCACGACAACGAACACTCGCGCTACACCGACCAGCAATATTTCGGCGACGGCTCGCTGAGCACGCCAAAAATCGCCAAGGCCACGCATAACCCGTTTGCCGCCCTCGCCGGGTTGATGAAAAAAGAAGACTGAAGATCTTCAGCGCCGGAACCGGCCCTTTCGCGAGCAGGCTCGCTCCCACATTTGATCGGTGGTGTACACAAAATCAATGTGGGAGCGAGCCTGCTCGCGAAGGCGGCCGGCCAGACACAACAGATCTCGAATCTGCCCGCCCTCCCCCAATCCCCGTATAATCGCCCTCTTTTTCCCGAAGGCACCCCGCTCGTGGCAGACAAACGTTACAGCTGCATTGGTTTGTACAACCCCAAATCACCGGAGAACGTCGGTTCGGTGATGCGCGCCGCAGGCTGTTACGGCGTGGCGTCGGTGTTCTACACCGGCAAGCGTTATGAACGCGCCGCCGATTTCGTCACCGACACCAAGCGCGTGCATTACGACATTCCGCTGATCGGCATCGACGACCTGAAAAAGATCCTCCCGCTCAACTGCGTCCCGGTCGCCGTGGAACTGGTCGAGGGCGCCCGCCCGCTGCCGGAATACACCCATCCAGATCGTGCGCTGTACATCTTCGGCCCGGAAGACGGCTCGCTGGATAAAGAGATCCGCGACTGGTGCGAAGACGTCGTGTACATCCCGACCACCGGCTGCATGAACCTCGCAGCCACGGTCAACGTCGTGCTCTACGACCGCATGGCCAAGGGCCTGAATACCCGCTCCGGGCCGAAATTCCGCTGAAACGTCGCACATCCGATGGAACGAGCCGGCCGCTGCGGCAGTCAGCTTATCTATCTATATGCACATTGCCTGGGAGACAGATCATGACCGAACTCAAACGCGTCCAACGTATCGATTCCACCCCGTTCCAGAGCCCGACCGAGCAGAACGTCCAGGGCTGGGAGCGCATCGGCTCCCTGGCCGGTGGCGTGATCATGGTCGGCAAAGGCCTGCGCCGTGGCGGCGTGTTCGGTCTGATTCAGGTGGCGATTGGCGGCGTGGCGATGGCCCGTGGCATCACCGGCCACAGCTCGGTGAAAAGCCTGCTGGAGAAAAGCCGTCAGGACATAAACAACGTGCGGGCGAAGATCGAGCGCGCCGGGGAAGAGCTGAGCCAGCTCAAGGCCAATGCCGAGGCGGCGACCAGCACCGCGACGGTGACTGGCAATGATTCGGTGAAATCGCCGAAGGCCGGGGTTTGAGCCTGAATTTTTGTTGAGGCTTCTGGCCTCTTCGCGAGCAAGCCCGCTCCCACATCGAAAGCTGGAATGCGATCAAAAGTGGGAGCGGGCTTGCTCGCGAAGGCGGTATTACTGAAGTAATGCGCTATCGAGGACTTTGGAAGACTCGCCCAGAACACTCTCGGCCAGTTGCACAAACTCCTTGGTACTCACCGTCCCCAGATGCATCGCCCCGCGCAACACATCATCCAGCGAACGCTTGTTACGGGTCTTCAGGCGAATCTCGCGATCCAGTTCCTGCAAGACAATCACCGCTTTTGCAAGCTGCGCCGGGCTGATCTGTTCGCCGCGCAGGGTCGTGACTTTCTGACTGTCCTTGGTCAATTTCGCCTGCAACGCCTGATAGCGTTCATCGCTCATGCCCCCGGCGCGGCGCACCAGTTCGATCGCGTAGTACTCGGCAAAGCCTTCGCTGATCCAGTCACTGCGCTGCTCGTCATTGATCCGCCCGAACACCTGCGCCAGCTCACGTACCAGCGCACTGCTGCCGCTCTCGCTGACCAGCGGCAGACGCGTGTTCAAGTAGATCGATTCATGTGCGCCCAGACTGCCGCGCCACATCGGGTCGTTGGCGCCGACGATCAGCAGTTTTTTCGGATGCCGGGGATAGACCGCTTGCACCTGCGGCCAGACGAACGTCAGCAGCGTCAGCACATCCATGCGACGCATGCCCTGCCCTTGCGGTGAGGCCACGGTGACTTCGGTTTCGCCCAGGCGCGTGCGGCGGCTGCCAAGGTGACCGGCGAGCATCCAGCCGGTCGGGCGGTCGAACAGGCGTGACGGGTTGTCGATGCGGAATTTGTTCTTGCCGATGCGCGGCCAGGCGGTTTCAACGCTTTGCCAGCCATTGGGCAGTTCGAATTGCAGACGCGACACCAACTCGATGCCATCCTGCTGATCGAGCCTGGCCGGCGGCACCAGATCATCACCTCGCAGCAGCGCCCAGCTCGGGGTCATGCGCGTGTCGAAGCTGCCGCTCTTGCGGCCGTGGCTGATACTGACGCGATAAGTCAGGCTGGGCTTGTCGCCGATCGGGCGCCAGAGGCCCCGGGTCTGTTTGCCCGGGGTCAGTTGCCACTGGCCGTCGGCCTTGAAGTCGCTGTAATGGCTGCCGTCACCGAGGTCAAAGTCGAGACTGCGCACCGCTTCGCCTTTGGCCAGGGTCAGGCGTACTTCGGCCTGATCGCTTTGCGGCAGCAGGCGTACGTGGTAATCGAGGTCGACTTTTTTCGCCGCCCACACTGGTGCGCTTAGCGCCAGCAGGCCGATCAGCGATGCCCGCAGCAATCCCCCAGCCATACACACTCCTTGTTGAATCCTGGAAACCCTTGGTGCTTAACCAGCCCGGAAAATCAGGTGATCTTCCCAGTCGTCCTCCGGCACGCTGCCTTCGGCGAGCATGCGCCCGGACTGGGAAATCCGTTCGTGGTGCACGGCGTCACGATCGCCGCACACCAGGTGGTGCCACAGCGGCAGATCCTTGCCTTCACTGACCAGACGATAACCGCAAGTCGGCGGCAGCCATTTGAATTCTTCGGCCTGGCCAGGAGTGAGCTGGATACAGTCCGGGACAAACTTGATGCGATTCGGGTAGTCGCTGCACTGGCAGGTTTTCAGGTCCAGCAGTTTGCAGGCGATGCGCGTGTAATAGACGCTGTTGTCTTCTTCATCTTCGAGTTTCTGCAGGCAGCACAGACCGCAGCCGTCGCACAGCGATTCCCATTCCTCGTGATCCAGTTGCTCGAGGGTTTTGCGTTTCCAGAACGGTTCGACTTTGGCGGCCATGGCTCAAGCATCAACATCAGGTGGTGAAAAGGCCGCCAGTCTAGTGCCCAAGGCCTTGCGGGCCAAGCGCTGGCGACTGTCGGTAAATCGCGCTTGTCAGCCGAATCGCCGCCCAGTAGGGTTTTGCCACGAATTCATGACTCAAACACAGCAAGGAATCTTTCGATGAGTGCCAACCCTCGCGTCGCCGATTACGCCATTCACCCGCAGTTCACCGACCGCTGGTCGCCCCGCGCCTTCACCGGCGAAGCGATCCCGGAAGAAACCCTGCTGAGCTTTTTCGAAGCCGCACGCTGGGCGCCGTCGGCCTACAACTCGCAGCCATGGCGCTTTCTGTATGCGCGCCGTGACACGCCGAACTGGGAACGCTTCCTGGGTCTGCTGAATGAATTCAACCGCAGCTGGGCGCAACACGCTTCGGCGCTGGTGATCGTGATTTCGAAAACCACCTTCACCGCACCCGGTGCCAGCGAAGAGTCCCCGGCGCTGTGGCACACCTTCGACACCGGCTCGGCCTGGGGCCACCTGGCGCTGCAAGCGAGCATCAGCGGCTGGCACACTCACGGCATGGCCGGTTTCGATCAGGAGCTGACCCGCAAGGAGCTGAACATCCCTGAAGGTTATGCACTGCACGCAGCGGTCGCGATCGGCAAGCTGGGTGACAAGGCGACCCTGGCCGAATACCTGCAGGCTCGTGAAGTGCCGAGCCCGCGTCGCCCGCTGAGCGAGCTGGTGGCGGAAGGCGACTTCACCCTCTAAGCCACCATGCAAAAACCACTGTAGGAGTGAGCCTGCTCGCGATGGCGTAGTGTCAGACAACATCAATGTCGACTGACACACCCTGATCGCGAGCAGGCTCACTCCTACAGGTATCGCGGTGGATTTAATATCCGCGGTTGAAATCCACTTCCCCGCGCAACGCTTCTCCCGCCTGATACGCCTTCAGGTTCTCGACAAACAACTGCACCATCAACGCCGGCGACGTCGGTGCCGAGCTGTGCCCGGTCAGCAGCAGGCCCCAGGCAGTCCAGAACGGATGGCGTTGCGGCAATGGCTCCTGACGGCAAACGTCGATCACCGCACCGGCCAGATGCCCTTCCTTCAGGGCTTCCACCAGATCCGCATCAACCACTGCCACGCCGCGCCCGACGTTGATGAACAACCCGGTCGGCTTGAATTGCTTGAACAGCGCCGCGTCATAAATGTCGTGGGTGTGCTCGGTATTCGGCAGCAGATTGACCACGTAATCGACCGCGCCCACCAGCCGTGGCAAATCCGCCATCGAGCCGACTTCGACGAACGGCGCCTGCTCGCGCGCGCTGCTGGCGATGCCGTACAGCTCGACGCCAAACGGCAGCAGAAACTGCGCCACGCTCTGGCCGATATCGCCGGTGCCAACGATCAATACCTTGCGCCCGACCAGACTCTGGCCGGTGCGGTTGTCCCACTTGCGCTCGACCTGGCTGACCAGGCGCGCCAGCACTTCACGCTCGTGGCCAAGCATGTAGGTCAGCACGTATTCGGCCATCACCTGACCGAAGATTCCCACCGCGCGGGTCAGGCGATAATCGCGGCGCAAGCCGTCAGCGAGCAGCGGCGTGATGCCGGCCCAGGTCGATTGCAGCCATTGCGGCTCATGGCCCTGACGCAGCAGGGTCGCCAGCAGATCCGGCTGCCCCAGCCACACCGGGCAATCGGCCGCCTGCCGGGCCAGTTCGGCGGAGTCGCCACTGGTCAGTACTTCAAGCTCGGGGGCCGCCTGACGCAGCAGCCGGGCGTACACCGCGTGGTCGTGTTCAGCAATCAGAACGCGCATCTTCAAACCTTTCGCAAACCGTGCAGGCAACCGCCGAAGGAGTCGCGCTCCTTCGTGGCGGTCGTCGCCGTAAAATCAGTTCCAGGGTGGCAAGAGGCCCAGAACAGGGCCTCGCAGATCAGACCGGGTCGTTGCGTCGCAGCAATTCTTCGGGCAGGTGTTCGATGTACTCGTCCTCGGCCGGTGGCATCTGCAGGTGATAGCCCTGCTTGTCGAGGTTTTCCAGGACCACGACGATGTCCTCGCTGGCCAGCTTGCGCTCAGGCGACAGCACCAGATCGAAGGCATGTTTCGGCTTGCCGAACGCCAGCATCAGGGGCTCCGGCACACGCTCCAGAGCATCGCTCTTGAGCACATAAAGGTACATTCCGCTTCGCTTGGAGCTTTGATAAATGGAGCAAATACGTTTCAAGGCTGTTCTCCGGCGGTGGCCAGGCTGTCGAGCAGCTTCTGGCCCATGAGTTCGCGGCGCCAGCCACGCAGCGACTCAGGCAATTGATAAGGACCCTCGGGGAAGCCGCTTTTGACCAGCGCTTCGAGGGTTTTCTTGCGCAGCATCAGTTCCGGGGCGATGCCCAGGCGTTCGGCTTCGACCTGGCCGAGGGCGCGCAGTTGCTTGATCAGCGCAGCCGCTTCGACCGGCAATGGCTCCGGCACCGCCGGCGGCCATTGATCAGGCCCCACACTGCCAGAGCGCTTGATCAGATCAAGCAGAAATTGGCCGTCCTGACGCACGGTACGCGGGTGCATGTCTTCGATCTTGCCCAGCGCGGCGAGGTTGTCCGGCTGCGTGCGGGCCAGCGGCCACAGCGAATGCTCACGGACGATGCGGTTGCGCGGCAGATCACGGGCACGCGCTTCTTTTTCACGCCAGGCGCACAGTTCACGCAGCACCGCCAGTTGCGCACGGGACAGTTTCCACGCCAACTTGGCTTCGCGATAGACCTCGTACGGATCGGTCTCGCGGCGCAGGTTGGCGACCAGTTCGGCGCCGTCCTCCAGCACCCAGGCGAATTTGTCGTCGGACAGCTTCGGCCGCAGCTGTACGAAAACTTCCGCCAGATGCACTGCGTCTTCAGCGGCGTAGCTGATTTGTGTGTCGGAAAGTGGACGCTGCAACCAGTCGGAACGGGTTTCACCCTTCGGCAACTCAATGCCCAGCACTTCCTGCACCAGCCGCGAATAGCCCATCGAGAACCCGAGGTTCAGGTAGGCCGCCGCCAGTTGCGTGTCGAACAACGGCGCCGGCAGGCTGCCGGTCAGGCGCAGCAACACTTCGAGGTCTTCGCTGCAGGCGTGCAGGACTTTGAGCACCGCCGGGTTTTCCAGCAACGCCGCCAGCGGCTGCCAGGCGTCGATGCTCAGCGGATCGATCAGGTAGGCGCGTTTGCCGTCGCCGACCTGCAGTAAACCGGCAATCGGGTAGAAGGTGTCGACCCGCATGAATTCGGTGTCGAGGGCAACGAACGGCAGTTGCTGCCACTCGGCGCAAAACTGCGCGAGGCTTTCGTTGTCGCGAATCCAGTGAATATCGATGGCCACACGGCTCTCCCTTGAAGAATGGCGCGCAGTATATATCGCCGCCGGCGTTTTACGCGCCTGCGCTGGGCCAGAGCTGTAACGAAATGTCCTGCCAGAAAGAAAGAATAGTCTTACAGCGTGGTCAGCAAGAGGAATCCGAACCTCCCCATGTAGGAGAGCCATATCTAATTTTTAAATAATGCTCGGGAAATCTGATTTGCCGATAAGTGCTGCGCGCCGCCTAATCGACAGCCTCCGCAATCCAGAGTTTGCCGATGGAACACGTCCGCGCCCCCGCTCGCCCCGCTGCCTGGCTGATGTTCGGGATCATTCTCGTCGCACTCAATCTGCGCCCATCCATGGCCGCCGTCGGGCCGTTGCTGTCGGCAATTCGTGGCGATATCCCGCTGAGTTTCAGCGTGGCATCGCTGCTGACCATGCTGCCGGTGATGGCAATGGGGCTGGCAATGTTTTTCGGTATCGGCATCAGCCGGCGCCTGGGCGAGCAACCCACCGTGATCCTGTCGTTGTTGATCATCGGCCTGGCGACGCTGTCGCGGCTGGTGCTCGATTCGGCACCGCAGTTGATTGGCAGCGCGGTGCTGGCCGGGATGGGTATCGCCCTGATTCAGGCGCTGATGCCGGTGCTGATCAAGTCGCGCTTCCCCGAACATGTGGCGCTGTGCATGGGCTTGTATGTCACATCGATCATGGGCGGCGCCGCGTTGGCCGCCTCATTTTCGCCGCTGGTGCTGGGGCAGACCGGCAGCTGGCGCATCGGGCTGGCAATCTGGGCGGCACTGGCCTTGCTCGCGTTGCTGGTCTGGTGGACACAGTCGATCCCGTCATCCATCCAAAACACGCCTGTAGGAAAAGAGTCCTTCACGCGTAATTCCCGCGCCTGGCTGCTGGCCCTCTTCTTCGGGCTCGGCACGGCGTCCTACACCTGCGTACTCGCCTGGCTGGCGCCGTACTACGTGGAGCAAGGCTGGAGCGAACAGCAGGCCGGGCTGCTGCTGGGTTTTCTGACCGCCATGGAGGTGATTTCCGGGCTGCTGACGCCGGCCATCGCCAACCGCAGCCGTGATCGCCGTGCCGTCCTCGCAGCGTTGCTGTTGCTGATCATCGGCGGCTTCTGCGGATTGATCCTCAGCCCGCAACACCTCAGCCTGCTGTGGCCGTGCCTGTTGGGGCTGGGGATTGGCGGCTTGTTTCCGATGAGCCTTATTGTCTCCCTCGATCACCTCGACAACCCGCAGCGCGCCGGCAGCCTGACCGCGTTCGTGCAAGGCATCGGCTACTTGATCGCCGGGCTTTCGCCGCTGCTGGCCGGAATCATCCGCGACCGTCTCGGCAGCTTCGAATGGGCCTGGTGGTCGCTGACCGCAGTGATGGTGGTGATGCTGCTGATAGTGCTGCGCTTCGACCCTCGGCTGTACGCCCGACACATCCGTTGAAGTCGAATGCCGCCGCCGAGCTAGAGGCCTGTTGCCATATTTTTGCGGTTTATTTGCCGACGTCGTGTTGCTAAAAGTTTCTGTCCCACTGGCGACATTGAAACGTCCTACAGGGCTTTGTCCTGGCACCATCGTTCCGCTACGATCATGCGCACACGTTTGCGCGGATTCAGCGCAAGGAGCACAGCGGGACGGAACGGATGCTGAACAGTAACTTGCTTCGAAAGCTCGACATGCAGGACCTCATGGTGTTTATCGCCGTGTATGAGCAAAGCAGCGTCACGGATGTCTCGGAGACGCTGTGCGTCAGCCAGTCCACTGTCAGCTATTGCCTGAAAAAATTGCGCACCAGTTTTGAAGACGAGTTGTTCATCAACACCCGCACGGGCATGCGTCCCACCTACAAGGCCGGCACCATGTACGGCCATGTGCAGAAGATCCTCGAAAGCATCAACCTGTGCCACGCCGGCGCCCCGGCCTTCGATCCGACCCGGCAAGCGGTGACCTTCAATATCTGTGCCCCGGAATACTTCGAGCAACTGGTGCTGCCACGGCTGTTGAAGCGTTTCGACTTCGACGATTTGCCGGTGGTGGTCAACATGCACAAGTTCGAGACCGATGTGCCCGCCGACGAACTGCGCGACGGCAGCCTCGACCTGGTGATCTGTTTCGGCCCCAACTTCCACCGCAGCCACACCGACCTGAAATCGCGGATGCTGCTGGAGGACGATCTGGTCTGTGTCTTCGACAAACGCGCCACGCCGCTGGAACCGCGCCTGAGCCTGCAGGCCTTCACCGAGCGGCGCCATGTGTTCCCGACACCGTGGACTTCCACCACCAACATGGTCGATGGCTGGCTGGCGCGTCAGGCGCAGAAACGGCAGATCGTCGCGCGCTCCAACAGCTACAGCGCGGCATTGAAGATGATCACCGGCACCGACTTCATCCTCACCCTGCCCCGGCGCATCCAGCGCCTGCTGACCAACGACGCGGTGTTCAATCACTGCGAAGCGCCGAACGGCCTGCCGGGATTCACCCTCGACATGCAATGGAGCCAGAGCGCCGATCAGGACAGCGCCAACGTCTGGCTGCGCGAGCAGGTGATCAAAGTGTGCAGTGAGCTGGAAGCGGCCTGAGTCCTACACGCCGATGGCAGTCTTGGTGTAGGAATCGCGGTCGATATCGAGCAACTCCACACACAACTGCACTTCGACCCCGGCAGGCCACTCGCACAGATCCTGCAACACCGCCAGCAGGCTCTCCGAAAGCTGCTTCTTGATCTGCGGCGAACGACCGCTGAGCAGCGCCAGCTTCACATGAATGAAAGCACGCTCACCCATGCCGGTACCGACCTTGAAGGTCTCGACCTTCACCGCCCGGCTCTTGATATCGAACTCCGCAGCGAACTGACCGGAACCCACCAGGGCGTTGTTGAGCCGGATCAACGCCACATCAGCGTTCAACTGCGGCAGGTTGGCGGTGTATTCCATGTGCAGGTGTGGCATGGGGTGCTCCAGTCAATCGGCAGAAAGGTCGTACATATACCACAGCGTTGCCCTACTCTCCTGTGGCTTTTTCCGAGGTTATCGAGGCCGACGCCTGACGCAATGCCAGGCTTTCCCACAGCGCCACCAGCACCACGATCGACGTGGTCAAAGCCCCGAGCATCAGCGCCGAAAACCAGTGGTTCAACGCCAGCGGCAGCGCCAGCGTGAGCAACATCAGCCCCGCCAGATGCGACAACGGCGGCAGCGCCCGGTCGGACATGACCCACTTGAACAGCGCATTGCCCAACAGAAACAGCCATGGCCCGCCCACGATCACCAGGATCCCGGCGTCACTGGCGTGATCCGGATGCACCAGCACCAGTTCGTCGGCCACCGCACTGACAATCACCCCGGCAACAATCAGCACATGCAGGTAGGTGTAGGCGATGCGCGCCTGGCGCCCGGGATCGCTCGAATGCGCGATGCGGTGATGCGCGCGCTCAGCGCCGCTGTCGAAGTACACCCACCACATGCCGATGCTGCCCAGCACCGCCACCAGAAACGCCATGACTCCGGTGGCGCTCAGCGTCAGTTCAGCGAACGTCGCACCGGTGACCAGCAACGATTCGCCCAGGGCGATGATCACGAACAGCGCGCAGCGCTCGGCCATGTGATTGCCTTCGACGTTCCAGTCACTCAATGACGAACGCCCCAGCCCCGGCACCCAGAAATACAGCGAAGGCGAGATCAGCTCGATCAGCAGCGCCAGCGCCCAACACAGCAGACGTTGCTGCCCGTCAAGAAAGGCCCCGGCGATCCAGAACACGCCGGAGCACATCAACCACGCCAGAATTCGCTGGAAGTTGCGGGTCATGCTCAGCGACTCGCCACGCACCGCCCAGATCGCAAACAGCGTGCGCCCGACCTGCATGAACACGAACGCCGAGGCAAACATCAGCCCGCGCTCGGTGAAAGCCTTGGGGATCGAGGACGACAGCAACAGACCGGCGATCATCAGTCCGAACAGGCCGAGACGGATCGGCAATTTTTCCGGGTCGAGCCAGTTGGTGATCCACGAAGTGAAAATCCACACCCACCACACCGCGACCATCAACAGCGCCACCTGCACCGCGCCCAGAATCGACAACTGCGCAAGCAGCGAATGCGAGAGCTGAGTCACGGCAAACACGAACACCAGATCGAAAAACAGTTCGACCATGCCGACCTTGCCACTGTCGAAACTGCCGCGCCCACGCAGCAACGATCGGGAAATGCTCATCGGGACAGGCCTCCGCCAAGGTTACTGCCATTGAGCAAAGCAGCCAGACCAGACGAACGCAAACCCTTGTAGGAGTGAGCCTGCTCGCGATGGCGTCGTGTCAGACAACATCAATGTCGACTGACACACCCTCATCGCGAGCAGGCTCACTCCTACAGGGGAGATTTGTGGTGGGATTCAGGGGGCGGTCAGTGGCCGCTCACTCATGAACGCCTCAAGCCGCGAACGCAGCCAGCGCTCGGCCGGGTCGCTGTCGACGTGGCTGAGCCAGACCATCGACAGATCCAGCATCGGCGTCTTGAACGGAAACGGTTCCTTGAACAACAGCCCGGAGGCAGCCATGGCTTCGGCGGTGTAGTCCGGCAGGCTGGCGATCAGGTCGGTGCCGGCCAGCAATGCCGGCAGCGCACTGTATTGCGGCACCGACAACACCACATGCCGGGTGCGGCCGATTTCCGCCAGCCACTCATCGGCATAGCCGCTGATGTTGGCGGTGTGCGACACCAGTACGTGTGGGCGCGAACAGTATTCATCGAGGGTCAGCGGCGAATCCGAGGCGTCGGCGCGCAGAATGCTTGGCTGGATATGCCGCAGCAGTTTGCGCTTGGCATTTGCCGGCAGGCCCCGGGTCTGACTGATGCCGACGGTGATGTCGCCGGCGGCCAGCAGGTCGGGTATGCGCCAGTAGTCGACGTGTTGCACCACGAACACTACGCTGGGTGCTTCCTGGCGCAGCGCCCGCAGCAACGGTGGCAGCAGGCCGAATTCGACGTCATCGGACAGGCCGATCCGGAACGTCATGTTGCTCACGGCCGGGTCGAAATCGTGAGTCAGGCTCAGCGCCACCGACAGCGAGTCGAGGGCCGGCGACAGGTACTTGAACAGCTCTTCGGCCCGGGCTGTCGGCTCCATGCGATGGCCGACGCGAATGAACAGCGGATCGTTGAACATCGCGCGCAAGCGATTGAGCGCCGAACTGATGGTCGGCTGGCCGAGAAACAGCTTCTCCGCCGCACGAGTGACGTTGCGTTCGAGCATCAAGGTCTCGAACACCACCATCAGATTGATGTCGGCCTTGCGTAATTCATTTCGATTCATCCATTGCCCCTACTCCCCGGTCTGCGGGCAGTTTAGAAAGGCCCATGGACAGCGTCTATGGGCGAAAGGAACAACACCGGCTCAATTCACCGTCAACGCCTGTATCCCGATCGCCAGCTTGCGCATGTCCTTGCCCATGCCCAACTCCCCCGGACTGATAGCGTTGGCGTATTTGAAACGAATATTCAGCACACCTTGTTGCTCGACACGCTGCTGCACTTCGACCGGCAACTCGACATTCAGGCGATTCGCTTCAGGCTTGACCAGCCGGGTGGACAGCACGCGTACATCGTTGACGAAAATTTCCACTGCTTGCTCGGTGTGTGAAGGGGCCAGCAGCGCAGTGGTTTCCAGCAAGAACGAGTGCACCCGAGCAGTCGGCCGCAGGGCAATTTGCGACTCATTCCCCTCGGACCAGGTGCCCCACGGTTCATTGTTCGCCCACCCTTTACCGAGGAAAAACGTCGCCAGACTGCTGGGATTGAACACGACTCTCTCGCCCGACTTGAGTGGCGGGATCAGCGTCAATGGGTCCGGGGCCGATATCGGCAGGCAGTCGGCGCAACGCTTCCAGCCCGGCGCCAACACGTTCAACCCGTCAATTCTGGCGAGCACATCGGTGTCGCGATTCACGGTCAGAGCTGCTTCCAGCACAGTGCGGTTACTGAGCACGTACAGGGTATCGGCTGCATAGTTTCCAGAACTGACCATTCGATCCGACACCGCTTGAGCGGCTTCAGTGGCAACCGTACTGACGCGCCCAAGGTAGACCGCGTTGGTCGGCAAGTGATGGCGACCCGAGTAGTCGGCCAAGGTCATCCACTGTTCCGGATAATTCTCCGGGCGCAGCCAGCGCACTGCCTGATAACGCTTCGCCGCCTGCTCCCAGAACGGGTCGACCAATGGCGTCTTCCATGTGGGCGACGGCGTGGCCATGAATAAACCGCGCGACACCGCCCAACCGGCGCGCGTGTCTGCCACCTGAACCACCAGCGCCACACTCAGCAGCATCAACGCCACGCGCGAGGAGTGCCCGCGAATCACCACATAAAGGATCGCAAAAATGGCCATGTACATGAGCGGCCAGATCATTCGCCCCGAGCCACGAAAAATCGTGGCCACGGCAACCACCGCATCCGGCAGCGGAATCCTGAATTCGAATGGCCCTACGCCGATATTGTTGGAAACGGCGAATATCGCCAGCCCTGCCAGTGCGAGCAAAACCAACGGGTAACGGCGAGCCTTGGCTCCCAGGTCAGTCGTCCCTTGCAGCACCGGCACCAAGGCAAAGATCCCCAGGCAGATCACGCCCAGGCCCAGAAATGCGAACCCGTCGCCGTCGCCCAGTACACCCGGCATGTCCTGCAAGGTATAGGACCAGACACCCGCATCGAAAAAGGTCAGCACATTAGCCCGGAACAGGCCATACCCCATCAACGCCAGACCGCTGTCGCCTATGCTGAAATAACCCGCCTGCCAGCAGCAGACACTGACCAGCAGAAACAGACCGATCAACTCGATCAAGGCCTTACCCGGCGTCTGGCGCCGCTGAAGGGTTTTGGCGGCAAGGTCGGCAAGCCAGATCAACGCAACCATCGCCAGCAAATAAGCGTGCACCAGCGCAGCCGCCGCCAGCAGCGCGCCCCAGGCGAGGCGGCGTTTCGGCGTAAAGGGGCGCAATGCCAGATATAACCCTGCCAGCAACAGAAAATGCCCAGCCAGGGACAGATGTACGCTCATGCGGACGATCATCGCCGGAATGAACAAAAACATTCCTGCACCAAGCAAACGCAACGCCACGTCGCGACTGAACAGGCCAATCAGCTTCCAGGCAAACCAGCTCTGCAGAATGAAACACGTCAGTAGCCACAGGCCGAAATACTGGAAGGGTTCAGGCAACAGGGCTGAGAACGGTTTGAAGATAAAGGCGAACAACGGATTGGAATCCGAGAAAATTATCCCGTTACCCAACTCCAGCCCATAGCTCGGGTTAAGCCCCAGTGGAAACGTCCAGGGCGAATGACGAAAAAAAACCCAACCCTGATAGTGCGTGGCGGGGTCGCCGTCGCCCAGCCATGCAATGTTCATCGGGTTCAAGGCACGTGGGCCGACCACAATGAAAAACGCCAGAATTCCCAAGAGCACGGGCAGCAGCGCAGTCGCCCGATGGGTTGCGGAGAGCTTCATCGATACGTCCAGAAGTTGTGCAAGACAAACGTGAATGCCGGAATCGTCAGCGCCACCGCGACAATGCCCAACAGATAATTCAACCCGGCAACCTGCGCGGCCCAGGCGACAAACATCGCCAAGAGAAAACCGCACGCCGATACCGATAAAAATCGCAGCAATGTTCTGCCGTGCAGTCGGGCGGAGAAACTCCAGGTGGTGTTGATCACGTAAGACACCACCGTCGCCACGGCAAACGCCACTCCGTTGGCCAGCGGCGGTTGCGGCGCAACGAAATTGATGAACAGTACAGCCACCAGCGCATGCAGCGCGGTGACGAACAGACCGGTCACGGCAAAGCGCAGACCGCGCTGGATCAGCGTTTTCCTTTCAACTGAAGTCACGGTTTTTGCGCCAGCACGAACACGCTCAGCCCGGCCAGACGGTTGTGGCTCATCAGCGGCAGTTCGAGGCTGCACAACGTCTTGAGCACGCCGTTGACCAAGGGATGATGGCGTTTGAGCTGAGACTGCGGCGCTGCGGCCTGCGGCCCTTTGGGCAGCAAACGCAACGCCGCCGCGATCGGAAACACCGCGCCGAAATAGTAGGCACCGCGTTGCACGCTCAAACCGGCATCACGGGCCAGGGTTTCAAACTGCGGCAGGGTGTAGCGGCGCTTGTGTTCGAGGAAGTCGTCGTGACCGCTCCACAGGAACTGAAACGCCGGCACGGTCATCAGGAAACGGCTGCCGGACGGCACCTTGTCAACGTAAGCCTTGAGCAGACCGAGGTCATCGTCGACATGCTCCAGCACATCCATGAGCAGCACCAGATCGGCGTCGATGGCGTCGATATCGCGGCGATAATGCACCGGTTTGCCGGCGGTGGTCGCATCGGAGTCGGCGGGGTAACTGATGTCGACGCACCACGCTTCGCGCGCATCGGTTTGAGTCAGCAGGTGATGGGAGAAGAAACCCGAGCCGGCGCCCACGTCGAGAATCCGCGTGATCGGTACATCACCGAGCAGACGACGAGTCGCCGCCGCTTTGGAGCAGTAATACCAATGCTCACCGATGCTGTCGCCGAGGATATCGGTTTCCTTGAGATCCATGTTTCAGTCCTTGGGGTCGTAGACGCGACGCACCAGAAAAACCGGCCGGCGTTTGGATTCGATATAAGTGCGGCCCAGGTACTCGCCGAGTACGCCGATGCCAATCAATTGCAGGCCACCGAGGAACGTCACGGCCACCATCAGCGAGGCATAACCGGGCATGTCGACGCCGTGGATCAGCGTGCGCAACACGATAAAAATGGCAAAGGCAAAGGACACCAGCGACACCGCGGCGCCGATGTAAGTCCAGATTCGCAACGGTTCGGTACTGAAACTGGTGATGCCTTCCAGGGCAAAATTCCACAGCCGCCAGCCGTTGAATTTACTCTGCCCCGCCACGCGCTCGGGCCGCTCGTAATCAACGTGGGTAGTCCGAAAACCGACCCAGGCGAACAGGCCCTTCATGAAGCGCCGGGACTCGGGCAAAGTCAGCAAGGCATCGACTACACAACGGTCCATCAGGCGGAAATCGCCGACGTTTTCCGGCAGCGGTTGCTCGGCGATCTTGTTGTGCAGGCGGTAAAACCAATGCGCCGACGCCTGCTTGGCCCAGGTGTCGCTGCGGCGGCTGACGCGATGACCGAGCACCACTTCATAGCCCTCGCGCCATCGCTCGATCATTTGCAGAATGACTTCGGGTGGGTCCTGCAGATCGGCATCGATAGGCACCACAATCTGCCCGTTGGCGATTTGCAATCCCGCAGACAACGCCGCCTCTTTGCCGAAGTTACGGCTCAGATCGACGATGCGCAGCCGCGAGTCGTGCCGCTGACGATCCAGCAGCCGCTCAAGTGTGGCATCAGTGCTGCCGTCATTGATGAACACCAGCTCCAAAGCAATTGAGGCTTGGTGCTGGAAGACTTCATCGATGCGCAGAATGAACGCGTCGAGACTGTCCTCCTCGTTAAAAACCGGGACAACCAGCGATAACGTGACCCGTGTGGCCTGTGCCGTTCCATGCTCAGTCAATGGAGTGCTCTTTTTATAGTGTTTGTCGGTCGTCGAAGCATTTTCAACGCCATGAGCCGTCCCGTATTAAGCAGTAGCGTCGATAGCCTTGCAAGGTGCAAAGGGCGACATTCTGGCCAATCCAGACGCCGATGCGTGCGCTCTAGCCCGCACTCTTCAGAAACATCTGCCAACGATTGGAAACAAATACCCGATAGCGAAAAAAACTCGCTCCGCTAGGCTTGCGACGATGCGCCACACAGGTTGTCGCAAACACCATCGCAAGGAGCGAACTGAATGTATTTCGAGATCTACAGGCAATCCCGAGGCACCCCGAGCACCGGCAAAGGCCAATGGCGCTGGAGACTGCGGGCGGGGAACCACGAGACGATTGCCAGTGGCGAGTCGTATGTGAACAAGGCCGATTGTTTACACGTGATCGAGTTGATCAAGGGTGTGCAGGGGGAGACGCCGGTGAAGGAAATCTGATGGCGCCGCGTCCTACAGCCTCTTCCTTTTTCGTCTGAAGCACTGGCAAAGCACTTTTGCGCCCCTACGCTGTTCAGCGTACGGGGCCATCCAGCCCTGTTTCGCCAAATGATGTTCAAACTCAAAAGGAGCCGCACCATGGCTAGAGACAAAGCGAAAGACGACAAGCACTTCAACTGCACCCAAACACACGAAGCCGACTACGTCGCCAGCCTCTATCCGCACGCCAAGGACGAAGTGAAAACCTTCCTGGCCTCGGCTTGCAAGGACAACACCCTGCGCAACTCGACGCACAAGGAAGTGTATGACCTGATCAAACAGAAGCTCGGGCATCCGCAGCCGTGAGTGGCTGAGGCGGGTGCTCGGTAAAACCCGCAGATACAAAAAAGCCCCGTAGCTTCTCAGCTACGGGGCTATTTGCTCTGCTCGGGAACGACGTACATAAGATCTTGTAGTTCCACATCAGAATCAAGCTAGGCATGGGCCTCTCGGTCAAGAACATCCGCAACCCACTGATTAATGCTTTTTTGAGCCAATTGCGCTTTTACGGCAACAGTCGCATGAAGAGCTGGCGCCAAACGCAGACTGAGATTGCCCGAATAAGGCCTTTGCGGGGCACGACCCAGTTTTGCGCAAGTCTCCAGATAGTCAGTAACAGCCTCTTCGAACGCTGACCGAAGCTCTTTCACAGATTCGCCATGAAAACCTACTACGTCCTTGATCCCAGCGATATGACCAACAAAAAGACCATCTTCATCACTGTATTCAATTCGGGCTGCATACCCGTTGTAATTCATCACGTTCATGGAGTGACTCCTGCTTGTTCAAGGAAAGCCCGAGCATCACGAACCTGATAGGGCTTTGCTTCTTTATCCGGGTGAGGTCGGTGGAACGTAGCAACCACACCTCTTAATTCAAACCGAACTCGCGAACCATTGCCTTCCACGGTTCTGGCCCCGACCGCATTGAACAGAGACTCGATGCGCGACCATTCCAACGTGGCGGGTGTGGGTCGTGAAAATATAGCTGCGAGCGTACCGAGTTGTTTGTTGTTCATAGTATTACACCATGATACCGCGCAGGAAAAATTGACAATCGCGATTCATATCGCTGATCCATGAAGCGCCCCCTTGAACAAGCGGACAACGCCACCCTCCAAGCTTGAAAACGGCGTCTTTTTATCCGAATCCGGTCAATATTGGGCACATAGGTCAGGATAAGGAGTGATTGGAAATAGAGCTGTAGGTAGACTCCGAGAGTTACGTACGAACCGGCATCAATCGAGTCACATCCGATTATCGAGTTTTCAACCTCGGGTTCCGGCGACAGGATTTGCTGATTACTCAAGCGAGCAGAAACAAAAAAGCCCCGTAGCTTCTCAGCTACGGGGCTTTTTCTATATATGGCGGAGAGATAGGGATTCGAACCCCTGCCACATCACACTCATGCCGCCTCAGGCCACGAAAGCATTGCCTTGGAGCCATCTGGGTTGGTCTAGAGAGGCCCGGATAGGCCCATGATATGTCCTAAATTTGCCCTAAAAAACGCTGAATAGCGCTCAGCTTTTTTTAGAGTGTGCAGCTCAGGTTAGATCCTAGTGCGAAACACCGCTAGCTAAAGAAAATCCAGGAGGCTACCCTAAGCACTGTCTATTCATACAGTTAAGGACCACCATGATGAGTGCTGAAATTATCGATTTCTATAGAGTTAAATCCGACTCCGAGGCGGCCGAGGACGCCGACCTGTTAGCTTTTTTTCAAAGGCTACCGCTCACCTTTTCTGCAGATCACAGTTCTGTAGCGAGAAAAATGCTGGGCTGGAGCATTGAGGCATTAGCCTTTCGTTCCTCCGTTTCCGTGAAAGCCATCAAAGATCTTGAGAGCGGCACAAGGAAGTTGAATCAGGTAACGATGCAAGCCTTGGCTTACGCCTTCGAGAACGAAGGGCTAATTTTTATGCCAGGTCACCCACCGTCTAAAGGCGAGAACTGCCGAGGCGCGACATCCAATCCCAAGCATCGCGACGATTTCCACTTAATCGAATAACGAACCAATGAAAAGCAGCAGCCAAGGGCGGTGAGTAACAGCCCCGTCGCCAGCCCAGTCGCCCTGTCATTAGCCAAACGGCAGCTAACGGCCAGAAGCGGACATTGGCAAGCCGCCTTTGGCCAAGAGCAGCCCGTCAGGGTCATGGCAAGCACAGCTGAACAATTGAGGCGTCGGGGCTCACTGTCCGACTATACAGGGAAAATTTTTCCCGCCGTTCGGGTACCGACACCTGCAGATGCGGCCGACAGCCATGCGGCAGCCCTTTAGAACACCATACTTTTCGATGGCTTGTTTCGCATAGTTTGAACAGGAAGGCTCAAAGCGGCAGGCATTTCGCAATCGAGAGGAAGCAACTCGCTGATAGCAACGAATTGCTGAGACGGCGCAAAGCTTGATCACCGGGGCTTGCGCATAGAAATCACGTAATATTGGTTCAGAACGTTTTTCTTCCCCATTAACGCGTCGAAACATCCCGATTTGACTGAAACGCCAATCGTGTCTATCCGATAAAACTCCCCCCCATCTTCAGCATGAGTGTTGACCACATTTTATAGATAAACTGCGGCCTCGTTCACTCGGTGCTCCTTCGCACGAACTTCAATGGTTGGCGGCACTTGAACCATTTTGTAGATGTACATCCGTGATCACCTTGTGAATGCTTGTATTCCCATGACGACATCGTCACGCTCACCAAAAGCAAGCAGCGGGAATTACTTGATTGGGTCAGCCTGGGTATCAACCTGATCGGTGTTTTACCAGCCCCTCCGACCATGGCTGCTGCTCGTATGAGTTTGCGCCCTACCTTGTTTTTAGTACATCAGGACTGCGTAACAGCGCCAAGATGTTGTTGGGCGATTCAATGACCGAAGTGCTGGTCGGGCACTTGAACGCCACCATCGTCGGCACGATCGATGACTTCGTAAAACAGGCCCAAGGCAAACTTTCGGGCATTCTTGCCGATGCCGGGAACTTGGGGGCAAGCGCGGTAAAAGAAATTGCGAAAGGGCTTGAAGCCGTCGTCAACGGCAAGCTCGACGCAAAAGGCGATGCGCGCCGCGGGTCAGAAAATCACTGCTGCCGGCAATCAATTGCTTAGCGATCCCAAGGCGGCCATCAGCAATATCTTTGGGGCTGCATTTAGCGCCTACAAAGCCGTAGGTAAAGGAGTTGCCAATAGCGCAGCGAAAAACCTTCTGCCGGACCAGGCTAAAAAACTGGTGATGACGCACACCGGCACATTGAGAGCGATGGGGCCAGAAATCAAAACCCAACTGAGTAAGTTGGTTGATCCGGGAACGCGACACTCCGTCGGTTGGTTGTTGCAAAGGCTCAGCGGCGCTGTGGTGACTTGGCGTAAACGCCGAGGACATGGACAGAGCGCTAGTGTTAAACCTAATGCCACCAGTAAGGCGCAGAGCAGAGCAGGTGAAGGCCGGCTCGAAGCCAGCAGCCGTCAGGCTCCTGCGAATGCTAACGCCAAACCGCCAGGCAGCTTGGGATGAGCCGCTCGACGGTAGGCTTTCTATGAGCTCGCTCCCCTACCACCGAAAACTAGGGGAATGGTGCTCAGGGCAATCAGGTATCCCTACCCCGTTTTTTAGCTTCGGTTATCGGTGGCCCTATCAGACTGAAGAGCTTGTAGCAGGTAAATTTCCAGAGCGGAAACGTTAGCTCAGCTACCCCACTTATACTGAAGAGGTTGTCAGGTTTGCCTGGGCCCAGTTCTCAGCGGTCGTGAGTTGAATCGACTGCTGCTCGTTGAAGGTGCCTGCTTTAGGCCATGACACACCTTTGCCCTGAGCAAATACGGCACGGTACTTCTTGATGTGATGGGTGGGGTCTTTTTCCAATTCTTGGAGCAGGTACGGAACAGTCCACACGTTTCGTTTGAACGGGCGACCCAGCACACGTTCAAGGAGGCTGGCGACCTCTCCGTACGTCACAGTGTCTCCAGATAGATAAACAATTTCATTGCGAAAGCGGGGTTCGAAGAAAACGATTTCCGCTGTCAAGGCGCCGATGTCGTCTGGAGTCGTAAGCGTCACGCTGGTTTCGAGACTGCCTAGTGCGTTCACGGTGTCGTTTTCGAAATCGACCACCTCGAATACAGGCTCGAACAAAAAGCTGGTGAACATACCAGTCGAGATGATTACCCATTCAGTTTTATCCTGGGCGCGAAGCAATTCGCGAACATCAAGCTGAGCATCGAACAGATCCTGAGGACTGCCCCGACCGATTGCCTCGAAGTCGGCACCAAACTGCCACGGGAAGTAGCGCTTCACACCTGACTTCAGAGCAGCGGTAGCCAGTTTCATCGGGGTTTCCCGGCCTGCAACCATGCCTGCACAGCCGATTACGGTATCGTAACGTGCGAATACTTCCGCCAACTGATCGATTGAGTCATTCACGAGGTCTGCGGCTACCATCTGGATGCCTAGGGCCCGAAGCTCATCGATTTCAACCTTTTTCTCAGGAATTTGAGTGTTGATGGTCGAGTCCCTGAGGAGGACGCTGATTGTGGAACCTGGCGCACGCTTTGCTACCCGCGCCAGGTTGCGCAAAACCGGCAGTCCAAGCTCACCGGCGCCTAGAACGAGAATGGATTGGGGGGAAAGCTGGGTCACTTCGGTCATGATTTCTCCTGAGCCCTGTTGCCTGTAAGATGAACAAATGCTTGCACGATTAGGCAACGCTTGTAAGAAGGCACACCGGTGATACCAGACAAAGAAATGTCCAGTCAGGAGGCTCTCAGCCAAGCTGAGACAATCTGCCGAACGCTTAGAGAAGACGATGATGGCGTCAGAAGGGAAGTGCTTGCTCACGCAGGCAGCCGCTGGTCATTAGGCATTCTGCATGCCCTAGGGGTGTACGGCACAATGCGCCATGCCGAAATAAAACGGCAGATGACCGGAGTGACTCAGCGGATGTTGACTAAGACATTGCGCGCCATGGAGCGGGATGGCTTAGTGAATCGGCGGGAGTTTGATGAAATTCCACCACGTGTCGAGTATGAGCTCACGCCGCTAGGCATGGAACTATTGATCCGCATGTCCCCCATCTGGACGTGGGTTGTCGAAAACGTTGAGGATTTCCGCAAGGCGCGGCGTAATTTCGACAATCAGAATGATAAAAAGCCTGTATGGCAAATACCCACGTCGACACCATTAGGCTCAGAAGCGTCTGACTGATTTACTCGCAGCGTACTAGAAGCCCGGTGCTGAGGAATAGCGTAGTAATTAATCAATCGCACTGACGCTCTTTATTGGGCCATCAGCATGACCATGCATTGCACATAGTGACACCAGCACAGGCGACGCCTGCGCTGGCTGTTAATGTTGGGCCCCAATGCTGCTGCTCAGTCGACACTAAAAGGCCAAAGCATCGAAAAAATCAATAGTCTGATTTATTGCCAATAAATTGACTCGATTAGTCTCAGCAGGGTTATCTTCGCAGATGAAGCTGTGTCCTACTTCCTCATATATATAAAAAAGATTTGGCACACCCACACGATCAAGCGCGTCCTTCATTTGCACGCTTTGGAGATATGGAACCTTCCGATCCTTTTTCCCGGCTAAAATCAGCATCGGCGAAGTTCGAGATGTGGGGTGAAAAGCGGGACTGGCTGAGCGAAAACGAGCAGTGCGATCCTGGCCAGGCTCTGCCCCTATAAGCCTCCACTCCGGCGCATCATCTGGAATGTCAATTCCCAGCTGTAGCGCTTGATCACCGAGAGTGGTGAAGTCGAAAACTCCATACCAAGCCGCTACGCCATGAACGCTTGCCGTGACCGGACAATGCTGATCCTGACTACTTACCGATTCAGTTGGATTGCCCAGCGAGGCAGCCAACTGAGCTCCGGCTGACACGCCCCAAGCGTAGACCCTTTGCGGATCTATACCGAATGCATCAGCTTGGTTCAGCAGAAAACTGACAGCAGTTCGAACATCGTCGATTTGCGCTGGCCATTTCGCCTCTGAGCTAAGTCGGTAATTCACCGCTGCGACGACATAACCTCTGCTCGCAATATCGCCCAATAATCTCGGAAAGTCAGTGAAAACACCGCATCGGTGACTGTCACCACGCCTCCAACCTCCTCCGTGGATATAGATCAGCAGGGGTAACTGCCTTGGGTGAGGCTGCCCTTTCTTCAACGGGGAGTAGAGGTCGAGCGTCAGGGGACGGTAGCCATCAACTCTATGATATTGCAGCCCCCCAAGAAGCGTAACGCCGCTCGCAAGCACTGTCTCCATCACAGGGAAAAGATCTTTATAGACCATTGAAGGCTCAGTCACGGGGTTCAGCCAAGTTGTTGATCTGAGCAATTAGATTCATCCTCGGGTAGCGGAGATTGCCAATTGAGGCGGCCATAGCAGAGACGTCCAAGAACGGCATAGGCTCATGAGAGAGGTTATCGCCTCATTCAGCCAGTGCAGATCTGGTTTTTTTCATGAGGATTCAAGCGGGCATGGCGACATGGGCGTCGAACTCGCCACTGTCACCAAGAGCCTTAGCTACGAATCCACTTCGCAATTGGCGGTTAACGAAGCCCTGGACATACTCCGCCGCAATATCGCGGCCTTTAGGCACTGCCAGTGCCTGACGGATTTCTGTGAAGTTATCCATTAACACCCTCACGCCAGTAGTCGACTTGGCGAAACGCTCCAATGGTTGGCGAACACCAGCGGCTGCATCCAGGCCCAACTCCAGGAAGGTGTGGACAGCTTCAGACGAGGTTTCCGCTCGGACGAGGTTAGCATTCTTGAGTGTGCGGGACAGGAACAAGTCGTAGGCGGCACCCTTTCCTACGGCGATACGGTTTCCGCCTGTATCCAGAGCAGAGGCTCGATGGAATTTGCTATCGGTCTTCACAAGATAGGTTCCGTCGATACAAACGTAGGGGTTCGAGAACGCGATTTTCTCGGCCCGAACTGGCTCGATTGCCAGAAATGCAAGATCCCAAGCCTGTTCTTCTAAAGCAGCGAACACCTTGCCGGCAGCATCGTACGTCGCCATCGAAATTTGGATGCCAAGCTCATCGGCAAGGGCCTTTGCCAACGCAACTGACACTCCGGAAAGAACTCCAGTTTGCTCATCTCGCTTCGCCAAGACAGGATTGCCAAGGTTAATGGCCACCCGCAGTGTCCCGTGAGGAGCCAAATCCCTACACACGTTGGCAAGTTCAAATTTCACGATCGCTCGCTCCTTTCCGCTTCTGACTGGCTAGCGCCTGCCCCTTTCCAATGGATAATCATTTTTCCGATAATCAAAATCATGAGCGCACCTAATGCTCCAGCGGCGTAATGAGACCATGTCGGCACTGCCGGCACGCTAATGTCGGTGATCGCCATCCTACCCGCGATCCAGCCCAGCAGTGCCGCTCCCAGCGTGATGACTATCGGGTACCGATCCATGAAGTGCAGCACCAACTTGCTGCCCCAAATGATGATGGGAATGCTGATGACGATGCCGAAGATCACGAGTTCCAGTTGGCCGTTGGATGCTCCCGCCACAGCAACGACGTTATCCAGGCTCATCACCGCGTCGGCGACGATGATCGTTTTGATTGCCCCCAGAAGCTTGGGGCTCGCAGCCAAGTTGTCGTGAGCGTCCTCGCCTTCGGGAACGATCAGTTTGATCCCGATCCACAGAAGGAGCACGGCGCCAACTAGCTTTAGGTACGGCAGCTCCAGCAATTGCAGAGCGAAGAAGATCATGGCGATCCGGAGAAGGATCGCCCCCAACGCGCCACCAATGATGGCGCGATTGCGCTGAGCTTCTGGGAGCTTGCGGCAAGCCAGCGCGATGACCACCGCGTTGTCGCCACCCAGCAAAATATCGATGGCGATGATTTGCATCACCGCCAGCCAGAACCCTGGCGAGTTTATGAGTTCGATCAAAATGAGCTCTCCAAGCCAGGGGGCCGGTTAATCAGACAGTTTTGAAGATCATGCAGACCGGGCTGCCGGTCTTGATCACCTGACCGTTCGAGGTAAGCACCCCGGAAGCCTGATCAACATCAAAGCCGACAATGGTGTCTGTCTCTTCGTTGGCGACAAACAGACGCGTGCCATCCGGCGTCAGGTTCATGAAGCGAGGCTTACGTCCTTGAGACGAAGTGTGAGCCTTGGCAGCAAATGCCCCACTCTCTTCCAGCGCGAAAGTCGTCACACTGTCATGGCCCCGGTTCGACACGTAGAGGTATTTTCCAGACGGCGCCATCACGATGGCCGCGGCACGGCTATTGCCTGTGAAGTTCGACGGCAGAGTGGAGACAATTTCCTGAGGCTTTAGCGAGCCTTGCTCAGGATCGTAGGCGTACCCGGTGACGCTGCTGTCGAGTTCGTTTACGACGTAAGCGCTCTTCCCTACCGGCGTAAATACCACGTGGCGCGGGCCCGAGCCTTCGCGTGCTTTGACCATGCTGACCTGGGTGGCGCCATATTTCGCGTTGTTCTGCTGCACCCGGTAGACGAAGACGCCATCCAATCCTTTGTCGGGAATGACCAAGAATCGTCCGGACGGATCGAAAGGAATCATGTGTGGATGAGAGCTGCGTTGCTCCACTTTATGCGGCCCAGGCTCGCCAGGCAGCGACTCCAGATGAGCCAGCGCGCCGAGGCTACCATCATCCTGAATCGGGAAGATCGCAAAACCGCCAGTGGCATAGTTCGCAACAGCCAGGAACTTACCGGAAGGATCGACGCTGAGATGAACGGGGTTCTTGCCTTGGGTGCCAACTGTATTGAGCTTGGTCAGCTCACCGCTCTTCGCATCAATAGCGAACGAGCTCACCTCGCTGAGATCACCATGTACGCAGTAAAGATGAGTCTGCGAGTGGTCGAAGGTCAGAAACGATGGATTCACAAGATCATTGAGCGCCTGAACCAACGTGCACGCACCCGTTTCAGGCGCATAACGGTATACAGTAATGCCTACGCCACGGGCATTGCGCTCTTTGGTTGTGCGTGATCCAACATAAGCAAACCGAGGGGTATGCGACCGTTTGTTATTGGTCATCTTGCTTTTATCACTGGTAGCAGCAGCGTGTGCCGGGAGGGTGAAGCCACCAGCCAATACACCGCCTGCCGCGAGCGCAGAAAGCTGAATGAATTGGCGGCGGAGCATCGAGTGACGCGGGAATTCGGATGAACTCATGGTGTGGTTCTCTGTTGTTTTTATTATTGATCAGGGTTGTGCTCATGCCGGACGGAAGCCGACATGAGCACGGGCTGGATCAGAGGACTTCAGGAATCCGTACCCAGCCCTCCATCAGCCGGCGAGCACTGCGGCTCATCACAGCCTTGTCCACACTCCAGGCACCGTCCTCCAGCACAGTTTTTGCGCCTACTGCCACACTGCCAGCGGTATGCCCCATACGAACTTGACGATCCCCGATGTCACCCACGATACGATTCACCAGCGTGCCGTCGAGAGCTGCCGCGACGGCGACAGCGACTGCACCCGTACCCGTAATCGCATGGTGAAGTTTGCCCATCGACAAGATCCGGGCGATCACATCGATATCACCAGGCTCAACGAGCTTGCCGCCTGCCGCCTGATAGGCCTGAGGCTTGGCCACGAAGCACAGCTTCGGCGTGTGCGGACGCAGACGAGTTGCCTCTTCGGCGGTGGCGGCCAGTCCCATGGCAACGGTGCAGTGGGCACGGATGGTTTCGCAGCGTGCCAGCAGCTCAGCATCCCCATTGACCTGATCCTGAGTTTCGGTGCCCTTCAGGCCCACTCGGTCAGCTTCAACGAAGATGGTAGGGTTACCAGCGTTCAACAACGTGACGGGCATATTGCCAATGCCTGGAATATTTAGTTCGTCGATGGCGTTACCCGTCGGCAGGATGCTGCCCCCCGAGCCGCCTGGTTTAAGAAACTCCAGCACGACTTCAGCAGCGGGGAACGCCACACCGTCGAGCACGAAATCACCTTCTTCCAGAACCTCGCCGTTGCGCATAGGCACATGCGCGATGATGCGTTTCTGGATATTGGCCTGCCATATACGGACGACGGCGATGCCATCGCGAGGCGCATCTACCAGACCTTCAGAGATGGCGTATGGGCCGACAGCCGAGCTCAGGTTGCCGCAGTTGCCCGACCAGTCGATCACTGGCGTCTCGATGGCCGGAGCCCCGAACAGGTAATCCACGTCACAATCTTCGCGACTAGATTTACCGATGATCACCACCTTGCTGGTACTGGAGGTCGCACCACCCACCCCGTCGATCTGCTTGCCGTACACATCCGGGCTACCGATCACGCGGAGCAGGATGGCATCTCGCTCTTGGCCTGCAGGCGGCAGATCCTTGTCGAGAAAGAACACACCCTTGCTGGAGCCGCCACGCATGTAAACGGCTGGAATACGTCTTTGAGTCATTTGATATCTCCTGCGACAAATCAGCGGCACATCAGTTAGCGGATGCGTTCTTCATGCTTTCGATCAGCAACTGCGGCAACAGACCACCATTGCGGAAGTAACGAACGTCCTCGAAGGTATCCAGACGACTCACCACAGTGACGCGCTCGGTTTCGCCGTTTTCGCGCTCGATCACCAGAGTGACCTTGGCGCCTGGCTGGAAGTCATCGGTGATGCCTTCCACGCTGAACGTTTCGCGGCCATTCAGACCCAGGCTTTGGCGCGAGACACCCTGCTCGAACTGCAGCGGAAGAATGCCGAGACCCGCCAGGTTGGTACGGTGGATACGCTCGAAGCTCTCAGCTACTACCACGCGCACACCCAACAGGCGTGGGCCTTTAGCCGCCCAGTCACGAGACGAACCACTGCCATATTCTTTGCCGGCGACAACGATCAGGGACTGCTTGCGATCTGCGTAGATCTCGGCAGCCTGAAAGATCGTGGTGACCTCTTTCTCAGGCAGCAGCAGCGTCCATGGGCCTTCACGACCATCTTCGAGCAACTCGTTCTTGAGGCGCGGGCTGGCGAAGGTGGCGCGCTGCGCAGCCTCGTGGTTGCCGCGACGTGTGCCATAGGAGTTGAAGTCAGGCACCGCGATGCCGTGCGATTGCAGGTATTGGCCCGCATCGCTTTCCGGCAGGATCGCACCCGATGGAGAAATGTGGTCGGTGGTGATGTTGTCCGACAGCATGGCGAGGACGCGCATGTTGCTCAAGTCTTTGCTGATGTCAGTGGCCGTCACCGCATCGCTCCAGTAGGGAGGTTTGCGAATGTAGGTGCTGTTCGCTTGCCATGCGTATTGGTCGCTGACACCGGCGCGCAGGTCGCTGGCAATCAGTCCGGCTTCGCGCGGGACGTCTTCGTACGCCTTGTCGAACAGGTCGGCGGTGAGGTTTTCAGTCTCGATTGAGGTGAGTTCCTCGTCGCTTGGCCACAGCTCGTGCAGGTAAACAGGCACACCGTTGTCATCCACGCCCAGCGCGTCTTTTTCCGGATCGATCAGATAGGTACCGGCGATGGCGTAAGCAACGATCAGCGGCGGCGACATGATGAAAACTTCGCGAGCCAGCGGATGAACACGGCCTTCGAAGTTACGGTTGCCCGAGGTCGCAGCCACGGTTTCCAGCTTGCGGGTGCGGATCTCCTCTTCGATCTCAGGGCTCAGCAATGGCCCCGACATACCGTTACAAGTGGTACAGCCGTAACCGACCAGGTTGAAGCCCAGTGCATCCAGATCATTGTTCAGACCCGAACGCTCCAGGTAACCAGCAACCACCATCGAACCTGGCGCAAACGAAGTTTTTACCCATGGAGCGCGCTTCAGACCACGCTTGCGGGCGTTGCGTGCTACCAGACCAGCGGCGATCACACCACGGGGGTTGGAGGTGTTGGTGCAACTGGTGATTGCAGCCAATACGACCGAACCATTGTCCAGGCCAGTTGGTAGATTGGTTGCCGGTGCCTTCTGACCCAGCACGATACGCTGGTGAGGCTGTTTCGGGCCGGCGATGGAACGCTCCACGGTGCCGAGATCCAGGGTTACAACGCGGTTGTATTCAACCGCGCCGAGGCTGTCATGCCACAGGCCTTGAGCACGAGCATAGGCTTCAGTCAGCCCCGAGATCTGACCGCCACGACCGGTAATGCGCAGGTAATGCAGCGTGCGGTCGTCGATGGCAAACATGGCAGCGGTAGCGCCGAACTCAGGCGCCATGTTCGACAGGGTGCCTCGGTCAGCAAGAGACAACTGTGGAACACCTGGGCCGAAGAACTCCAGGAAGGAGCCGATCACGCCAGCCTTACGCAGCAGCTCGGTCAGAGCCAATGCGATGTCCGTTGCCAGGTAGCCTTGGGGCAAGGTGCCTTCCAGACGCACACCGACAATTTCAGGCAGACGAAGCATCAGGGATTTACCCAGCATAGCTGCCTCAGCCTCGATACCACCGACACCCCAACCCAGCACGCCGATGGCATTGATCATGGTGGTGTGGCTGTCGGTGCCGACCAGCGTATCCGGGAACGCCCACAGCTCACCATCACGGCGCTGAGTGCCAATTACGGTAGTCAAGCGTTCCAAGTTGATCTGATGAAGGATGCCTTTGCCCGAAGGGATGATCGACAAATTGCTGAACGCCTTGTTGCACCAGTCCAGAAACTGGAAACGTTCGGCGTTGCGCTCACGCTCAATGGCTTCGTTATCGGCGAGTGCACTGGCGTCACCCCAACGCTCTACGTTGAGCGAATGATCCACTACCAAGTGGGTCGGTGTAACAGGGTTAACCAGCCTCGGGTTGCCGCCTTGAGCAGCGACGGCATCGCGCAGACCCGCGAGGTCGACCAGCGCCGGCGTACCGAGCAGATCCTGCAGAACGACGCGAGCTGGACGGAAAGGAATGTCGAATTCTTTAGAGCGGGCGCAGATGACTTTGAGCGCGGCTTCAGGGTCAGCCTCTCCACGCAAAACGTTCTCGGCAAGGATTCGCAAGCTGTAGGGCAGCTTCGCGTAATCACCACCCAGGTCGGTCACGACCCCCCGGATGTCGCTGACACGGTACTCGATTCCGTTGGCGGAAACGATTTGACCCTTTGACTTAGGCATTGACTATTCCTCACAAACAACACGGGTAACGTTCTTGTGGGACGCATATTGCACTTTGTGATGATATAGGTCAATGTTGGGTCATCCGATTCATCTTGTTTGAGTGTCGGACGTACCCAACCAACGATTTCTACTGCGCATGCTCGCTCCTTCGACGTAGCGCCCAGTCAGGTACGGTAGAAAAAATAAAGATAAGAAAAATCGAGGCCCGCCATGATCAAGCTCTTTTGCCCCCGCTCCCCCACCACTCCCATTTGGATCGAGCCGGTCTCGACCTGAGACCTATTGCGCTATCCAGGCCATATGGCCGACCAGAGCCACATAGATCTGAAAAATGGGAGTTCGACCGTGCTAACAGTCCTTGGCTTTTCAATGGTTATCTGTTTCATGTACTTGATCATGACGAAGCGCCTTTCTGCGCTCATCGCGTTGATCTTGATACCTATCGTTTTCGCGCTGATCGGAGGCCATTACGTAGGCCTCGGTGCCATGATGCTCGACGGCGTCAAAACACTTGCTCCAACCGGCGTGATGCTGACCTTCTCGATTCTCTACTTCGGCATAATGATCGACGCTGGGCTGTTCGACGGGCTCGTCCGCTTCATCTTGAAAGTGGTGAAAGGCGACCCTCTCAAGGTCTCGGTAGGCACTGCGGTGCTGACGATGCTGGTGTCGCTGGATGGTGACAGCTCGACTACCTACATGATTGCCTGCGCTGCATTCCTGCCGCTGTATCAGCGACTGGGGATGAGCGTGCTGGGCATGACATGCCTGGTGAACATTGCCAGCGGGATCATGAATATCTCGCCGTGGGGTGGGCCAACTGCTCGCGCAGCAGCAGCGCTGCATGTGGATGCAATGGAGATTTTCCTGCCCATGATTCCTGGCATGCTGCTAGGTTGCGCCTGCCTCATCTTTACTGCCGTAGTCATTGGGCGCAAAGAGCGTGCGCGCATTGGCATTCTTGATATGGACGGTCTTCATCACGGCCCTGTGTCGCTGGGCAATGGATCAGCAGAGCAATGTGATGAAAATCGTCGTCCGAAAATGTTTTGGCCGAATTTGATCTTGACACTAGGCCTCATCACTTGCCTGATCATTGGCGCAATGCCTATCCAGATCCTGTTCATGGTCGGCTTCGCCATTGCCATCATGCTCAACTACCCGAACATTGAGCAGCAAAAAGCACGTATTGCCGCTCATGCGACGAATGTGTTGGCCGTTACAGCAGTCATTTTTGCTGCGGGCATTTTCACGGGGATCCTTTCCGGAACCGGCATGGTGGACTCAATGGCGAAAAGCTTGCTGCATGTAATCCCACCAAGCTTCGGCCCGTTCCTGGCTGTCTTCACCGCCCTCGTTAGCCTGCCGTTTACATTCTTCATGTCTAACGACGCGTTCTACTTTGGCATCCTTCCGGTGATCGCACAGACTGCAGCCCAATACGGGATAACTCCACTGGAAATCGCGCGGGCTTCGGTTGTGGGTCAACCCGTCCACCTACTCAGCCCGCTGGTGCCATCACTCTATCTGCTCGTTGCCTTGGCCAAAGTAGATCTCGGAGATCATCAACGCTTCGCGCTCAAATGGGCTATTTTGGCCAGCCTCGGCCTGTTGGTGGGCGGCCTTCTGTTTGGGGCATTTCCCTTCTATCAGGTTCGGTAAGCCCCGCTGGACGTCATAATTGAGGCGGAGGCCAAACGGTCTCTGCCACAGCGTAAAATGACGCGCTAGAATGGGCTTTCTTCGGTTCAGATCTCTGTGGTTTCCGACCTAATGCCTCTAAGCCCGCTGCAAGCACGCATCGCGCGTGACATCGTTTCCCACGTCCGACGTGAACGCTTCCCTGTTGGCCATCATCTGGTTGAATCACAGCTAGCGAACACACTGAATGTGTCGCGCACGCCTGTGAAGTTTGCCCTGGGCCATTTGGTTGAAAAGGGTATGCTGACCTACGACCGCAACAGGGGATTTTTCCTCGCGCGATCCAGTGACGACTTGAGCGACCTTGTCTCTGAAGTCATGGAGAAGAGCGACGATCCTCTGTACCTGACGCTTGCAGAACTTCGCCTCAGTCGGCAGCTTCCTGAACTGTTTACCGAGATCGAATTCATGCGGCAGTTCGATGTGTCCAGAGCAGCTCTGAGGGCCGTGCTGTCTCGGATGCAGCAAGAAGGGTGGGTTGAACAGCGTGCAGGCCAAGGGTGGCGTCTGCTTCCCATGATCGACTCTGTTGAGGCTTACGAAGAAAGCTACTCCTTCCGAGCGACCGTCGAACCTTCTGGCCTTTTGTCACCGACTTTTCAGATTGATCGCGAGACGTTGGCGGCATGTCGTAAGCAGCAGGAATTCATCGCGAACGGCGGCTACCTGACCATGACGCCTCAGGAGCTTTTTGAGGCCAATTCCCAGTTCCACGAGACATTGGCAGCGTGCTCGGGTAACCGTTTCCTGCAGCAGACTGTCCGCCGTCTCGACCAGTTACGACGCCTGGTGGAATACCGCCAGGCCAGCGCACGCACACCCCGTAAAGGCCAAGCGGAAGAGCACTTAGCGATTCTCGATTGCCTGGAACGTGGCGACCGCTTGGCTGCTGCTGACCAGATGCGGCGCCACCTTGAACAAGCTCGCCGACACAAAGTCGATCCTGCTTTGTTTGAATAAGATTTCCACTCCCTAGCCCCTAGAGCATTGACGCGATCAACCTGGTCGCATGCGCTCACTCCTGGCGCTTGGACGACGCTCTGCCAGCTAGCGGTATCGTCGTAGTCCCATAACGCGCTGATTGACTTATATTTCCATATAAAACATTCGAACTAAGACATCCGAGTGCGCGCTTTCGTGTCATTTTGCACCCAGCTCGATCACGCTGTTAGACGAGGTCGACCTCAAGTTTTGTAACCGTCCGGCAAACATATCTTCCTCGAACGACTGCTAAAGGCCATGGTTTCCACCTAATTTAAGTAGACACCATCTCTGGCCCAGAGAGCGGATTTCCCATGATCCATGGCGACCCGCAACATGTCGCTCATGTGACGGTACAGGCTGTTCGATGCAGCCAGGCCGGCATACAAAAGCCTCTCTCTGGTGCAAAGGCATGAGTAACCTACCGACTGATCGGACATAGACGCGCCCCACATCCCAAAATACGCATTAAGGCTTTTATTGAGTGGCCAAGTGCTATCCTGCCAATCTCCACCTGCCGTCTCACTGGGAGCATGACGTCGGCCAGTGAAACTGAGCAAAACCGATACGTTCCGCATGTCGACGCTCGCTGCTCACCAAGGCCTTTGACTCGCTATGACTTCAGATTACGGCAAAACCTGTTTTCACAGCATGCAAGGAGTGCAAGATGCAGTACGTGGCTTGTTTACGAGTTGGTCAGAATGACGTTAAGGCGCTGATAAATCTGGAAGACCACAGGCGGGAAGTAGTGGCTCCGCTGTTGGACATGCGAGGTGACGACGACAGACACCTTCAAACATTCCTAGCGAGTTGGACTGAGCATCCTTTTTTCCTGGACGTTTCAAGAATAGCTAAGGACGTTGGTGAAGAATTCATTACTACCAATGACCTGCACAATCCTCATGGCGCGTTTGAGAACAAACGTCGCTTCTTTTCCGATGTGGCAGCCATCAACCAGAATGTTATACCGGTGGTCTCCTGGGTTGATGACGATCCCCAACGAGCAGTCATCCAAAGTGCACTTGCTCTCCAGGGCGATTTCCCCCATATAGCCATAAGGGTTACCTGCCCGGAAAACCCCACCTCGACTTCGTGGAGCAGATTGCTATCAATCCTGGATGCTCTTGAACGCCCGGACACCGCGACGGTGATTTTAGACTTCGGTGCCACCGCTCCGGCCAACACCGCCTCAGGGTCAGATTTCAACGTATCCCTGAGACAACTGAACAGCTATCAGATACGAAATCTGATCCTCATGAGCACTTCCTTCCCTATCGATAAGCCGGCTTCAAACACTTCACGTTCCTCCGCCTGTTACGACGTTGCGTGGCAAGCAAGGGTCGATACCAGTGGCATAGAGTTGGATATCGTCTACGGGGATTACGCCGCCACCAATCCGACCGCCTCGATGGAATACATACGAGGCATGCCTGTGCTTCCTTTTGCCTGCTATTACACGCCAACAGAATGGTGGCAACGACGCAAAGGTTCGGACAAGGAGTTTGTACGGTACGTTGAAATCGCCCAAGAAATCAGAGGCCTGCCGGGTTACCACGGTGATGACTTTTGCTGGGCTACTCGTGAGTACAGCAGAATTGTCGCCACATCTACAGGTTACGGGAACAATGGCACATGGAATGGGTACAGGATCAATCAGCATATCTGCGCCATGATCGAGTCCATCGTAGATACGGATAACAGTTTCGATGACTTTGATGCCGACGACTTACTCTAGCGAGCGATAGCGTTGTTTCAAGCTTGCTAGTACATGCGATCTGATCACGTTCATGGGGAGGGCGTCGCATAGCTGGCGACGCACCTCTTTTATGAGGTTGCGACTTTTCGTTGGCACCCCATACTGGGCCGCGAGTGCGTCCAACTCGCTACGCCACAAGAATCCCGTAAGGTGAAATTTATCCTGGAGCTTGTTGGGCTTCGCCCTTCGAATCATCGCCATGCCCGAATAGTCATCGACTACGAGCACTCCAACATGCGGTAGACAGGACTCAAGAGCCTTCACCAAGTGCTTCGAATGGCAGCATAGCCAGACTTCGTCAAAGCATGCCATATAGGCCTGCTGCTGGCCTTCCCAGCGAGCCAAGGTATCAGCATGCGATTTGATTTCGAACGCGGTTAGCTTTCCATTGGCGTGAACGAGATCGGCGCGTCTGGCCTTATCAATGAAGCACAGCTCCTCGATGAAAACGTCACTCTCTTCATGGGACATCGCTTTCGCGACCCACTGCTTGAGGATTGGGCGGATTTCGGTTGGATTCAGCATGCGCGGATTATAGACAGACAGTTGAGGCTTCTCACGCTAAAAAAGCATCCGGTCGTCTAAGGCCACAGAGCCCGCATCTGTATGATAGCCATCTTGCACGAAGTGGGGATGCGCCCGGTAGAAGCTTGGTGGGTTCATTCCGATGCGGCTAGAAATTGGCATTTAGAGCGACGCCCGAGGCTAGAACCCAGTACTCAGCTCAGTAGCCCTGAAAATCGCTCTTCAGAAAGTCCCGCAGCGACAACGGCTTCGGCTTTTATCAGCGCACCATCGGAACATGTCGGCTTGTCCAGGCCTATCAGCGCGCTGGTGCTGTACAGCGTGGTATAAGCGGCGCCCGCTAACACTGGGCAAGTGGTCTGAATACACGGGGAGTCGATTACGCGATCGACTTTTCCATCCGGCGCATAACGCACCACCCTGCTGCCGCCCCATTCGGCATTCCAGAGAAACCCCTGCGCATCAATGCAAGAGCCATCTGGAGCGCCTTGACCGTCAACCGTCGTGAACACACGCTGGTTTTCCAGTGAGGGGTAATCGCAGCAGAAAATACGTCCCTGCAGGGAGTCCGCGTAATACAGAGTGAAGCCGTCCGGGCTGAAACAGATGCTATTCGGGATCGCCACTGCGGGAATGTCCAACGTTTCTGTTTCGAGCGTCGACGCATTGAGGCGGTGAAATCTGCCGATGGTTTGCACCTGCTCACTGGCGTCCATCGTGCTGAACACAAAGTTGCCCATACGGTCGCAGCGGCCATCATTGATTCGGGTTCCGGGTACACCAGGCGTGACTGCAATTCTGCTGAAACGGCCTGTGCTCAGCTGATAGTAGCCCAGGCAGGATGCCAGTCCCATTAGCAATACGTCTTCGTCTGCCGTGAGGGCAAATGAGCCTAGCGACTCGGGCAGCGGCCAGCACTGCACTTCACCGCTTACGAGATCTATAGCACGTAACTCGCAGCTTGGAATGTCCGTCCAGAACAGGCGTTCGGTTCTTTCACACCAGACAGGGCACTCGCCAAGCATGCTGGTGGTGTCGGTTAGAGTTTTAAACATGGTTGCTTCCTACGAAACAGAATGGGGTAAACAAGGTAGTCAGTTGGAGAAAAGCGCTGACCAACGGTCACCGAACAACGCGATAGCCAAACCTGCGAGCATCACCACCGTCCCGACCAACTTGATGGAAGACACCGGCCTCTCCAATGCCCCCATCAATCCGAAGTGATCGATCGCCAGTGACGAAATGATCTGCCCAGCGATAGCGAGGCCAAGCAGTGCTGACAGACCGATTTTCGGTGCCAGCACTACATAACTGAGCAACGCGCTGGCACCCAGCAAACCACCCAACAGGCTCCACCAAGGCTGTGCAGGTATGGCCGCCAGTGAGGCTGCTATCCCCCCGCGCATCAATGAAAAAATGCCCAGGCATACCGCGCCAGCAGTAAAAGAGAACAGCGCCGCCGCTACGGAGTCTCCACCCACACCTTTAGCGAGTTGGCCATTCAGTGTGGTCTGCAGGGTGATGCCAAGCCCCGCGCAGATGGCCAGCAGGTAGTAGGCTGCATTCATCTCACACCTCCTTACTTGGCTGACTCAAGCGGCAGGAATTTCTCGGCAAAGATATCCGGCTGATAGCCTGCAGCAGCAAACAGATGCTCACGGGACTCGTTGATCGCCGCACGCAGCCTTTCGCTATCCACACCTAAAACCTTGCCACCGCGCTTGACGATACGCCCGCCAATCATGACGGTGTCGACATTGCTGCGCTCTGCCGCATGTACCACGGTACCGAAGGCATTGCCTGACGGATAAAGGTTGATGTCCCGCGCGTTTATCAGGATCAGGTCAGCCTGCTTGCCGGGACTCAGGCTGCCGATTTTGTCCTGTAAACCGGCACAGACCGCGCCGTCGACGGTGGCGGATTTGAGCAAACCATGGGCGGGCAGGGTCACCACCGGATGATGGTCTTCACCGCAGCAGCGCTGGTGGTGCATGCCCATGACGCGCTGCAGGTAGAACGCCACCCGCATCTCCATGAACATGTCACCGCTGTAGGAGGTTTCGTTATCGACACTCAGGCCTGGACTGATACCGTGACGTTGGGCCGACTGCATGGCGAACATTCCATCTTCAATGCCGTAGTGGGCATCTGAACGCGGGCATACGTTGACCCGAACGCCAGCCTCGCGAAGGATTTTCCAGCCGGCGTCCGGCAGCGCGGTGCAGTGGTTGAAGATGTTGTCGGAACGCAGCAGCCCCTCGCGATGCAATCCTTCCAACTCAGCCGCCATGTCACCGCCAAAGAACTCGGTGATGATAGGCAGCCCTAGGCGTCGGGCCTCAGCCCACAGCTCAGGCTCCAACTGCGCCATCACCGCCAGAGAGAGCAGCGGGTTGTCGCCTTTCTTGATGTATTTTTCCTGCAGACGCTCCAGATTGCCCGGCCAGTGGGCTTTGTCCCACTCACCCGCAACCGGCGCCCCCGAGGCGTGTACGGCGCGTATGCCTGCATCGAGCAGCGCTTCGACAGCGGCATCGGAGTGCTCACCCGTGCGGCTGTTATGCGAGTTGTCCACCAAGGTCGTTATACCGGCATCGATGCAGCCCAATGCGCTCAGGAGGTTGCCGATATACATGTCCGCCGGGCGATAGTATTTGGCGAACGAGAAGTGGGTTGCGTTGCAGTAGTCCTCCAGGGTTGCGGCGTTCGGATTTATTCGCCGTAGTTGCCCCTCCCAGGAGTGACGGTGGGTATCGACCATGCCCGGCATAGCGATCATGCCGGATGCCTCAATCACGACAGAGTCGCCGGCTTCGAGATTTTCACCGATTGCCGTGATGGTGGTGCCTTCGATAAGAATATCGCCACGCGCCAGATTGCCGATGTCGCCATCCATGCTCAGTACAGTGGCGCCGCGGATAAGTGTGCGTGCGGCCGGAGCGACTGGGGCCTGCACAATGCTGCGGTTGTATTCAGCCATTTCAGTACACCTCTTCCAATTTCGTTGGAAGAAATGTACGCAAGGCGATACTGCGGGAAAAAGATGATTAAACTGTTTTTATTATTCAAGAATGACGAATAATAATGCTTTCCCCGGTCACTGCTTTGAGGCTGCTAACAGTCATGGATCGTATTCAAGCGATGCAGGTATTCGTCCGTGTGGCTGAGGCAGGAAGCTTTATCCAGGCGGCGCAGACGCTCTCTTTGCCGGCCTCGACGGTTACCAGCACCGTCAAGAATCTTGAGAAGTACCTGCAGGTGCGCTTGCTCAACAGAACCACGCGGCGGGTTAGTCTGACGCCTGAGGGCGCACAGTATCTGGCGCAATGCCGGGAAATATTGGAGCTGATAGAACACACAGAGACTAGTCTGACGGATTCCGTAAAACGGCCACAGGGACGTTTGCGGGTTGATATGCCGGGCGGCATTGCACACTTCATCGTCATGCCAAATCTGCAAGCTTTTTACATGCGCTACCCAGATATCTACCTAATGATCGGCGTCAGCGATCGGCAGGTTGACCTTGTTCAAGAGGGTGTAGATTGCGTCATTCGCACAGGCGAGCTCGACGATTCAACGCTTGTTGCGCGCCCCCTTGGCCGATTTCGCTGGGTGACCTGTGCATCTGTTGCCTATCTCGAAGAAAACGGTACTCCGCAAACACCACTGGATTTGTCACACCACCGGGCCATCCATTACTTTTCGGGCCACGCAAGGCACGCGGGCGAAATGCGCTTCGCCAGTGGCTCTGAAAAGCTCTCGGTTCAGGTGAACGGAACAACAGCCGTCAACGAGACTGGGCTCTACATAAAATTGTGCCTTGAAGGCTTTGGGCTGGCGCAACTCGCCGAGAACGTGGTTTCCGAGCACCTGCGAGAAGGGCGGTTGGTGGAAGTACTTGCTGACTGGCAACCGGCTTCGATTCCTGTGCACCTGTTATACCCGCATCAGCGCTTTCTTTCGCCAGCCGTGAGCGCATTCGCTGACTGGATCTCCGAGCTCGTTCGTGACGGGGATTCAGCCTGAGTTCAGTGGCTGCAGGGCTGAACAAACAGGCTCGAATATTCAGCTGGTGCGCCAATAGCGACGAGTAGCCAAGCGCAGCGAAGTGCTCGGCGGCCAGTGTGGCGAACGTATTGTTTAGTTCTCCCTTGGAGATGAGAAATGGCTTGGCACCGTTGATGATCAGTACGTTGCTCGCGAGGCTTAATCACCGACGATGAGGATCGTGATAGGGCCGCTCGGTGGCGATCGACACGTATTTGCCATGTTTGCTGGCCTAGCTGTGTTGCATGGGCGTGCTTCTGTAATGAGTGGGTTCGAGTTGAACATTGCGCCCGGCCAGCATGCCGGTGGATGCGCCGGCAACGGCGATTGCCGCTGTGATCAACAGCGGTGCTGTCCAGCCATCAGTCCAGTCGTGCAGTTGGCCCAGTAGCAATGGGCCTGTGGCCGCCATCAGATAACCCACACACTGCGCCATTCCTGATAGTGCCGCCGTGTCGCCGGCATTTTTTGTACGCAAGCCAATGAACGTCAGGCCAAGCATCATGCTAGCGCCAGAGCCGAAGCCCAGGAAAGCTGCCCACAACATGGCGTAGCTTGGTGCGTAAATGAGCCCGATCAAAGATGAGGCGGTTAACAGGCTAACGGTAGCGGCTGCCAGTTTCTGGTCTTTGAGACGGCGAAGCGTGGCCGCCAGAATCAAGCCGGGAATGGCGGTGGTCAATTGCAGCGTGCCGTGTACCATGCCAGCTTGCTCCGGGGATATACCATGATCCATCAGCATGGTCGGCAGCCAGCCTACGGCGACGTAAAAAGGCATCGCGTTCAGGCCCATAAACAGTGTGACCTGCCACGCCAGCGGTGAACTCCAGACGTTCACGGTTGCCGCTTGTTTGGGGCCGGACAGAACAATATGTTCGTGTTTTTTCAACTGGGGTAGCCACACAATCAGCGCCAACAGCGGGGCTGCTATCAACAAACTCAGGGCAATCGGCCATCCCCATGATTGGGTCAGCGGAATGATAACGGCGGAACCGGCAGCACCTGCTGCCCCCATCGTGATGGAGTAAGCGCCCGTCACAGACGCCATCTTCGTCGAGAAGTCGCGTTTGATCAGGCCAGGCAATAGCACGTTGCCCAGTGCGATCCCGGTGCCTATCAATACCGTACCGGCATACAACGCCCATGCGCTGCCTGCCGAGCGCAGCAGGATGCCTGCTGAAATGACCAACAGTGCACCGAAAAGCGTGCGTTCAATGCCGAACCTGCGGGCAACCGAAGCGCTAAGCGGGGAAAAGGCGGCAAAAGCCAGAAGTGGTAGTGAAGTAAGCAGGCCTAGAGCTGAGGCGCTTAAGCCAAAGTCATTCTGAATGAGCGGTAAAACAGGGGCGATGCCCGTAAAGGGAGCGCGTAGGTTTACGGCAATGAGCAGAATGCCCGCGACGAGCGCGATGGCATGCCACTTGTTTTTTGTATCTGACATATTCTGTAGCTGTCCTCTGAAAAGAAGACCACTGTAGAGAGCTTCAGAATTATCTAATATAGATATCAAGACACCTGATACCTAAATTATGCCAAGCTCAAAAAATGTCGTTACCTCGCCGGAAGATTTCGATTCAAATCTCTTCGCTCAGGCTGCGATTGCGCTCAAGGTTGCGCCTGCCCCCAATGATTCGGTTGCCCGCGCCCATGATCATCGAAAAGGCCAGCTAGTCCTGTCTTTGCACGGAGCGGTGAGCTGTGAGGTGCAGAACGCACTTTGGCTTGTGCCTCCCCAACATGCGGTATGGATTCCCGGCGGCACGCCGCACAGTTGCCGCATGACCGAAAACGCCCGCACTTGTTTTTTGTTTGTTGAACCCGATGCAGCAGAGATGCCTGACGCCTGCTGTACGGTTGCCATTACCCCCATTGTCCGCGAGATGATCCTTCACCTCGCAGAGCAGGAACCCTCCTGTCTTTGCGAGGGTAAAACTGCGCGGCTGGTTGCAGTACTGCTTGAGCAGCTTTCCGATGCTCCGCTGAAAGAGCTGCATTTGCCGATATCCGACCACCCCAAGATCAAACAAATCGCGGATACGCTCTTTGCAGACCCCGGTGACCGAACCACGTTGCGCGAGTGGGCCAATCGGCTTGCAACGAGTGAGCGAACGCTAGCCAGACTTGTGGAAAGTACGACTGGGCTGAGCTTCGGACGCTGGCGCCAGCAACTGCATCTGATGATCGCACTGAGTCATCTGGCAGAAGGCGTATCCGTGCAGCATGTGGCAGGCATCCTGGGCTATGACTCTGTTAACGCCTTTATCACGATGTTCAAGAAAGCTTTGGGAAAACCGCCCACTCTGTACTTTTCCTCTCTGCGATAGTGCTTTGCTTGTTAAATATCCGACCCATTGAGTCGTCGAGCCACCTGCACGATTCTGGGGATCACCCCCTGCTCAGCTTCTCCATCTGGAGTCCTCGTCGCAGACACCCACTGACCATCGGCATCACTAAATTCTGTAAAATGGGAAAGTGCGGTTCTGACACGGCCAGTCGTGAAGTGAGAATGGAGCCATCAAATAGTTAAGGATTGCTGACATGTCACGTTTCAAGGGCCGCCGCCTCAGGCAATACAGGTCGAGTTCGACCATCATAAAGATTTCAACATAGCTCACCCGACCATAGGCCTGTAATCCTAGGGATTGGTGAAGGCACCAGCCAGTTGCTACAACAGCCTGGCGGGAATATCCACCTCAGTGCGGGCACCTATGCCAAGAGCATGGGTACAAATGCTCTGAAGTGTGAACGGTGCGACGCAACAGTAATTCATGTCAATTCCTTCACTCGGGGCTGCTACTACAAAACCTCTAAGGTTCGGGCCTGCTTCCGCCCGCAAGCGAATGGAACGCATGGCCCCAACTGTCGTTTCGGTGTTGATAAGCAAATCGTTGAGCTCGCCAGCACCTCTAACTGCCTGGTCGAAAGCGTCCAGAAAAACCGCTTCCGCATGCGTCGGTCGCGGTGACAGAAGAGTTGAAAGCAAATGCTAGACGACTCAAGAAAGATGACGGTGGTGAGACATCCTCTACTGCCATCTGAACCTACACACCATCATCCAATCGGTTGTCCTCCTATATCAATACCGCACAAAGCGTCCTCAGACTGCGCGCAATGTGCGACGAAGACGCTGACATCGACGAGCACCTAGAACCAGTGTTTGCAGGCAATACCGTTGGCTGGAATCAGTTCTACTTCGACCATGCCCGGCAAATGGAGGCCCACTACGCCGTCTCAAAGAGTTCGACTCAATACCCGATCGCGATCCAAGGACGCGTGGGTAAGATCAAGCGGCGTGTCAACGGCGATACCACGCTCAATGTCATGAATCTCGAACGACTCAGGGTGACCCAGGATCCCAACGAACCCCACATATGGTATTAGCCTAGAAGTGGGTGTATGGGCGGCCTAGGCAAGCTGGTTTGATGGGCTAAGCGAAAACGACGAGTTCATAAAATCTGTCTGTGGAAAGCACCTCCCCCGGCCCGGAGCAAGGCCACCAAGGCGGGGTCTCTTGCATTACCGAATTGGCAAGTGCGTCAGTGTGCCGTGCCGGTTTCGCCAGGGTGGGCAGTCGCTTCTATTTTCTACCAATTGGTGGTCCCAAATGGGATGTCGGTGAGCTGCATGGGATTATCTCGGACGAGGGCGGGGTGGAATCGTACCAAGGTAACAAGGAAGCCAATAGATACAGATCCGGTTGATTTCATCAATGCTCGAGGGAAGTTGTTGCTCTCCCGTCGATTTACGTCCGTGTCCGCCCCCCCTTGACTGGCCGCTTCGGCCGATAGCTGCCGCTCACGAACGGCGGCTTTCGGCCAAAAGCGGACACTCAAAGATGCTAACGAAGCCAGGGAACGCAATCCTCCTGGACGCCAGTAGGATCCCTGGGCAGGAATGCGTTTTCTCCACTACCTACCTATCATCGCCTTCTCGGCTCTGATGGCCAGCTATGCCTAACTGTGGCTGATTATACCGACGTCTCTTTTAAATGATTTGGCTTAAACCAGTAATTACAGGTCATGGCAATCAACGCATCACTTAGAGCAAATGGCTTCTTCGCCGGCCTTTTGGAGTCAGAATTGTTGCTCGCTGCATCGCTCGAGTTACGGCTACTGGTACAAAAGGAAATAAATGAGAAAACAAAGAATGAACTGAGACAAAGATTTCTTTGGTTCGTGGTGGTGATTGCTGAACCCACTTTGGGATTTCGAATAGATAAGGCGTTCTCGATATTAATGGGACTGACTGAGATGAGCGCCTTAATGTCCGTAAAAGCAATTTTAAGAAAGGGCGAACTCTGTCCTATGGAAAACTTCCTCTTCTCCACATCTAAAGCAGGTTGCCTGTCGCCGCACTACAGTATTTCCATACTTAATGTGAGCGACATGACGGCTTGAGAGAGCACCGGTTCAGTTCAACGATGGGCTGCCCCACCTCAGGCCGATAAAAAATAACGTCATGCCCGGGATTACTTAAACGCTACAGACACCATTCCCCTTAATGCTGGAGTTGGAAGGCGAGTTCGCCGGACGCTTACACTAAAAATCTAAAAAAATAGCGAGGGGGGGGCTGCCAACCGGCTAGAAAATGCAAATTTATTTTTATCTCCCTATATAATCAACGTCTGATGTTCGTACAGTTGACTATTCAGAAATGCCATCTTGCGTATCCTAGCTTACTGGTTTTTCTCGGACGAACTGGACGGACAGCTCTCCACTGGTCCAGCGTACAGATAAAACTATTTTATTCACTATGGTGGGTTCTTGTTGATTTTCAAATAGTATTTTTCGACCGGTCGTGAAGTTTAATTTCAGTACCAATGTTGGGTAATCGGTAAGATCTTTTTGTCCGACAGATTTATTAGATTTATTAGATTTATTTTTCGTGGATACGGGGGATGGTTCTTTTATGAGGTTTTCCGCAGCGAGTACATCAGAACGGGCTTTTTGGGATGCCTTGTCGTTTTTTCGTAATAACTTATTAGGCATTGAACCGGAAAGCGCGGTGGGAGTACCGACATCCGAATCAAACAAACCAGCAGTATGAAAAGTTTCGCCAGGAATATAGAGCTCGCTAAATGCGCGCTTTGCTTTTTTGCATTGAAGCTCAATATCTCTTTTCTCTTTGGCTTCGGCGTAATTTTTTTTATAATCATCAAGAAGCAAGTGATTGGTAATTCTTATTTTAACTTTCTCTACGAACTGGGATATTAAAAACGGATAATTGTGGGCAATCCATGTTTCCCCATCAGTTGTCCCGCTCCTGTCAAGTGGCCATGCGTTGTTCGGACTTGCAATGAAAATATCCGCAATTAAAATGTCGTCTGCTAATGGCATTTCACCTTTTTGGCCGGATAATTGAGTGAACGCATCTCTGATGGCATTATTTACTGCTGATGGTGTATCGCAAATGGTATGTTTCAGCTGAATAACCTTTCCTTGGCTTTTTCCCTCCTCGTTGTATTTATTGGTTGTTGTTGTAATGTCACCGCGGTTTTTTTTGACGACCTTGTTATTAACTTTTTCAGAAAAGCCTCCTGCGAAATTTTTTTTCTTAAGATGTTTTAGGCCTTTTGCGGATTCTAAGTAATACCCCATTGCTATGCCAGTTATCGAATTTTCCCAACCATTGTGTTTGTCCAACAGCCAGTCTCGTGACTTTTTGTTTGCCGGCGTTTCCGGGAGTTCCTGCGTAGAAATTAGCATTTTCTCCAGAAGGTTGAGAGCGTTTTTGGCTCCGGGGTAATAAACTGAATCTGGCATTTCACCGACTCCATTACAGAATGGCGTTCAATAAATAATGAACGCCATTCCAAATATTAGTTTCTATAGATTGCTTTGGGCGATAAGACACCGGATGCAGCATCGAAGTGAAGCCCGATGGCCAGAAGGCCCTGATTATCCGGTGACTCTATATTGGAAAGGAAGGTACTGGAAACACTCAGCTGTTGAGGCTCGTCCGATGCATCATCTGCCACAAAGGTCCAAGCACTATCCGGCTTCAATTTGTATTGAAAGCAAAGTCGCTTGCTTTTGGGCTTTACATCGAGCTTGATTGCGTGTATCGGCTCCTCGGGTAAGTATAGAAACTGAGTGTCGATACCCGTGACAGAATCGGAAGTGATTTCTAACACTTGATCATCATCCGGCTCATTATGGGTTTCATAGGCGGGCTTAGCATTTTCCCGCGAAACACCTATCGTCAGCTGAACGGCATAGCCTTCATTGATTGACCAAAAACCACCACGTTTGATGAGCTTAAGCGCAAGCGAAGTCAGATTTCCCGCGATAATTAACTCTCGCCGATCTATCATCTTCGCCCATTCATTACTTCGCTGCGAATTGGCTACTATTTGCTTGTAGCTGGTGTATCCCAGGCTCTTCCCAACTGTGACTTTCGTCCACTTCTGTTTAGAAGCTGTACCACTGACCCTCATGGCTAAAGGGTTACCAGTTTTCGCGTTGTTGGAGTCATTACCGGCCGCGATTACCAAATCCGCCAGCTCTGAATGACGTGACACGATTAGCTGGTCGTTTTGCAATGTCCATCGCTGGGCAAAATTGGGTGACTCTGGGCTCACAACCAGGGCTTTGGTTTTAAGGTCGGCTGACAATAGTAGATCCATGAAGCTCCCAGCATCCTGCGCTTTTACAGCTGAGATCAACCGTCCTTTCGCATCCAGTTGCCATATTTGATGTGCACCATTGATGTCAGGTTGTGTAACTACCGAACATTGTGAAGTCGAAAGCACAGACTCCAGGCCTTCGCCGCCATTGATCGAAAGAACCGGACCGCCGTCGGCTAGCCGAAGTTTGAACCAGAGTGGAGCAGTGTCTTCGTTAGCGGCTTTGATTAGGTTGTCGACAAAATAGAGGGGTATCTCGTCCAGTTGCCATAGTCGATCATTACGGGTGTTATCTGTTCGTGCTTTCAGTAGAATTTTATTTTCCGCTGCAGCAAGCAGTGCGTGGTTTTTCCCAATCCCGACATTGGTGATTTCACCGGAGCCTGCTGATTCCCAGATTTGGTTATCTGCTTTACCAAGCTGATGGGCGATTAGCGTATAAACGGCATCTTGGGTACCAGAGGCCTTTTCGGGAGTGATGGCGAAAGTGATATCCCCGCGGGCGCCCCACGCGCCAGCCTTACGTGTGACCAGGCTCACTATGTGGCCTTCGGCAGTCATACGCCACAGCTGTGATCGCTCTGGCGCATCTTCACTTTTTTTCCAGACGATGGCAGTTCCTTCAAGCTCGGTGTCGGATGCCAAGCTCAATAGTGCGTCGTTATTTTTGTTGCCAATCGTGAAGTAGATATCCTTGGCCAGGCAGCCTACGGAATCTCCATATTCGCCATAAAAAAGGAACCACGCGTTTTCCTCAAATAGCAGAGCGCGTTTCGTTTGAGTTTTTGCATAGCGCTTCAACATTGCCCAGCACTTGCTGGATAACTCATCCGGTAACACGTTGATGCTCGGAATCAGGTTCTCTCTTTGAACTGCTGCCCAGCGTTTGTAATCGTAAAGCGATTCGGCCCATCGAGCCGCATCTTGAACCACGATGCCTTCACCGCCGACGGCATGGAAGGTTGATGATTGCGATTCGTTGCTGGACTTGTTCTTTTCGTCCGCCTGAGTGCTTTTTTCCGCAGATGCGGACAACTGCACATCAACTGTCGGTGCGCTGAGGCTAGCTTGAACCTTCGCTGCGAAACGTTCAGTCAGGCTGGATTTATCTTCCTTTCCGTCAAATACCTTCGACTGCGTTGCGAAAAGGCGTCCTCCTACTAGGGTCCGCGTCGAGACGAAATGCCCGTAATACCCGAGCACCTTTTTCAGAGCTTTGAACTGTTCGGTGTCGTCTTCTTTGTCCATGGCAGCCTGGCATTTTTCGAAAAAGCTCTGACTGGCGCATGGTTTATGTTCGTCGAACGACAATTCGATGCGGGGTAGGAAGAAGTTGGCCGTGGTGTACGACCTCTTTCCAATCATTCCAGCACTCGATTGCTCTTGGCTGGCATAGCTGGCTGCCATCCCGACGCCGACGGTCGTCATAGCTCCGCCCGCGACTGCTAGCGAAAAGGAGAGGTTGGATATTCCGCTTTTTTGCGTTTGATGCACCGCTTCAGAAAAGGTGAATTGGTTCTCAAAATAACCGGAAAACAGCGGTTTCCTGTACAGCACTGTGGCTGGAGACAGTTCATTGTTATCGACCTGTGTCGCACTGAAGTCCGGGCGACGGAGCACTTCTCGAAAGCTGGCATCTATAGACGTCGACGGATCGAGGACGATACCGCGGTAAAAACCAACACGATCGAGTAAGTCATCACGTTGAGCCACTGTCAGGTCAAAAAAATCCTGCGCATCCTTTAGAGGAGCCAATTGCGCCTGAAGCAATGCGACCTTTTCTTGAGGAGAGAACTCGTGTCCTTCGTGCTCAAGGCTTTCCATCTTCTCGAACAGCTTCGCGCTCAAATCCGGCGTTGATGCCTCGACGGCCTTCAACAACTGCGCACGCCTGTCTTTCGCTTCTTTCCGGAACTTCTCCGCTTCGGCCTCGCTTTCTTTCTCCATCTTGCGCACATCCAAAGCATGCTTGCGCAGCAAGATACGGTCGAGTCGTTTATCGATGTCGTCAGCGGAGATAGCATCCAGATCATCCGGTTCTTTGAATCCGTTGCTCTTCCGTTGCGGCGGTTCGTTGGAGAGGGGCCTTCCTCCCTCTGGGTTTTCCGAACCTTCGCCATCTTCAAGTACGTCGTCGACCATGAGCGCTTCTCTACGGATTGAGATTTGCGACTGACAGTGCCATATTGCCATTATCAGGTTCAAGACCCTTGGTGCAATGCCTCGACGTGAATGCGAAACCCGCTTTACTAAATTTCTGCAGATTCGAGCCACATTGCCGATACACGCTGATCCCAGAATAAATTGCAGTCTGAACAGCCCCCTTCACTTGGCTGGCAATTGCGCTTGAAACAGGTTTGTCGGAATGTCCCTGACACGGAAGCTAATTTTCACTGCGGTTGCCAGAAATCTTGCGCTAACTTTGCTAGCGACGGCGTCCCTTTTTGGTTTCTCTCCATCGGTATATGCCCTCTCCGCAGGGTGTACAACCTTGAACGCCCAAAGCGGTACGACGTCTTTCTCGCGATCATTTGCTGCAGGATCTTTCGATCCTGGTGATACCTTGACTGTCTCGTTTTCGGATAACGGTTCAAACGTCGGAAATTCCAATCCCAGTTCTGCAGATTCGGTCATTCTTCGTAATCCGACGACGTTTACCGCCTACTATGATTACCGAAGCAACACCGGTAGCGGAGGTAGTCACACTGGTGGTGCGACATCCTCACAGTTGACCGGTGGCGCGTTCGTCAGCATCAAAGCTGGGACATACTTGAGTGCAGTGTCGATTTCCTGTGGGTCGGCAGTATCCAGTGACGCCACGCTTTCCAATCTCATTCCGTCGACTGGCACGTTGTCTCCATCATTTTCTCCAGGTACCACCAGTTACAGTATTTCTGTTGCTAACAGCGTTTCTTCGATTGGCTTCACGCCGATTGCCAGCAGTGGCAATGCTACGATTAATGTAGGCAGCAATACGGTTGTATCTGGTGCGGCATCTCCCACGATCGGTCTAAGTGAAGGCACAAATCCGATCAGCATTTCCGTCACAGCCCAAGACGGCACCACCACGAATCTCTATTCAGTAAGCGTCTTGCGAGCAGTCGCAGTCCCAATTTCGAATGCAGTGACGGCGACTGTCTCGGCCAACAGTTCGAATAACATTGTCACGCTGTCCAACTCAGGAGGCGCTTATACGTCGGCTGCGGTGTCCGTAAATGCGTCTCATGGCAACGCAGTAGCGACAGGTACATCGATTTATTACACACCTACAGCCGGCTATTCAGGGGTAGATAGCTTCCAGTACACCCTTAGCAATGGAGCTGGTAACTCACAGTCTGCCACGGTGACAGTTACAGTGACGGCGCCACTGTTAGCGCTGTCGCCGGCGGCCGGAACACTAAACTCTGGTCAGATGGGTGTTGCGTACAATCAGTTCTTCAGTGCTTCGAGCGGTACAGCACCCTACAGTTATGTGGCTACGGGAGTTCCGCCAGGTCTTATTTTTGATCCCTCCAATGGGCACCTCAGCGGCATCCCGAGCAGCAGCGGTACCTATAATTTGTCTGTTACCGCTACCGATCATTTCGGTGCCACCGGTAGTGCCAACTACACGTTGAATGTTGCTGCTGCTGCGTTACCTGTCGCCAATCCAGTCTCCGCCACCGTTTCGGCCAATACCAGTAATGCTGTTTCCGTCGCGTTGTCGGGAGGCACAGCGACATTTGTAACGGTAGCGTCTGCACCGATGCATGGCATTGCCGTGGCTAGCGGTACTTCAATCACCTATACGCCGAATGCAGGTTATTCAGGCGTCGACAGTTTTACCTATACAGCAAGCAATGGTTCTGGCACATCTGCGCCGGCAGTGGTCACTTTGACCGTCACATCGCCGACACTTGTTCTGACACCGACTTCAGGCACGTTGACGTCGGCGCAGGTCGGCGGCACTTACAGCCAATCTTTCAGCGCATCCGGCGGTTCGGCTCCCTACAGTTACGTCGGTTCGGGCCTTCCCGTAGGTATGAACCTGGACTCAATCAGTGGACTGCTCAGTGGCTCGCCTACTGGTACAGGCACTTTCAATTTGTCTGTTACGGTGACAGATAGCCATGGCGCAACCGGAAGTGCGAACTACACGTTGAATGTTGCGGCTGGAGCACTACCCGTTGCGAATCCAGTCTCAACCACCGTTGTTGCCAACAGCAGCGGCGCGGTCGCATTGTCGATCAGTGGTGGGACGGCAACTGCTGTGGCGGTAGTAACACCGCCATCACACGGTTCGACGGCAGTCAGTGGAACTTCGATTTTCTACACACCGGTAGTAGGTTTCGCCGGCACAGATAGCTTCCGATACACAGCCAGTAATGCCTCGGGGACATCACCAGCAGCGACGGTCAGCATTACTGTCGCTCCGTCAGTGCTTACAGTTTCGCCGGCGGGGTCGGAGTTACCCAGTGCAACAGTTGGTGTCGCTTATTCGCAGCTCATTAGTGTTTCAGGCGGAGCCACCCCCTATCATTTTGTAGCGGCAGGCCTGCCAGCAGGGCTTATTATCGATGCATCCTCAGGCGTCATCAGTGGCATGCCGACCACCTCTGGTACGGCCAATGTTTTGGTAACAGTGAGCGATAATACGGGCACATCTGCGAAGGTTCCCTATAGCCTGACGGTGAATGGCTCGGTGCCAAGTGGCGCGGATCGTAGTACGTCTTTGTTGGCAGGTCAGTCACTAACGGTTGATCTCACCGATAACATCAGCGGCGGTCCATTTACTCAAGCCTCATTGCTTGATATCCCACCCAGAGCAATGGGACAGGTCAGTCTGAACGGTATGAACCTCACTTTTCTTGCGGCCGCTCAGGCCTCGGGAGCGACAGTGATCCATTACACGTTGAGCAACCGTTGGGGGACTTCTCAACCTATTGCGCTGAGCGTGCAGATTACCGGGCGATCCGATCCAAGCAAGGATCCAGAGGTTATCGGTATGGTCGGCGCTCAAGCACAGAGCTCCACGCGCTTTGCTCGCGCGCAGATCGACAACTTCAATGATCGGCTTGAACAGTTGCACGACGACGAAAGCCGGCGGAATAGAGGCTTCAATTTACAGTTGGGTCTACCGCAGTCCCGCCCATCTCGCACCGGAAATACCAGTGCTGCCGAGATGTATCAGGCACTGTCGTCGCTGAGCGGTAACGATGCTCCGGCAATTGAGCGGCACGCTGCAGCAGGTGAGCAGGATGGTTGGTTGGGAGACGATAACCTCGCGTTGTGGAGCGGCGGTTACGTGAATGTTAGTGATACTCATCGAGATGACGTCAAGTTCGACAGCACGATGGTGGGGGTTAGTGCGGGTGCTGACTATCGTTTCTTCGATACCTTCACCGCCGGCATCGGCTTCGGTTATGGAAGTGATTCGAGCGATATTGGTTCCCGGGATAGTCGCAGTAAGGGGCGCTCATTCAGCACCGCGTTGTATGGCAGCTTGCATCCTGGACGGATATTCGTCGACGGCTTACTCGGCTACAGCAGCTTGTCATTCGATAGTCGGCGCTACGTTACCGATAACGGAGGCCGCGCCAAGGGCAGCCGCGATGGAGATCAAATATTCGGCTCCCTGAGTTCTGGCTATGAGTTCCGGGACGAGAATTGGAAGGTCGCGCCTTATGGCCGCATGGATATTTCTTCGACCAAGCTGGACGGATTTCGCGAGAGCGGTAGCGGCATCTATGACCTGGCTTACGCGGAGCAGCGTATGACAGTGTTTTCTGGCGTTGGTGGGGTGCGCGGGCAATATGGCATACCGTTGACGCAGTCAGCCGTTACTCTGAGAGGTCGAGTCGAATACAGCCATACGTTTAGCGGCGATAGTACTGCACGTGTTGGCTATGCCGATGTCAGCGATTCTACCTATGCCATCTCAACGGTAGGGCAGAGCGAGAACATCATGACGGTGGCGCTGGGATTAGACTTCCTTCTGTCATCGGGCGTGAGTACTGGACTGACGTACCAGGGCTCATATGGACTCGGCGATGACTCAAGATCGAATGCGTTGATGTTTCGGGTCGGCAGCCGTTTCTAACCGCCGACCCAAGCGTCCTGCACACCCCATTACTCGCAGCCCGGCCATCTCTCCAGACAAATTATGTTTTTTTGCATAATTGCGCATAAAGCTAGTCTTTTAGATTTTGCCCGCCCGTTCACCAACCGGATCTCAAAGATCTAACCACATCAAGCGACGCTTTCATTGGCGAGCATGCTAATGCTTCATAGCGTGCTTGCCTCTGTTTCTTTGGCCCCACACTGAGGGTAGAACTGGGGGCCTTGGGCATTATCGCGACTACAAGGCCGCTCGTTGCCGGGCCTCTTCTCGTGCCTGAAGCTGCAACTGAAGCTGGGCTTGAATCTCGGTGTAGAGCTGAGCCTGCTCGTTATCACGGTCGGCTAAGTAACATCACTCAGGAGGATTGTGATCTGATAGACGACTTGATGACACGATACTCTGTGTATGAGCATTCTCAGGCAGACGATCTTCCAGCGGTCCCCCCCGAACTCGCCCAACTCGAAACAGATGTGCGATCGCTTGCGGACTGGATAGAGGGGTACTCGAAGCGAGTGGCCTGACCCACATTGAAACGCCGACTGCTTGTTACCTGTAGCGGTCGCTAGTGAGCGTCCGCTTTTGGCCGAAAGCGGACCATTTGGCTCACCCTGTGAACTCCTCTCGCCTTAGCACTCGTCCGATAAAAGTCCAAAGTCGTCGCTGGACACTTGAGCTGCTTCATTAAGCCGTTGACGTAGCGCAGCGGTCAGCTCCCGCTCCACTTCCCACGGGTCCGATAGCGCAGCAAGTTGAGGCGCCAACTGTGGCGACAGGCTCATCAGGGACTGATTGAGCGAACGCGCCGTTTCATAAGCGGCCTTCTGCACGAAGCTGACTTCCACCAGTTCACCTTGGGCCTTGCGAAACTCCATCTCCGCCATCCGCGCCAAGTAGTGCTCGCGATGCGCTCGTGCTTTCTGAAAGTCCGGGGACTGCCCTTGCGCGGGATCAGCGGGCGGCGGCGCAGCCATGTTAGTCGGCTCGGATTGTGCAGCGACGTGGCTGTACACATCACGCTGAATCCGCTCCTGTTGATGGCGAGCAGCGACGGCAGCCTTGCTCGGGTCGGCGGTATCGCGGATCAACGCTTCAGTGGCCAGCACGTCGACCTGCTTGCCATTGGGAGACAGGACCAGTCGGCCGTTTTCCTTAAGCCAGGTGATGTAACTCGGTGACCGGCCGATGTGCGCAGCGAAGGCGCTCTTGGATAGGTAGGTGGCTACGGTCATAAGCCCTCCTTTTCAGCGGCTTTTCAATGAATCCTTTCAAGATTTCAGTGGATTGAAATTTCAGTAAGCTGGCGGGCCTCCCACTAACAAGATCCCGCGGGTTTCCGACCCCGTGTCCTTTGAAAGTCCCCAGGGTCCCCGGCGGGTTTCTGCCGGGTCCGGCCGGTCGAGCCAGCATCCGAGTGCCATGCCCTGCCCCAATTCCGTTGGAAAGACGGACATCCCTGCAACCATTTCAGCTAGAGAGATTCCGCGAGTTCGATAACCCGTGTAGGAGGCGGCCCTTGGGGAGGACCCGTGAAATCTGCGCCCTACCCGGCCCGCCCGGCTCATGCTTTCGGCTCGGCCTCGCTCAGGTCCAGCCGCTTGGCCACCCAGCGCTCGTACAAGCCGATGGCGACATCGGCGCCGGCCATCGCGGTCAGGCAACCCAGGGCGCCCGCTGTCCAGATCGACAGGCCCGCACCGAACAGCAACATCATCGCCGACACGCCGCACACGATGCAGGCACCGGAGCGAAGTACTAGCCGGCGCAGTAACGCCCAACCTCGTGCCCCGTCCTTGTCGGCGCGCCACATCTCGCCGGACACACCGCCAACCAGGGAAAGAGCAATCACCAACCAGATCGGCATCTCTGCCAGTGCCTGTTGCTCGTTCGTCATTGCCCTGCCCCTTAAACAAAAAGACCCGGCGCAATGGTCGGGTCAGGTGGTGGGTGGCCTGCCGCGCTTTGCGGTCGCACCCATCGAAGATGGCCCCTTTTTACAGGTCGATTCTGGTGGCAGCAAGACCGTTTTAATGCCACCCGGTGAATGTGTGGGTGACACCCGGTGAACGGCTGGCGAATGTCGGTGAATATCTGTCCCGGCTGTCTTTTGCTTTTCTGGCGTCCCATGCGTCCCACCTCTTTAAAACGAGGTGGGACGTCTGAAAGCCCCGCAGATTGGGGCTCTGCCCCACCGTCCTACTTTTATCTCTCTTTTCTCGTGTATAGAAAGAAATTTAAAAAGCACGCGTGCGCGTAAACGCGCGTACCTGTACCCGCTACGCACACACGGGCGGGAGGCATGAAAAAGGTGGGACGGTGGGACAGCCCAACAACGACGCGGCCTGCGCCCGTCCCACCACCGCAAAAAGCGGTGGGACGGAGGCAGGCCAGTGGGACGGCATGAGCCAGAGAGATGCCCACGATCAAGCCGCTTCCCCCAGGAGGAAGTGCTCGACCACGATGTGGGCGTCGTGCAGGCGCTGGTAGTAGACGTTGCGCGTGCAGCCACTGCGGGTCAGACGTGCGGCTAAGGGCGCGTCAGGCTGGAAGTAATGCACCTTGACCACGGTCATCAGCTCGGGGTCGAGGCGTTTCTTGACGATGCGCTCAATGTCCAGCGAGGCTTCCAGCGGCACCCGGCTCCCGCGCCGGCCGCGCACCAGTTGACCACCGCTCTCCATCATCATGGCGACCATGTTGCCGCCCGAATAACCGGCGGCCACTTCGTCGCTGTGCAGCTCCTGGGCCCATTGTTTGAGGGCCATATCGATCGCTTTAATCATCGAAGCACGGCTCCTCGAATTCTTCCTTCTGAAGTGCAGGCGCCCTGCCCCAGTGCTCGGGTTTCTTGTACGCCCATGGCCGCTGACCGCTCTTGTTCAAAGCCCCCAGACGGAACCGTCGCCACCCCAGTCGATGCAGAATCGCACCGACGCGCATCTGCTCGGGTTTGCCCCAATGACCGGGATCGAGCTTGAGCGCCTGACTCATCACCTCACTGCCGGTGGTGGTCTCGCCAATCTGCGACTCTTCGAGCCAGTTCAGAATCGGTGTTTCCCATTCGTCCACCACAAAGCGTTCGTCCTGCTCCTCGCTGAACATCGGTGCTTCCTCTCGTGTCACCCACCAGAGATCGCCGGCCTCGAAGCAGAACACCGCTTCGGCCCACAGCTGGTCGCGGATCTCGCGCAGCAACGGCACATCGACCTTGGTACAGGCCACCGGCCAATAACGCCGGTTGCCGGTGGCGTCCTTGAGGTACTCGTCCTGGTTGGTGGTCCCGACGAAAACACACTGGCGTGGCACGTCCAACGTTCTGCGGCCATAGCTTTCGCGGTAGGTGTCGGTCGACGCCGAGAAGAACTGCTTGGCCTTGGTGCTCTCGGCCTTGTTGAAGCTGTCCAGTTCGCCCAGCTCGACAATCCACTTGCCACGAATCGCCTGAAAGCCGTCCTTGTCGCCGAGGGCAAACGGCGTGTCCATGAACCACTCGCCACCGAGCACGCTCATCGCGGTCGACTTACCGGCGCCTTGTACGCCTTCGAGGATCATCACCGAGTCCGCCTTGCAGCCCGGCTTCATCACCCGCGCCACGGCGGAGATCATCCAGCGCTTGCCGACCTTGGAGGTGTAATCCGTTGCCTTCACCCCCATCACATCCGTCAACCAACGCTCCAGGCGCGGCACACGATCCCATTCGAGTTTTTTCAGGTACTCGCGCACCGGGTGAAAGGCGTGGTCGTGGGCCACGACACTCACCGCCTCGATCACGTGCGACGACTTCACGCGCAGGTTGTACTGCTGCGCGAGCCACTTCATCACCCGCACGTCGTCGATGTCGGCCCACTCGCCGGTACCACCCCCATAAGGAGCAGCCCGCAGCTTGACGATCTTCGAGCTGAAGGCGCAGTAGCTGATCACCCCGGCCCAGCGTTCGTCATGCGCGAGGATCAGTTCGACGTTCTGCATGTGCGCGATCAGGGCCCCGCTCTCGCTGCGAGCCAGCTGATCTTTCCAGCCACCGGCGGCCGGTGGACGCACAACCGCGAGCACTTGTCGGCGAACCGCATCCAAACCTTCGGCGACGTGCAGGTCGTTGAAGTCGGTCCACTTGTCGTGGCGCTCGAGCGCGAAGGTCGGCGCAACCACCTGGGCACCGACAATCAGCGCGGCGTTGCCGGCCTTCTCTTCGCCGGGGTTCCACGCATCACCGTTGGGCTTGGTGGTCTTCCAGTCATCGTCGCGGCAGATGATCAGCGGGCATCCGGCAAAACGCTCACGCATGGCTTTGCACACCGCGAGCAGGTTGCCCGCATCGAAGGCCACCGCCACAGTGAGCGAGGTCGCCATGTGCAGGCTGGCGCCGGTGGCGTAACCCTCACACACCAGCACCGGTTCACCCGGCTCCGGGTGCGGACCGAGCAGGTGAAAGGTGCCCTCCTTCGCCATGCCGTAAGGCCAGTAGGATTTGTCGCGGCCAGTGTCTTCCTGCTTGCTGGGGAAGATCACCTGCAGGCCCATGATTTGATCACGGGCATTTTTCATCGGGACCAGCACGGCGCCGGTGCGCGGCGCGTAACGCACATTGATCCCGACGATCTGTTTGCGGTCCAGGTAGTCGCTGCGTCCGGTGGTCGGCATGCGCTCGAACAAACCCTGCGCCCTTTTCGCCGCCCGCCGCGCAGCGTTGTTCGCGATTTCGGCGGCACGGCGCTTGGCTTCCTCCTGGCGAGCGCGCATCACTTCGCGCTCTTCCGGCGACATGCGCCCGGCCTTGACCTTGATCTTCTGCGTCTCGCCCGAACGCCAATCACCGAAGGCGCCGAAGATCAGCGTGTCGCCCTTCTCCGTGCGCTGCTCGTGAACCACGTACCAGCCGTTCTTTTCCTTGCCCTTGTCCTGCGCTGTCTTGCAGCGGGTCAGCTTGCCGAACACCAGCGGTTGCGCTGGCTCCAGACCGTAGTCGGCGAATTGGCCCAATACCTCATCGAGCATGCTGAATCCCCCGCTCAGACAGGGACTGGCAGCTGATGCACTGCGAGCAACCCGGTTGGGCCAGTCGGCGTGCTTCCGGAATCGGATCGTCACAGGCTTCACAGAACAGCAAGGAATGGGCAGCACTCTCGGCCTTGGCAGCGCTGCGCGCTGCCATGGCCTGATCGATGCGTTCCTGCACCAGATCGTTGGCGAAATCGGCGATGTCAGCCACGGTCGGCACCTCGCGTCGTCTGGTTGACGTAGGTGGCGCGGTTGAACAACCCGAGCAGCCCTTGAATGCCGCGGAACACCTGCAGGCGAATCGCCGCCAGTTCCTGATCAGTCACCACACCGTCGCCAATGCTCTTGGCCCAGGTCTCGGCCAGATCGGCGACCTGACGGAAGTATTCGGCGATACCCGTGGTCAGGGTCTCGGGCATGTCGTTGGTGTAGGTGTCGGCTAGCTCCTGCCAGATCGTATCGCCGACCAGCGCATGCACCGCATCCAGAATGCGGCGATCCTTGGTCAGTTCGAGGATTTCGCCAAACTCCTGAATGTTGATGGAGTGGCTCGGATGGGTTGGCGACAGCTTGTGCTGCAGCGTGGTCGGGTTACGACCGGTCGTGGCAGCGATGGCAGCAGCGCCGCCTGGGTATTCGCGAGCGGCGTGGTACAGCGCTAAATCGAGCGGCAGGATTTCCCGCTGCGCCCGTTCCAGAGAACTGAGAGCGATTCGGCTCATGGCATTAATCCTAAAAGTTGCCAGTGCCATGCGACAGATGTTGGTGATACATTTGCCGCGTGGTCTGGAGAGGCCCAAACGCCGGTAACCCTTGCAGGGGACAACCGGCACCGTGCCGGGGCGAACAATCCGTTGTTCCCCCCTGGCGCAACAGCTGCCAGCTCTGTGGTAAGAACGGCAGCAACACCAAGGCTTCCGAGCCTTGGAAACGCGATGGAGGTCGGCGGCATGTGGTGTGCGCACCTACCGACATCGCGCCCCGGCAGCATGTGATGATGCTAACGGGAGGAACTGGGCGGCCCTTGGGTCGCCTTTTTTCTAGGTTTTATGCAGCGACAGCGGAAATAGCTGGAGCTGGAGCTGGAGCTGGAAAAAGATCAGGTAAATCAGGACGCAATTCGTGGGGTAACACTTTTCCTTCCGATGCCTTAGCAACCGAATGCACACGTTCGGTGGGAACCCGCCCCGCCCTGACCCATTTCCAGACATGCGGTTGCTTGACGTTGCAGCGGCGAGCAAGCTCTGACTGGTTGTTACCGCAAATCTTGATGACCTTTTCTAAGGCCTGCCGACATAGCTCGGCGTCTTTAACGCAGTAAGTCACTGATTAAGCTCTCCCTGATGAACGACGAAGCGAATCTACAACCTTCGTAATAGACAAGTCAACACCCAATAGTTTAGGACGCCCTATAACCGAGGTCGTAGAATTACCCCATGAAATACTTACCGATCGATCTCCTCCCCACGCTCTCCGATCGGCTGAAATATGCCATGGAGCAACTCAACCTCAGTCAAACTGATGTGGCGAAGCTTTCGGGATGCTCTCAAGCGACGATTTTCAAAATCGTAGATGGCCAAACACGAGAAAGCCGCAAAACAGGCGCTATAGCTCGCGGACTTAACCTTTCGTTACCGTGGCTTGAGAATGGCGATATGCCAGCCAGCATAGTGCCCATCACTCGTCGTCAGGAAAAATCACCCCCGCCTCTTATTCTTGAACCGGTATCCGCGTGGGATAACGACACCCCCTTGAATGATGACGAGGTGGAGATACCACTTTTTAAGCAAGTTGAGATTTCAGCTGGGGCAGGGAGAACAGCTGTTCAGGCTGAATATGGCCGTGTGCTTCGTTTTTCCCTTGCAACACTTCGGCAGTGCGGCGTCCACCCTGCTAATGCGTTATGTGCGCCAGTCACAGGTAGGAGCCAGGAACCGTTAATCCTTCACGGTGCGACGGTCGGAATAGACCGCGGCATGACCAAAATCATTTCTGACCATCTCTATGCCATTGAGCAAGAGGGCGCGCTGAGGATTAAATTCCTGGAACGTTTGGAGGGTGGTGGACTGAAGCTCGTGAGCTATAACAGAGCTGAACATCCAGATGAATCCTATACATTTGACCAGTTTGTAGAGCAGCAAATGAAAGTTTTAGGTCGAGTATTTTGGTGGTCGACAATCCGCCCCGTGAATGCTCCTCCTCTTCCAAGAAATTGAAGATCTAAAACCAAAGTAATTGCATCATGCTAACACCTAGGTTATTTTCGCCTCACTCTCCTACCACAGTGAGGCTTCACCATGCGTACCACCGCATCCCTGCATGTCCATCCGGCATGCGTCAGCAATCGAAAACTGATCGAACAGCTGCAGCTCGCCACGGGCTGCCTGGTCGTCATTCATAACAGCAAACCCAAGCTTGTCGCCAAGTCCTGTCAGCCCTCTCCTGTTCATCCGAACGGCGGAGGGCACGCGGCATGATCAAGTTCAAGATCGACAACCGTACCCTGCAGTTGCTCAATGCCCAGGTCAACCTGAGCGAGACCTTCAACCATGTTCTGCGCACAGCGCCGAAGCGCGAGTGCCTGGCATTCCGTCTCAAGGCTGAGCGCGGCCCCGTGGAAAGCACTTTTGTCATCGAGCTGGGCAGTGAACGCCACACGCTGACCCTGCCGAACGACAAGAAGATGCACCTCAAGCTAGCCGACTTCATCGAAGAGATTGCCAACGGCCCGCTTGATCCGAGCAACACCAGCGACCCGGCGCATCGCGCGCATGCCGATCGCCAATACGGCCGCTTTGACGTCCAGGACAAGCAACGGGTGTTCGAGCTGATTCGTACCGGCGGCGTGCTGAGCCTCGACATGGGTTTCGATCTGCCGCTGCACGTGGCTGTTCATCGCCCGCACACTCTCTCCTGCATCACCGCCATCCTCAGCATCGGCAAAAAGAGCCCGCGTACCCGGTGTTTTACCGCGTGCGGTACCGATGTCGAGATCTACGGCAAAGTCAGCGAATCCATCAGCCAAATTGCTGCAGCGGCCACTCCTGCTGCACACGCGGCTTAAGGTGGGCGACATGGAACGTACCCTCGCCCAAACAGCTGCTCATCTCGGCCTGACCCGCCCCAAGCTCATCGCCCGCATGCGCGAAAAGGGTCTGCTCAAGGGAAACCTGCCGGCGGATCTCAACCGTGACGATGATTATCTGCGGATCAAAAGCAGTCCCTGGTACGACGAGAAATACGGCATGCAGTACAGCCAGTCGACTCGGGTCAAGCAGGCCGGAATCCGCTGGCTGGCTGACCAGTTGGGTATCGACCTCCCCGCCATTCCGGCAGGCCGCCGTGACGTGGCCTAGGGAATACGCCCGACAGATCATCGCAATGCGAACACGTGAGGAGCGCAATGCCGCGCTCCAGGAGGTGCCTGAACATCTGCGGGAATTGACCAAACGCCATTGCCTGAACGCCTGGAACCACCCATCACGATCCAAACGCAAGGAGGCTCAATAGCCACATGAACAACGCGAACCAAACACCGCTTCGCCTTCATCCGGCGCCTGAATCGACCACCGTTGAAATGCTCTATCGCACTTTCGGGAATGTGCTGATCCCGCTGGAAAAAATTCGGGAGGCCTATTTTCGCAACCTGAATTCGCAGTTGTTCGTGACTGAGATCTACAACGGCCGGATTCAGCTTCCGATCACCACGATCGACGCCAGTCGCAAGGCACTTAAATACGTCCACATCCGGCACATGGCCTCGTTGATCGACATCTGCGCCTACAAGGCCGATGAAGACATGCAGCGACAGCAGGAAGACCAACCCGATGCTGCACCCACTCCATTAACGGCAGTTACCACTACCCCACGACAACCCCAGGAGCACACCAAATGATGACTCCAATACAAATAGTTGCACTCGTCATCCTGACGGCGCTCGCCGCTCTCCTTATTTGGGGCGATTACATCATGGGCCGCAGAGATGGTCTGGAGGTCGGCCTGCGCGAGAGTGAAGACATTCAGCGCGCCGTGAGCGCCAAAACCATACGCGAGCTTCAGGCCTCCCTGCAGTTCATCAGGGCTGATCACGCGCGCCTGGCACAAACTTGCAAACTTCTTGAAGCAAGTCCGCAGTTCGGCCCGACAGAAAAGCAGACGCTGGTCGCCATCGGCGACCTACTGCGAATTGCCGCCGAAACCTTCAGCGTATTTCGTACTGGCAAGAAGCTCGAGCGCGACGCCAGACCTCTACGAGAACAAGCGCTTCAATTAGCAAAACGCGTAGTAACCCAAAAAAGGACCGATCACATGAAAGGCATTCAGCCAAAAGGAGTGAGAGCATGAGCGCCGCAGAAAAAATTGATTTCCACATAACTCCAGGCGCCTGGTTTCGGCAGGATCTGCTGTATCCAGTTTTTGGATTAAGCACGGAAGCAGTCCGCAAATACCGATCCCGCGGGATCTGGCTAGAAGGGAAGCACTATCGAACCGACCCAGCGAACGTGCTTGTTTATAACAAGGAGGCCATTGAAAAGTGGATGGCAGGCCAACCATGACTGACAAGATGCCCACAGGCGTCGAGATGAATGGCAAGCAATTACGCATCTGGTTCATTTTCAACGGCCAACGTTGCCGAGAACCTCTCGAAGGAATCTCGAAAGTAAACAAAGCCGCAATTGCATACGCCGACAACAAACGGCGCACCATCTTAGCGGAGATTAGAGAGGGCCGTTTCGATTATGCGGCTCACTTTCCCAACTCACCAAGGGCCGCCATGTTCACGGACACCGGCGGCCCGTCCCTAAAGCGTACAGTCAAAGAAGGTATCGACCGATGGCTGGAGGTTCAAAGGGCGCTTAAAGCATCAAGTACCGTCGTTAACTATGTCAGCAAGGCCAAGCACGTCGATAACAAATTTGGCAAACGCCGAATCGTCGACATCAGCAAGAGCGATATAGAGCTATTCCAAGCTCAATTGCTAAAGCAAGGGCTATCCCCTAAGACAGTAAACGACATCTTCACCGTCGTTCGTGGCGTCTGGGCTGACGCCTTTGGCGACGGCATTTTGAAAGCCAACGCACTGGACCGAATCAGTAACGTCGGTTCGGACGTAGACCTTGAGCACGCCGATCCCTTCAGCCGCACCGAGATCGAGCTGATCGGCAAAGCGGATCCGGACAGACGACATGATAGCAGGATGATTGAGTTCAACTGCTGGGCCGGACTTTCGCTATCCGAGCTCATCGCGCTCGCTGTCGAAGATATCGATCTCGATGCCGGCCTAGTGCAGGTTCGTCGTGCGCTGGTCGTTGGTGAGTTCAAAGTCCCGAAAGAGCGCTCCAGGGTTAGGGTGATAGAGCTGATCGATCCTGCACTTGTACTGATGCGAGAGATCGTAGCTGCTGCAAGAGAGGTCCCCGCGGAAGAGATCACCGTTATCCAGCGTGACAACATCACGTCGAAGAAGATGAAAGTCAGGTTTCTTTTCCGCAGCTCCACCAGCGGGCTGCTATGGAGCGGAAAGACCTTGAGCAATTGGTTCACGGCTCACCTGAAGAAGGCAGAGGTCCGACACCGAGGCGCCAACCAATGCCGTCATACCTTCGCGAGCCAGATGCTGTCGAGCTATGTACCAGTGGAATGGGTAGCGAGACAGCTTGGACATGCTGACACCACGATGGTGAGAAAACATTATGGGAGGTGGATACCCAAAGACACCAAGAGCATGGCCGGTGTCGTGTCGAAAATGCTGGGGTTTAGGACGGACTAGAGCGGCATAACGGGCAAGGTTTATGCCCTAGAAATGCCCTAAATGGATCGACAGAAACGAAAAAGCCCCTGTAATCATCAATGATTACAGGGGCTTAGTCTTATTCGATAATGGCGGAGAGATAGGGATTCGAACCCTAGGTACCGGTGAAGGTACAACGGATTTCGAATCCGTCCCATTCGGCCACTCTGGCATCTCTCCAACGGCGCGCATCATAACAACACTTCTGCCGAAAGCAAACCCTCTTTCGAAAATTTTCTTCGTGCTATCAGATGCTTGCGTCGATTAAAGCGGTACACCCAGACGATTGGCGACTTCTTCGTAGGCTTCGATGACGTCACCGAGGCCCTGGCGGAAGCGGTCTTTGTCCATCTTCTTCTTGGTGTCCTTGTCCCACAGGCGGCAGCCGTCCGGGCTGAACTCGTCGCCGAGGACGATCGAGCCGTCGCTGAACACGCCGAATTCAAGCTTGAAGTCCACCAGCAGCAGGCCTGCGTCGTCGAACAGTTTGCTCAGGACTTCGTTGACCTTGAGCGACAGTTCTTTCATGCGTGCCAGTTGCTCGGCGGTGCCCCAACCGAATGCCACGACGTGGGATTCGTTGATGAACGGGTCGCCCTTGGCGTCGTCCTTGAGGAACAGTTCGAAGGTGTACGGGTTGAGCTTCATCCCCTCTTCGACGCCCAGACGTTTTACCAGGCTGCCGGCGGCGTAGTTACGCACGACGCACTCGACCGGGATCATGTCCAGCTTCTTCACCAGGCACTCGTTGTCGCCCAGCAGTTTGTCGAATTGGGTCGGAATGCCGGCCGCTTCGAGTTTCTGCATGATGAAAGCGTTGAACTTGTTGTTCACCATGCCTTTGCGGTCGAGCTGCTCGATGCGCTTGCCGTCGAACGCCGAGGTGTCGTTGCGAAACAGCAGGATCAAACGGTCAGCGTCGTCGGTCTTGTAAACCGATTTGGCTTTGCCGCGGTAGAGTTCTTCACGTTTTTCCATGATGGGCTCCGCTTGCTAAGTAGATGGGCTAGGCGATATGGCGCCAGTCGAGCCCTGAATCTTGATCGGCCAGTTGCAGCCAGTCCGGGTCGCACCCGAGGGTGTCGACGAAACATTGCCGGGCCAGCTGCGGCAGGTTGTTCTTGCTGCTCAGGTGGGCGAGAACCAGATGCTGCAAGCCCTGCCACCCCAACTCGGCCACCAGGAATGCCGCCTGATGGTTGTTCAAATGTCCCAGCTCGCCGCCCACCCGTTGCTTGAGAAAGTACGGATAGTGACCACGGGCCAGCATGTCGCGGCAATGGTTGGACTCGATCATCAACGCATCGAGATCCCGATAGCCGTCCAGCACCCGCTCGCAATAGGAACCCAGGTCGGTCAGCAGGCCGAAGCGCCGCTGCTCGTTATCACTGAATACGTACTGGGTCGGCTCCTGCGCATCATGGGCCACGGCAATGACCCCGATGTTCAGTGCGCCGATCTGCAGTTGCTCGCCGCCGGCCAGAAAGCCTGCGGGTTCGATCGGTTTGCGCATCCCGCGCAGTGTGCCGCGACTGAGGTAGACCGGCAGATTGTAGCGCCGAGACAGCAAACCCACGCCATGCACGTGGTCGGCATGTTCGTGGGTTACGAGTATCGCGCTCAGTTGCGCCGGGTGAACCCCCAGACGCAACAGGCGTTTTTCGGTTTCCCGCAGGGAAAAACCACAATCCACCAGCACATAGGTATCAGCACTGGCAATCAGCGTGCCGTTCCCTTGGCTACCGCTGCCGAGAACGGCAAAGCGCATGTGATCAGCCCAGGTTGTCCTGAATCACGCTCAACACTTTGCGCGCCACATCGGCCGGCGCAACGGTGTTGATGTTCTTCTCGACAGTCACCTGAACGTTCTCACCGACCTTGCTCAGGCGAACCTGATAACGCTCGGCGCGGGCTTCAACTTCTTCCTTGGTCGGCGCACTGCCGAACAGGCTGCTGAAGAAACCAGGCTTGTCGTCTTTCTTCTCGGCTTTTTCGGCCAGGTTGATGTAGTACAGGCCCAGGCTGCGGTTGATGTCTTCAACGCGCCACTGACCTTGCTCCAGTGCACGACCGACGCTCGACCAGGCACGATCCAGGTCGGGACCGACGTTCAATACCGGGTTGCCGCTGCCGTCTTCGCTGAGGCTGACACGGCTCGGAGTATCGAAGTCACGCGAAGCCAGCATCGACACCGAACCACCCTTCTCGGAGATCCGGCTCATGCTCGCAAGCATGTCGTCGACCAGCGCTGCATCCAGGCCAGTGTTGACCGAACGGTTGGTGAAATCGACGTCGGCGGTGCTGCCGGCAGGACGCTCGGCGCTGACCACGTAGATTTCACTGGTGTTGCGCTGCACGCCTGGCTCGATACGCACCCGCACGCGGGTTTCGCTGTCGGCACCGACACCGGCGGCGCTCAGGCGCTTGGCCATGGCGGCGGACAGTTCGTCGGAATGCTGCCAGGTGGTGGTGAATTCGCCGGTTTGCGGACGCTGTTCATCCAGCCGGAAACCATTGTCCTGGAAGAACTGTACCGCCACTGGCCAGACTTCGGCCGGAGGGTGCTGGGCCACGACCCAACGCGAGTCACCGCTCTTCTGCAGCGAGTAGTCGGTCGCCTCGGCAACCGCCGTCAGCGGTTGCGGGCGCGGTACCACGTATTCGCCCTTCGCCGTGTCATCAGCCACGTTGCGCGGGATCGGCAACAGCGGATCCAGACGCTTGGAGGTGCTGACATTCGGTGGCAGTTGCATCGGTGCAGTCTGTTGCGCTTCCAGGTAATCGCTACCACGGTCACGGAAATAACCTTCCGGGCCCCAGACCCATCCGCAGCCACTGGTGCTGGAGATAATCAAGGCAAGTGCGGAAAGTCCGGCCATTCGCTTCATGCGTTGTACTTCCTCAATTAAACCAGGACGCTGCACTGGCGCAGGGCCGTGCGAAGCGTTTCATGACAAGGAGCGCTCAGCCAGGTCAACGGCAGGCGGATGCCTTCGTGCATCAGGCCCATTTCAACCAAAGCCCACTTCACCGGAATCGGGTTGGCTTCGATGAACAGGTCCTTGTGCAGCGGCATCAATTTTTCGTTGATCGCCCGTGCGGTCTCGGCGTCGCCTTTCAGCGCGGCCTCGCACAGGTCAGCCATTTCGCGCGGGGCGACGTTGGCCGTTACGGAGATGTTGCCTTTGCCGCCCAGCAGGATCAGCTCAACCGCGGTCGGATCATCGCCGGACAGCACGATGAAGTCCTTGCTCACGCCGTCGATGATGGCTTTGGCGCGTTTCAGGTCGCCGGTGGCTTCCTTGATGCCGATGATGTTCGGCACGCTGGACAGGCGAATTACGGTCTCGGCCTGCATGTCGCAGGAGGTGCGGCCGGGAACGTTGTAGAGAATCTGTGGAATGTCGACGGCTTCGGCAATGTGCTTGAAGTGCTGGTACAGGCCTTCCTGGGTCGGCTTGTTGTAGTACGGAACTACCAGCAGGCAGGCGTCGGCGCCGGCTTCCTTGGCGTTGCGGGTCAGCTCGACGGCTTCGCGGGTCGAGTTGGCGCCGGTACCGGCGATCACCGGAATGCGCCCGGCTACCTGTTTGACCACGGCTTTGATGACGGCGATGTGTTCTTCTACATCAAGGGTCGCCGACTCGCCGGTAGTACCGACCGCGACAATGGCATGGGTGCCGTTCTTGAGATGGAAGTCCACGAGTTTGCTGAGGCTGTCCCAGTCAAGACGCCCTTGTGCATCCATGGGAGTGACCAGTGCCACCATACTGCCCGCAATCATGAAACCGCTCCTGCCGGAAAAAGAGAGCGGTAATGGTACTGGCGCCAAGATGCTTGCACAAGCGAAGTACTGCGCCGCCATTCCCCTTGGCGTCGGTTTTCGCTACCCTTCAGACTTTGATCGGTACAGATCAGCTTGTACGCCGGGTTCCAGCCTCCCCTTTCGGCCTCCCAGGCCCCGTTCCAGTGTCGCTGCTGCACGCTCCGCCTTTATTGGAGCGAATTGCGAGCCACGGCCCGGGGCTTTCTGAACGGGCACTCGCAGACGCTTCCCGACGGCCAACGCCCATCGACCTACCGACCGCTCATCGCTTTAGGAATGATGCATGTCCACCCCCACAGTTCGCGAACAATTCCTTGTCATCAGTGCCCTTGGCGCCAACCCCATGGAGCTGACTAACGTCCTGTGCCGCGCCAGCCATGAAAATCGCTGCGCCGTCGTCACCTCCCGCCTGACTCGCCATGGCGAATGCAGCGCCCTGGTGCTGGAAATCTCCGGCAGCTGGGACGCGCTGGCCCGCCTCGAAGGCAGCCTGCCGACCCTGGCCAAGCGCCACGCATTCACCGTCAACGTGGTACGCAGCGCGGCTCTGGAAAACCGTCCGCAGGCCCTGCCGTACGTGGCTTATGTCAGCTCGGCGTATCGCCCGGACATCATCAATGAGCTGTGCCAGTTCTTCATGGATCACAACGTCGAGCTGGAAAACCTGACCTGCGATACCTATCAGGCCCCGCAGACTGGCGGCACCATGCTCAACGCCACGTTCACCGTAACGCTGCCGGCCGGCACCCAGATCAGCTGGCTGCGCGACCAGTTCCTGGACTTCGCCGACGCGATGAACCTGGATGCGCTGATCGAACCTTGGCGCCCACAAAACCCAATGTAAGGAAGCTTTCATGGCCGTTGTCATCGACCAACTGGTTGCGGATTTCGAAGCACCTGCCACCAGCGGGCAGACCGTCAGCTTGTCCGCCCTGAAGGGCAAGCAAGTGGTGATCTACTTCTATCCGAAGGACAGCACCCCCGGCTGCACCACCGAAGGCCAGGGTTTTCGTGACCAGTACGCGGCGTTCCAGGCCGCTAATACCGAGATTTTCGGTATCTCCCGCGACAGCCTGAAGTCTCACGAGAACTTCAAATGCAAGCAGGAATTTCCGTTCGAGCTGATCAGCGACAAGGACGAAGCCGTCTGCCAGCTGTTCGACGTGATCAAGCTGAAGAAACTGTATGGCAAGGAATATCTGGGCGTTGATCGCAGCACGTTCCTGATCGACAAGAACGGTGTACTGCGTCAGGAATGGCGCGGCGTGAAAGTGCCGGGGCATGTGGATGCGGTGCTGGCTGCGGCTCAGGCCTTGAATAAAGCCTGAAGGTTTTGCGTCGCCCTCATTGACGCCTTCGCGAGCAGGCTCGCTCCCACATTGAACTTGTGAACGCCACAGATCCAATGTGGGAGCGAGCCTGCTCGCGAATAGCCTTCATCTAAAATCTGGCTCAACCGCTACAGCAGCGGAGCGACAACCGGCTCCTTGCGCGGCCACGCATCCAGCACGGCCTTGAACAGCGTCGCCAGCGGAATCGCGAAGAACACGCCCCAGAACCCCCACAACCCGCCAAACAACAGCACCGCGCAGATGATGGCCACCGGGTGCAGGTTGACTGCCTCGGAAAACAGCAACGGCACCAGCACGTTGCCATCCAGCGTTTGAATGATCCCGTAGACCGCCATCAGATAGATGAACTGATCGCTCCAACCCCACTGGAACAGCGCGATCAGTAACACCGGCACGGTCACCACCACCGCGCCGACGTACGGCACCACCACCGATACCCCGACCAGCAACGCCAGCAGCGCCGCATAGTTGAGGCCAAGCGCGACGAAGGCGATGTAGGTCACGCCGCCACAGATCACGATCTCGATGACCTTGCCGCGAATGTAGTTGGCGATCTGCCGGTTCATTTCCTGCGCCACGCGGGTGATCAGCGCCCGCTCACGGGGCAGATAGCCGCGCACCCACTCGCCGATCATGGCCCGATCCTTGAGAAAGAAGAACACCAGAATCGGCACCAGCACCAGATAGATCATGATATTGACCAGCAGCGGCAGGCTCGACAGCGAAAAGGTCAGCGCCCATTGGCCGAACTTGCCGATTTCGCCACGCGCCGCTTCGATAGCCTGCAGCACCTGCTCGTCAGAGACCAGATGCGGATAGCGCTCCGGCAGCAACAGCAACAGCGACTGCCATTTGGCCAGCATCCCCGGCAGCTCGTTGAACAGCGTGATCAACTGATGCCACAGCAACGGCAACACTACCACGATGAACACTAGCAACACGCCCATGAACAGCGCAAATACCAGCCCCACCGCCGCCGCACCAGGCACGCGCATACGCTCCAGTGCGAGTACCAGCCCCTGCATCAGATACGCCAGCACCATCCCGGCCAATACCGGCGCGAGCATGCCACCGAGCGTGAGCACCGCGGTGAAGGCGAGAAACAGCAGCACCGCCAGCACCACCGCTTCTTCGTCGGAAAAGTAGCGCTGAATCCAGTCGCGTAACACTTTGAACATCAATAATCCTTAGGTCTTTTACGCTGTCGGTTCAGGCTTTTTTCAACCAGTAACGGTAGACGCCCGCTTCGTCTTCTTCGCGCAGCAGCGTATGACCGGCCAGACGGGCAAAGGTGCGGAAGTCGCGCTGCGAACCCGCGTCCGTGGCGATCACCTTGAGCACCGCGCCGCTGGGCAGCTTGTTGAGTTCCATCTTGGCCTTGAGCAACGGCAACGGGCAATTCAGGCCACTGGCGTCCAATTCACAGTCATGGGCTACAGCGTCAGTCATTGCGTCACTCCGGTTCAGGTGGTTGAGGTGCCTAGAATATCTGGTCGCAAGCCCGGTGTCCGGCTACAGTAAGGTCTTTGTCTTCTAAGGCTTTGTGCATGACATTTCTGCGCCCTACCCTGCTGACGCTCGCTTGCCTGCTCGCCTCACCGGGCTTTGCCGACGATCTGCCGTCACTTGGCGACGCCAGTTCTGCCATTGTCTCTCCGCAACAGGAATATCAGCTGGGCCGCGCCTGGCTGGCGATGTTGCGCAGTCAGGTTGCACAGCTCAACGATCCGCAGCTCAAAGACTACGTCGAATCCAGCGTCTACAAGCTGGTGGAAACCAGCCAGGTGACCGATCGTCGCCTGGAATTCATTCTGATCAACAGCCCGCAACTCAACGCTTTTGCGGCGCCGGGTGGCGTGGTCGGGGTCAACGGCGGCCTGTTCCTCAACGCGCAGACCGAAGGCGAATACGCCTCGGTACTGGCCCACGAACTGGCGCACTTGTCGCAACGCCACTTCGCGCGCGGCGTCGAAGCTTCGCAGCGGATGCAGGTACCGATGATGGCGGCGCTGCTCGCGGGGATCGTGATTGCCGCCGCCGGTGGCGGTGATGCCGGGATCGCGACCATCGCCGGCACTCAGGCCGCAGCCATTCAGTCGCAGCGTACCTTCTCGCGCCAGAACGAGCAGGAAGCCGACCGTATCGGCATCCTCAACCTGGAAAAGGCCGGATACGACCCGCGCTCGATGCCGACCATGTTCGAACGTCTGATGCGCCAATACCGCTTCGACGCCAAGCCGCCAGAATTTCTGCTGACTCACCCGGTGACCGAATCGCGTATCGCCGACACCCGTAACCGCGCAGAACAAGCGCCAGCGGGCGGCATTGAAGACAGCATGCGCTATCAGTTGATCCGCGCCCGCGTACAGCTGATCTACGAAGAAACCCCGGGACTGGGCGCCAAGCGCTTTCGTGCACAACTGGACGAGAACCCGAAGAACGACGTGGCGCGTTACGGCCTGGCGATCGCTCAGATCAAGGGCGGCCAGCTCAATGAAGCCAGGGAGAATCTCAAACAGCTGCTGGCCAAGTCACCCAACGAGATCATCTACAACCTCGCGCAGATCGACCTGGACATTACCAACAACCGCCTGCCGGATGCGCAAACGCGGGTTGACCGGATGCTCACCCAGTATCCGGGCAACTACCCACTGAATCAGGTTCGGGTCGATCTGTTGCTGAAACAGAATCGCACCGCCGACGCCGAGAAAGCCCTCGACAGCTTGCTCAAATCCCGTCCGAATGATCCTGACGTGTGGTATCAGGTCGCGGAAACCCGTGGTCTGTCCGGCAATATCATCGGTCTGCATCAGGCTCGCGCCGAGTACTTCGCACTGGTCGGCGATTATCGTCAGGCGATCCAGCAGCTTGATTTTGCCAAGCGCAAGGCGGGCAGCAACTTCCCGCTGTCCTCGCGGATCGATGCACGCCAGCGCGAGCTGATGGAGCAGGAGCGCATGATCAAGGACATGATGGGCTGAGTTTTCATCAGCGACAAAAAATTCAGGTATAAAAAACCGCCTCTTTCGAGGCGGTTTTTATTTCACCGCAACCGGGTTATTCAGCCAGTTTGAAGGTGATGAAGCTCGCGCGACCTTCACGCAGGACGCGCATCGACACCGAACGATTCTTCGGCAGCGCCTTGGCGATCTCGGTGAACTCCTTGGTGGAGCCGATGGCCTGGTTGTTCAGGTGAGTGATCACGTCACCCGGTTGCAGACCGATCAAAGCCGCAGGACCGTCCTGAACTTCCTTGATCACCACTCCGCCCTTGAGGTCGTAGGTTTTCTTCTGCTCAGCGGTCAGTTCCGCCACCGAAACGCCGAGACGGTTGCTGCTGCTTTCCGCACCCGACTTCGGCAGTGCAGCCAGCTCTTTGTCCTCATCCGGAATCGCACCGACAGTCAGCTCGACATTCTTGCGCTTGCCGTCACGGATCACTTCGAGGTTGGCCTTGGCGCCCGCTTTCAGCGCACCCACCAGGTGTGGCAGGTCGGCGGACATGACGATCGGCTGACCGTTCATGCTCAGGATCACGTCGCCCACTTGCAGGCCACCCTTGGCTGCCGGACCGTCATCCTGAATCTGCGCAACCAGCGCACCGGCCGGCTTATCAAGACCGAACGACTCGGCCAGATCCTTGTTCACTTCCTGGATGACCACGCCCAGCCAGCCGCGGCTGACTTTGCCACCGCTTTTCAGCTGATTGGAAACGTCCATCGCCACGTCGATCGGAATGGCGAACGACACACCCATGAAGCCACCGGAACGGGTGTAGATCTGCGAGTTGATCCCGACCACTTCACCGTTCAGGTTGAACAGCGGGCCACCGGAGTTACCCGGGTTGATTGGCACGTCGGTCTGGATGAACGGCACGTAGTTTTCGTTCGGCAGGCTACGGCCGACGGCGCTGACAATGCCTTGGGTCACAGTGTGGTCAAAGCCGAACGGCGAACCGATCGCCACGACCCACTGACCCGCCTTCAGGTCCTGGGACTTGCCGAGCTTGAGCACCGGCAGATCCTTGCCATCGATTTTCAGCAGGGCCACGTCGGAGCGAGGGTCGGTACCGATCAGCTTGGCTTTCATTTCACTGCGATCAGCCAGACGCACGAGGATTTCGTCGGCATCGGCAATCACATGGTTGTTGGTCAGGATGTAGCCATCGGAGGAAATGATGAAGCCCGAACCGAGCGATTGCGCTTCACGCTGACGATCGCCGCGCGGCGAACGCTGCTGAGGCGGCATGCCGCGCTCGAAGAACTCGCGCAACATCGGCGGCAAGCCTTCCAGGTCAGGCATCTGCTGGTTCACCTTGCGGTCCGGCAGCTTCTGCGTGGTACTGATGTTCACCACTGCAGGCGAGGCCTGTTCAACCAGTTGGGTGAAATCCGGCAGGTCGGCCGCCTGGACAGCGGGGACAGCCTGACCCAGCACCAGCACGGTGGCGAAAATGGAGAGATAAGACTTCAAGCTAAGTATCGACATACAGCTCCCGTTACGACGAGCAGGGTTAAGCGATATGGAGCAAGGAACACCGGGAACCGCGGGCCGGTATTTTTGTTCCGGGAACAACAGACAAGGCCAGAGCCGTGAGGCTCTGACCTATAAAAAACTTTCGGGTGATTTGCAAATGAAAATGCTGAGCAAACATTTCATCTACGTCTCGAAGAAGAAGTGGAAATGACTGAAATCAGCTCACTGCTTGCTGGTTGCAGCGCCATCGTTGCGCATCGAAAGGGCAATCCTCTCGGCCGTGCCGATTGGAATTTCGCCGACCACCGTCACCATCATCTCGCCCTCAGGCGTAGTGAGGCGGCGGGAAACAGCGACAGTTGGCCCCAACTGCGTGCGGGTATCGGTCACTGTTGCACCGTTCAACGGCTCAAGAAATACCGAAAACCGTGCCAGCCCGTCGTCATACATCAGGCTACTGACTTGAGTCTTGGTTTCAGAATCTTTGTGTGAAGTGCTGCTGGTCAGCACAAAACCCGGAGGCAGCCAGTCGGAATGCCAGACCTGAGCCGTTTTCACGGCAGAGGCCTTGTCACTATCAATAGTGACGGCCTTGCACTCGGTGCCAGCTTGCAGATCTTTGTCCGACGGGACATCAGCGGTATCGAGGCTGGTGAACTGGAAACGCTCGAGTAGCTGCCCCTTGTCGTTGAGCAACAACGACTTCAGTGGCAAACCGGTCTGTTTATCCAGATGCAGCTCGAAACCATAACGATGCTGGTCGCGGGGCGTCAGCGATACAATGACCGCATCACGCCCGGCCACGCGCGACTTGCCGATGACGGCAAGCTCATACCAGTTTTTCAGCTTTTGGGGATCAAGCGAACGAGCGGTCGAGTTGGGAGAGTCTCCCAACCCCGCAATCAGAGTGCCGCTGACGCATTGAGTATGCCCATCAACACGCACGACTTCCTGAGCCGAGCCGTCGAGCTGAAGCAAACGCTCGCGGACCTGACCGTTCTGGACACGATGCCAGATATTGTGGGTAGAAAAACTACCGTTACGCTCGTATACGAAAGTGCCTTGGAAGCTTTGCTGCTGCTCCGCCTGACCCAGGCGGATCAGCCAGTCCTGGGCCTCGTCGGCATGGGCTGGAACAATGAACCAGCCGCTAAGCAGAAGCGAAAGTAGAGGTATGGCGCGCATGATCCTCCTTAACGGTTTTCCATGCTTGCTGCACGCGCATAAGGCAGAGCGCTTTCAGTACCTTTCAACGCAGCTTGCTGGGCATGCTGACGCAGATAGCCTGGCAGACGCTGATCGTGCCAGCCTGGCTGACCTTGCAGGACGCCGTTGGCCATCGGACCGGTAGTTTCCGAGCTTTCCTTGTAGCCTGCCAGAACAGCCGGGCCTTTGACCTGCGGCGCAACCAGCGAAGGCTGATTGGACTGCTGGGCCAGTTCGACGCCAGCGATTTCGTCCTGGTTGTACAGGCGCACACCAGCCAGTACCGCAACGGTCACCGAAGCCGCAACGGCCAGACGACCCAGGTTGCGCCAAGGGCCGCGGGATACTTTGGCTGGAGCCGTTTCGTCTTCCAGCGCAGCAGAAACTGCCGCAGCAATGTCCAGACGCGGAAGCAGCAGATCCTTGTGCATGGCTGCCCGAGCGATCTGATAACGAGCCCAGGTCTCACGGGTTTCAACATCGTCCAGTGCATTGATCACTCGACGCAATTCCAGTTCGTCCGCTTCGTTATCCATCACTGCGGACAGCGATTCCTGCAGGGCTTCACGACTCATGGCGTTCCTCTCTTGGCTGTCGCCGCTGTCTCAGTTTTCCTGCAACAACGGCTGCAGGGCTTTATCGATGGCCTCCCGGGCGCGGAAAATCCGGGAGCGCACGGTACCCACCGGACACTGCATGACGCTCGCAATGTCCTCGTAACTCAGACCATCGAATTCACGTAAAGTTAAAGCCGTACGTAAATCCTCTGGCAGTTGCTGAATGGTTCGATGGACGGTGCCTTCGATCTCATCCCGCAGCAACGCGCGTTCCGGCGATTCGAGATCCTTCAGGCCGTGATCGCCGTCGTAGAACTCTGCGTCTTCAGAACTTACATCGCTATCCGGCGGCCGGCGGCCGCGTGAAACCAGATAGTTCTTTGCCGTGTTGATGGCGATGCGGTAAAGCCACGTATAGAACGCGCTGTCTCCGCGAAAGTTTCCTAGCGCTCGGTAGGCCTTGATAAAGGCTTCCTGAGCCACATCCTGGGCTTCATGGGTGTCGTGCACGAAACGCACGATCAACCCGAGAATTTTGTGCTGATATTTCAGCACCAGCAGATCGAAAGCTCGCTTGTCGCCACGCTGAACGCGCTCGACCAGCTGCTGATCCTCTTCCTGGGTTAGCATGAACACTCCTCGATAAGCATGGAGGAGGCTTGCATAACTAAACGACCAGACTTGCAAACATAGACTCGGGCTTTTCGCAAAAGTTCTCCCCCTCCAGGCAAGTTTCCTGCGGGCTCTGATTTGGCACGCACGAAAAACGCAGCGCGGGATAAACCGGCTGCGCGAATAATCTTGTCATCGGTTCGCCGGCAAAAACCCAATCGCAGGTTCTGCATTGAAGCCGACACTGTCCCGTGCTTCTGGCAACTGACTATTGATCTTGGGCCTCTGGCAAAAGTTCCAATTATTTATAGCCGTGCTGAAGCGACATTGAGCAACCGCGTGCTGAAAAAGCCTGTTTCATCCTCGATACAGTCGCCTTTTCCCAAAACGACAGAAAAAAACGTCCGACGAAACGTCAAGCTTTTGTCGTCACAGTAGTTTCACAATGCCATACGGGCCCGGCTATTGTGCCGCTCCACCCCTCTATATACTAGTGGGCTGTGTGGCTGTCTTGACTCGCCGATCCAGCTGTCCTGCGCCACCCCCGATCCGGGTCGCTTTGAGCGGAATCCTGAAATGAGCCAACAGTTTCAACACGATGTTCTGGTGATTGGCAGCGGCGCTGCCGGTTTGAGTCTCGCGCTGACCCTGCCGGGTCATTTGCGCATTGCCGTATTGAGCAAAGGTGATCTGGCCAACGGCTCGACTTATTGGGCCCAGGGCGGCGTCGCTGCCGTGCTGGACGATACCGATACTGTCGAATCCCACGTCGACGACACCCTGAATGCCGGCGGCGGTCTGTGCCATGAAGACGCGGTGCGTTTTACCGTCGAGCACAGCCGCGAAGCCATCCAGTGGCTGATCGACCAGGGGGTGCCGTTCACCCGCGACGAACAGTCCGGCACCGAAGACGGCGGTTTCGAATTCCACCTGACTCGCGAAGGCGGCCACAGCCATCGGCGCATCATCCATGCCGCGGACGCAACCGGCGCAGCGATTTTCACCACCCTCCTCGCCCAGGCCAGAGAGCGCAGCAACATCGAACTGCTGGAGCAGCGAGTTGCCGTTGATCTGATCACCGAACGCCGTCTGGGCATGAATGGCGAGCGCTGCCTCGGCGCCTATGTGCTGAATCGCGCGACCGGCGAAGTCGACACCTACGGCGCACGCTTCGTGATCCTCGCGTCCGGCGGCGCCGCCAAGGTCTACCTCTATACCAGTAACCCCGACGGCGCTTGCGGTGACGGCATCGCCATGGCCTGGCGCTCGGGCTGCCGAGTGGCGAACCTGGAATTCAACCAGTTCCACCCTACGTGCCTGTATCACCCGCAGGCCAAGAGTTTCCTGATCACTGAAGCCTTGCGTGGCGAAGGCGCGCACCTGAAGCTGCCCAACGGCGAACGGTTCATGCCGCGTTTCGACAAACGTGCCGAACTGGCGCCACGCGACATCGTCGCCCGCGCCATCGACCATGAAATGAAGCGCCTGGGCGTCGACTGCGTGTATCTCGACATCAGCCACAAGCCTGAAGCCTTCATCAAAAGCCACTTTCCGACGGTTTACGAGCGCTGCCTGGGTTTCGGCATCGACATCACCAGGCAGCCGATCCCGGTCGTACCGGCGGCGCACTACACCTGTGGCGGGGTGATGGTTGACCAGCACGGTCGCACCGACGTGCCGGGGCTGTACGCCATCGGCGAAACCAGCTTCACCGGCCTGCACGGGGCCAACCGCATGGCCAGCAACTCGCTGCTCGAATGCTTCGTTTATGCCCGCTCGGCGGCAGCGGACATTCTTGCACAACTGGATGAGGTCACCGCGCCAACCGCCCTGCCCGAGTGGGACGCCAGCCAGGTGACCGATTCCGACGAAGACGTGATCATCGCCCACAACTGGGACGAGCTGCGCCGCTTCATGTGGGACTACGTGGGGATCGTGCGCACCAACAAGCGTCTGCAACGGGCGCAGCACCGCGTGCGTCTGTTGCTGGACGAGATCGACGAGTTCTACAGCAACTATAAAGTCAGCCGCGACCTGATCGAGCTACGCAATCTGGCGCAAGTCGCCGAACTGATGATCTGCTCAGCCATGGAGCGCAAGGAAAGTCGCGGCCTGCATTACACCCTCGACTACCCGAACCTGCTGCCCGAGGCGCTCGACACTATTCTGGTGCCGCCCACCTACGCCGGCTGAACTTGAGCCGCACTCGCAGGCGTCGGTGCACATCCGCTGCCTGCGAGTCTCGCGGTACACAGATCGAGCGCACCCGCCGCTCCCCGCGCAAACGAAAGCGCAGCACCACGATCAACGGCAACGCCAGGCTGTCAGGGCGCAGCTGGACTGCTTGCCAGCCGCCCGCCTGATTCCACAATTGCCAGCCATCGGCATCGCGGCGCAATCGGCAAAAAGCCTGCGGATGCGTCAGCAGAATCTGCCGTGGCAACACCCACACGGCGTGCAGCAGACAGGCGAACGCCCCGAGCAGACAGGCCCAGAGTGGAATCGACAGGAGAAACAACACACCCAGCGCGAACGCCTGGGTCAACAGATACGCCGCCAGCAACTGCCGAGAGGCATGCCAGCGGCATTCGAACGTATTACTTGGGCTGAACACGGTCCAGGATCATCCGGACCATGCGCTGCAGCTCAGGGTCTTCGGACTCACTGCGCTCCATGAACCAGCCGAACATGTCCTGATCCTCACAGGTCAGCAGACGGACATACAAGTCGCGATCGACCTGGTTGAGGTGCGGATAGACCTCTTTCACGAACGGCACCAGCAGCACGTCAAGTTCCAGCATGCCGCGGCGGCTGTGCCAGAAGAGGCGATTGAGTTCAACTTGTTCGACCATGGAGCCCTCCTCAAATAGGCGCGCAGTATACAGCCCCGGCGCGGGTCGCACAGTCGGCTTTGGTCGGGCACCACCGATCCTTTATCAACTACCCATTTCAACAACGCGCCCTTATGATGTGCCCCAGACTTTTTTACCCTGCGATGACCCATGGCCGATTCTGCTTTTTTCTGCACCCTGTCTCATGAAGGCGTACTCGCGGTTCGCGGCGTGGATGCCGGCAAATTCCTGCAAGGCCAATTGACCTGCAACATCAATTACCTCAGCGACAGCCAGGCCAGCCTGGGCGCGCGCTGCACGCAAAAAGGCCGGATGCAGTCGAGCTTCCGCATTCTGCTCGAAGGTGACGGCGTGCTGCTGGCAATGGCCAGTGAACTGCTGGAGCCGCAACTGGCGGATCTAAAAAAGTACGCGGTGTTCTCCAAATCCAAATTGACCGACGAAAGCGCCGCCTGGGTGCGTTTTGGCCTGGAGCACGGCGACGCCGCGTTGGCCAGCCTGGGTCTGAACCTGCCAGGCGAAACCGACAGCGTGGTGCGCAACGCAAGCCTGATCGCGATTCGCGTCTCGCCGGATCGCGCCGAACTCTGGGTACCGGCCGATCAAGCCGATGCCATCAAAGCCAAGTTGGCCACCGCCCTGCCTGAAGGCAAATTGAACCAATGGCTGCTGGGGCAGATTCGCGCCGGTATCGGTCAGGTCATGCCGACCACCCGCGAGTTGTTCATCCCGCAGATGCTCAACCTGCAGGCCGTCGGTGGCGTGAGTTTCAAGAAAGGTTGCTACACCGGCCAGGAAATCGTCGCGCGCATGCAGTACTTGGGCAAGCTCAAGCGTCGCCTCTATCGCGTAGAACTTGACGCGACTGAACTGCCAGAGCCGGGCACCCCGCTGTTCGCCCCAAGCCACAGCAGCGCCATCGGCGAAGTGGTGATTGCCGCCCGCGCCGCAGAAAAGATTGAACTGTTGGCGGTGTTGCAGGCCGAAGCTGCCGAAGCGGGTGATCTGCACCTGGGCGACCTCGAAGGGCCAGCCCTGCATTTGCTCGACCTGCCCTACGAACTGGATCGCGACCGCGAAATCCAGCGCTGATCGCAGCTTTTGTTGCAACACCCTAGAGAATCTACATGAGCGAGCTGGCGGATAAGGTCCAACAGGATTTGGTTGAGGCCATCGATAACGATGACCTGGTTCTGCCAACGTTACCGGAAGTGGCCCTGCAAATTCGCAAGGCCGCCGAAGACCCGGAGATCAGTGTCAGCGACCTGAGCAAAGTGATTGGCCGCGACACGGCGTTGTCGGCGCGACTGATCAAAGTGGTCAACAGCCCGTTGCTGCGCGCGACCCAGGAAGTCACCGACCTGCACACCGCGATCACCCGACTGGGGGTGAACTACAGCAGCAACCTGGCGATCGGCCTGGTGATGGAACAGATCTTCCACGCCCGCTCCGAGGTGGTCGAACAGAAGATGCGCGAAGTCTGGCGCAAGAGCCTGGAGATCGCCGGCGTCAGCTACGCCCTGTGCCGTCGGCACACCCAACTCAAACCTGATCAGGCGGCGTTGGGCGGACTGGTGCATCAGATCGGCGTATTGCCGATCCTCACATACGCCGAAGATCACTACGAACTGCTGTCGGACCCGGTCAGCCTCAACCATGTGATCGACCACATTCACCCGCTGCTGGGCGACAAGCTGTTGCGGGTCTGGGAATTTCCCGAACAACTGGTGGCGTTGCCGGGGCTGTACCTGGATTTCAAACGCGACTCGGCGCACCTCGATTACGTCGATCTGGTGCAGGTGGCGAGTCTGTATTGTCACAAGGACAGCGATCATCCGATTGCGCGGATTGACCCGCTCAGCGTGCCGGCGTTCAGGAAGCTTGGGATCGATCCGGAGAACAAGGAGTTGTGCGCGGATCTGCAAGAATCGCGGACGATGTTTTACTGATCCGGAACCGCGGCGCGGCCTTCGCGAGCAAGCCCGCTCCCACAGGGGATTTGTGTACCGCGTGGATTCCCTGTGGGAGCGGGCTTGCTCGCGAAGAGGCCCGCACCAAAACCACATTTATCCGGCAATAAAACTCACCCGGACCTTCAAACCGGCCTGCTCTCCATCGTGCAAGGTGATCTGCGCCAGATGCGCCCGGCAGATCTCTCCGACAATCGCCAGCCCCAACCCTGAACCCGCGACCTGCTGATTGCGCCGATAGAAGCGTTCAAACACCCGATCACGCTCTTCCAGCGGAATCCCCGGCCCGTCATCTTCAACCTCAAGCACCGCCGGCGCCGCGACCCGCAGAATCACGTTGCCGCCCGGTGGCGTATGCGCCAGTGCGTTGTCCACCAGATTGCTCAGCAGCTCATTGAGCAACGTCGGCTCACCGCGCAGCCACACCGGCTCATCCGCCTCCAGAGCCAGCGCGACCCCGCGCGCATGAGCCAACGGCGCCATGGCCATGCCCAGCTCGCGGGCCAACTGACTCAGATCGAGCAGTTGCGCGCCGCCCTCGGCAATCGCCCGGGCACCGTTTTCCACCCGCGCCAGCGACAGCAGTTGATTGGCCAGATGGGTCAGGCGATCAGTGCTTTGCGCAGAGGATTCCAGGGTTGTGCGCCAGGTTTCCGCTTCAGTCGAACGCAGCCCAAGTTCCAGCCGCGCCTTCAACGCCGCCAGTGGCGTGCGCAGTTCGTGGGCGGCATCGGCGATGAACTGCGCCTGCCGCTCGAACTGCCCGCGCAAGCGTTCGGTGAAGTGATTGAGCGCGCGCACCAGCGGCCACAATTCATGTTGCACTTCCACCAGCGGCAGCGGCCGCAAATCATCGGGCTGACGCTCCTCCACCGCCGTGCGCAAACGCTCCAGCGGGCGCAGCGCGGCACTCACCGCAAACCACACCAGCAACAAGGCGCCGATCGCGAGCATGCCCAGACGCAGCAGCGTATCGGCCGCCAGACTGCGGGCCATGCTGACTCGCGCCTCATCGGTTTCGGCGACACGGATTTCCGCCATACCGTTCATGTTCGGTTCGGTGACCGCTTTGAGCAGGCTGACCACGCGCACGTTCTGCCCGCGATAGGTCGCGTTATAGAAGCGCGCGAGCGCTGGATAATCGTCGGTTCTCGGCGTACCGGGTGGTGGTCCGGGCAGGTTTTCATAGCCGGAAATCAGCTTCTGATGGATGTCGTTGACCTGGTAGTAAATCCGCCCGGCGCTGTCGTAAGCGAAGGTGTCCAGCGCCACGTAGGGCACGTCGGCGCTGAGCGTGCCGTCGCGCTGCGACAGGCCGGCGGCAATGGTTCGCGCCGAGGCCAACAGGGTTCGGTCATAAGCCGTGTCGGCAGCTTCGCGCCCGTTCCAGTACGCGCTCAGACCACTGGCGAGCATCAACACCACCAGCAACAACGCGAGGTTCCACAGCAACCGCCAGCGCAGGCTGCTGGGCTTATGCATCGCGACTTTCCAGCAGGTAACCGAGGCCACGGAAGGTCACGATCGCCACCGGTTGGCCGTCGAGTTTCTTGCGCAGGCGATGCACGTAGATTTCGATGGCGTCGGGGCTGGCCTCCTCGTCGAGACCGAACACCTGTGCCGCCAGTTGCTCCTTGCTCATCACTCGTCCCGGGCGGGCGATCAACGCTTCGAGCACGGCTTGTTCGCGAGAGGTCAGAGTCAGCAGTTCTTCGCCGAGGCTGAAGCGCCGGGTGTCGAGATCGTAGGCCAGCACGCCACAGCGCTGTTGGCGCTCGCCGCCGAGCACACTGCGCCGCAACAGCGCTTTGACCCGTGCTTCGAGCTCGGTCAGTTCGAACGGTTTGGCCAGGTAATCGTCAGCACCCAGATTCAAGCCGTGCACGCGGTCCTTCACATCGCTGCGCGCCGTCAGCATCAACACCGGCAGGTTTTTGCCGCGTGCGCGCAGGCGTGCCAGCACCTCGAAACCGTCCATGCGCGGCAGGCCGACATCGAGGATCGCCATCGCGTATTCCTCGCTGCCCAGCGCAAGGTCGGCGGCCACGCCATCGTGCAACACGTCCACGGTCAGACCGGTGCTCTTGAGCGCCTGGGCGACGCTTTCGGCCAGTTGCAAATGGTCTTCGACGAGCAGAACACGCATGGATCTCTACCTCATTCAGGGATGGCCGACGCCACTCTTTGCCGCGGAGTTTACAGCCGCAACCGCCGCTGTGAAGCCCGAAACCCGCGAAATCCAGCTGAAAGGTTAGTGAAAGGTTAGCCCGTTAGAGTCCGGTCACGGGCAGTTTCGACTGCCGTCGCTGCTGCCACACAGCGATACGAAAAACGCCTCGAAGCGTTTTCGACCAATAAGAACAATAAACGGAGTACACCCGCATGCCGTCCTTGCAGACCAAGGCTTCTACGCCTGTTCGTCCTTCTCGTTTGCGCCACGCCACCCTCGCCAGCACCGCTGCCCTCGCCGGTTTTTCGCCGCTGAGCTACGCCGACTTCATCAAAGACAGTTCCGCCACCTTCGAAACCCGCAACATGTACTTCAACCGCGACTTTCGCGACGGCACCAGTGCCCAGCAAAGCAAGCGTGATGAATGGGCGCAGGGTTTCATGCTCAACCTGCAATCGGGTTACACCGACGGCACCGTGGGCTTCGGTGTCGATGCGCTGGGCATGCTCGGGGTCAAACTTGATTCGAGTCCGGATCGTACCGGCACCGGCCTGCTGCCGACCCACGATGACGGGCGCGCCGCCAACGAATACTCGAAAGTCGGCCTGACCGGCAAAGTGAAAATCTCCGCCACCGAACTGAAAATCGGCAGCCTGATTCCCGAACTGCCGATTCTCAAACCGAATGACGGGCGCATCCTGCCGCAGACGTTTGAAGGTGGTTTGCTGACCTCCAAAGAGATCAAGAACCTGACCTTCACCGGCGGGCGCCTAGAGAAAGCCAAGGATCGCGACAGCACCGATTTCGAGGACATCGCCCTTAACAACAAGAACAGCCGCTTCGCGGGCACCGTGGCCGGCAAGCATTTCGATTTCGCCGGCGTGGACTACAAGTTCACCGACAAGATCACCGGCAGTTACCATTTCGCCCAACTCGACGAAGTCTATAACCAGCACTTCTTCGGTCTGGTCGCCTCGCGGCCGATGGGCCCGGGCACCTTCGCCACCGACCTGCGCTTTGCCGTCAGTGACGATCAGGGCGCGGCCCGTGGTGGCGAGATCGACAACCGCTCGCTCAACGGTCTGGTCAGCTATGCCCTGAGCGGCCACAAGTTCAGCGCCGGTTATCAGCACATGTCCGGCGACAGCGCGTTCCCGTATGTCGATGGCAGCGACCCGTACCTGGTCAACTTCGTGCAGATCAACGACTTTGCCGGCGCCGAAGAACGCTCCTGGCAGGCGCGTTACGATTTCGACTTCGCCCGCCTCGGCATCCCTGGCCTGTCGTTCATGAGCCGTTACCTGAGCGGTGACAACATCAAGCTCAAGAATGGCGAAGAAGGCAAAGAGTGGGAGCGCAACACCGAGATCAAATATGTAGTACAAAGCGGCGCCCTGAAGGACGTTGCCGTACGCCTGCGTAATGCCACCTACCGTTCCAACTACTCCGCTCGCGATGCCGATGAAGTGCGTCTGCTGGTGAGCTATAGCGTTGCCCTTTGGTAATTCAGTACGTCCATAACAACAACTCCCAAGGAGACATAGATGAACTTATCACTGCGTAAAGTTGCTCTGGCCGCTGGCGTCATGTTGTTCGCCGGCCAACTGATGGCCGAACCGAAACGTCCGGAATGCATCGCCCCGGCCTCCCCCGGCGGTGGTTTCGACCTGACCTGCAAACTGGCGCAGAGCGCGCTGGTCAACGAAAAACTGCTGACCAAACCGATGCGCGTGACCTACATGCCCGGCGGTGTCGGCGCGGTGGCGTACAACGCGGTCGTCGCCCAGCGCCCGGCCGACGCCGGCACGCTGGTGGCGTGGTCCAGCGGTTCGCTGCTGAATCTGGCGCAAGGCAAGTTTGGTCGTTTCGATGAAACCAATGTGCGCTGGCTGGCCGCCGTCGGCACCAGTTACGGTGCCATCGCGGTGAAAAGCGATTCGCCTTACAAGACCCTCGACGATCTGGTCAAAGCCCTGAAGAAAGATCCGAGCTCCGTGGTGATCGGTTCCGGCGGCACCGTCGGCAGCCAGGACTGGATGCAGACCGCACTGATCGCCAAGGCTGCCGGGATCAACCCGCGTGACCTGCGTTACGTCGCCCTCGAAGGCGGCGGCGAAATCGCTACTGCACTGCTCGGCGGTCACATCCAGGTGGGTAGTACCGACATCTCCGACTCCATGCCGCATATCCAGAGCGGTGACATGCGGCTGCTCGCGGTGTTCGCCGATAAACGCATCGACGAACCGGAAATGAAAGACATCCCGACCGCGCGCGAGCAGGGCTACGACATCGTCTGGCCGGTGGTGCGTGGTTTCTACCTTGGGCCAAAAGTCAGCGACGAAGACTACGCCTGGTGGAAAGACGCCTTCGACAAACTGCTGGCCTCCGATGAGTTCGCCAAGCTGCGCGATCAGCGTGAACTGTTTCCGTTCGCTATGACCGGCCCGGAGCTGGACACCTACGTGAAGAAGCAGGTCGCGGACTACAAAGTGCTGGCCAAAGAGTTCGGCCTGATTCAGTGATCGTCTCTGTCTAGCGGCTGCGGCCTCGCGCATCGAGGCCTCGGCACAGGAGTTTCCCATGCTCTTACAACGCATTTTCGCCTCGGTGCTGTTGCTGGCCTGCGTCGGCCTGGCGCTGATGGCGTGGCCGTATCAAGCGGCTTTTTCTTATGAACCGGTCGGCCCACGCGCCTTTCCTCTGCTGATGCTCGGCCTGATGGGCGTGGCGCTGCTGTACATGGTGTTCCGCCCGGCACCGATCAAACACAGCGAAGACGAGCCGCCGCTGGATCGCGAAACCCTGACCAAGATCGGCATCTGCGTGCTGTTGCTGCTGGTCTTCGCCGGCCTGTTCGAACCGCTGGGCTTCATCCTCAGCAGCATCCTGATCGGCATCCCGATGGCGCGCCTGTATGGCGGTCGCTGGTTGCCAAGCATTGTGGTCACGACATTGATGGCCATCGGTCTGTACCTGCTGTTCGACCGTCTGATGGACGTTCCGCTGCCTTTGGGCCTGCTCGACGTTCTGGAGAACTGATATGGATACTCTCGGTTATTTGGGTCAGGGCTTCGGCGTCGCGCTGAGCCCGTACAACCTGGTCACGGCCTTGACCGGCACGCTGATCGGCACCGTGGTCGGGCTGTTGCCGGGCCTGGGTCCGATCAATGGCGTGGCCCTGCTGATCCCGATCGCCTTCGCCCTCGGCCTGCCGCCGGAGTCGGCATTGATTCTGCTGGCGGCGGTGTATCTGGGTTGCGAATACGGCGGGCGGATCAGCTCGATCCTGCTGAACATTCCGGGCGAAGCCTCCACCGTGATGACCACCCTCGACGGCTATCCGATGGCGCGTCAGGGTCTGGCCGGTGTCGCGCTGTCGTTGTCGGCATGGAGTTCGTTCATCGGTGCGTTCATCGCCACCTGCGGCATGGTGCTGTTCGCCCCGCTGCTGGCGAAATGGGCGATTGCCTTCGGTCCGGCGGAATACTTCGTGTTGATGGTGTTCGCGATTGTCTGCCTTGGCGGCATGGCCGGTGATCGACCGCTGAAGACTTTTATTGCGGCGCTGATCGGGCTGTTTCTGTCGACCGTGGGCATCGACGCCAACAGCGGTGTGTACCGTTTCACTGGCGACAACATTCACCTGACCGACGGCATCCAGTTCGTGGTGCTGGTACTGGGTCTGTTCTCGGTCAGTGAAATCCTCCTGCTGCTGGAAAAAACCCATCGTGGCCAGGAAGCGGTGAAAGCCACCGGACGCATGATGTTCAACTTCAAGGAAGCGGCGTCGGTGTTCGTGGTGAACATCCGTTGCGGCCTGCTGGGTTTCATCATGGGCGTGTTGCCGGGTGCCGGCGCAACGCTCGCCAGTGCCGTGGCCTACATGACCGAAAAACGCATCGCCGGTGCCGGCGGCAAATTCGGTCAGGGTGACGCCCGTGGCCTCGCTGCTCCGGAGACCGCAATCGGTGCTTCGGCGTGTGGCGCGCTGGTGCCGATGCTGACCCTCGGCGTACCCGGTTCGGGCACCACCGCCGTGATGATCGGCGCGTTGTCGCTGTACAACATCACCCCGGGGCCGCTGCTGTTCCAACAGCAACCGGACATCGTCTGGGGCCTGATCGCGTCGTTGTTCATCGCCAACATCATGCTGGTGATCCTCAACATCCCGATGATCCGCATCTTCACCCGCATCCTCGCCGTGCCGAACTGGGCACTGGTGCCGGTGATCGCGATCATCACCGGGATCGGCGTCTACGCCGTGCATGCGACCACTTTCGACCTGTTCCTGATGGTCGGCATCGGCATCTTCGGCTACATCCTGCGCAAGCTGGATTTCCCGCTGTCGCCCGTGCTGCTCGGGTTCATCCTCGGTGGGCTGATGGAACAGAACCTGCGTCGTGCACTGTCGATCTCCAACGGTGCGCTGGAAATCCTCTGGTCGAGCCCGATCACTTTCGGCGTGTGGATCCTGACCGCGATCATGTTGCTGATGCCGCTGCTGCGCATCTGGCGCAAACGCTCGGCGGCGCAACGCGCCATCGCCGATGTCTGATCGCTCCTCCCTCCGAAGCTGGTGGGCGACCCCGCTGGTCGGTCTGCTTGGCGGTTTTATCGCCAGCCAGATCGGCTGGCCACTGCCGTGGATGGTCGGCTCGCTGCTGGCGATTATCCTGGTGCGCTGCCTGACACCCTGGCAATTGACCGAGATCCCCGGCGGGCGCAAATGCGGCCAATGGATCGTCGGCATCGGCATCGGCCTGCACTTCACGCCGCTGGTGATGGAGCAGGTACTGAGTCATTTCGGTTTGATTTTCTTCGGCGCGCTGGTCACCAGCCTGTCGGCGGTGGTCGGCGTGTGGTTGATGCGGCGTACCGGCGAAGATCGCGCCACGGCATTTTTCTCGAGCATGCCCGGCGGTTCCGGGGAGATGGTCAACCTCGGCGCGCGCAATGGCGCGCTGCTCAGCCATGTCGCGGCGGGGCAGAGTCTGCGGGTGCTGGTGGTGGTGCTGTGCGTGCCGGCCGCGTTCAAGTATCTGCTGGGCGACGGCACACCGATTTCCCACGCCGGCAACGTCGATTGGCGCTGGCTGGCGATTCTGTTTCCCACGGGCGCCCTGCTCGCCTGGCTCTGGCAGCGTTTGCGTCAACCCAATCCGTGGCTGTTCGGGCCGTTGCTGGTCAGTGCCACGGTGAGCATTGCCTGGGATTTGCACATCGGCCTGCCGGACGGCGGCAGCCAGATCGGTCAGTGGCTGATCGGCAGCGGGCTGGGCTGTCACTTCAATCGACAGTTCTTCCGCCGCGCGCCGTCATTCATGGGGCGTACGCTGATCGGCACGGCGCTGACCATGTTGATCGCCACATTGGCCGCGCTGGGCTTGAGTGCGCTGACCCATCTGGATCTGCGTTCGCTGACGTTGGGCATGATGCCCGGTGGGATTGCCGAGATGAGTCTGACGGCGGAGACCCTGCAACTGTCGGTGCCGCTGGTGACGGCGATGCAGGTGATGCGGCTGCTGTTTGTACTGTTTCTGGCGGAGCCGTTGTTCAAATACTGGAACCGTAATCCCGAGTAATACCGCGCCGCCCTTTTCGCGAGCAGGCTCGCTCCCACAGGGTTTTGAGGTGTTCACACAATCTGTGGCAACCACAGGAACCTGTGGGAGCGAGCCTGCTCGCGAAGGGGCCCGCCCATTCAACCCATCAAATCGGCGGCAGACGCCACTCAATTGGCGCTTCGCCATTCTGCTCGAGAAACTTGTTGGTCCGACTGAAATGCCCGCAGCCGAGGAAGCCACGATAAGCCGACAACGGCGATGGATGCACCGACGTCAGCACCAAATGCTTGGTCGCATCGATCAGCTTCTGCTTACTCTGCGCGTGCGCACCCCACAGCATGAACACCAGATGCGGCTGGCGTTCGCTGACCACCTCAATGATCCGGTCGGTGAAGAACTGCCAGCCCTTGTCCTTGTGCGCGTTGGCATTGGCGCGCTCGACAGTCATGGTGGTGTTGAGCATCAACACGCCCTGATCGGCCCAGCTCTGCAGGTAGCCGTGGTTGGGAATGTCGATGTTCAAGTCGCGCTTCAACTCTTTGTAGATATTGACCAGCGACGGCGGCGCCGGCACGCCGGGTTGCACCGAAAAGCACAAGCCATGGGCCTGGCCCGGGCCGTGATACGGGTCCTGGCCGAGGATCACCACTTTGACTTTATCCAGCGGCGTCGAATTCAGCGCGTTGAAAATCAGCGGGCCCGGCGGGTAGATTTCCTTGCCGGCAGCCCGCTCCTGCTGCAGAAAATTGCGCAACTCTGCCATGTATGGCTGGTCGAACTCAGCACGCAGTGCCTCCTTCCAGCTCGGTTCGAGTTTGATACGGTCGTCAGCAGTCATGGTCATACCCGGCAAAAACAATGGGGCGAACCCTAGGAAAGCCGACCACGCTTGTCAATTGATCTGACACAGATCCGGCACTTTCCCACACAACGATCATACTGAACGCTCAATTTCCCGATCGAGGTCACGATGAATCTGCACTTCGAAGAACTCACCGGCACCGACGGCGCCCGTCTCGGGATCGCCAGCCTGGATGCTGAAAAGTCGCTCAACGCGCTGTCCTTGCCGATGATCAACGCCCTGAGCGACAAACTGAACGCCTGGGCCAAAGATCCACAAATCGTCTGCGTGCTATTGCGCGGCAACGGCGCCAAAGCGTTCTGCGCCGGCGGCGAAGTGCGCAGCCTGGTGGAGGCCTGCCGGACCCATCCCGGTGAAGTCCCACCACTGGCCGCGCAGTTTTTCGCCGCCGAATATCGCCTGGACTACAGCCTGCACACCTACCCCAAACCGCTGATCTGCTGGGGCCACGGTTACGTGCTCGGCGGCGGCATGGGCCTGTTGCAAGGCGCCAGCACGCGGATCGTCACGCCGAGCAGTCGCCTGGCGATGCCGGAGATCACCATCGGTCTGTATCCGGACGTCGGGGCCAGTTGGTTTTTGTCACGGTTGCCGGGCAAGCTCGGCTTGTTCCTCGGTCTGACGGGTGCACATATGAATGGCCGCGATGCGATCGATCTGGATCTGGCCGACCGTTTCCTGCTTGAAGAGCAGCAACCGCAGCTGATCGAAGGCCTGCTGCAACTCAACTGGCAGGAACAGACCGACATGCAGCTCAACAGTCTGTTCAAGGCCCTGCAACAGGAAGCCGTCGGGCAGATGCCCGAGGCGCAGTGGTTACCCCGCCGTCAGCGGATCGACGAACTGCTCGACGTCAGCGACGTCACCTGTGCCTGGAAAGCCATCAGCCTGCAACGCGACAGCAGCGACCCGCTGATCGCCCGCGCCGCGAAAACCCTGAGCGAAGGCTCGCCGCTGACCGCGCATCTGGTCTGGGAACAGATCCTCCGCGCCCGCTATCTGTCGCTGGCTGAAGTGTTTCAGATGGAATACACCCTGAGCCTCAACTGCTGCAGGCACCCGGAATTCAGCGAAGGGGTGCGGGCGCGATTGATCGACAAGGATCAGAAGCCGCACTGGCATTGGCCGGATATCAGCAATGTTCCGGATGCGGTGGTCGAGGCGCATTTTCACAAGGTCTGGGAAGGTCGGCATCCGTTGGCGGATCTGACGCAATACTGAACGCCCGGTAAATCGCAGGCACAAAAAAAGCGGCGCTCAATGCGCCGCTTTTTTGTTTGCGGATGATTACCAGCGACCGCCTCGCCCGCCGTGGTCACCGCGGTTACCGTGATGATCACGGCCGCCACGGTCACGATCCCAACCACCACCGCGGTGCCCGTCCCAGCGCCCGCGATCGTTGTCGTGCCAGCGGCGGCTCTCGTAGTAGCGCGGCGCTGGTTGGTAGTAGCGTGGCGCCGAGTAGTAACGCGGAGCCGGTTGGTAGTAACGCGGGGCCGCCTGATAGTAGCGCGGGGCCGAGTAATAGGTGCTGCCACCGCTGTAATAGGTGCCGCCAGTGTTGTAGTAAGCCGGAGCGGGTGAGGTGTAGACCTCCGAGCTGTAATAACTGTCTGCGTAGGAGTAGGGAGCGCAACCGGCAACGGAAAACATCATCGCAGCAAGTAGAAGAATTCGTCGATACATGGCGGCCTCCTGGACCGCGGGTAGCCACACCAGCGACGCTGGCAGGCATCAGTCGTTTATTCGGTGACTGACGAAACATCTGACAGCGTTTTCCGAATCTGGTGCGCTTCCGTAACAAGTTGAAACATGTGATTGATGAAATCCTGTTCATTTGGAAAACACTGTCATTCAGCCGCTGATCAGTGGTGCCCACCGTGATAGCCGCCGCCGTGATAACCGCGTCCGTAACCGCCGCGATAGCCGTAGCCGCCGTAGTAATAATGAGCACCGCCGTAGTAACGCGGTCCGTAATATCCGCCGTAGTAATAGGGCGAGTAGTAGCCGGGATAATAAGACGTGGCAGGATAAGCATCGTAGGGACCGGCATAGTAGTAACACCCGGACAGGCCTGAACCGAGCACCGCTCCCAGCAGCACTCGACTTAACAGTTTTGAAATACCCATGACGGCCTCCTGAAAGACCCACGGCCGCAGCAGGACAGCGCAGCCGACACAGTTTTTGACTGTCATGTCTGGGGCAAGTGCCGGGCGCGGAAAAGCTTCAGATCAGCGGTGTCAGTCACACTGCCCCCCTGTGGTAGCGAGCCTGCTCGCGAAGAAGGAGTGTCAGACGACATTTACGTTGGCCGACCCACCGCTTTCGCGAGCAGGCTCGCTCCCACAGTTAGCCTGCGTAATGTCCAGGAATACATCGGTGCCACCACCGTACATGCTGATGACACCTTGCATACCCTGCTGTCTCGGGCCGATCATGCGATGTAGCAGGCCAGACAAACTGGTCGTAACCGCAATTGCGTGGAAATGCCTTACTCGTCCTATGCCTGATTCCGACATCAAACCCGACCTCTGCCCAGCCTGTGGCGCGCGCAACGACTGCACCCTGGCCGACCCGCGCACTGCCGACCAGGCCTGCTGGTGCTTTGGCGTGAGCATCGACCCCTCAGTGCTCGAAGCCCTGCCGGCCGAACTGCGCAATCAATCCTGCCTATGCCCGCGCTGCGCTCAGGTCGAAGCGCAACTGCAAGCAGCGGTGCGACCGATCCCGTAAGATACGCGCCCCTTTATCCGCCGATTCCTGACCATGCGCGTCGACCGTTTCCTCAGCAACCTGCCCCGCTACAACCGTCAGCAGGTTCGCCTGTTGCTGGTGGAAAAGCGCGTGCGGATCGACGGAAAAGTCGTCAGCGACCCGCACAGCGAAGTGCTGGAATTCAGCCGCGTCGAAGTCGACGAAGAAGTCCTGCAACTCGGCAAACCGGCACGCTACTTCATGCTGCACAAGCCGCCGGGGTGCGTCAGTGCCACTCGCGATCCGCAGCACCCGACCGTGCTTGATCTGATCGATGAACCGGACAAAGACGACCTGCACATCGCCGGTCGCCTCGACTTCAACACCACCGGGCTGATGCTGATCACCAACGATGGCAGCTGGTCGCGACGCCTGACCCAACCGCAGACCAAACTGCCGAAGGTCTATTACGTCGAGACCGAACAGGAGATCGGGCCGCAATACGCGCTGACGTTTGCCGATGGCATCTACTTCGCCTTTGAAAACCTGACCACGCAACCGGCGCAACTCGAAGTGCTCGGCCCAAGAGCGGCGCGTCTGAGCATCGTCGAGGGTCGCTACCATCAGGTGAAGCGCATGTTTGGTCACTTCAACAACAAAGTGTTGCGCCTGCACCGCGAATCCATGGGCCCGCTGTCGCTGGATAACGCTCTAAAACCGGGCGAGTACCGCGCTTTGCGCACCGAAGAGATCCATTTGTTCTAAGCCGGCGACCGCTCAGCAGAAGTTGTCGAACAATTTACCAACGGCACTTGCGCGATCCCCATCCCACTGCTTGAATCAGGACGTCGGCCAAATTGTGACCGATGAGTCACCACATACTTCCAAGAAACTTTTTGCCGGTCGTCAGCCCCTTGGGTTGCGCCTCAGCCGGCAGACTGCCCGCCAATAACAACACCCGTCGACCGCAGTCATGGATCGACATGGGCCAAGCAAATTCCAGGCGTATGCCTACCTGTCACAAAGCTCGTGCAATCTCTATTTGCGCGCATACCCGCTTGCTTGCCAGGAGTCTTATGACATGAGGCCAGAAATCGCTGTGCTGGATATACAGGGTCAGTATCGGGTTTACACGGAGTTCTATCGCGCAGACGCCGCAGAAAAGACCATCATCCTGGTCAACGGCTCGATGGCCACGACTGCGTCGTTTGCACAGACTGTGAAAAACCTGCACCCGCAATTCAACGTGGTTTGCTACGACCAGCCCTACGCGGGCCGGTCGAAAATCCACAACCGTCACGAGAAACATCTGACCAAGGAAGTCGAAGGGCAGAACCTGCTGGAGCTGATCGACCACTTCGGCGCCGAACACGTGCTGTCGTTTTCCTGGGGCGGCACAGCCACCCTGGTTGCCCTGGCCCATCAGCCGCGGCGTATCGAGAAAGCCGTGATCAGCTCGTTCTCGCCGGTAATCAACGCACACATGCTTGATTACCTGGAGCGCGGTGTCGATTACCTCGGCCAGCGCGATGGCGACCGCGTCGGGCACCTGGTCAACAGCACTATCGGCAAACACCTGCCGTCACTGTTCAAGCGCTTCAACTATCGCCACGTCAGCAGCCTGGCCGAACACGAATACGGGCAGATGCACTTCCACATCAGTGACGTGCTGCACAGCGATCGCCAGTGCTATTTGAATGCGGCGAAAAAGATCAACGTGCCGGTGCTGTTTCTCAACGGCGAATGGGATGAATACACCGCCGCCGAAGACGCCCGGATATTCGGCAACCATGTGGCGCACAGCACCTTCACCACGCTGCAGGCCACCGGCCACTTCCTCGACATGGAACACAAGGCTGCGTGCCGCGATAGCCAGAACGCCCTGCTCGGTTTCCTGAAACCCTCACCGCAGTCGAGCCGAACGCGTTACGCGTTCGTTCAGGATCACCATGCATTGGCCATTTGAAAAAGCGTCGTCGCGAGCGAGTCTGTGGGGCTGAAAGACCAGCATTGATTGTCCTGCAGATTTGCCCGCGAATGACCGTTTTCAATGCTGTAACGCGCTGCGGGCAAAAGAAAAACTTCAAATCCGCGCCCGACTCTGGTACAAAGTCAGCCGCTCTGAGCGGGTATAGTTTAGTGGCAAAACGAAAGCTTCCCAAGCTTTAGTTGAGGGTTCGATTCCCTCTACCCGCTCCACTCATTCAGGTCTCACGTCGTGTTACGACGGGAGATGCAGGAACAGAAAAAACCGGCCTACAGGGCCGGTTTTTTTGTGTCTGCGATTTGAGAAAAAGCAATGCAAGGAGTAATCCTCCTCACAGGAAGCCCCCCTTAATCGAATATGCATAACTCCACTTCTCTGTGTTTTATTGCGATTTCTGAGAGATAAGCCACAATACTCAGGAATAATGTATTGATACCGATCCTCTCACTAATCCAGAATTACCAGCTTTAAAGTAGTTTTTGAGGTGTAAAACCCATTATGTTGGATTTAATCCTTAGCAAACCGAATGAGATCGTCAAGCGGATCTGCGAACGCCTGCGCAATGACCGGCTCGCTCTGGAAATGACACAAGCGGATGTGGCTGCACGTGCCGGCATCGGAACCAACACGGTGTCCAATCTGGAAGCCGGGCGTAATGTGGGTTTCGAAAATCTGGTGCGCGTCGCCATGGTACTTGGACGCAGCAAGGAACTCGAAAATCTGTTCCTGCCAAAGCTTGAAACTCTGGACGACATCCTGCGCTACGAAAACAGCGCCAAGCGTCAACGCATCAAAAGGAAATCCGAAAATGCTTGAGCGAGTGGACGTCTACTACGAAGGCTGGGGTGAACATTGGCAGTGGGGCACGCTGGCTTCCACCACAGCTCTGACCGGTCGGCCGCTGGTGGTGTTTGAGTACAGCGACGAAGCGAAAAAAAGAGGACTCGAACTTTCGTCCCTGAAACTTCCTTTACAAGGCGCAAAATTAAGCCGGGATTTCCCGCAACATCAGTTGGGATTACCAGGCCCCGTCTATGACTCGCTGCCCGACGGTTGGGGCATGCTGCTGATGGATCGTCTATTCAAACGTCGCGGCCTGAATCCCGCACGCATCGGCCCCTTGGAACGACTGGCCTACATTGGCAACAATGCCATGGGATCCATGTCGTTCAAGCCTGTGGCGCCTGACGTACTAGAACCGCAGATGCATGTTCCCATTGAATTGCTTGCAGCCGAAGTGCAGCAAGTGCTCAAAGGTGAAGGGGGTGAGCTTCTTCAGAAGTTGTTGCTGGTGGGAGGATCTCCGCAAGGTGCCAGACCAAAAGCTCTGGTCTATCGCGATCCTGATACCGGGACGTTCACCACTGCCGCCACTCCGGATTTTGAAGCATGGCTGGTGAAATTCCCGGCCCAGCACGAACACCCCGAAGTGTGCGCTATCGAAATGGTCTATGCCGAGTGCTTGCGCCTCTGCGGCATTCAAACACCAGACACGCAATACTTTAGTCTGTCAGACGGAATGGCTGCCTTCGCCAGCAAACGCTTTGATCGACAGGACGGGCTGCGCGTCCCCATGCAAAGTCTCGCAGCTTTCACCGGAGCAGATTTTCGATCCCCTGGAGCATTGGACTACGTCAACTTCCTGCGCGCGACGCAGAGATGCACCAATGATGTACGAGAAAAAGCTCGAGCGTTCGAGCGAGCTGTATTCAACGTTGCGTTCCACAATCGAGACGATCACCCCAAAAACTTTGCCTACACCATGTCACGAACTGGCGACTGGAAATTAGCCCCGGCTTACGATGTGACCTTTTGCGAGGGGCCGGGTGGGTATCACCAGATGGATGTGATGGGCGAAGCGCTGGAAATCGACCGAAAGGCCATGCTTGGACTGGCAGAAGAGGCGGAGGTTGGTGCCTATGAGGCAGGAGTTATAATTGAGCGCTTTTGCGACGTATCCAGCCAATTCTCGACTGTGGCAAATGATCTTTATCCTGGCGTGATCACTCAGGAAACCCTGCGTACCATTCAAAGCCGAATTGATCACAACATCAAGTTGTTGCGATGACTGCATATCCTTGCAAATCACACTTTTTGAAACCCTGAAGATTTTTCCGACATTACAGATCCACAACAAACCACGGTTCTCACCATCCCCACGACCCGCTAGCATTTCCACTTCACCCACCAACCCTCCCCCCTGCGCGGCCATCGACGAATACGCGTTTTGACTTTCGAGGGACTCCATGGCGCGGCCCCTGCGCCGCTGATGACCGAACTCAAAAGAGCACTTTCCCATGACGCAAAACATTTACGACGACCCCGAATTTTTTCACGGTTACAGCCAAATGAACCGTTCAATCGGCGGCCTCGATGCCGCGCCGGAGTGGCCGGCGCTCAAGGCGTTGCTGCCATCGATGCACGACTTGAATGTGGTCGACCTCGGCTGCGGCTATGGCTGGTTCAGCCGTTGGGCCAGTGAACATGGCGCCGCCCATGTGCTGGGGCTGGATGTCTCGGAAAAGATGCTGGAGCGCGCGCGCGAAACCACAGCGGCGGCGAACATCCGCTATGAACGCGCCGATCTCGAACATCTCGACTTGCCGGCCTGCAGTTTCGATCTGGCCTACAGTTCGCTGGCGCTGCACTACATCAAGGATCTGGCCGGACTGTTCGCCCATCTGTACGCGGCGCTGAAACCGGGTTCGCATTTTGTGTTCTCCATCGAGCACCCGATCTTCATGGCCCCGCGCAATCCAGGCTGGCTGGTCGACAGCGACGGTCGCAAGCGCTGGCCGCTGGACAGTTATCAGATGGAAGGCGAGCGAGTGACCCACTGGCTGGCCGACGGGGTGATCAAGCAGCACCGCACGATGGGCACGCTGTTGAATTCGTTGATCACAGCGGGCTTTGCCGTTCGCCATGTCAACGAATGGGGGCCGAGCGATGCGGAGGTGGCCGCGCAACCAGCGCTGGCTGAAGAGCGGGAGCGGCCGATGATGTTGTTGGTGGCGGTGCAGCGCTAATTCGCGGCATATGCATTGTGGCGAGGGAGCTTGCTCCCTCGCCACAGAATGGGTGTTTGCCGTTACCGAGTCGCGACGATAAATAGCCGTGGAAACGGCAACAGCACCGAACCATCCGGCAACGCCGGATACGCCTCGGCAACCGCCGCCAGATACTGCTGCAGATACTGCGCCCGCTCCTCTTCAGTCAGCGGGCTCAGAAACGGAATCAAGCCACTGCCCTTGAACCACTCCACCACCCCCGCCGCTCCACCGGACAACTGATGGTGATAGGTGGTGCGCCACACATCGACCCGCGAACAGTGCAGACGCAACATCGAGAAGTAATCGCTGGCACTCGCCATGTCTGTGCGCTGTCCGGCGGCGCCTGCCAGTTTCGCGGCCCACGGGCCGTTGGCGGCAACTTCGCGCATCAGTCGATGGGAAGGTTCGTTGAGGTTGTCCGGCATCTGGATCGCCAGACTGCCACCGTCCGAAAGTTTAGCCGCCAACGCCGACAGCAATGTCGCGTGATCCGGCACCCATTGCAGCACTGCATTGGCGAAGATCACATCGAACGGGCCTTGATCCCCCCAACTATCGATTTCTGCGACCTCGAACTGCAACTGCGGCAGCCGCTTGAGCGCCGCGTCAATCATGTCCGCCGAGCTGTCCAGGCCCCGGACCTGCGCCTGCTCAAAACGCTGCACCAGCAGCTCGGTGGAGTTACCCGGACCGCAACCGATATCGACCACCGATCGCGCCTGAACCGTGGGAATCGCCGCCAGCAGATCACGGGCCGGGCGAGTGCGTTCATCTTCGAAAGCGACGTATTGTCTGGCGGACCAACTCATTGCGTTCTCCTGTCGGGACATTCCTGCGGTTCGTCACAATACAGGCAGCGCTGCGCGCAGTTCCAGACAGGCTTATTGCAAGGGATGTCTTCACCCTCACAATTATTGGCAGACGTCATTTGTAAGTAGAATTTTCATCGCGCCCCGGATGTCTGAATTTCAAGTTCTCCCAATAAGGAACACGGCAATGAAATTCGCGAAAATCTCCCAGACCCTGGCCCTCTGGGCCGGCAGCCCGAAAACCTTCATGGGCGCGTTGATCCTGATTTTTCTGTGGGGGTTGAGTGGGCCGATTTTTGATTTCAATGACACCTGGCAACTGATCATCAACACCTCGACCACGATCATCACTTTTCTGATGGTATTCCTGATCCAGAATACGCAGAACCGTGATACCGACATCCTGCATCTGAAGCTCGATGAGTTATTGCGGGTGAACAAGGAAGCGCAGAACGCAATGCTCGGGCTGGAATCGCTGGATCTCAAACAACTCGAGGCGCTGCGCAAGCATTACCGTAGCCTGGGGGAAAGCGAGGTGTTCAATCTTGAGGGGCTGGGGGAGAAGAGCAAGCCGAAGCAGGATTTGAATGACTGCTAAGTAGAGTTAAAAAAGCAAAAGATCGCAGCCTGCGGCAGCTCCTACATTGAACGGTGTAGGAGCTGCCGCAGGCTGCGATCTTTTGCTTGGCAGTTGGTATCAGCGACTGGCTTGCAGCGCTCGGGCCATTTCCAGATGGCTTTGCAGTTTTGGCAGCGTCTCGTCGGCAAATGCCTTGATTTCCGGCACGTCGGTCGACTGCGCTTCCTGCTGGATCTGCTGGATGGCCTCTTCGGTCGCTTTCACTTGGCTCGCGGCGTAGGCCTGGTCGAAGGTTTCACCGTCCTTGACCTGAGGGATCATGGTCTTGGCCTTGTCGGCAATTTCTTCACGGGGAGCGACCGGCAGATCGAGTTTCTTCGCGATCTTCGCCAGATGCTGGTTGGCCGTGGTGCGGTCATTGATCACGACAATGGTGTAATCCTTGACCTCTTTGGATTCGGATTTCTGGTGCGCCAGCCGGCTGGCTTCAATGTCGGCCATGCCTTTGGCGGACGCATCGTTGATGAAGTCGGCAGGCGACTGGGCGAATGCTGTGCCCGCGAACAAACCCAACAGCGTGGCAAAACTGAAACGACGTATCTGGGTGGCCATCCGGCTCATGGTCGCGCCCTCCTATCTCTGCAAATTCAAGCGGGGGCTTGCGCCCCCGCCTCTCAATCAAAACTACCTCACCGACTACTTCGACTTCTGAGCTGGCTTGCGGCCCATTTCGGTTTTCGCAGGCTCTTTGTCGACTGTCGTGGTGGTGGTTTTCCCACCTTTGCGACCGGCTTCAGACGCCTTGGTTCGATCGTTGGCGAAGTTTCCCGAGTTCGAGTTTCTTGAATTAGGCATGATTCTCTTCCTCTTGGTGTTGATCGTTGGCGAGCAGATGCCCGCCTAGATTGAGAATTGCCGGACTGCCAAAGGTTTAGAAAAGTTGCCCGCGCCGCGACGAACGGCGCGCACTGTTTCAGCTATCCACCGCCCGATGATTGAGGCGTTTGGCGGCGTACATCGCTTGGTCGGCATGCCGGAACAATTGTTGCTCCTCACTGCCATGTTCGGGATAACGGGCCACGCCGATGCTCGGTTCGATGTACAGGTTGTGACCGTCCAGGCGCATCGGCTGCACCAGCACCTGGCGGATTTTTCCGGCCACGATGTCGGCGTCTTCAGCGGCGTGAACGCTGTGCAACAGCACCACGAATTCGTCGCCACCGATGCGCGCGACGGTATCGGTGTCGCGTACGCAGCCCTTGAGCCGACTCGCCACCGTTTGCAGCAGCATGTCGCCGACCGCATGGCCAAAGGTGTCGTTGACCTGTTTGAAGCGATCCAGATCGACGTACAGCAGCGCCATGTTTCCCGAGGTATCACGGGCAGCGGCCAGCGCAGCCTTGAGGCGGTCTTTGAGCAACCCGCGATTGGGCAACTGGGTCAGTTGATCGTATTGCGCCATGCGCTTGAGCCGCGCGTGCAACTGCTGGCGCTCGATGGCGGTGGCGACCTGGGCGCAGACGTATTGCAGCAGTTCCTTGTCCTGCTCGGTGTAACGCTCGCCGCCCGGCAGGCTTTTGACAATCAGCGCACCGATGGTGCCGTTCTTCGAATTCAGCGGCACACCGAGCCAGCACGGTGAGTCCTGCCCCGCCACCAGCGCGGCGAAGTCGGGCGAGGCGTCGGGGCTGTCCGGCGTCAGCAGAATCGGCTGACCGCTGCGGATGACCTCCGCACACAAACGCCCGGTAACGGTGCCAGGTTGCTCGGGCTGCAATTCGAGATCGTCGACGTGATAGGGAAAATTCAGCTGCGCACAGTGCTCGTCGTACAGCGCCACGGAGAAATTCAGCGCCGGCAGCCATTCGCCGATGATCAGGTGGATGCGTTTGAACAGCGCCAGCAAGTCTTCGGCGACATGCGCCGCCTCGGAAATCGCGTACAGCGCAGCCTGACGCGATTCCGCCTGCTTGCGCTCGGTGATGTCGCGGGCCACGGCGATGCGCAGTTGATCGACCTCCGACCAGCGCGCCGACCAGAGGATGTTGACGATGCGGCCATCCTTGCGCACGTAACGGTTTTCGAAATTGTGCTTGGGTTCGCCGCCCATGATGTCGTGGGCGGCGGCGAGCGTGCGCTGGCGATCTGCGGGATGCACCAGCTCGATCATCGACCGACCGATCAACTCGTCAGGCGTATAACCAAAAATACGCTCGCAGGCAGCACTGACAAAAACGAAACGGCCCTGCCTGTCCACCGCGCAGACGGCATCGAGCAACAGGTCCATATAACTCGCCAACGGCGCGGAATTTCGGCTTTCCATGGTTCAGCGTGGGTGTCCGGACAATGCAGCACTGTTCAACCATCCCTGACCCTTTGTTCACGCATCCCTGCACACAAATTCAAGCCTTGTTCGGCAGCAATCCCGGTAGTGCGTGCATCAGTGCGTTGATCGCAAAACCGATGAACATCACGCCACACAAACGCGTGATCATCAGCTCGTGGCGCTGATACAGCGTGCGCACCCGTCGGGCGCCGACAACGCCGATCAAGATAGCGTAAGCCAGCAATCCGCCGAGAAAGCTCAGGGCGATCAGCCCCGGCAGCATCGACCAGTTGAGCAGTTCGGCGCGGCTCGACAGCAGCGCCGTAAACGTCGCCACCGCCACCGGATACGCCTTGGGATTGGTCAGGCCGAACAGGATGCCGTGCCAGAACGGCTGACGCGCCGCGCCCTGTGGCTGATCAGCGCTGCGCCGCTGGGCTCGCACTGCGCGCCAGCCAAGCCAGAACAGGTACAAGCCGCTGAGCACACCCAGCACATCGAATGCGGTGCTGCCGATCTCGCGGGCACCGACGATGGCGATCAGCGCGGTGCTGCACCAGACCACATCGCCAAGCAAATGCCCACAAAGAAACCCGGCCCCGGCCCGTCGCCCATGCGCCGCACCGATGCCGAACACCGCCAGAACACCCGGCCCGGGCGTGATGCCGTATATGAAACCCGAGGCCAGAACGGCCATTAGCAGCGATGGAGTCATGGAAAACCTGCTGGCGCCAGTACAAATGATGGCCAGTCTATATCAGCCCAATGTGTCTGATCACGACGCGTCGTAAAAACGCATGCCCGTGTACGGTTTCAACCGACAGGCTGCCAGTCGCGAAGCCAGATCACCGACGTGAACCTCAAGCTTGTGGCCATCAGGGTCAAGAAAGTAGAACGACGCACCTTCGCTGCGGTTGTCGCGCCATTCCTTCACATTCGCCGCTTTTAGCGTCTGCACAAACAACGGAAAATCTGCCTCGGCGAGGCTGAACGCGTAATGGGTGTAGTCGACGGACGGCTCGGTGGTGCGCTGCGCATCCAGCGACAGACACAACCACAGCCCCGGCAGCGACAGATAGGCACCGGCGTCCCACGAGGCTTCGACGCGCAGACCCAATACATCGCGATAGAACGCCAGGCTGCGGGGCAAATCACTGACGGCGAGGGTCAGGTGGTTGAGGCCGGTAAGCATGGGGTCAGTAACCTCTGAGGTCTTCAGGGATGTTGTACTGCTGGCCATCGTACGTCAGGGTGATCTGTTTTTTCTTCAGGTCGGTGTTTGTCGAAACGCACTGATTGCCGGACTTGGTGTTTTTCATTTTGCTGCCGGTGGTGGTGACGATCAGATCGGCGAAACCATTGTGGCTCGTTGGAGCGATCTCGAGGGTCCGGCGGATTTTTTTGCTGTAGCCCTCGCAGTCATTCACGAACTCACCGTTGTCCTTGAAGACCACCAGGCCTTCAAGCACCGGACGTAACTCGTCACCCTCGCGCACATACAGCGCCAGATCGGTTTTCTCGTAGGGCATGGCCTGGGAACTGTGCGCAAATTTCGCTCGCAACCCAAAAGCGCGGATATCCGGCGTCAGTCGGTAGCGCGCCGTATCAATGCGCACATCGTCCAACTGCACGGCATCGGAGTTGTAGGCGCCCGGTTTACGGTAGGTGGCGATGGGTTTGGCGTTGCTCGCATTGAGCAGCGCCAACTCCAGATCGAACGCCCCGGCATCGTCGCCACCGGAATCGGCAAGATAGGTGGACTTGACCGAAATCGCCTGACTCGGGAACGCCGGCCAGACGTTGCAGCGTGACATGGATTTGCCGTCGAAACTCTTGGTGGTGCAGGCGGCGTGGGCTTGGGTGGTGATGGCCAGCAAACCGAGGGCGATCAGGAGTCTGGTGGGGTTAAGCATGGTTCTTCCTTGATAAGTGTCGTGTTGGGCTGGCGAGTTACAGGCCTTGGAAACCGTTTGGCAAAACGTAGGATTTTCCGTCGTAGTGCAATGTTGTCAAAACGGGTTTGTTGTCAGTGGTTTCAGTTTTACATGCGTCTCCCGTCCCCACACTTGTTGTGTCTTTCTCCAAGGTTTTGACAATCAGATCTGCATAGCCGTGAGAGCTCGTTTTAGCGATTTCTACCGTTCTTGAAATCTCATATCGCTCGCCTTCGCAGTCACCATCCCACTCGCCGCCATACCGATAAACCACTAATTTATCCAATACCGGGCGCAATTTTTCGCCCTCTTTCACGTAGAGCGAAAGCAGGTTTTCTTCCATCGGATTGATTCGGGATCCGTTAGTGGATAACGCACGTACGCCAAAGGCACGAAGTTCGGCAGTCAGTGCGTAGCGAGCCGTATCGAGCGTTATTTCTCGCAAACTGACGCCATCCAATACAAATGCAGCCGCTTTGTAATAAGTCGCAATGGGTTTCGATTGAGCGGTGTCCAGAACGGACAAGTCGAAATCGTAGGTACTCAGCGCTTCTGGGTCATCAGATGGGGATCCGCGCTTAAACTGTGCAGTGGCGTTGATGGTTAATCCTGGATATGCAGGCCACTCCTTGCAGACAGAAAGATCCAGATCTTCTGCCATCGGTGTTGGCACGCAACCAGCCAACACCTGCCCCGCCATCAACCACCCACTCAGGGCCACCCACCCGATCCATCCAGACTTCACTGTCACATCCCACTCCTTGATAACGTTTTCAGCCGCGCACTATCCCCTCCTCAATCCGGCGATTCAACCAGTTCAACGCCTGACCCCCACCCCGGCGCTTATGCCACGCCAGCACAAACGTGAACGGCGCAATCTCGAACGGTGGCGGCAGCACAATCAGCTCCTGCTGATCAATCTCGCGCACGCTGCGTGACGACACCGTGAGAATCAGATCGGTACCGCTGATCAACTGCGGCGCGACGTTCCAGTGCGGCAGGCTGATGGCGACGCGGCGGCGTTCGCGCAATGAGGTCAGCGCCCGCTCGATTTCCGGGGTGCCGCTGCCGCGCATTTCCAGCAGAACATGCGGGCGCGACAGGTAGGTCGGCAAATCCAGTACGCCGTCGGCCGGCAAGCTGCGGCGATCCAGCAGGCAGACGTAGCGCTCTTCGAACAGCAGCGTGCTGCGCAACTCGTTGGGCATTTCCGGAAACACCCCGGCGGCTACGTCGATGTCACCGTTGAGCACACCCTCCAGCATGCCCTCGCGGCTCGCATGGCTGATCTGCAGGTCGATGCCCGGCGCCTCGCGGCGCAAGATGCGGATCAGCCCGGGCAGGATGATGGCCGCGCCGTAGTCGGACATCGCCACACGAAAGGTTCGCCGCGCAGTGGCCGAATCGAAAGCATTGGGCGCCAGCAGCGATTGCACCTGGGACAATGCTTCGGCGAGCGGTGCGACCAGTTCCAGCGCCCGCGCCGTAGGCACCAGCGTCGAACCGGCGCGCACCAGCAGCGGATCGCCGAGCAAGTCACGCAGCCGCGCCAGCGCATGACTGACCGCCGGTTGACTCAGGTGCAGCCGCTCGGCAGCGCGAGTGACGTGTTGCTCGCTGAGCAAGGCATCGAGGACCACCAGCAGGTTCAAATCAATACGGCGTAGATCATTCATCTCGTGCATGTTCTGGATGACAAAACGGAATTTAAATCTGCTCGACGAATACTCTAGAGTCCAGAAAAACCTGTTGGAGAGTGAGCATGAGTACGTTGCAGTGGGTTGGCTTGTTGCTGCTGGCCGCGTTTGCCGGGGCGGTGGTGCCGTTTCAAAGTGCGATCAACAGCAACCTGGCGCGGGGGCTTGGCCATCCGCTATGGGCAACCTTGGCCTCATTGCTGGTGAGTGTGTTGGTGCTGTTGCCGGTGATTCTAGCGTTGCGCCTGCCGCTGCCGTCGCTGGGTTTTATCAGCAAGGCGCCGTTGTGGATGTGGGCTGGCGGTGCGTTCGGCGTGTGCTTTGTGGCGCTGGCGGTGATGTTGCTGCCGAAGCTCGGCGCGTCGGGGTTTGTTGCGCTGGCCTTGGCCGGCCAGGTGATTGCGTCGATGCTACTGGATCACTTCGGGTTGTTTGGGCTGGTGGAGAAACAGCTGACGGCGTCGCGGGTATTGGGCGCGTTGTTGCTGATTGGCGGGGTGGTGTTGATTCAGTTTGGTGGGGTGTTTGAGCGGAATGTGGCGGCGGTTGGCTGATCTGAGAGCTCATGGTTTTGTGGTGTTGACGAGTCAGTCTTCGCGAGCAGGCTCGCTCCCACAGTTGATCGCATTTCAACTGTAGGAGCGGGCTTGCTCGCGAAAGGGCCGGTGAGTTCGGCTAAAAAATATCAGGACGGCGCATCTCAAAACGCATTACGGAAAATCTCCTCGATCTGCCGCTGATCCGCCGCCCGTGGGTTGGTCAGACCGCACGCGTCTTTCAATGCGTTGGTGGCGAGCACTGGAATATCGCTGAGCTTGGCGCCGAGTTCACGCAGGCCGCCGGGAATATCGACGTCCCTGGCCAGACAACGGATCGCATTGATCGCCGCCTGAGCGCCCTCTTCCGGGCTGAAACCACGGATGTCCGCGCCCATGGCGTGGGCGACGTCAGTCAGGCGTTCGGCGCAGACCAGCGCGTTGAAGGTCTGCACGTGCGGCAGCAACACTGCATTGCACACGCCATGGGGCAAGTCGTAGAAACCACCCAACTGGTGCGCCATCGCATGCACGTAGCCAAGCGACGCATTGTTGAACGCCATGCCGGCGAGGAACTGCGCGTAAGCCATGTTTTCCCGCGCCGCGAGGTCGCTGCCGTCACGCACGGCCAGGCGCAGGTTGTTGCTGATCAGGGTCATGGCCTTCAGCGCGCAGGCGTCGGTGATCGGGTTGGCCGCAGTCGAAACGTAGGCTTCGATGGCGTGGGTCAGCGCGTCCATGCCGGTGGCGGCAGTCAGGCTTTTCGGCATCGCGACCATCAGGGCCGGGTCGTTGACCGACAGCAGCGGCGTGACGTTGCGGTCGACGATGGCCATTTTCACGTGGCGCGATTCGTCGGTGATGATGCAGAAACGGGTCATCTCGCTGGCGGTGCCGGCGGTGGTGTTGATGGCGATCAGCGGCAATTGCGGCTTGCTCGATTGATCGACGCCTTCGTAGTCGCGGATCTGCCCGCCGTTGGTCGCACACAGAGCAATGCCCTTGGCGCAGTCATGGGGCGAACCGCCGCCCAGCGACACCACGAAATCGCAACGACTGTCCTTAAGCAGCGCCAGCCCGGCCTCGACATTGGCAATGCTCGGATTCGGTTTGGCGCCATCGAAGATCACCGAATCGATGTCCTGCATCGCCAGTTTCTCGGCGAGCATGGTCGCCACGCCAGCCTTGGCCAGCCCCGCGTCGGTGACGATCAGCGCCTTGCGAAAACCGTAGTTGCGGATCGCAACCATGGCTTCGTCGAGGCATCCGTTGCCCATGATGTTTACCGCCGGAATGAAAAAGGTGCTGCTCATGCGCGTCTCCTGACTGGGGCCGAATCGACTGCTCCGATCCGGCGGATGTGCACAGGATCGACCGATCGGTCACCACCGATGTTGATCTGGCTCAATGCCCGCTCGTGATAAAGTCGCCGTCCATCCGCCCTTTGTTTTGAGACCGCCCACGCAATGACCGATTTTCTGGACGTCGATGCCACCCTCGAAGACTGGAGCGCCCTGCGCGCCACCGCCGACTTCAACGGTCTGCTGGTGGGCAATGGCGCCAGTCGCGCGGTGTGGGACGATTTCGGCTACGACTCGCTGTTCGAAAACGCGCGCACCGTGGAGGAGAAACCGCTGAGCCCATCGGAGCTGAGCGTGTTCGACGCGATGCAGACGCGCAGCTTCGAGCAGGTGCTCGGTGCGTTGAAAACCACCAGCCGGGTCAACAAGGCCCTGGCCGTCAGTTCGGCGGCACCGCGCAATCGCTACTACGCGATCAAGGAAGCGCTGATCAACACCGTACACGCCGTGCACATTCCCTGGCGCCTGGTGCAGGCCTCGACTCTGGCCACGCTCAATGAAGAACTGGCGCGTTATCGCACGGTGTTCACCACCAATTACGACCTGCTCAGCTACTGGGCGATCCAGCACCGCAGCGAGGCGATCGACGACCTGTTCAACGGTCCCGATGCCAGTTTCGATCTGAGCGCAAGCGCCAGCGCCAAACCGCTTCTGTTGTATCTGCACGGCGGGCTGCACCTGGTGCGCAATCAGGACGGCACCGCGCGCAAACTGACCTCGACCGAGGGCACCCTGCTCGGCAGTTTCGCGATCAACAACACAATCAAGACCCTCGACGACGTGCCGCTGTTCGTCAACGAAGGGCCGAGCGCAGACAAGCTCAAGACCATCCGCAGTTCGGATTATCTGTCGTTCTGTTATGAGCAGTTATTGGGACACGCGCAGAACCTGTGCATCTTCGGTCATGCCTTGGGCGAGCAGGATGCTCACATCGTCAGGGCGCTGCGTCTGGCGAAACCGGCGAGCGTGGCGATCTCGATTTATCCGCGCAGTGCGGCGTTCATTCAGCATCAGAAACGCCATTACGCCAAGGTGTTCGAGGGCACCGGGATTGAGTTGCGGTTTTTTGATGCGAAGACGCATGCGTTGGGTAATCCGAAGTTGTCGGTGCCGGTCGAGGTTTGATGTAAACCGGACTGACGCTTTCGCGAGCAAGCCCGCTCCCACAGGGGGAATGCATTCTAAATGTGGGAGCGGGCTTGCTTGCGAAGCTTTTTCTGGCGGCTCATTCTTCGCTGCTGTGCACCACCACCAGCAACTGCGCCTGCACCTCGCCCACCGATCTGATCCGGTGCGGCTTCTGCGCATTGAAGTGCAGCGCATCGCCACGCTCCAGCAGCACCCGCTCGTTCATGAAATCCACTTCCACCTGCCCTTCGTGGACGAACAGAAACTCCTCGCCCAAGTGTTCTTTGAAGGTTTTGTCGGTGAATTCGCGCGGCGGGTAGATGATGAACGGCAGCAGGTTGCGTTCGCTGACCTGATGCGCCAGCACCGCATACCCCGGGCTCTGATCGTTGGCCGCCAGTGACTGGCGTTCGTGGCTGCGTACCAGGCTATAGCTGTCGAGGCTGACGTTGTCTTCGGAGAACAATTCCTCGACCTTCACGTTCAGTGCCTTCGCCAGTTTCAGCGCGGCCGCAATCGACGGGGTGTTCAGCCCGCGCTCGACCTTCGACAGATAACTCTTGGTCATGCCGGATTTTTCCGCCAGCGCCTCAAGTGTCACGCCAAGTTTTTTTCTCAACAATTTCAAACGGATAGACATGCGCAGCAGTTATTCCATCAAGGAAACGACGATTGATGCTTGCTTATGACACTTTGTGTCATATAGGCTCTTTAGTGTCATTTGCAATCACCCAAAGGACACAGACATGGCCAAGACATTAGCACTACCCAAAGAGCAACTGGTCAAGCAAGCGCTGACCCAGATGCAAAACACCCTGGCGGATAATACGTGGACTGAACGGCAAAAGCTGGCGCTGACCTGCCGGATCCTGTTCGAGAGCGGTCACGACTCCGGTCTGGCCGGACAAATCACCGCTCGCGGCCCACAACCGGGGACCTATTACACTCAACAACTGGGCCTGGGTTTCGATGAAATCACCGCGAGCAACCTGCTGCTGGTTAACGAAGATCTGGAAGTGCTCGAAGGCCACGGCATGGCCAACCCGGCCAACCGTTTCCACAGCTGGGTCTACCGCGCCCGGCCGGACGTGAACTGCATCATCCACACGCACCCGACGCACATTGCCGCGCTGTCGATGCTGGAGGTGCCGCTGCAGATTTCCCACATGGACCTGTGCCCGCTGTACGACGACTGCGCGTTTCTCGAAGGCTGGCCGGGCGTGCCGGTGGGTAACGAAGAGGGCGAACTGATTGCCGGTGCACTGGGCGACAAGCGCGCGATTCTACTGTCGCACCACGGCCAACTGTCGACCGGCAGCACGATCGAAGAAGCCTGTGTCATCGCCCAACTGATCGAGCGCGCCGCCAAACTGCAGCTGCTGGCGATGGCCGCCGGCACGATCAAACCGATCATTCCGGCGCTGGGGCGCGAGGCCCATGACTGGGTGTCGAAACCCAAACGCCACGCCGCCGCCTTCAACTACTACGCCCGGCAGAACCTGCGCCAACACGCCGATTGCCTGAACTGATTTCAGCTTTTTCCGGAGACTCATCATGTCCAATATTCACGGCATCATCGGCTACACCATCACCCCGTTCAGCACCCACGGCGAAGGCCTCGATCTGCCGGCGCTCGGCCAATCGATCGATCGTCTGATCGACAGCGGCGTCCATGCCATCGCTCCGCTGGGCAGCACCGGCGAAGGCGCCTACCTGAGCGACGCCGAATGGGATCAGGTCGCCGAGTTCAGCATCAAGCACGTGGGCAAACGGGTGCCGACCATCGTCAGCGTGTCCGACCTGACCACCGCCAAAGCCGTACGCCGCGCACGCTTCGCTGAAGCCCACGGCGCCGACGTGGTGATGGTGCTGCCGGCGTCGTACTGGAAGCTGACTGAAGCGGAAATCCTCGCGCACTACCGCGCCATCGGCGACAGCGTCGGTGTGCCGATCATGCTCTACAACAACCCGGCCACCAGCGGCACCGACATGTCGGTCGAGCTGATTCTGCGCATCGTCAATGGCGTGGAAAACGTGACCATGGTCAAGGAGAGCACCGGCGACATTCAGCGCATGCACAAGTTGCAATTACTCGGTGAAGGTCAGGTGCCGTTCTACAACGGCTGCAATCCGCTGGCACTGGAAGCGTTTGCCGCCGGCGCCAAGGGTTGGTGCACCGCCGCGCCGAACCTGATTCCGCAGCTGAATCTGGATCTGTATGCGGCTGCGCTGGCCGGTGATCTGGAACGGGCACGGGAGTTGTTCTATCGCCAGTTGCCGCTGCTGGACTTCATTCTCAAGGGCGGTTTGCCAGCGACGATCAAGGCCGGACTGCGCGAGACGGGGCTGGAGGTTGGTGATCCGCGCTTGCCGGTGTTTCCGTTGAGCGAAGCTGGGCAAGCTCAGCTAAAAGCAATCCTCAACACCCTGCGCTAACACACACAACCCCATGTGGGAGCGGGCTTGCTCGCGAGGCGGTGGATCAGTCACTGGAGATGTCGACTGACACGACGCCTTCGCGAGCAAGCCCGCTCCCACATTTTGCTCTTCTGTGTTCTTCAGAGCACCGGCAAGGTCTTGTCCTTGATCACTTTGCTCGGCCCATTGGCCTTGACGCTCGCGATGCCTTTGGCACACGCGGCATCGTTGGAGTACGACTCGCTGCTGCCGATGATCTGGTGGTTGGCGGCCTTGAGGTTGAAGTAAGGATGACCATCCTTGGTGGTCTTTTTCTCATAGCGTTCATCCAGCGGGCTATTGGTCTGCACCGAAGCGATGCCGCTGTCGGCAGCCGCGCGGGTGGTGTAGAGCTCGCTGGTGAGAATGGTTTCGGCGTTGGCGGCTTTCAGCACAAACCTGAACTGGCCGTTGCTGCTTTTGCTCACTTCGTACCATCCGGACATGCGCGTTTCTCCTTGGCGGTTGAGAGGTTTTGCGCTTCAGAGTAAAGACCAGCCCAAGACTTCTGTCGCCTGTAGTGGCCTCTTCGCGAGCAAGCCCGCTCCCACAGTAGATCTCCAGTGATCACAAAAATAGGTGAGCACTCGGCAATCAATGTGGGAGCGAGCCTGCTCGCGAAGGCATCACCCCGGTGTTGGCTATTTCACCCCCGCCCGCACCACCGACAACTCCGGCGCACTCACCCGTCGCTGACTCAGATACCGCGTGCAACTCACCCGCAGGAACGAGGCAAAATTCACCACCTCCCCGCGATAATCCATCACCTCTTCATACAGTCTGGCGATCAGTTGATTGGTGGTCATGCCATCGACTTCGGCGATTTCGCTGAGGATGTCCCAGAACTGGTTTTCCAGGCGCAGCGTCGTCACCACGCCGCAGATGCGCAGCGAGCGCGAGCGGGATTCGTAGAGAATCGGGTCGGCCTTGACGTAGAGCTCGCACATCGGCGAATCCTCGTTACAGGGTGATCTTGGTGCCGAGCAGGCCGAGGAAACCGGCCAGCCAGTTCGGATGCGCCGGCCAGGCTGGCGCAGTTGCCAGATTGCCTTGAACGTGGCCGTCGGTCACCGGGATATCGATGAACGTGCCACCGGCCAGGCGCACTTCCGGGGCGCAGGCCGGATAGGCGCTGCATTCGCGACCTTCGAGAACGCCGGCCGCTGCCAGCAATTGCGCACCGTGGCAGACCGCAGCAATCGGCTTGCCGGCCTTGTCGAAGGCGCGCACCAGCTCCAGGACTTTTTCGTTCAGGCGCAGGTATTCCGGCGCACGACCGCCGGGGATCAGCAGCGCGTCGTAATCGGCCTCGGTGACCTTGGCAAAGTCGAAATTGAGGGCGAACAGGTGACCGGGTTTCTCGCTGTAAGTCTGGTCGCCTTCGAAGTCATGGATCGCGGTGCGCACGGTCTTGCCCGCAACCTTGTCCGGGCACACGGCGTGCACAGTGTGACCGACCATTTGCAGGGCCTGGAACGGCACCATCACTTCGTAGTCTTCGACGTAATCGCCGACCAGCATCAGGATTTTTTTTGCGGCCATGGGAGGACTCCTCTGGGAATGGGCTTGCAGGAGTATTCAAGGTAGACCTTATCCGTTGGGCCGGGTAACAACCGGCTACTACCTCGAAGACCGCGTTATCGTTTTTCGCGAGCAGGCTCACTCCTACAGGGGAATGCATTCCAATTGTAGGAGTGAGCCTGCTCGCGATAGCGTCCGCAAACTGTACGCCTAAGTCTGTGCCTAGCTGTAACAGCCCGAGCCGCCCGGTTTATGGCTTGATTAAGGCAATCCCCTGCCACCTTCTATCTGGTCCCCCATCATGTCCTCGCGCGAAAACACCGGCATGGCCCTCGGCCTGCTCGGGGTTGTGATTTTCAGCCTGACCCTGCCCTTCACCCGGATTGTGGTGCAGGAACTGCATCCGCTGCTCAACGGCCTCGGCCGCGCGCTGTTCGCGGCGATTCCCGCGGCAGCGTTGTTGCTCTGGCGGCGCGAGAAGTGGCCGAGCTGGCAGCAGATCAAAGGCCTGAGCCTGGTGATCGCCGGGGTGATTCTTGGCTTCCCGGTGCTGTCGGCGTGGGCCATGCAGACCTTGCCGGCGTCCCACGGCGCGCTGGTCAACGGTTTGCAGCCGCTGTGCGTGGCGCTGTATGCGGCGTGGCTGTCCCACGAGCGGCCGTCGAAAGCCTTCTGGGCCTGCGCCGCGCTGGGCAGTGCGCTGGTGCTCGGCTACGCGTTGTACACCGGCGACGGGAGCATTCAGGCCGGTGACTTGTTGATGCTCGGCGCAATTGCCGTCGGTGGTCTGGGCTATGCCGAGGGTGGCCGGTTGGCCAGGGAAATGGGCGGCTGGCAAGTGATCTGCTGGGCGCTGGTGCTGTCGACGCCGCTGCTGATCGGCCCGGTGTTGTACCTGGCGCTGCAGCATCACGGTGCAGTGTCAGCCAAGGCCTGGTGGGCGTTCGGCTACGTGGCGCTGTTTTCGCAGTTTCTCGGCTTCTTCGCCTGGTACGCCGGGTTGGCGATGGGCGGGATTGCGCGGGTCAGTCAGATCCAGTTGCTGCAGATCTTTTTCACCATCGCGTTTTCGGCGCTGTTCTTTGGTGAACATGTCGAGCCGATTACCTGGGTGTTTGCCTGCGGGGTAATTGCCACTGTGATGCTCGGGCGCAAGACCGCCATCAAACCCCATGTGGGAGCGAGCCTGCTCGCGAAGGGGCCATAACAGCCAGCAGCATCCTTGGCTGGCAGTCTGCCTTCGCGAGCAGGCTCGCTCCCACAAGGTCAGGCGAGAAAGCCGTCGGCGCGCAGCAGGGTTTCCAGACAGTGCTCGCTGATGTTGTAGAAATCCTTGAGCTCCTGAATCTTCACCAGCAACTGAGCCGGGTCCACCGGCTCGGCGCGTTTCACCGCGAGAATCATCTTGTTCTTGTTGGTGTGTTCCAGCGAGATGAATTCGAACACTTTGGTCTCGTAACCGCAGGCTTCGAGGAACAGCGCGCGCAGGCTGTCGGTGACCATCTCCGCCTGTTGGCCCAGGTGCAGACCGTATTGCAGCATCGGCTTGAGCAGCGCCGGACTCTGGATCTGCAGGCGGATCTGTTTGTGGCAGCACGGCGAGCACATGATGATCGACGCACCCGAGCGAATGCCGGTGTGAATCGCGTAGTCGGTGGCGATGTCGCAGGCATGCAGGGCGATCATCACGTCCAGTTCGCTCGGCGCCACGCTGCGCACGTCACCGCACTTGAACACCAGGCCCGGGTGTTCCAACTTGGCCGCGGCGGCGTTGCACAGGTTGACCATCTCTTCGCGCAGCTCGACGCCGGTGACTTCGCCTTCGGCCTTGAGCGTGTTGCGCAGGTAATCGTGGATGGCGAACGTCAGATAGCCCTTGCCCGAACCGAAGTCCGCCACCCGCACCGGTTTGTCCAGCGCCAGCGGTGACGAGGTCAGCGCGTGGCTGAAGACTTCGATGAACTTGTTGATCTGCTTCCACTTGCGCGACATCGCCGGGATCAGCTCATGCTGCGCGTTGGTCACTCCCAGATCCTTGAGGAACGGTCGGCTCAAGTCCAGAAAACGGTTTTTCTCACGGTTGTGCTCGGCGGACGGTGCTTCACGCAATTGCTGAGGTTTGCTCTTGAACAGTGAACTCTTGCCCTTTTTGCTGTATTCGAGCTGGGCTTCGTCGGTCACGGTCAGCAAATGCGCATTCTTGAACGCCGCCGGCAACAGCTCGGCAATCACCGCCACGCCTTCGCTCAGCGGCAGATTCTTGGTGATGTCGCGGGTCTTGTAGCGATAGACAAACGACAGGTTTGGCTGCGCCTTGACCGTCACCGCTTTGATGATGATCCGCTGCAGATCCGCCTCTTCACCCATGTACTTGGCCAGCACCAGTTTGATGAAGCCGTTGTGTTCGAGGCTGGTTTGCAGCAGCTCGATGAACTCGGCGTGATGATCGGGCGCGGGTTTGGCAGACGGCGCGGATGGGGCGGTAACGGACATGAACAAGCGGCCTCGGGCGGGGCGAAACGGGAATGGCGGGTATTTTAAGGGGGGATGGGAGTTGGGGACACGTTCTTATTTACCCAACGGCTTTAAAAGCGCCCTCACCCTAACCCTCTCCCGGAGGGAGAGGGGACTGATTGGGGGATATTGAAGAGGTTCACCGACTTGAAAGAGTGCCTTTGAATCCATAATCGACTCGGCTTCTGAGGCCGATGTCGAGCGCAAGACATCTCGGTCGGCTCCCTCTCCCTCCGGGAGAGGGCTGGGGTGAGGGGCTTCTAGGCCAGCACCACCAACCGATTGGGCAATTCATTCCTCACCTGCGTCACCGGCACGTGCACCTTGAGCAGTTCCCCACAGGCCTCGATGCAGGTGACAAAGCCCTCGAGCGTGCGTCCCTGCCGCACCTGCTCGGTGAACGCGGCGACGATCGCGTCCCAGCTCTTGTTGTCCAGCCGCCGGGAAATCCCCTCGTCCACCAGAATCTCCACGTAGCGCTCGGCCTCGCAGACAAAGATCAGCATCCCGGTGCTGCCGACGGTGTGGTGCAGGTTCTGTTCGAGGAACTGCCGCCGCGCCAGATTAGATGCCCGCCAGTGGCGCACGCGGCGCGGGATCAGATGGGTGGTGATCTTCGGCAGGCGAAACAGCAGGCACAGGACGATGAACAGCCCCCATTGCACCAGCAACAGGCTGTGCATGGTCAGCCAGCCAGTCAGGTAATGGACGATGCCCGGCACCAGCAGCGCCAGCAGGCTGGCCCACAACAGCGGAATGTACGCGTAGTCATCGGCGCGGGCCGCCAGCACGGTGACCAGTTCGGCGTCGGTGTCGCGCTCGACCCGGGCAATCGCCTCGGCGACTTTGCGTTGTTCGTGTTCAGTCAGTAATGCCATGTCGAAAAGTGCCTGATCATTATTGTTGTGTGTTCACCAGCCGCCGGACGAACCGCCGCCGCCGAAACTGCCCCCGCCGCCGCTGAAGCCCCCGCCTCCACCGCCACCGCCAAATCCACCACCGCCGAAACCGCCCCCGCCTCCGGAGCCGCCACGGCCGGCGGGAAGGATACCGAGCATCTGGCAGACAAACACGGTCAGGATGAACAACACCACCAGAAAAACGAACAACAGCGGATGACGCGAGACAAAATCGCTCTGCGGATCGCCGCTCGACTCGTACACCGTCGATGGTTCGTCCAGAGGATTGCCGCCGAGCACCACCAGCATCGCCGCCACGCCGTCGCTGATGCCCTTGCTGAAATTGCCGGCCTTGAACGCCGGGGTGATCACTTGATGAATGATCACCGAACTCTGCGCATCGGTCAGCCGATCCTCCAGACCGTAACCGACTTCGATGCGCAGTTTGCGCTCGTCCCGGGCGACGATCAGCAGCGCGCCGTTGTTCTTGTCTTTCTGGCCGATGCCCCAGTGCCGGCCCAGTTGCACGCCGTAATCCTCGATGGTGGTGCCCTGCAGATCAGGCACCGTGACCACCACCAGTTGCTCGCCGGTAGCTTGCTCGTGAGCCTGCAATTGCTGGCTCAACTGGGCGCGCACCGACGGCTCGAGCATCTGCGCCTCGTCCACCACCCGCCCGCTCAGCGCCGGGAACGTCAACTCGGCCCGGGCGCTGACGGCGAACAGCCAGAGCATCAGCACCAGGCCTATCTTCAACACACGCATGGGCAACCTCGAATCAGAACTTCACTTCCGGGGCCTTTTCCGCACCGGGGGTGGTGGCTTCGAAGGTTTCGCGAATCGGCAGGTCGCTGTACATCACGCTGTGCCAGAGGCGCCCGGGAAACGTGCGGATCTCGGTGTTGTATTTCTGCACCGCCAGAATGAAATCGCGCCGCGCCACGGCAATCCGGTTTTCCGTGCCTTCGAGCTGCGATTGCAGGGCGAGGAAGTTCTGGTTGGCCTTCAGGTCCGGATAACGCTCGGAGACCACCATCAAACGGCTGAGCGCGCCACTCAACTGATCCTGAGCCTGCTGGAACTGCTTGAGTTTTTCCGGATTGTCGAGGGTGCTGGCATCGACCTGGATCGACGTCGCCTTGGCCCGCGCCTCGACCACCGCGGTCAGGGTCGCCTCCTCGTGCCTGGCGTAGCCTCGGACGGTTTCCACTAGATTGGGGATCAGGTCGGCACGGCGCTGGTACTGGTTCTGGACCTGGCCCCAGGCCGCCTTGGCCTGTTCATCGAGGGTCGGGATATTGTTGATGCCGCACGCGGTCAACAACGTGGCAAGCACCAGCAGCGTGGCGACCTGCAGACGCGAGCGGTAGGTTGGACTGACATTCATCAAAGTGATGCTCCCTGGCATATTTCATAAAAAACCGACCGTGAAACCTTCTGCATCAGCGGTTGGGGCATAATCGGCCGCGCCACTGGATTGCAACGGGCCGATGGGCTAAAAAGAGGCCCTGCGCAAACGCAGCCGAGTGTCGGCGGGCGTTTTTGGCTCGGTCATTTTGAGCCTGCACCCGAACAACAATAGTCGCTCCCTAACTTTTGGCTGGCCGGCATTGCATTGCCGCTTGGGCCCTTGAGAAAAATATTCATGAAGAAGCTGTGTTTGCTGGGCCTGTTCGTCAGCCTGGCCAGTCATCAAGTATTGGCCGCCACGACCCCGGTACCCCTGGAAAACAAGGACGCGTTCATCAGCAATCTGATGAAACAAATGACCCTCGATGAAAAGATCGGCCAGTTGCGCCTGATCAGCATCGGCCCGGAAATGCCCCGTGAGTTGATCCGCAAAGAGATCGCCGCCGGCAACATCGGCGGTACGTTCAACTCGATCACCCGCCCGGAAAACCGTCCGATGCAGGACGCGGCGATGCGCAGTCGCCTGAAGATTCCGATGTTTTTTGCGTACGACGTGATCCACGGTCACCGTACGATTTTCCCGATTCCGCTGGCCCTGGCATCGAGCTGGGACATGGACGCCATCGGTCAGTCCGGGCGCGTTGCCGCCAAGGAAGCCGCGGCCGACAGCCTCGACATCACCTTCGCGCCGATGGTCGACATCTCCCGCGATCCGCGCTGGGGCCGCAGCTCCGAAGGGTTCGGTGAAGACACCTACCTGACCTCGCGCATTGCCAAAGTGATGGTCAAGGCCTATCAGGGCGACACGCCGAGCGCAGCCGACAGCATCATGGCCAGCGTCAAGCACTTCGCCCTGTATGGCGCGGTCGAGGGCGGTCGTGACTACAACACCGTCGACATGAGCCCGGTGAAGATGTACCAGGACTACCTGCCACCGTACCGCGCGGCGATCGACGCCGGTGCCGGCGGGGTGATGGTGGCGTTGAACTCGATCAACGGCATCCCGGCCACCGCCAATACCTGGCTGATGAACGACCTGCTGCGTAAGGACTGGGGCTTCAAGGGCCTGGCCGTCAGCGACCACGGGGCGATCTTCGAGCTGATCAAGCACGGCGTGGCCGCCGACGGTCGTGAAGCGGCGAAGCTGGCGATCAAGGCCGGCATCGACATGAGCATGAACGACACCCTGTACGGCAAAGAGCTGCCGGGGCTGCTCAAGTCCGGCGAGATCGAGCAGAAAGACATCGACAACGCCGTGCGCGAAGTGCTCGCCGCCAAGTACGACATGGGCCTGTTCAAGGACCCATACCTGCGCATCGGCAAGGCCGAGGATGATCCGGCCGACACTTACGCCGAAAGCCGCCTGCACCGCGCCGAGGCCCGTGACGTGGCACGCCGCAGCCTGGTGTTGCTGAAGAACCAGAACGACACCCTGCCGCTGAAGAAAGACGCGAAAGTCATGCTGGTCGGTCCATTGGCCAAGGCGCCGATCGACATGATGGGCAGTTGGGCGGCGGCCGGTAAGCCGGCGCAATCGGTGACGCTGTTCGACGGCATGAGCTCGGTGATTGGCGACAAGGCCAACCTGATCTACGCCCGTGGCGCGAACATCACCAGCGACAAGAAGGTGCTGGATTACCTGAACTTCCTCAATTTCGATGCTCCGGAAGTGGTCGATGACCCGCGCCCGGCCAACGTGCTGATCGACGAGGCGGTGAAAGCAGCCAAGGACGCTGACGTGATCGTCGCCGCCGTTGGCGAGTCCCGTGGCATGTCCCACGAATCCTCCAGCCGCACCGACCTGAACATCCCGGAAAATCAGCGCGAGCTGATCCGTGCCCTGAAAGCCACCGGCAAACCACTGGTACTGGTACTGATGAACGGCCGTCCGCTGACCATCCTCGAAGAGAACCAGTCGGCTGATGCGATTCTGGAAACCTGGTTCAGCGGCACCGAGGGCGGTAACGCCATCGCCGACGTGCTGTTCGGCGACTACAACCCGTCGGGCAAACTGCCGGTGACCTTCCCGCGTTCCGTGGGCCAGATCCCGACCTACTACAACCACCTGAGCATTGGCCGGCCGTTCACGCCGGGCAAACCGGGCAACTACACCTCGCAGTATTTCGATGACACCACCGGTCCCCTGTTCCCGTTCGGTTACGGCCTGAGCTACACCCAGTTCACGCTGAGCGACATGGCGCTGTCGTCAACCACGCTGAACAAGACCGGCAAGCTCGATGCCAGTGTCACCCTGAAAAATACCGGCAAACGTGACGGCGAAACCGTGGTGCAGCTGTACATCCAGGACGTCGCCGGTTCGATGATTCGCCCGGTGAAAGAACTGAAGAACTTCCAGAAAGTCATGCTCAAGGCCGGCGAACAGAAAGTCGTGCACTTCACCATCACCGAGGATGACCTGAAGTTCTACAACGCCCAGCTCAAGTACGCGGCCGAGCCTGGCAAGTTCAACGTGCAGATCGGCCTGGATTCGCAGGATGTGACGCAGCAGAGCTTTGAGTTGCTGTAATTATTCAGTAACCAATCCCCGTGTGAGAGGGGCCTTTGTGGGAGGGAGCTTGCTCCCGAATGCGATGTATCAGCTAAATAAATGCTGAATGACATGCCGCCTTCGGGAGCAAGCCCCCTCCCACATTGGAATCCACTGGTTTCGAAATTGGCGTTAACCGCGTCTGTCGAGGATATTGACCACCAACCGATCCACCCAGCCCCAAACCCGCTGCTTCACCCGCCGCCACAACGGCCGGCGCTGCCACTCCTCCAGACTGACCTGCTGGCTCAGACCGAAATCCTTCTCGAAACTCTGCACCACCGCTGCCGTCAACGACGGGTCCAGTGCCTCCAGATTCGCCTCCAGATTGAAGCGCAAGTTCCAGTGATCGAAGTTGCACGAACCGATGCTCACCCACTCGTCCACCAAGACCATTTTCAGGTGCAGGAAGCACGGCTGATATTCAAAGATCTGCACCCCGGCCTTGAGCAGGCGCGGGTAATAGCGATGGCCGGCGTAACGCACCGATGGGTGATCGGTGCGCGGCCCGGTGAGCAGTAACCGGACGTCGACACCGCGAGCAGCAGCCTTGCGCAGCGAGCGGCGGATTTTCCAGGTCGGCAGGAAATACGGGGTGGCCATCCAGATGCGCTTCTGCCCGCTGTTCAAGGCGCGGAACAGCGACTGCAGAATGTCGCGATGCTGACGGGCATCGGCATAGGCCACGCGGCCCATGCCCTCGCCCATGTCCGGGACCTTGGGCAAGCGTGGCAGGCCGACATGCGCCGAAGGTTTCCACGCCCGGCGATGGCGGTTGGCGATCCATTGACGGTCGAACAGCACTTGCCAGTCGAGCACCAGCGGGCCGCTGATTTCCACCATCACCTCGTGCCATTCGCTGCTGTCCTGCCCCGGCGTCCAGAACTCATCGGTGACACCGGTGCCACCGACCACCGCCAGACGCTGATCGACCAGCAGCAATTTGCGGTGATCGCGATAGAAGTTGCCGACCCAGCGCCGCCAGTTCAGGCGATTGTAGAAACGCAGTTCGACCCCGGCCTTGGTCAGGCGCTGACGCAAGTGCAGGGTAAACGCGAGGCTGCCGTAGTCATCGAACAGGCAGCGTACCCGCACGCCGCGCTCGGCGGCCTGGACCAGCGCCTGAACCACGGCCTCGGCACAAGCGCCCGCCTCCACCAGATACAACTCCAGTTCGACCTGCTCCTCGGCGCGGGCAATTTCCACCAGCATGCGCGGGAAGAATTGCGGGCCGTCAATCAACAGTTCGAACCGGTTGCCGTCACGCCACGGAAACACCGCGCCGCGCATGTCAGCGCGCCGTGAAAATCAGCACCGCACCCACCGGCACCGACAGACTGATGGCCGACAGGCCGGCCAGGTTGCGCAGGGTTTCCAGCCCCGGCGCCAGATCGAAATCCTCGGCGTTGATCACCAACGGCTCCAGGGTCACCACTTGAAAACGCCGGTCGTCGAGACGGGTGGCCAGCAACTCTGCCGGGTATTCATATTGCTTGCCGTGCAGGTTGACGGTCAGCGGCAGACGCAATTCCAGCTGCGCACCGGGGGCCAGATCGTTGATCGGGCGCAGGTCGATCCGGGTGCTGATGGTCGCTTCGGGGAATTGCTCGATCTGGAACAGCTCCTTGCGCATGCGCTCGTCGCGCAGCGGGATGCCGCTGTTGATCGAATCCAGTTCGACTTCGACTTCAGCGCGGCCATCCGGATCGACCTTGCCGTGCAGCACCAGAAAGCGCTGCACTTCAGAAATGTGGGCGTTTTTCGTGCTGACGAACGACAGCCGCGACGACTCGCCATCCAGATACCAGTTGGCCTGCGCCGGCAGCGCGGCGGCAGTCAGCAGCAGACTGGCGAAGGCTGTATAGAGGGAGCGGTTGAACATTGAATACTCGTGGGGGCGATAAACCTGCACGAACCTTAACCGCCCACGCCGTTATTGCAAACTGATCGCCGCAAATCTATCGATTGGTGAAACCTCCTGTGGGAGCTGGCTTGCTCGCGAAGGCGGTGAGTCAGTCAACACAAATACTGAATGGCACACCACATTCGCGAGCAAGCCCGCTCCCACAGGGTTATCTATTGACTTGAGGATTGAGGCGGCAGCCCTGGCGTTCGCCCAGCCACTGGGCACGATTGCTGCGGCCCATGCCGCTGACGGTGATGGTTTTGCTCGCGCTGTCATCGCTAAAGTGGCTGGTTGGCAGCCACTGTTTCACATAACCCCGGCAGTATTCGGCATCGTTGTTCATCACGTAACGACACGAACAATATTCCTTGGCCGTGTACGCGCTGATGATGTCGGGGAACGCCCAGAGGTTTTCCCGTTCGAGCCAGATCCAGCCGAGCAGCACGATCAGCGCCAACAGCAACACCCGCTTCAACAGCTTCATGGCTGCACCGCCTTGAGCACGCGTTTGAGCAGCTCGTTGTGGCGATAGCTGCCGTCGCGGTCATCGGCGTAACGCACGATCACCAGTTTCTCGCTGGGGATCACATACAGCGCCTGGCCCCAGTGGCCGAGGGCGGCGAAGGTGTCGGGCGGCGCGTCGGGCCACGGCGCGGCGGCGCCATCCGCCGGGCGATTGAGCCACCACTGACCACCGGGCACCGCTTCGTCCTGATGCACCTTGTAGCCGGCAAAGGCAGTGCGGTTGAAAGCGACCCAATCCTTGGGCAGCAATTGCCGGTCGTGCCAACGTCCGTCGCGAGCCATCAGCAGACCGACCCGCGCCAGATCCCGCGCCGTGAGATAGGCATAAGAGGACGCGACAAACGTACCGCCGGCATCGGTTTCCCACACGGCGTGGCGGATGCCCAGCGGCTCGAACAACGCGGTCCATGGATAGTCGGGATAACGCTGCGGGCCAACCATGTTCTTCAGCGCCGCCGCCAGCAGATTGCTGTCGCCACTGGAGTAACGGAACGTCTGCCCCGGCGGCGCATAAGCGTCGTGATTGGCAGTGAACGCGGGCATGTCGCGATGCCCACGGGTGTAGAGCATCGCCACCACCGAGGATTTCAGCGGCGCGTATTCGTAGTCTTCCTGCCAGTCCAGCCCGGAAGCCCAGTGCAGCAGATCCGCCACGGTGATCGCCGGATGTTTTTCCAGCGCCGGATAAAACTTCGAAACCGGATCATCCAGTTTGAACAGGTCTTCGCCATACGCCACGCCGAGTACCGTGGCCATCAGGCTTTTGCTGATCGACCAGGTCAGGTGCGGGGTCTCGGCACGGGTCGGGCCGGCGTAGCGTTCGTAGATCAACTGGCTGTCGCGGATGATCAGCAGCGCGTCCGTGCGGATGCCCTGGCGGGTAGTGTCGTCGCGGGGTGGGAAGGCGTAGGTCTCTAATGCCTCGACCGCTGCGCCGCTGATTTTTGCGCCAGTCGGCCATTGCTCACCGGGCCATTGCTCGGCCTGGACCGTGAAGCTGATCAGCAGCAGAAACAGGGAAAGGCTTTTGCGCATGGTGAGGGCTCTTGGGGAGAACCTGCTGAGGGTAGTCTTGCCACATGACAGATGTGTGGTGTTTTTGCCGCCGCCTTCGCGAGCAAGCCCGCTCCCACATTTGAAACGCATTCCAAGGGTGGGAGCGGGCTTGCTCGCGAAGAGGCCAGTCAGCCCACCGCCAAAGCCTTGGCCAAGCGTTTGGCCCGCGCGCCGGCCGCCAACTGCATCACTCCCTGATCACGCTGCCACATCTGCGCCCACTCCGGACTACCCTCGGCCAACGCCTGATCGATCTCGCCCTTCAGCGCATCAAACTGCGCAAACAACCCGCCCAACAGCACATGCCCGGCCGGATTGTTCGGCGGCTGGCGACTCGCCTCCGCGCACCCGGCCAACAGAGCCAGCAAGCGCAGTTGCAGCGGCTGCGACCAGCCGCTGTCCTGACCGACACCGTACAGCCACGCGGTCATCGCGCTCAGCACGTAGACATCTTCCAGGCTACGAAACGGCTTCACATAAGCGTCCCAGCCATCGCCCGCGAGCAACTCGCACAACGCGCCGTCCAGATGCAGCCGACCGTGACTGATGTCCGGCATCAGCGGCAGCGCCGGGAGTTTTTCCACGCGCACGCCGGGCTCGCCGGGATAGACCACCGCCAGACTCAGGCGCGGCGTTTCGCCGGGTTCTTCACTGCGCGCGGCAACGAGCAGCCAGTCCGCCGCGTCCCCGGCGGTGACGAAATCCTTGCGCCCGTTGAGGCGCAAATCCGTCATGCGCGTCTGCATGTCCGCCGGGCGCAGGCTGCGCTGTTCGGTCGCACACAACGCGCCAAGACTCGGCGGCGCGCTCGGCCAGAGCATGCGCAACGCCGCCTGATACCCCACCAGAAATGCCAGCCCCGGCGTCGCCATCCGCCGCCCTCCGGCCACCGCCAGTTCGAACGGCGTCACGTTGCCCAATTGATGCAGCAAGGTAGCGAAACCTTCCGCCAGATCAGTCACGGCGGGCAGGCGTTCATGGCTTTCGAGCAGGCTGGGCCAGGGCATAAGAGGCTCCTTGAGGGCTGTCATACAAGCATCACCAAACGTTCACGGTGATGACACCGGGGCTACATAGCCTGACTTTGCACAACATGGCTGCATAAAGAAAGTCGATCGGCTGCAACCCACGACGGGTTCAAGGCCCGTACGGAGATTCAAATGACTCAGATCGCCCGCATCAGCGACACCGGCAATGAACGCCGCCTGCAAGCCGAACGCCTGATCGGCGCCGAGGCCTTGCAGCAAGCCCAGGCCTTGCGCTTCAGCGTATTCAGCGGCGAGTTCAACGCCAAGCTGAAAGGCGCGGAACTGGGTCTGGACATGGATGACTATGATGTTCACTGCAGCCACATCGGCGTGCGTGACCTGAACACCGGGCGTCTGGTCGCCACCACCCGTTTGCTCGATCACACCGCCGCCAGCAGCCTGGGCAAGTTCTACAGCGAAGAAGAATTCAGTCTGCATGGCCTCGCCCATCTGCAAGGCCCGATCCTCGAAATCGGCCGCACCTGCGTCGACCCGGCCTACCGCAACGGCGGCACCATCGCCGTGCTCTGGGGTGAACTGGCCGAAGTGTTGAATCAGGGCGGCTACAGCTACCTGATGGGTTGCGCGAGCATTCCGATGCAGGATGGCGGCGTGCAGGCCCACGCGATCATGCAGCGTCTGCGCGAGCGTTATCTGTGCACCGAACACTTGCGCGCCGAACCGAAGAAGCCGCTGCCGTCGCTGGATATTCCATCGAACGTGATCGCCGAAATGCCACCGCTGCTCAAGGCCTACATGCGCCTGGGTGCGAAGATCTGCGGCGAGCCGTGCTGGGACGAAGACTTCCAGGTCGCCGACGTGTTCATCCTGCTCAAGCGCGACGAACTCTGCCCACGCTACGCCAAGCACTTCAAGGCGGCCGTGTGATGAGCCGGTTGCGCGTGTACGCGCGGATCACGCGGGTGCTGCTGGTGGTGGCGCTGGGCTTGACCATGGCCAGCGTCTTCGGCGTGTTCGAACGTCTGGGCCTGGCGCACTCGATGCAACGTCGGCAGCGCTGGTCGCGGTTTTTCATGGCGCGTTTGAGCCATGCCCTGCCCTTTCGCGTGACCGTGCACGGCGAGCTGCCGCAGCAGCCGATGCTGTGGGTCAGCAATCATGTGTCATGGACTGACATTCCGCTGCTGGGCATGCTCACGCCGCTGTCGTTTCTGTCCAAGGCCGAAGTACGCACCTGGCCGGTGGCCGGCTGGCTGGCGGCGAAGGCCGGCAGTCTGTTCATCCGTCGCGGTTCGGGTGACAGCCAGTTGATCCGCAAACAGATGACCCGTCACCTGCAAACGCAACATCCGTTGCTGATGTTCCCGGAAGGCACCACCACCGATGGCCGCTCGCTGCGCACCTTTCATGGTCGCCTGCTGTCGGCGGCAATCGATTCGGAGGTGATGCTGCAACCGGTGGCGATCCGTTATCTGCGCAATGGCGAAATCGACGCGCTGGCGCCGTTCATTGGTGACGATGATCTGCTGTCGCACCTGATGCGTCTGTTCAGCCACGACTGCGGCGATGTCGAAGTGCATCTGCTCAAGCCGATCGCCTGTCAGGGCCGCGAACGTGCGGCGCTGGCGTTCGAAGCGCAGCAGGCGGTGCAGAAGGCGTTGTTTGGTGATATCGCCAAAGCGGCCGAACCGCGTCGCGCCGGCGAATTGATCGCTGCCTGAAATACAGGTTCCCCCCCCTGTGGGAGCGAGCCTGCTCGCGAAAGCGGTGGATCAACAACATGAATGTTGAATGGCACTGCGCTTTCGCGAGCAGGCTCGCTCCCACATTTAGATCTTCAGTGGCTCAGCTTTTTGGGCGAAGTCCTGAAGTTGCGGATAGAACAAGCGGAAATCCTCACTCAGCGGCTCATACAAACGCCGCAACTCCTGCATCGCCCCCGCCAGCTCCTCAGGCCGGGTCAGGCGGCGGGAGATCCCGCGCAGCACCTGCTCCAACACTTCAAACTCTTGATACGAACCCAGCCAGTCATTGGCAACCATGTGCGGGGCGATTTTCGCCAGGCGTTCTGGCAATTGCCGTTCATTCGACAGCACCCGGTAAACAGCGCGGGTGAAATGTTCCAGCGGCTGATCGGCGTACAGCGTCCAGTCGCGGGCCAGGCAATGGTCGAAAAACACATCGAGGACAATCCCCGCGTAACGCCGCCGGGTCTCGGTGAAACGCCCGAGGGCGATGTCCACCAATGGGTGGCGATCGGTGAACACATCAATCCGCCGATGCAACTGAATCGCCGCTTCAATCTGCGGCGCAAACTGCCCCTGCAGGCGTCCTTTGACGAAATCGCCATACAGACTGCCGAGTAATTGCTCGGGGTGCTGGCCTCCGAGGTGTAAATGTGCGAGATAGTTCATGGGCGCAGCTTAGCACTGCGCGCTTTCATCGTTACAGCACACGTATCGTTATAACCCGATATACCGATTTATGCGGTCGCCAGATCAAATTCATATTGGTATATCGCGAAATACCGATTTAAAGTTCGCCTCATCGCGATATAGCGCTACACATCACGAGCATAAAGCCATGAACCTCGACCTCGACGAAATAATAAAAGCCCTGGCACACCCAGTACGGCGAGACATTCTCATCTGGCTGAAAGACCCCAAAGCCCAGTTTCCTGAGCAGATTCACAACCACGAGTACGGCATCTGCGCCGGGCAGATCGATCAACGCTGCGGCCTGTCGCAGTCGACCGTCTCCGCCCACCTGGCGACCCTGCAACGCGCAGGTCTGATCAGCAGCCAGAAAGCCGGACAGTGGCACTTCTTCAAACGCAACGAGGACGTGATCCAGGCGTTCCTCGACGCCATCGTCAAAGAGCTCAGCGCTCCCACAAGGAATTGATTCAAATGCCCCTCTCGCTACTCATTCTGGCCTTGAGCGCCTTCGCCATCGGCACCACCGAGTTCGTCATCATGGGCCTGCTGCCCGATGTGGCGGCCGACCTCGGTGTGTCGATTCCCGGCGCCGGCTGGCTGGTGACCGGTTACGCCCTGGGCGTGGCCATCGGTGCGCCGTTCATGGCACTGGCCACTGCCAGACTGCCGCGCAAGGCCGCACTGGTAGCGCTGATGGGCATTTTTATCGTCGGTAACCTGCTGTGTGCCATCGCCAGTGACTACAACGTGCTGATGTTTGCCCGTGTCGTCACGGCGCTGTGCCACGGTGCGTTTTTCGGTATCGGTTCTGTGGTAGCTGCCGGGCTGGTGGCGCCGAACAAACGGGCGTCGGCTGTGGCGCTGATGTTCACCGGCCTGACCCTGGCCAACGTGCTCGGTGTACCGCTGGGCACGGCGCTGGGCCAGGAAGCCGGCTGGCGCTCGACCTTCTGGGCGGTGACCGTGATTGGTGTAGTGGCGCTGATCGGTCTGATCCGCTTCCTGCCGGCCAAGCGTGACGAGGAAAAACTCGACATGCGCGCCGAACTCGCCGCCCTCAAAGGCGCCGGCATCTGGCTCTCGCTGAGCATGACCGCACTGTTCGCCGCGTCGATGTTCACCCTCTTCACCTATGTCGCGCCGCTGCTCGGTGATGTCACCGGTGTCTCGCCAAAAGGCGTGACCTGGACCCTGCTGCTGATCGGCCTCGGTCTGACGGTGGGCAACATCATCGGCGGCAAACTGGCGGACAAGCGTCTCGGCGCGACCCTGATCGGCGTGTTCGTGGCGATGGCGGTGGTTTCCACCGTGCTGAGCTGGACCAGCGTTGCGCTGATCCCGACGGAGATCACCCTGTTCCTCTGGGCCACCGCTTCGTTTGCCGCCGTCCCGGCGCTGCAAGTCAACGTGGTGACCTTCGGCAAGGCCGCACCGAACCTGGTGTCGACCCTGAACATCGGCGCTTTCAACATCGGCAACGCCCTGGGCGCCTGGGTCGGCGGCAGCGTCATCGCCCACGGTTTCGGCCTGACCAGCGTGCCCCTGGCCGCCGCCGCGCTGGCCGTGCTCGCGCTGCTGGTGACCCTGATCACTTTCCGTCAGAACGGCGACGCCGGTCTGGCCCCCGCTACCCACTGATTAACCACTTCACTGACGAGGGTTGTACACATGGCAACTATTTTCGATCCGATCAAACTGGGCGACCTCGAGCTGTCCAACCGCATCATCATGGCTCCGCTGACCCGCTGCCGCGCCGACGAAGGCCGCGTACCGAACGCGCTGATGGCCGAGTACTACGTGCAACGTGCCTCCGCCGGTCTGATCCTCTCCGAAGCCACTTCGGTGACGCCGATGGGCGTCGGCTACCCGGACACCCCGGGCATCTGGTCCAACGACCAGGTGCGCGGCTGGACCAACGTGACCAAAGCCGTGCACGCTGCCGGCGGCAAGATCGTCCTGCAACTGTGGCACGTCGGCCGCATCTCGCATCCGTCGTACCTCAACGGCGAAACCCCGGTCGCGCCGAGCGCCATCCAGCCTAAAGGTCACGTCAGCCTGGTGCGTCCATTGGCCGACTATCCGACCCCGCGAGCTCTGGAAACCGCTGAAATCGCCGAGATCGTCGAGGCCTACCGCACCGGTGCCGAAAACGCCAAAGCCGCCGGTTTCGACGGCGTGGAAATCCACGGCGCCAACGGCTACCTGCTCGACCAGTTCCTGCAAAGCAGCACCAACCAGCGCACCGACAACTACGGTGGCTCCCTGGAAAACCGTGCGCGTCTCCTGCTGGAAGTGACTGACGCAGCGATCGACGTCTGGGGCGCCGGCCGTGTCGGCGTGCACTTGGCACCCCGCGCCGATTCCCATGACATGGGCGACGACAATCTGGCCGAGACTTTCACTTATGTGGCTCGCGAGCTGGGTAAGCGCGGCATCGCCTTCATCTGCTCCCGCGAGAAAGAAGGCGCCGACAGCCTCGGCCCACAGCTGAAAGAAGCTTTCGGCGGCGCGTACATCGCCAACGAACGCTTCACCAAGGACAGCGCCAATGCGTGGCTGGCTGAAGGCAAGGCTGACGCGGTGGCGTTCGGCGTACCGTTCATTGCCAACCCGGATCTGCCGGCACGCCTGAAGGCCGACGCATCGCTAAACGACGCACGTCCTGAGTTGTTCTACGCGAAAGGCCCGGTCGGTTATATCGATTATCCAACGCTGTAAACAACAACTAACAAGCAAGCCCCGCCTCGAAAGAGGCGGGGCTTTTTTTATTTTCATACATTTAAAGATTCGCCATCAGAACAATATAAACCTAAGCTCCGCCCAGCAACTCATCAATTACAACCCACCAACTTAATCTAACAAGGCAATATAAAGATGAATGATATAGATCCAAACAAACTTACATTCCTCCTGCAAATCACCAATGCCACGGACTCTACTTTCTGGCTTGAGGATTCCTCTGCAAAGCACCCACCCTTGACGCGTATCGACAAGATCCTCCCCTACCAGACCGTCTTTATGATGTTTGAAGGAGATCCTCATCTGAAGCAGGACATCGTTATTGATTACGATATCAAAAAGGAGGTATTCAGCACTTACGTCTGCTACACCAACTACAAACAGAAAGTACAATTCGACACTACGCTCAGTTATTGCTACCGACAAATGGCGGGACACCGAGCTCCAAAGGTCGAACTCTTCTGGGATACCAACGCGTTCTCTATTGGCGCCGAACCCATCACCTGCGGCGCGGCATTGGAAAATGAAAACCCGGTTTACCCTTACAGCTATAAGATGATCGCATTCATGACGCCATCGGCCTGATAGAGAGTTACCTGCTCATGCAGTAACGGTACGGACAACGCTGACATTATAGAGGCGCGAGCAAACTAAAGTCCGTGGCTCAAGCCCATCGGAAGTAACGCAGCCTAGTGGTGAGGATCGGGCAAAGGGAACCCGGAAACGAAACGGATCGGTTGGTGCGTATCGGCTGCTCGGCGCCCTTTTAGCCCGAGTCGTTAACATTCATTCACACAGTCGACACAAAACCCCTACAAAATACGTAGCTCGCTACCTATCAACCCGGCCAACGTACGTATATAAAAGCACCCCATTACAAAAAGACTTGAAGCAGGGACATTTCCCCGCTTCAAGTCTTGACACGGATAGATTCAATTACGCATTTTGTTTCATTTGCGCAGGCTGGGGCTCAGGCGCAGCATATCAAGCCCTGTATCGACCCAGCGCTCGGCTTCGGCATGCAATTGAAAGCTGTCCGGCGCCAACAGCCATCCATACAGGAGGCCATCGATATACGCATGAATGCTGATGGCCGCCCGGGCAGTGTCGAGATCTTCCGGCAACTGGCCGCGATTGACCGCATTACGCAGGGTCAGACCGATGCGCAGGTTGCAATCGAGACTGGCCGTGCGGCGCTGCTGGCGCAGATCGCACATTTCATCGGTGAATTCGCACTTATGAAACAGAATCTCGTTGATGCGACGGGTCTTCGGATCCAAGGCTACCTGATGAAACAGATGGATCAACAGCTTGCGCATGCACCCCAACGGGTCGAGTTCGTCCTCGCTCTCGCTGGCCTTGGCCAATTCATCCAGCGGTTCATGCAGGCTGTCGAGCATCGCCTGCACCAGATCGGCCTTGTTGCTGAAATGCCAATAGATGGCACCGCGCGTCACGCCGGCCATCGTCGCGATATCCGCCAGGGTCGTGCGGGCCACACCCCTTTCATAAAACGCTTTCTCGGCCGCTTCGAGAATCTGGCTGCGCGTTTCCTGAGCTTCCTCTTTGGTACGACGGACCATGGCAGTAAAACCTCAAACAGGATGTTTCAGGGATGGCTGAATATCCGCTGAATAAAGAGGGGGCTGATCTCTCACGAATCGGCTCCCCGGCCTACAATTTCAAACCTTGCGACGCATTTTGTAACAGGGTGGGTACGACGCCAAGCTATTTACAAACAACCATGAACGTAAGTATATTCCTTAGCAAGCTACTTATCCACTCGACCCGATTTTTTTACCCTTTCACACTTCTTGTGCGCAATGCGCGCGCCTGACCCGAGGATTTTCATGCAATTCAAGCCAGCTGTTACCGCTCTGGTCACTGCCGTCGCCCTGGCATCGCTGCTCAGCGGATGTAAAAAGGAAGAAGCGGCCCCAGCCGCTCCGCCTCCTCAGGTCGGCGTCGTCACCCTGCAACCACAAGCGTTCACCCTCACGTCGGAACTGCCGGGGCGCACCAGTGCGTACCGCATCGCTGAAGTTCGACCACAGGTCAACGGCATCATTCTCAAACGTCTGTTCAAGGAGGGCGGCGACGTCAAAGCCGGCCAGCAGCTGTATCAGATCGATCCGGCAGTCTATGAAGCGACCCTGAAAAGCGCCGAAGCCAACCTGCGTTCGACCAAGTCGATCTCCGACCGCTACAAGCAACTGGTCGACGAGCAGGCCGTGAGCCGCCAGGAATACGACACCGCCGTGGCCAATCGCATGGAATCGGAAGCGTCGTTGCAGAGTGCGCAGATCAACGTGAAATACACCAAGGTCTACGCGCCGATCTCCGGCCGTATCGGCCGTTCTTCGGTGACCGAAGGCGCACTGGTCAGCAATGGTCAGGCCGACGCGATGGCGACGATCCAGCAACTGGACCCGATCTACGTCGACGTTACCCAGTCCTCGGTTGAGCTGCTGGAACTGCGCCGCGAGCTGGAAAGCGGTCGCCTGCAGAAGGCCGGCGACAACTCGGCAGCGGTCAAGCTGACCCTTGAGGACGGCAGCCAGTACAAGCTCGACGGTAAGCTGGAATTCTCCGAAGTATCGGTTGATCCGACTACCGGTTCCGTGACCTTGCGTGCGGTGTTCCCGAACCCGGATCACACCCTGTTGCCAGGCATGTTCGTCCGCGCCCAGTTGCAGGCCGGGGTCAACGCCGCGGCCATTCTGGCGCCGCAACAAGGCGTGACCCGTGACCTCAAGGGCACTCCGACCGCACTGGTCGTCGGCCCGGACAACAAGGTTGAACTGCGTCAGCTCAAGGCCAGCCGTACCGTTGGCAGCCAGTGGCTGATCGAAGATGGCCTGAAAGCCGGCGATCGTCTGATCACCGAAGGCCTGCAATACGTTCGCCCAGGTGCTCAGGTCAACCCGACCGAAGCGACCAACGTAGCCAAGAACCCGGCCCCCGCTCAAGCAGCTGACAAAGCCGCTGGCGGCAAAGGGGAGTAACTCATGTCGAAATTTTTTATCGACCGTCCGATTTTCGCCTGGGTAATTGCCCTGGTGATCATGTTGGTCGGGGCACTATCGATCCTGAAATTGCCAATCAACCAGTACCCGAGCATTGCACCGCCAGCCATCGCGATCTCCGTGACCTACCCGGGCGCTTCGGCGCAAACCGTGCAGGACACTGTGGTCCAGGTGATCGAGCAGCAGCTCAACGGTATCGACAACCTGCGTTATGTGTCCTCGGAAAGTAACTCCGACGGCAGCATGACCATCACCGCGACCTTCGAGCAAGGCACCAACTCCGACACCGCGCAGGTTCAGGTCCAGAACAAGCTGAACCTGGCCACCCCGCTGCTGCCGCAGGAAGTGCAGCAACAGGGTATCCGCGTGACCAAGGCAGTGAAGAACTTCCTGCTGGTGATCGGCGTGGTGTCGCGTGACGGCAGCATGACCAAGGACGACCTGTCCAACTACATCGTGTCGAACATGCAGGACCCGATCTCGCGGACTGCCGGTGTCGGCGACTTCCAGGTCTTCGGTGCCCAGTACGCGATGCGCATCTGGCTCGATCCGGCCAAGCTGAACAAGTACAACCTGACGCCGTCGGATGTCAGCGCCGCGATCTCGGCGCAGAACGTCCAGGTGTCTTCCGGTCAGCTCGGCGGTTTGCCGGCGCTGCCTGGCCAGCAACTGAACGCCACGATCATCGGCAAGACCCGTCTGCAGACTGCCGAGCAATTCAAGGCGATCCTGCTGAAGGTCAATCAGGACGGCTCCCAGGTCCGTGTCGGCGATGTGGCCGATGTCGGTCTGGGCGGTGAAAACTCGAGTATTTCCGCCCAGTTCAACGGTAGCCCGGCGTCCGGTCTGGCGGTAAAACTGGCCAACGGTGCCAACGCCCTCGACACGGCCAAAGCGCTGCGCAAGACGATTGACGACCTCAAGCCGTTCTTCCCGCAAGGCATGGAAGTGGTGTTCCCGTATGACACCACTCCGGTCGTGACCGAGTCGATCAAGGGTGTGGTTGAAACCCTGGTCGAAGCGATCGTGCTGGTGTTCCTGGTGATGTTCCTGTTCCTGCAGAACTTCCGCGCCACCGTCATCACCACGATGACCGTGCCGGTGGTATTGCTCGGTACGTTCGGCATCCTCGCCGCCGCCGGTTTCAGCATCAACACCCTGACCATGTTCGGTATGGTGCTGGCCATCGGCTTGCTGGTGGACGACGCCATCGTCGTGGTGGAAAACGTCGAGCGGGTGATGGCCGAAGAAGGCCTGTCACCGAAGGAAGCGACCAAGAAGTCGATGGGTCAGATCCAGGGTGCCCTGGTCGGTATCGCCCTGGTGCTGTCGGCGGTACTGCTGCCGATGGCGTTCTTCAGCGGTTCCACCGGTGTGATCTACAAGCAGTTCTCGATCACCATCGTCTCGGCCATGGCCCTGTCGGTAATGGTTGCACTGATCTTCACCCCGGCACTCTGCGCGACCATGCTCAAGCCGATTGCCAAGGGTGACCACGGCACGCCGAAAAAAGGTTTCTTCGGCTGGTTCAACCGCAATTTCGATCGCGGTGTCAGAAGTTATGAGCGCGGTGTCGGCAACATGCTGTCGCGCAAAGCCCCGTACCTGCTGGCGTACCTGCTGATCGTCGTCGGCATGATCTGGCTGTTCACCCGCATTCCAACCGCGTTCCTGCCGGAAGAAGACCAGGGCGTACTGTTCGCCCAGGTGCAAACCCCGGCCGGTTCCAGTGCGGAACGTACTCAAGTCGTGATCGACGAGATGCGTACCTACCTGCTGGATAAAGAAGCGGGTGCGGTGTCTTCGGTGTTCACCGTGAACGGCTTCAACTTTGCCGGTCGTGGTCAGAGCTCGGGTCTGGCGTTCATCATGCTCAAGCCGTGGCACGAGCGTGATTCGGGCAACAGCGTGTTTGCCCTGGCACAGCGGGCGCAGCAACACTTCTTCAGTTTCCGCGATGCGATGGTGTTTGCGTTCGCCCCGCCTGCGGTACTGGAATTGGGTAACGCCACCGGTTTCGACGTGTTCCTGCAGGACCGCGCCGGCATCGGTCACGAAAAACTGATGGAAGCCCGTAACCAGTTCCTCGGCATGGCCGCGCAGAGCAAGGTGCTCTACCAGGTGCGTCCGAACGGTCTGAACGACGAGCCGCAATACCATCTGGAAATCGACGATGAGAAAGCCCAGGCCCTGGGTCTGAGCCTCTCCGACATCAACAGCACCCTGTCGATCTCCTTCGGTAGTAGCTACGTCAACGACTTCATCGACCGTGGTCGGGTGAAGAAGGTGTATGTGCAAGGTCAGGCCGGTGCGCGCATGAGCCCTGAAGACCTGAAAAAGTGGTACGTGCGCAACAGCGCCGGGACCATGGTGCCGTTCTCCGCGTTCGCCAAGGGCGAGTGGATCTACGGTTCGCCGAAACTGGCCCGTTACAACGGCGTCGAAGCGATGGAAGTGCTCGGTTCTCCGGCGCCGGGTTACTCCACCGGTGAAGCGATGGCCGAAGTCGAAGCGATTGCCAAGAAGCTGCCGGCCGGTGTCGGTATCTCCTGGACCGGTCTGTCCTACGAGGAACGTCTGTCGGGCTCGCAAGCGCCAGCGCTGTACGCCCTGTCGCTGCTGATGGTGTTCCTGTGTCTGGCGGCGTTGTATGAAAGCTGGTCGATTCCGATCGCGGTCATGCTCGTGGTACCGCTGGGGATCATCGGTGCGCTGATGGCCACCAGCCTGCGCGGGCTGTCCAACGACGTGTACTTCCAGGTGGGCCTGTTGACGACCATCGGTCTTGCGGCTAAAAACGCCATTCTGATCGTCGAGTTCGCCAAGGAGCTGCATGAACAAGGGCGCAGTCTGCGCGATGCGGCGATCGAAGCGTGCCGCATGCGTCTGCGACCGATCATCATGACCTCGCTGGCGTTCGTCCTCGGTGTAGTACCGCTGGCGATCTCCACCGGTGCCGGTTCGGGTAGCCAGCACGCGATCGGTACTGGCGTGATTGGCGGTATGCTCACGGCCACGATCCTGGCGATCTTCTGGGTCCCACTGTTCTTCGTCACGGTTTCGTCCATCGGCCAGCGTAAAATCGCCGACCCGGACGAGACGACTGAAACTCCTAAAGAGGCTGGCCAATGAGCAAGTCGCTACTCTCCATCGCAGTCGCCGCCTTCGTGCTGAGCGGTTGCTCGCTGATCCCCGATTATCAGCAGCCTGAAGCACCGGTCGCGGGCCAGTACCCGCAGGGGCCGGCGTACTCGCCGGCCCAGGCTCCGGCGCAAGCCGCTGCCGAACAGGGCTGGAAGCAGTTTTTCCATGACCCGGCCCTGCAACAGCTGATCCAGGTATCACTGGAAAACAACCGCGACCTGCGTGTCGCGGCGCTGAACATCGACGCCTATGCGGCTCAATACCGCATCCAGCGTGCCGACCTGTTCCCGGCGGTTTCGGCCAATGCCAGCGGCAGCCGTCAGCGGGTTCCGGCCCGTGCCTCGCAGACCGGTGAAGCGAACATCAGCAGCTCCTACACCGCGACCGTCGGCATCAGCGCCTACGAACTCGACCTGTTCGGTCGGGTGCGCAGCCTGAGCGAACAAGCGCTGCAACAATATTTCGCCACCGAAGAAGCGCGCCGCAGCACGCAGATCAGTCTGGTGGCCAGTGTCGCCAACGCGTACATGACCTGGCAGGCCGACAAGGAACTGCTCAAGCTGACGCAAGACACCCTCGGTGCCTTTGAAGAAAGCTACAAGCTGACCAGCCGCAGCAACGAAGTCGGTGTGGCTTCGGCGCTGGACCTGGCGCAGTCGCGCACCTCGGTGGAAAACGCCCGGGCGCAATTGGCCAAGTACACCCGTCAGGTGGCTCAGGACGAAAACAGCCTGACGCTGCTGCTCGGCACCGGCATCCCGGCCAATCTGCAAGCGGCCAAACCGCTGTCGGATGATCTGCTCAGCGACGTACCGGCCGGTCTGCCTTCGGACCTGCTGCAGCGTCGTCCGGACATCCTCCAGGCCGAGTACAACCTGAAAGCGGCCAACGCCAACATCGGCGCCGCCCGTGCAGCGTTCTTCCCGAGCATCAGCCTGACCGCCAACGCGGGCAGCCTGAGCCCGGACCTGTCCGGTCTGTTCAAGGGCGGTTCGGGGACCTGGCTGTTCCAGCCGCAGATCAACCTGCCGATCTTCAACGCCGGCAGCCTGCGTGCCAGCCTCGACTATGCCAAGATCCAGAAGGACATTGGCGTGGCGAACTACGAGAAGTCGATTCAAACCGCCTTCCAGGAAGTCGCCGACGGCCTGGCTGCCCGCCAGACCTACACCGAGCAGCTGCAAGCGCAGCGTGACTTCGTCGCGGCCAACCAGGATTACTACCGCCTGGCCGAGCGTCGTTACCGCATCGGTGTCGACAGCAACCTGACCTTCCTCGACGCCCAGCGTCAGCTGTTCAGTGCGCAACAGGCACTGATCACCGACCGCCTCGCGCAGCTGACCAGTGCGGTCAACCTGTACAAGGCCCTGGGTGGTGGCTGGAATGCGCAGACCGCGCAGAACGAACCGCTGAAAGAAGAAGCACCGAAGATGAAGCTGTTCTGATCATCCGGTGAACACAAGGAGCCCGCCATTTGGCGGGCTTTTTGTTGCCTGAAACAAATGTGTTGTCTGGAATGGCGCTATCGCGAGCAGGCTCACTCCTACAGGGGAACGCATTCCAATTGTAGGAGTGAGCCTGCTCGCGATAGCGCCTTATCGACCACCACAAAACCCGGCTCAATCTTGCGTTCGATAATCGCCCAAAACCCGCTTTCCCCGATTGAATCCCGCCCATCGCCCCCCGCACCATTCGCTCCACAAAACCAATAACAACAGGTTCGACACCATGCTCCCGCGCCCTGTCCCGTCCGGCTGATCGCCGCCGCTTCATCCCTGATTCTGCAAGCTCGTGCCCGCCCCGAAAATGGCAGTAAGGGCTCCGTTCGACCTAAAAAAAATAACAAGAGACCCTGCGATGACTCATCCAACTGCGCCGTACGCACTCCCCGGCCTGATCGCCCTGGCCCTGACCGGCGTCGCCCTCCCCGCCGCAGCCGAAGAAGCCGGTTTCGTCGAAGGTGCCAAGGTCAACCTCAACCTGCGCAACTTCTACATCAACCGCAACTTCACCAACCCGACCAAGGCTCAGGGCAAGGCTGAAGAGTGGACGCAGAACTTCATCCTCGACGCCAAATCCGGCTTCACCCAAGGCACCGTTGGCTTCGGCATGGACGTGCTCGGCCTGTACTCGGTGAAACTCGATGGCGGCAAAGGCACCGGTGGCACGCAACTGCTGCCGCTGGATCACGACGGACGGCCGGCGGACAACTTCGGTCGCACCAACGTCGCGTTCAAGGCCAAGCTCTCTCAGACCGAAATCAAGGTTGGCGAATGGATGCCGGTGCTGCCGATCCTGCGCTCGGACGACGGCCGTTCGCTGCCGCAAACCTTCCGTGGCGGGCAGATCACTTCGAAGGAAATCAACGGGCTGACCCTGTACGGCGGGCAGTTCCGCGCCAACAGCCCGCGCGACGACAGCAGCATGAGCGACATGTCGATGACCGGCAAAGCGGCGTTCACCTCTGATCGCTTCAACTTTCAGGGCGGCGAGTACGTTTTCAACGAAAAACGCACGCAGATCGGCCTGTGGAACGCCGAGCTCAAGGACATCTACAGCCAGCAATACCTCAACCTGACTCACAGCCAGCCACTGGGCGACTGGACGCTGGGCGCCAACCTCGGCTTCTTCTACGGCAAGGACGACGGCAGCGCCCGCGCCGGCGAACTCGACAACAAGACCTGGTCGGGGATGTTCTCGGCCCGCTACGGCGGCAACACCTTCTACGTCGGCCTGCAAAAACTCACCGGCGACAGCGCCTGGATGCGGGTCAACGGCACCAGCGGCGGCACCCTGGCCAACGACAGTTACAACGCCAGCTACGACAACGCTCAGGAACGCTCCTGGCAGGTGCGCCACGACTACAACTTCGCCGCCCTGGGCATCCCCGGCCTGACCCTGATGAACCGCTACATCAGCGGCGACAACGTGCACACCGGAACCATCACCGACGGCAAGGAATGGGGCCGCGAATCGGAACTGGGCTACACCGTGCAGAGCGGCGCCCTGCGCGACCTCAACGTGCGCTGGCGCAACTCGACCATGCGCCGCGATTTCAGCAACAACGAGTTCGACGAAAACCGTCTGATCATCAGCTATCCGATCAGCCTGCTCTGAACCCGCACGCCGGCGCTGCACAAGCGGCGCCGGCATCAACCACTGGTCAGCCCGGACTGGCGATTTGTCGAGGCGCAGATACAGTCAACAGAGTGTGTAAATTCTCCAGCCTGCTGTAGGAGCCCTTAGTTTTCTTCCGTTATCTCCGGATGCTGTACGCGAAGCTGCCTTGGCCACGGAGGTCAGGTATGAGCAAGCGAATAGTTATCGTCGGTGGCGGTGTAGGTGGAACCATGCTGGCCAATCAACTGGTCGGCAAGCTGTATCCCGAAGTTCTACGCGGCGACGTCTCGATTACATTGCTGTCCAGTTCTCCCGATCATTACTACAAACCTGCGTTCATGTACGTGGCGTTCAGTCAGTTCTTCGAAGAGGAACTCAAACGTGCGGAACGCTCATTGTTGCGCCCGGAAATCCGTTTCCATGTCGAAGAAGTCACCCGTTTCGACTTTTCCGGGCAGCAATTGCGCACCCGAACCGGCAAGCGCTTCGACTATGATTTTCTGGTGATCGCCACCGGCTGCGTGCCGGCGCCGGAACGCATCGAGGGTCTGCAAGAAGCCGGCGACCACTTCTATCAATACCTTCCTGCCCGGCAGCTGGCGCAACGCCTGAACACCATCGAAAAAGGCCGGATCTTCATTACCGTGTCCTTCCCGCAGACACCGAACGTCCCGCACCAATGCGGAATCGCGCCCGTGGAAACGACATTGATGCTGGATGATCTGTTGCGTCGCCGGGGCGTTCGCGAGCAAGTGGAAATCATCTACACCTACCCGACGGTTGCCCAGCTATTGCGCAATTGTCTGTTCTTGCAGCGTCCCACCGGTGAAATTCTGCCGAGCATCTTTGCCCAGAAAAACATTCAATTTCAGCGCGGCTTCACCCTGAGCCATGTGGATCCTGATGCAAAAATCGCCTACTCAATCGAGGGCGATGCGCAACCCTTCGACATCTTGATGGCTACCCCGCCAATCCAGGCCGTCGAGGTGGTGCGTGAGTGCGGCATCTCACAAGCCGCCAATGATGAAGGATGGCTGCCGACCAATCACGAAACGCTGCAGGTCTACGGTCTGGAGAATGTCTACGTGATCGGCGACACCGTCGACCTGCCGGTCAGCAAGGCCGGCGGCGCCTGTCACAACCAGGCGCCGGTGATCGCCAACAACATCACGGCCCAGATCCGTCTTGGCGCACCCAACTCGGTATACGACGGTCGGGTACAGGCGGTAGCACAAATGGGCCTGAATGCCGGGATGCCACTCTGGTACGACTACGCCCACGATGTATTGCCGACACCCCCGACCAAATTGGGCGGTCTGCTCAGAAACGGCTTCAATCGCGGTCTTTACTGGGCAGTGGCCCGGGGAATGCTTTGACCCTGCACAGGGAGGAGTGATTGCTCATGAACATGCCCGAGGAAATGTCAGCCACGCCCGGGTTCACTGCACTGATGGCGAAACTGCAGCCGTTAATCGATGGCGGACGCCTGGAGAATATTGTCGACCTGCTTTCCCTGGTTTCCGATATTGCCGATCTGCTCGACGCGGCCATGGTGGAAAAACTCGCGCAATTGTTCGAGAGCAGCACAGCCGCCACCTGGACAGTCAGTAATGCAGTGCGCGTAGCCAAAGCCGAAGTATCGGCACAGTCAGCGGCGCCGGGCACTCTGGCGTTGCTCAAACTGCTGAATGAAGAGGACACACGCAAAGGCGTGGCCGTTGTCCTGAAAACCCTCAACGTCATTGGACGACAACTGTAATCCGCCAGAGAGGACCTCCTCATGAGCGCCAAACTCGAAACGGCAGGGAACGCCTGCACCCACTGGGACGCCAAGGCGTACCAGCAGTTTTCCCGTCTCAGGCAACGCCCGGTCAACGAATTGCTCGACCGTATCGATCTGCTCGACCCCAGACGAATTTATGACCTGGGCTGCGGCACCGGCATCGCCACTCAACGGCTGGCCGAGCGCTGGCCGCGTGCGCAGTTGCTGGGTGTCGACAGCTCGCGGCAGATGCTTGATCAGGCCCGGTGCCTGCCGATCAACGCCCAATGGCAAGAGTGCGACCTGCTCGACTGGCAACCTGAACAACCGGCCGATCTGCTGCTCGCGGCGGCGGTGCTGCATTTCATTGGCGATCATCAACACCTGCTGCCGCGCCTGCTGGGGTATCTGCGCCCGGGCGGCTGTCTGGCGGTGCACATGCCGGACTGGCGCGATGCCTTGTGGTATCGATTGATGCTCGACACCCTCGACGACGCGGGACCGGGACACACCCCCATCGGCACACCGCAACTGCGCCAGTGCATGGCTGCGCGGTCATTGTTGACACTGGAGGACTATTACCGCGTGCTGGCGCCGCTGACCACGTCGCTGGAGATCTGGGAAACCGAGCAATTGCAGGTGGTTGGCGGCAAATCGCCGGTGTACGACTGGGTGAAGGTCTCGGCGCTGCGGCCGGTGATGCAAACGCTGACGTCTCAGGAACAGGCGCGGTTTATCTATCGCTTCCTGATGCGGGTGCATAAACATTACCCGCCGGAGAAAAACGGGCAGACTCTGTTTCCGTTCAAGCGGATTTTCATTGTAGCCAGGGTGTGATGTGTCACGACAAATATCGCCATCGCGAGCAGGCTCACTCCTACAGATGAACGCGTTCCATTGTAGGAGTGAGCCTGCTCGCGATGGCGTCAGTTCAGACACCATCACTCCCGGGATTCGACTCCCAGTTCATCCCACACCGACTCCGCCAGATGGAACGTTGCATTCGCCGCCGGGATCCCGCAATAAATCGCACTCTGCATGATCACTTCCTTGATCTCGCCCCGGCTCACACCGTTGTTGGCCGCCGCACGCAGATGCAATTTCAGTTCGGCCTCGCGGTTCATCCCGATCAGCATAGCGATGGTGATCAGGCTGCGCGTGTGCCGAGGCAGGCCCGGGCGGGTCCAGATGTCGCCCCAGGCGTGACGAGTGATCATCTCCTGGAATTCCGAGTTGAACTCGGTCAGCGCATTCAGGCTGCGATCAACGTGGGCATCACCCAATACCGCGCGGCGTACTTGCAGGCCTTCGTCGTAACGTTGCTTCTCGTCCACAAAAATTTCCTCACTGAGCGTTCAGAAACGCCAACACACGATCACTGAAAGCGGCACCGGCCTGCACGTTGGACAGGTGCGCGGCATAGAACTCGGCGTACTCGGCGCCGCGCACATGCTCCTGAATGAAATGCCCACCGGACGGTGGCGTCACCGCATCTTCAGTACCGGCAATCACCAACAACGGCAGGTTGATCGAGGCCAGTTGCTCACGGAAATCGGCATCGCGCACTGCCGCGCAATTGGCCGCATAACCTTCAGGCGAAGTCGCCGCGAGCATGTCGGTGATCTTCTTCGCCGCGGCCGGATTGGCCGCGGAAAAATCAGGCGTGAACCAACGGGCAATCGACGCATCACGCAATGCGACCATCGCTGCCGGGCCATCACGCAACACGGTTTCGATGCGCGGGTTCCACACCGATGGATCACCGATCTTCGCGGCGGTGTTGCACACGATCAATTTGTGCAGACGATGACCGGCATTGATCCCCAGCCACTGGCCGATCAAGCCACCCATCGACAGTCCGCAGAAATGCGCGCGTTCGATGTGCAGCGCATCCAGCAAGCCGAGCACGTCGCGGCCCAGTTGCTCGATGCTGTAAGGCCCCGGCGTCACCAGCGACTGGCCGTGACCACGGGTGTCGAAACGCAGCACCCGGAAATACTCGGTGAATGCCGACATCTGCGCGTCCCACATGTGCAGGTCGGTGCCCAGCGAGTTGGACAGCACCAGCACCGGTGCGTCGACCGGACCTTCAATAACGTAATGCAGTTCGCCATCGGCGAGTTGAACGAAAGCCACAGCTCTCTCCTATCAGACAGACAATGCGTTATGTTCGGCCACCGCGCGCTCGACCCAGACTTGCGCCTGGCCGAGGTAATGCGCGGGGTCGAGCAGATGATCGAGTTCGGTGCTGCTCAGTTCGGCGGTCACTTGCGGCACGTCGCCGAGTACCGCACGCAGGTGGCGCTGTTCGGCCACCGCGCGTTTGCAACATTGTTCGAGCAGGTGATGCGCAGTGTCGCGGCCGACCCGCTGCGCGAGGACGATGCTCACCGCTTCGGCCAGAACCAGCCCTTGGGTCAATTCGAGGTTGCGCGCCATGCGCTCGGCATCGACCTCCAGACCATCGGCCAGCAAGCGCGCTTGATGCAGCGCACCGGACACCAGGCAGCATATCTCCGGCAGGGTTTCCCATTCGGCATGCCACAGCCCGAGGCTGCGTTCATGCTCCTGAGGCATGGCGCTGAACAGCGTCGAAACCAGCCCTGGCACCCGCGTCGCCGCGCCGATCAACACCGCCGCGCCGACCGGATTGCGCTTGTGCGGCATGGTCGACGAACCGCCCTTGCCCGGCGCCGACGGCTCGAACACTTCCGCCGCTTCGGTCTGCATCAACAGACTGACGTCGCGCCCGAGTTTGCCGAGGCTGCCGGCGATCAAACCGAGCACCGCGCCGAACTCGACGATGCGATCCCGCTGGGTGTGCCACGGTTGCTCAGGCAAAGTCAGTTGCAGCTCTTCGGCCAGCGCCTGAGCGATCGGCAATGCTTGCTCGCCGAGCGCCGCGAGGGTGCCGGAAGCACCGCCGAATTGCAGCACCAGCAGCCGCGGCTTGAGTTCGCGCAGACGCTGACGGCTGCGGGTTACCGCGCCGAGCCAACCGGCAATCTTCATCCCGAGGGTGACGGGCGTGGCGTGCTGCAGCCAGGTGCGCCCGGCCAATGGCGTCGCCGCATGCCGCTGCGCTTGGGTGGCGAGCGAATCGGCCAGCGCTGCCAGATCGCTTTCAATCAGCTCCAGCGCCTGCCGCAATTGCAGGACCAGCCCGGAATCCATCACGTCCTGACTGGTGGCGCCCAGATGCACATAGCGCTCGGCCTCGGCACTGCTTGCGGCGATCTGCTTGCCCAACGCCTTGACCAGTGGAATCGCCGAGTTGCCGGCCGTGGCAATCGCCTCGCCCAGCGCCGCGAAGTCATACAGACCGGCATTGCAAGCGGCGGCAATCGGCGCCACGGCAGACGCCGGAATCACCCCGACCCGCGCCTCGGCCCGGGCCAGCGCCGCTTCGAAATCGAGCATGGCCTGCACCCGGCCCTGATCGCAGAACACCTCGCGCATATCGCGGGCCGTGAAGTAGGCATCGAACAATTGATTGCCCGGTCGCTGAGTCATAAACAGTCCTTGCCGGCGCGGGCCATCGCGGCCCGCGCTCATCGGTTTACAGATCGTGGTGCAAGTACGCCGCCTGTTTCGGCAGGCGCAGGCTGAACAGGAACGCCACCGCCATCATCACCGTGACGTACCAGTAGAAGGCGTTTTCCATGCCCCCGGCTTTCAGGCTCAGGGCCACGTATTCCGCCGAACCGCCGAAGATCGCGTTGGCCACCGCATAGGCCAGACCGACGCCGAGGGCGCGGACTTCCGGCGGGAACATTTCGGCTTTCACCAGGCCGCTGATCGAGGTGTAGAAACTGACAATCGCCAGCGCCACGGTGATCAGCACAAAGGCCAGAATCGGGCTGCTGATGCTTTTCAGGCTCAACAGGATCGGCACAGTGAACAGCGTGCCGAGCGCGCCGAACCAGAGCATCGAATTACGTCGGCCGATCTTGTCGGCGAGCATGCCGAACAGCGGCTGCATGCACATGTACAGGAACAGCGCGCCGGTCATGATGTAGCTGGCGGTCTTGGCGTGCATGCCGGCGGTGTTCACCAGGTACTTCTGCATGTACGTGGTGAAGGTGTAGAAAATCAGCGAGCCACCGGCGGTGTAACCGAGCACGGTGATGAACGCGGCTTTGTGATCACGGAACAGCGCGCGGATGCTGCCGGCGTCCTTGTTCTCGCGCATTTCCTTGCTGGTGGTTTCTTTCAGGGAGCGACGCAGGAACAGCGAAATCACCGCCGCCACCGCACCGACCACAAACGGAATCCGCCAACCGTAAGCACGCAGTTCATCTTCACTGAGGAACTGTTGCAGGATCACCACCAGCGACACCGCCAGCAGTTGCCCGCCAATCAGCGTCACGTACTGGAACGAGGCAAAAAAGCCGCGCTGGCCCTTGAGCGCGACTTCACTCATGTAGGTGGCGGTGGTGCCATATTCGCCACCCACCGACAGGCCTTGCAACAGCCGCGCGAACAGCAACAGCAGCGGAGCCCAGACGCCGATGCTGGCGTAAGTCGGCAGACAGGCGATGAGCAGGGAGCCGAAGCACATCATCAGCACCGAAATCATCATCGAAGTCTTGCGGCCCTTCTTGTCCGCCAGCCGCCCGAAAATCCAGCCGCCAATCGGGCGCATCAGAAACCCGGCAGCGAACACCCCGGCCGTGTTGACCAGTTGCACCGTGGGGTTGTCGGAGGGGAAAAACGCCGGGGCGAAATAGATCGCGCAGAAGGCATAGACGTAGAAGTCGAACCATTCGACGAGGTTGCCGGACGAGGCACCGACAATGGCGAAGATGCGCTTGCTGCGCTCCTCGCCGGTGTAATGAGCGGTGGTAGTGGTCATTGTTTTTTACTCTGAAGGGACAGGTGAGAGTCTAGACACACTTCGCAACAGTCCCGTTCCACAGATACATCCACGAGGCATTACACAACCCCTCCTCTGAAAGAGGGCTTTTGTGGCGAGGGGATTCATCCCCGATCGAGTGCGCAGCACTCGCAAATCCAGCAGACGCGGCGTGTCAGTTTCACCGTGAACTCCGGTCTTGGGGCTGCTTCGCAGCCCATCGGGGATAAATCCCCTCACCACAAACTCACTCCAATGGAACGAGGTGCGATCAATAATCGAAGAACACCGTCTCAGCCTCAGTGCCCTGCAAAATCACATTCCACTGATAAACCCCCGCCGCATCCGGCTTCGTCAGCAACGTCCCGCGGCGCTCCGCCGGCACACATTCCAGCAGCGGATCATCGACGTTCGCCGGGTCGCCTTCGAAGTAGATGCGTGTCAGCAAGTGCTTGACCAGACCACGGGCAAACACCAGCACCACCAGATGCGGGGCCTGGGTCGAGCCCTTCAGGCCTTCGACCGTGCCCGGTTTGATCGTGGTGAAACGGAAGCGCCCTTCGGCGTCCACCGGCACCCGGCCAAAACCTTCGAAGTGCGGATCCAGCGGTTTGTCCTGCTCGTCTTCCGGGTGCGCGTACTTGCCGGCGGCATTGGCCTGCCAGACTTCGAGCATCGCGTCGTTGACAACATCGCCGTTGCCGTCAACGACTTGGCCGGTGATCGCCACGCGCTCGCCGAGGGTTTGTTCGACCGCGAGGTTTTCGCGGTTCAGCCAGGTCAGGCCGATGTGGTAGTACGGCCCGACGGTGTGGGACGTGGTGGCAGTCAGCGTCATCTTATTTCTCCATCGGCGTGGCGTCGCGGCCGCGCAAGACGATGTCCCAGCGATAGCCGAGGGCGTAGGACGGAATGGTTTTTTCCAGATCGAAAGCGGCGATCAGACGTTCTTTCGCGGAGGTGTCCGGCACGCAGTTGTAGATTGGGTCATAGGCCAGCAGCGGGTCGCCGGGGAAATACATCTGCGTCACCAGACGGGTGAGGATGCTCGGCCCGAACAGCGAGAAATGGATGTGCGCCGGGCGCCACGCGTTGTGGTGGTTACCCCACGGATAGGCGCCGGGCTTGATGGTCTGGAACTGATACCAGCCATCGGCGTCGGTCACGGTGCGGCCGGTGCCGGTGAAGTTCGGGTCCAGCGGCGCGTCGTGCAGGTCGCGCTTGTGGTTGTAGCGGCCGGCGGCGTTGGCCTGCCAGATCTCCACCAGAATCCCCGGCACCGGCAAACCGTTTTCGTCGAGCACACGGCCGTGAATGATGATGCGCTCGCCCAACGGCTCGCCGTCGTGCTGCGCGGTCAGGTCGTTGTCTTTCTCGGCGACGCGTTCGGCACCGATGGTCGGGCCGGTGATCTCCGACAACGAATGCGGCAGAAACACCAACGGCTTGGACGGCGAGCGCAGGTTGGTGGATTGATACGTCGGGTGCAGGTATTCAGGCTGGGTGCCTTCCTGCGGACGACGGTAGCCAGGCTTGTCAGTCATTTCGCTTTCCTCTGTTCTTATCAGTCGACGCGCTGCGTCAGACGCGTTCGATGGCCAGGGCCAGACCCTGCCCTACGCCGACGCACATGGTCGCCAGACCTTTCTTGCCGCCGGTCTTTTCCAGCTGATGCAACGCAGTCAGCACCAGTCGCGCCCCGCTCATGCCCAACGGGTGGCCCAAGGCAATCGCGCCACCGTTCGGGTTGACCTGCGGCGCATCGTCGGCCAGACCCAATTCACGCAGCACTGCCAGGCCTTGGCTGGCGAAGGCTTCGTTGAGTTCGATCACATCGAAATCGCTGACCGCCACGCCGAGACGCTCGATCAGTTTGCGCACCGCCGGCACCGGGCCGATACCCATCACCCTAGGTGCAACACCGGCGCTGGCCATACCCAGCACTTTGGCCCGTGCTGTCAGGCCGTGTTTTTTCACCGCTTCCGCCGACGCGAGAATCAGCGCGGCGGCGCCGTCGTTGACCCCGGACGCGTTGCCGGCGGTGACAGTCTTGTCCGGGCCGTTGACCGGTTTGAGTTTGGTCAGCGCTTCAAGCGTGGTGTCGGCGCGGGGATGCTCGTCCTGGCTGACCACGGTTTCGCCCTTCTTGTGGGCGATCCGTACTTCGACGATCTCCTCGGCGAAATAGCCCGCCGCTTGTGCAGCGGCCGTGCGTTGCTGACTGCGCAGGGCGAAAGCGTCCTGGTCGGCGCGCGACACTTTATAGTCGTCGGCGACGTTGTCGGCGGTCTGCGGCATCGCGTCGACGCCGTACTGGGCTTTCATCAGCGGGTTGATGAAACGCCAGCCAATGGTGGTGTCTTCCAGTTTCATGTTGCGCGAGAACGCTGCGTCCGCCTTGCCCATCACGAACGGCGCGCGGGACATCGACTCGACGCCGCCGGCAATCGCCAGCTCCATCTCGCCGCTGGCGATCGCACGGAAAGCAGTTCCGATCGCGTCCATGCCCGAAGCGCAGAGACGGTTGAGGGTCACGCCCGGCACGCTGTCCGGCAGCCCCGCCAGCAGCAGCGCCATGCGCGCCACGTTGCGGTTGTCTTCACCAGCCTGGTTGGCGCAGCCGAGGAACACTTCGTCGATCGCGTTCCAGTCCACCGAGGGATTGCGTTCCATCAGCGCCTTGATCGGCACGGCGGCCAGATCGTCGGCGCGCACGGCGGACAAACCGCCGCCAAAACGGCCGATGGGGGTGCGAATCGCGTCGCAGATATACACGTCACGCATCATGCTTCTCCCGGTGCCTGGCCGTGGGCGGCGGCGGTGCGCGCTTCGAGATCGCGCAGTGCAGTGAGTTCGACTTCGGTCGGTGCCGCCGTGGTTTCAACGTTGTCGGCAAAGCGGATCGCCCAACCGGTGGCGGCGACCACTTGCTCGCGGGTCACGCCCGGATGCAGGGCGGTGACCACGAATTCGTGGGTGCCCTGCTCCGGTTCCATGATGCACAGGTCGGTAATGATCCCGACCGGGCCGGCACCCGGCAGGCCCAGACGCTTGCGCGAATCGCCGCCCTCGCCATGACCGACCGAGGTAATGAAGTCGAGCTTGTCGACGAACGAACGCGCCGACTGCTTGAGGATGATCAACACGCTCTTCGCCGAACCGGCGATTTCCGGCGCGCCACCGGCACCCGGCAGGCGCACTTTCGGCGCGTGATAGTCGCCGACCACAGTGGTGTTGATGTTGCCGAAACGGTCGACCTGCGCGGCGCCGAGAAAACCGACGTCGATGCGCCCACCCTGCAGCCAATAGCGAAAAATCTCACCGGTCGGCACGACGGTGTCGGCGGTCTCCGCCAGTTCACCATCACCGATCGACAGCGGCAGCACGCTAGGCTTGGCGCCAATCGGGCCGGATTCGTAGATCAGCACCACGTCCGGCGACGAAGTCAGGCGCGCGAGGTTGGCGGCTTTCGACGGCAGGCCGATACCGACGAAGCACACCGAGCCGTTCTTCAGGCGACGGGCCGCCGCGACGGTCATCATTTCATTGGTGGTGTAAGTCATTACTTGGCCTCCGAAGCAGCGGCCAGCTTGGCCTGAAACTCGCTGAAGTCAGCGCAGCCATGGATGTATTCGTTGATCCACGCGGTAAACGTCTCACGGTCGCGGGCGATCGGATCCCACGCCTGATAGAAGCGATTGTCACGCTCGGTGTAACCGTGGGCGTAGGACGGATGCGCGCCGCCGGGTACGTGGCAAACCGCGCTCAAGGCCCAGGTCGGCAGCACGCAAGCGTTCATCGGGGCGTTGAGGTTGTCGACGATTTCCTCGACGGTGACGATGCAGCGCTTGGCCGCCAGTGCCGCTTCTTTCTGCACGCCGAGAATGCCCCACAGCAGCACGTTGCCCTGACGGTCGGCTTTCTGCGCGTGGATCACGGTCACGTCCGGACGCACCGACGGCACGGCCGCCAGCACTTCACCGGTGAACGGGCAGGTCACGGACTTGATCAGCGGGTTGACCTTCGGCAGGTCGGAACCGGCGTAGGCCCGCAGTACGGCGAACGGTAGGCCGGAAGCGCCGGCGACGTAGGCGTTGGCCAGGTCGGCGTGGCTGTGCTCTTCGATTTCCAGGGCATGCGGCCACTGCTTCTCGACCGCATCGCGCAGACGGTGCAGCGAACCCACACCCGGATTGCCGCCCCAGGAAAAGATCAGCTTGCGTGCACAACCGGCACCGATCAGTTGGTCGTAGATCAGGTCAGGCGTCATCCGCACCAGGGTCAGATCTTTCTTGCCCTGCCGAATGATTTCATGACCTGCCGCCGTAGGGATCAGGTGAGTGAAGCCTTCGAGCGCGACGGTGTCGCCGTCGTTGACGAATTGCTTCACCGCGTCGTGCAGCGAAAGGATCTCAGCCATGGAGCAGGCTCCCGTTTTTGTAGTGAATCGCCAGTGATAAAAAGGCGCGAGGTTCAGCGCCGGAGTCACTGAAGATTAAGCCGCTGAAAATCGCCAAACAATCCGATAATCGACTGAGTGTTCGTTTATCGAACGGATTGTTACTCCCCTAACTATCTCCTCATTCGCGAGCAGGCTCGCTTCCACATTGGAATGCATTTCAAAATGTGGGAGCGAGCCTGCTCGCGAAAGGGCCGGAACATTCAACAAATATTCCGACGCTTAAACTCAAGTCGCATCCGCATGACTGACCATGCCTTTGATCACCACCGCAGTCGTCGCCAACGCCGCCGGAATCACCAGCGCCGTCAACACCTGCTCAAAGTTCCAGCCCAACCCCAGCAACGTCGCGCCCATCCACGCCCCGAGAATCGCGCCAAAGCGACCAATCCCGAGCATCCACGAGACCCCGGTCGCGCGCCCCTGGGTCGGATAAAACCGTGCCGCCAGAGACGGCATCGCCGATTGCGCGCCGTTGACACACATACCCGCCACCAACACCAAGGTCGCGAGCAATGTGATATTGCCCAGGCTCTGCCCTACCGCGTAGGCAAACACCCCGGCCAGCAGGTAGAAAGTGCCGATGACCTTGTGCGGATTGAAGCGATCCATCGCCCAACCCACAGCGACCGCACTCAACACCCCGCCAAACTGGAACAACGCGCCAATGAACGCCGCCTGCTCCATGCTCGCGCCGCTGTCACGCATCAGGGTCGGCAGCCAACTGGTCAGCAGATAAACGATGACCAGGCCCATGAAGTAGGTCAGCCACAGCAGCAAGGTACCGACGCTGTAGGTGCCGGAGAAAATCACCGCGAACACATTGCGCGCCTTGACGGTTTTCTGTTCCGGCACGCTGAAACTCGAGGCCTGCGCGACGGTGACCGGATCGATCGGCGACAAGGTCTTGCGTACTTTGTCGGTGCCGCGATTGCGCACTACCAGAAAACGCGCCGACTCCGGCAGCCAGAACAGCAGCACCACCGCGAGGATCAGCGGCAGGATCCCGCCGATCAGCAGCAGGCTGTGCCAGCCGAACGCCGGGATGAGCTTCGCCGAAATGAAACCGCCACCGGCCATGCCAAGGTTGAAGCCGCAGAACATGCTGGTCACCAGCAAGGATTTCTTGCGCTCCGGGGTGTATTCCGAGAGCAGCGTGGTGGCGTTGGGCATGCCGGCGCCCAGACCGAGGCCGGTGAGGAAGCGCAGCACCAGCAATTGTTCGACGTTGGTGCTGTAGGCCGAGGCCAGGCTGAAAGCGCCGAACAGCAGCACCGCGCCAACCAGCACCACTTTGCGTCCGAAGCGGTCAGCCAGCGGGCCGGAACCCAGTGCGCCGAAGACCATGCCGATCAACGCGGCGCTCATTACCGGGCCAAGGCTGGCGCGGTCGATGCCCCAGTCCTGGGACAGTGCCGGCGCGATAAAACCCATCGCCGCGGTGTCGAGACCATCGAGAAATACAATCAGGAAACACAGGATCACCACCCGCCACTGATAGCGCGAGATCGGTTGGGCATTGATGAAGGTCTGCACGTCGAGGCAGTTACCTACAGCGGACTGAGGCTGGTTCATTATTTTTATTCCACGCAAAAAACGCAGTCGAACGGCGGCCGGCCAAAGAGCGGCACGGTCACAAGAATAGAAGATCGAAATCAGGCGTTGCGGTGAATCCGGCAACAGGGAATGGAGCTGAGACAGTCGGGGAGCATGCGCATGGTGAATTGCCTCTTGTCATTATTATGGGAGTCGACAGTCCGGGCTGAGACCTGTGCTCAGCGCGGGATGACGCTGCCGCGACATTAATGATCCGGGGCTTTTAGCGTCAATTCGATAAACGCAACACTGTGCGTTTATCGAACAGCTTCATCAGGCGAACAACTGCGCGCTGAGGTCGCGGCTGGCACTGAGCAGGCCCGGCAGGAAGCGTTGTTCCAGTTCGGTACGGCTGACGCGGCCGGCGTGGGTGCTGACATTAAGCGCCGCCACCACCTGGCCCGACGCATCGTAAACCGGCACGGCAATCGAACGCAGGCCTTGTTCGAGTTCCTGATCGACGATGCACCATCCCTGCTGCCGTACCTCCTGCAGGCATTCGAGCAGACTTTCGGGGGTGTGCAGCGTGCGGCTGGTCTTGGCCACCAGTTCGGCATGGTCGAGGTATTCGCGCAGCGAGGTGTCGTCCAGCGCCGCCAGCAGGATGCGGCCCATCGATGTGCAATAGGCCGGCAGACGCCCGCCCACCGACAGGTCCACCGAGATCAGCCGTTGCGTGGTCGCCGAGCGGGCGATGTACAAAATGTCGTCACCTTCGAGCGTGGCCATGTTGCAGGCTTCGTGCAGTTGCTCGCTCATGCGGTCGAGGTACGGCTGGGCCGACACCGCCAGCGGCGTCGACGACAGATACGCGTGCCCGAGAGTCAGCACTTTGGGCAGCAACGAGTAAGTACGGCCATCAGTGGTGGCGTAACCCAGTTTGATCAGTGTGTGCAGGCAACGGCGCACGGCAGCGCGGGGAATTTCCGTGCGGTGGCTGATCTGGGCGATGGTCAGGTGCCGCTTGCGCTCCTGAAACGCCTGCACCACCGCCAGGCCACGGGCCAGCGAGGTCATGAAATCCGGATCGCCGGTCAGCGCCTGGATGCGTTTGGCCGGCGAAGCGACGATCGGCGGCGCCACGGAGGTGAAGGAGTTGCGCATTTGATCGTTCATTTCTTGTCCTTGTTTCCGGCACGAATCAATGGCTATACAAGCGGCTCGCCAGCAGATGCACAAGAGTCGAGACGCCAAGATTGGGCGATTATCGAACCGCCGACCGATTATCGCAATCCATCAGCCGCTGTCCTTCTTGGCTTCTTCATTCATTCACCTGCCTGTTCATCCAACTTCGCATGCCTCATTAGTTGATCGACTTAATGGCGCCAGAAACTGAACGCGAGTGCTTAAAAGGTTTCGGCGAATTTCAACTAGCGATAAAACTTGTCAGTAACAAAACGATCACACATCCCGAACCGTTTTTAACTTGGCAAAGATAGTCATTCCCGAATCGACCGCTATAATGCACCTCAGTGGCGCCACGTTTTCACTGGCCGAGGGTGCCGCCCGCTGACCCGATGCCTATTGCCGTCAGCCCGGCCAGCGCCTGACGCTCATTATTCATGCACCGCCAGCGCGCTTGCTGAAACAGGAAACTGATGCTGCGTCAGTTTTAATCTGGTGCCGTAGCCGCCTGCAACATGGAAGTCTTGATCGCCTTGCCGATAACGCCAATGCCTGAACCGGCATGGCCCTTTGGTGGACGTGTTCAATCGACTCGTTGCCGTGCGTTTCACCAGATATTTATCTCAACTCAAACAGGTAGCACTGTGACGAAAGACGAACTGCGCGCGGAACTTGAGCGCCAGGAACAACGTTACAAGGAAGTTTACGGCGGGGAAGTCACCACCTACGCCGCGCAACCCGAACCGGAACGCAAGGCATGGCGCAAACGCCCCACCGTTCAGGATCAGGTTTTCCAGCAAGAACTGAAAAAGATGGAAGAAGAACTCAAAACCGAAGAGCCCTGAACGGGCGATCCTGAGATTTTCGAGGGTCTGCGTCGCCACCGGCTAAAAGCACGGTGACCCGACCATGCCTTGCGCGCCCGCTATCCGCGGGCAGCGGCCTACCTCCCCCGGCCTGCACGGGAAAGGAGCGTGTCTGACTCGTTTCAGAGATATTTCACACAGGCGTTTGAGGCTCGCGCGCGCTCGACAAATTGCTTGCTGCCCAAATGTTTTTACAAGCTAATCAATGACTTAAAAAACCCTGCGTCACGCTAGGGCTTTGCACCTTGCAACAATTTAATTCGACATTGATTGCTACCGATGAGCAGGTAGGGGATCGATTTCCAGTCTTTTCTGGCATAATCGCGCCCCCTTATGACCGGGTCAGAAAACCTTCATGATCGATTTATTCAGCGGACTGGATGCTTGGGTGCTTGTGAGCCTCTTGCTCGCCCTGACGTTTGTCCTCGCCTTCGAGTTCATCAATGGATTTCATGACACCGCTAACGCGGTAGCCACTGTTATCTACACCAAAGCCATGCCGCCTCACCTGGCGGTGTTCTTCTCCGGTGTGTTCAACTTCCTCGGCGTGTTGCTGGGCGGCGTTGGCGTGGCGTATGCCATTGTTCACCTGCTGCCGGTAGAACTGCTGATCAATGTGAATACCGGCCATGGCCTGGCGATGGTGTTCTCGTTGCTCGCCGCGGCGATCACCTGGAACCTGGGCACCTGGTACTTCGGTATCCCGGCCTCCAGTTCCCACACCCTGATCGGCTCGATCCTCGGTGTCGGCCTGGCCAACGCCCTGATCAACAACATCCCGTTGGCCGACGGCGTGAACTGGCAGAAAGCGATCGACATCGGCGCCTCGCTGGTGTTTTCGCCAATGGCTGGCTTCCTGATTGCCGCGCTGATCCTGATCGGCCTGAAGTGGTGGCGCCCGCTGTCGAAGATGCACAAGACCCCGGAACAGCGCCGCAAGATCGACGACAAGAAGCACCCGCCGTTCTGGAACCGCCTGGTCCTGGTAATCTCGGCCATGGCCGTGAGCTTCGTGCACGGTTCCAACGATGGTCAGAAAGGCATCGGCCTGATCATGCTGGTACTGATCGGTATCGTGCCTGCGCAGTTCGTCCTCGACCTGAGCAGCACCACCTACCAGATCGAGCGCACCCGCGACGCGACCTTGCACCTGAGCCAGTTCTACAAGCGCAATGCCGATTCTCTGGGCGAATTCCTGGCCCTGGGCAAAAGTGTTGAAGGCGATCTGCCGGAAAAATTCCGCTGCAACCCGCAGCAGACCGAACCGACCATCAACGCCCTGCTTGGCACCCTTAAAGGTGTAGCGGACTACCATTCGCTGTCCTCGGAAAGCCGCATCGAAGTCCGTCGCTACTTGCTGTGCCTAGACGACACCGCGAAGAAAGTCGGCAAGCTGCCAGGCCTGGAAGCGCGTGAGAAGGCTGACCTGGACAAACTGCGCAAAGACCTGACCACCACCACCGAATACGCCCCGTTCTGGGTGATTCTCGCGGTGGCCCTGGCCCTCGGCCTGGGTACCATGGTCGGCTGGAAACGCGTGGTACTGACCATCGGCGAGAAGATCGGCAAGCAGGGCATGACCTACTCTCAAGGCATGTCGGCGCAGATCACTACCGCCAGCTTGATCGGTATGGCCAACATCTTCAGCCTGCCAGTGTCCACCACTCACGTGCTGTCCTCGGGCGTGGCCGGTACCATGGTCGCCAACAAGAGCGGCCTGCAGGGTGGGACTGTTCGCACTATCCTGCTGGCGTGGGTTCTGACCTTGCCGGCGACTGTGGCGCTGTCGGCTGGGTTGTTCTGGTTGGCGTCCAAAGCGTTGGGTAGCTGATAGACCGCAGCACATGAGAAAGGCGCGATTCTTGAGGATCGCGCCTTTTTTTTGGGTTTGGTTTTGTGAGCATATCCGTTGCTGCGGTAACGGCCTCCTATGGTTCCGCCCTTACGGCGGGTCACTTTTTCCAAACGCCGAAAAAGTAACCAAAAAGGCTTCCCCCGGCGTACGGCACTTCGCTTAGGCTCAGTGTTCCCTCGCTACGGTGTCCATCAGGGGGCATCGCCTCCGGTTTGCTTCGCTGCACCTCCTCTCGATGTATGCGGCTTCGCCGCATGGCGCTGCGCGCCTAACCCCCTGATGGACACCTACGCTCGGCCTGCCGAAGGGGCTGAAGATCAAAAGCCATATCAAGAGCCAGAGCAAGAGCCAGAGCCAGAGCCAGAGCCAGAGCCAGAGCCAGATCCAGATCCAGATCCAGATCCAGATCCAGATCCAGATCCAGATCAAAAGATCGCAGCCTTCGGCAGCTCCTACATGGGGTTGGGTGTATTCAGTTAGAGATTGGTCGGCTGTCAGGCCGCCTTCGCGAGCAAGCCCGCTCCCACAGTGGGATTGGGTGTGTTCAGTTAGAGATTGGTCGGCTGGCAGGCCGCCTTCGCGAGCAAGCGCACAACCCATGCGGCAAAGCCGCCCCACTCAACAGGATGAGCGCAAGCTCGGCTGCAGCTCTTGATCTTGATCCACGGGCGACATCGGAAGGCTGAGTGGAGGGATTGATCCGGGGGTGGGAGCGCAGCGACCGTTTGGCGCAGCCAAACACAGCGAGAGGAGGTGCAGCGAAGCAAACCGGAGGCGCTGCGCCCGGATCGATCCCGGAGCGAAGGGACCCCGAGCCCCAGCGAGCGGGCCGAACGTAGGAGCAAGCCTTTTGGGTTACCTTTTCGGCGTTTGGAAAAGGTGACCCGCCGTAAGGGCGGAACCCTAAGCCGCCGTTACCGCAGCAACGGATATTCACAAAGCACACCCAAAGTCTGGTCGGCCCAAAGGCCGCCAAGACACAAAAAAAAGGGCAACCGAAGTTGCCCAAAATGCCTTGCGTGCTCATCAAACCCGGAAAGACCTACTTCTTGCGCTTATTCGCATCCTTCCAGATAAAAAATCCAAACCCTGCAAAAAACAGAACCATGAGACCTACGGTCAGAACCCCGGCAAACACCACGTTATCGAAAAACATGACTGTGGCCTCCTGGCCCCTGCTTTGCTGCGATGGAGCTAAGTTAACCAATCGCGCAGGCGCAGAAATTGACCAGGATCAAGTCCGGTCAACACAGAAGGCAAAGGCGGGAAAATAACTGACCTGCATCAAAGGATGCAGGGGAAGATCAACGCTTTTTCGGTTTCTTTTTCGGCTTTTTCTGGGCTTTTCCCAACGGCATGGCTTGCTCGAAGGCCTTGCGCACTTCGTTCAGCCGCTTTTCGTTGAGATCATGCACACGCTTGGCGCGCTCGGTGCCGAGGTCGATCAGTTTTTCATCTTGGCTCATGACGTTCAGCGCATCACTTGAAGAAAACACAACTGCCGCATCAGAGGCAGGACTGCGCCAATCATGCAGCCTGACGCCAGCGCTCGACAACAATTGATGTAAACAAGCAGACTCAGATCTCGATATCGACCCACAAGCCCTGACGCGGCTGATCTTCCATCAGCGGCACCACCGGCACGGTGTTGTCGGCATTCAGCTCGGTGCCCGGCACGGCGAGGTGTTCTTCCGGATCTTCGTCGGCTTCGCGACGGCGACGATCACGCTCCTGCTGGCGACGCTGTTCTTCGCGCGCCAGCAGTCGATCCTCTTCCGGATCGCGCTTTTGCAGATCGATCGTGCTTTCGTTGGAGCTCTCCTGCACCGGCACCACCGGAGGAATGTCCGGCCGCTGGCGAATCGGATCCTGCTGGGAAGTGATCGGCACAGCGCTCAGGGGGAGCATCGGTGGCAGCATATAAAGGGTCTCCTGTCAGCAGGCTATCGGCTGCGGCAAAGGCGCCTTGAGCCATCCGTCGCAAATCTGTGACGCATTTGGCACCTGTAGGAGCTGCCGCAGGCTGCGATCTTTAATGGAACACCGTAGAACGCAAGCGTTCCCGAAGATCGAAAGATCGCAGCCTTCGGCAGCTCCTACACTCGTAAACCTTTGGTCTGGAGGCCTGCATTCCGTTAAGATAGCCCGCTTTTTCAAGGTGGGAGTCAGGCAGCATGGCGCAGCAGTATCAACCGGGGCAACGCTGGATCAGTGACAGCGAAGCAGAGCTTGGTTTAGGCACCGTTCTGGCACAGGACGGCCGCTTGTTGACCGTGCTTTACCCGGCCACTGGCGAAACCCGCCAGTACGCGCTACGGAATGCGCCCCTCACCCGCGTGCGGTTCTCGCCGGGTGACACCATTACTCACTTCGAAGGCTGGAAGATGACCGTGCGCGAAGTCGACGACGTCGACGGGCTGATGGTCTATCACGGCCTCAACGGGCAGAACGAAGCCGTCACCCTGCCGGAAACCCAGCTGTCGAACTTCATTCAGTTCCGTCTGGCCAGCGACCGTCTGTTCGCCGGGCAGATCGACCCGCTGTCGTGGTTCTCCCTGCGCTACAACACCTTGGAACACACCAGCCGCCAGTTGCAGTCCTCGCTCTGGGGCCTGGGCGGCGTGCGTGCGCAACCGATCGCGCACCAACTGCACATCGCCCGTGAAGTCGCCGACCGCATTGCGCCACGGGTTCTGCTGGCGGACGAAGTGGGTCTGGGGAAAACCATCGAAGCCGGTCTGGTGATCCATCGCCAACTGCTCTCGGGCCGCGCTAACCGTGTGCTGATCCTGGTGCCGGAAAACCTGCAGCACCAGTGGCTGGTGGAAATGCGCCGCCGTTTCAACCTGCAGGTCGCGCTGTTCGACGAAGAACGCTTCATCGAAAGCGATGCCACCAACCCGTTCGAAGACACCCAGCTGGCATTGGTTGCCCTGGAGTGGCTGGTCGAAGACGAGAAGGCGCAGGACGCCTTGTTCGCCGCCGGCTGGGATCTGATGGTGGTCGACGAAGCCCACCACCTGGTGTGGCACGAAGACAAGGCCAGCCCCGAGTACTCGCTGGTCGAACAATTGGCTGAAGTGATTCCCGGCGTGCTGCTGCTCACCGCGACCCCGGAACAACTCGGTCAGGACAGCCACTTCGCCCGTCTGCGCCTGCTCGACCCGAACCGTTTCCATGACCTGGCCGCGTTCCGCGCCGAGAGCGAGAACTATCGCCCGGTGGCCGAAGCCGTTCAGGAACTGCTCGACAAAGGGCGCCTGTCGCCTGCAGCACACAAGACCATCCACGGTTTCCTCGGCAACGAAGGCGAAGCCTTGCTGACCGCGGTCAACGATGGCGATAGCGAAGCCAGCGCGCGTCTGGTGCGCGAGCTGCTCGACCGCCACGGCACCGGCCGCGTGCTGTTCCGTAACACCCGCGCCGCGGTGCAGGGTTTCCCCGAGCGCAAACTGCACCCGTACCCGCTGCCATGCCCGGACGAATACCTCGAACTGCCGCTGGGTGATCACGCCGAGCTGTACCCGGAAGTCAGCTTCCAGGCCCAGCCGGACGCCAGCGAAGAAGAGCGCTGGTGGAAATTCGACCCGCGCGTCGAGTGGCTGATCGATCAGCTGAAAATGCTCAAGCGCACCAAAGTGCTGGTGATCTGCGCCCACGCCGAAACCGCGATGGACCTGGAAGACGCGCTGCGCGTGCGCTCCGGCATCCCGGCCACGGTGTTCCACGAAGGCATGAACATCCTTGAGCGTGACCGCGCCGCCGCCTACTTTGCCGACGAAGAGTTCGGCGCGCAGGTGCTGATCTGCTCGGAAATCGGCAGTGAAGGTCGCAACTTCCAGTTCGCCCATCACTTGGTGCTGTTCGATCTGCCGTCGCACCCGGACCTGCTTGAGCAGCGTATCGGTCGTCTCGACCGGATCGGCCAGAAGCACATCATCGAACTGCACGTGCCGTACCTGGAAACCAGCCCGCAAGAGCGCCTGTTCCAGTGGTACCACGAAGCCCTGAACGCGTTCCTCAACACCTGCCCGACCGGCAACGCCTTGCAGCATCAGTTCGGCCCGCGCCTGCTGCCGCTGCTTGAAGAAGCCGACGACGGTGAGTGGCAAGCGCTGATTGACGAAGCGCGCACCGAGCGCGAGCGTCTGGAAGCCGAGCTGCACACCGGCCGCGACCGTCTGCTGGAGCTGAACTCCGGAGGTTCGGGCGAAGGCGATCAGTTGGTCGAGGACATCCTTGAGCAAGACGATCAGTTCGCCCTGCCGATCTATATGGAAACCCTGTTCGACGCCTTCGGCATCGACAGCGAAGACCATTCGGAAAACGCCCTGATCCTCAAGCCGAGCGAGAAGATGCTCGACGCCAGCTTCCCGCTGGGCGATGACGAAGGCGTGACCATCACCTATGACCGCAACCAGGCGCTGTCGCGCGAAGACATGCAGTTCATCACCTGGGAACACCCGATGGTGCAGGGCGGCATGGACCTGGTGCTGTCCGGTTCGATGGGCAACACCGCCGTCGCCCTGATCAAGAACAAGGCGCTGAAACCGGGCACGGTGTTGCTGGAACTGCTCTACGTCAGCGAAGTGGTTGCACCGCGCTCGCTGCAACTGGGCCGCTACCTGCCGCCGGCCGCCCTGCGCTGCCTGCTCGACGCCAACGGCAACGATCTGTCGGCCCGCGTCTCGTTCGAAACCTTGAACGATCAACTGGAAAGCGTGCCACGCGCCAGCGCCAACAAGTTCATCCAGGCCCAGCGCGATCAGCTGACGCCACGGATCAACGCCGGTGAAGACAAGATCACCCCGCGTCACGCCGAGCGCGTGGCCGAGGCCCGTCGTCGTCTGGCGGCGGACACCGACGAAGAACTGGCGCGCCTGACCGCGTTGCAAGCGGTCAACCCGACTGTACGCGACAGCGAACTGGATGCGTTGCGCAAGCAGCGTGAACTGGGTCTGGCGATGCTGGATAAAGCGGCATTGCGCCTGGAAGCGATCCGGGTGCTGGTGGCGGGTTAAGTCCCCTGCTCTACCGCTATAAATGAAGAGGCCCGCAGCGATGCGGGCCTTTTTGTTTGTCTGTTATTTATCCGGTGATGCTACTGGCCCTTTCGCGAGCAGGCTCGCTCCCACAGGGATTGTGTTCACGCTGGAGATCCAATGTGGGAGCGAGCCTGCTCGCGAAGGCGGTTATGCAGTCGCCACAGAAACATCAGGCTCAACCACCGCAACCAACCCCTCCTTCATCCGCTGCGCATCGCGCACAAAACAGCGCGCCGCCAGAAACAGAAACACCATGGTCAAGAACAGCGCCACCGGAATCAGGTACATCGCGTCATGCAGCCCCACAGCCTTGAACGCCTCAGTCATCTGTTCGGCGCCTGCCGAAATCATCGCCGATTTGGCGAAATGGTCGGACAAGGCCCCCACCACCACTGGCCCCAAGCCGCCGCCGAGCAGGTACAACCCGGCAAAGAACAGCGCCATCGCCGTGGCCCGCAGGCGTGGTTCGACCACGTCCTGAATCGCCGTGTACACGCAGGTGTAGAAGTTATAGGCAAACAGCCAGCCGACGCTGAACACCGCGACGAACACGCCGATCTCGACCCGTCCGGCGTGCAGCGCCCACGCGGTGCACAGGGTCGAGATGATCAGGCTGAAGCCGGCAAACAGCAGCCGACCGTTGGCGACTCGTTGATGAATCTTGTCAGCGATCCAGCCGCCGAGGGTCAGACCGATCAACCCGGTGAAACCGACGATCACGCCGGTCGCCACCGCCGCCTCCTGCAACGGCATCAGGAAGTAGCGCTGCAGCATCGGCACCAGAAACGAGTTGCAGGCATAGGTGGCGAAGTTGAAGCACAAACCGGCCATCACCAGCCACAGGAATGTCGGCACCGCCAGCACCCGGCGGATAGGCTTGTCGACTCTCTCTTGGGACACCTGCACGGTTTCCGCCGCGCCGCGTTTGGGTTCCTTGATGAAGAACATGAACACCGCGAGGATCAGCCCCGGCACCGCCGCGATAAAGAACGGCGCGCGCCAGCTGTCGAAGGCCTTGACCATCGCGCCGATGGTGAAGAACGCCAGCAGCAGGCCCAACGGCAAGCCGAGCATGAAAATACCCATGGCCCGCGCCCGACGGTGCGCCGGGAACAGGTCACCGATCAACGAGTTGGCGGCCGGCGCGTAACTGGCCTCGCCAATGCCGATGCCCATGCGCACCAGCAGAAAACTCCAGAAACTGCCGACCAGCCCGTTGACCGCGGTCAGCGCGCTCCAGGTCGCCAGGCCCCAGCCCATCAATTTGCTGCGCGAACCGGTATCGGCCATGCGCCCCAGCGGCAGGCCGGCGATCGCATAAACCAGGGTGAACGCGGTGCCGACGATTCCCAGTTGAAAATCGCTGAGGTGCCATTCCATGCGGATCGGCTCGATGATGATCGCCGGAATGGTGCGGTCGAAGAAATTGAACAGGTTGGCAAGGAATAACAGGAACAGAATGCGCCAGGCATTCGCCGCTTGGGTCGAGTTCTGCATGGGTCCGTCTCTTTATTGTTATGTGGGCTTCACTGCCGACGCATCCGAGCCCGGAACCTGCAATCTAGACAGGCCTGCCGGGGCTGTCTGTGATCATTCGTCAGCCTGATAACGGGCCATGGCACTGTAACGAAACGTAAGCCCTTGATAACACTGAAATCCCCTATAAACCGGGGGTTTCGCGGCAAAACCCGGCTACAAAAAAATACTTTCGCGCCCCCCTTCCCAAGTTCATGGCGAAGCCTAGAATAGCCGCCGGATCCGTCCGGATTCGCCGATCAACCCCTTTGATACCCTCCCCATGTCCGAAGTCAGTCCGTGTCTGAATTGCGGTGCCTGCTGTTCCCATTTTCGCGTGTCTTTTTTCTGGGGTGAATGCGCCTCCTCCGGCGGTACGGTGCCCGATGAACTGGTGACGCAGATCAGTCCCAGTCGGGTAGCGATGAACGGCACCGACTGCAAATCGCCGCGGTGTACGGCGTTGATCGGTGAAGTGGGCAGTAACGTGCAGTGCTCGATTTACGAGCAACGCTCCAGTCCCTGCCGCGAATTCGATGCTTCCTGGGAATACGGCGAACAGAATGTCGATTGCGACAAGGCGCGCGCCCGCTTCGGCTTGCCGCCGCTCGAACCGGAATGGAATCAGATCCCTTACGACCAAACCGCCTGATGGTTTAGCGCCAATCGCTATAAGGCTCATGCCGAAATGGTTGGCGCCAATGTGCCACTACCGCTTGCATGGCAAAAACCGCCTCTATACTCCTCTCATTCGCCTGCGTTGCTGACGCAGCAGGGACGACTTCACAGACGGGGATGCTATGGAGTGGCTTGGTTTGCAGTTTGTTACCGAGCTGCCGCAGAGCGGGCAGGTCATTCTCGATTGCACACACAATCCCTTGCTGGTGCTGGTGGCCTATCTGGTCGCCTGCGCCGCGAGTTTTGCCACCCTCGACATGGCCGAGCGGGTTGGCCACGCCGAAGATCCGGGATCGCAACGGGTCTGGCGCTGGATCGGCGCCACCTGCCTGGCTGGCGGCATCTGGGCCATGCACTTCATCGCCATGCTGGCATTCCAGGCGCCGCTGGAAATCCATTACGAACTGGCCACCACTCTGTTTTCCCTGGTGATCGCCCTGCTCGCCTCATGGCTGGCGATGCACACCCTGAGCGTGCCTCAACCCTCGCTGATGCAATACCTGAAAACCGCCATCGTTATTGGCCTGGGCATCGCCGGCATGCATTACGTCGGCATGGCGGCGATGCACTCGGTGGCCACTGCGTATTACCAACCGCTGCTGTTCTGCCTGTCGATCGTGATTGCCATCGGCGCCAGCTTCGCCGCGCTGTGGGTCGCCGGTTATCTGCGTGAAGGCAGCGGCCGTTTTCATCAGTTGCTCAAATACACCGCCGCAGTGATCCTCGGCGCCGGCATCATCAGCATGCACTTCACCGGCATGGCCGCGTTGCATCTGGTGGTGCCCGAGGGCGCAGTGCCGCCCCTGAATGGCGAAACCAATTACCTGCAACTGGGCCTGACCGTCGCATTGATCATCCTGCTGATTCTCGGCAGCGCGATCAGCGCGGCACTCGCCGACAAGAAACTGCAGAACAAGGAGCAGGATCTGCGCCGGGTCAACGCCCTGCTCGGCCAGCTCGATCAGGCGCGGATGTCATTGCAGCAAGTGGCCAATTACGACGCGCTGACCAACCTGATCAACCGCCGCGGTTTCAACCAGCTTTTCGCCGAGAAACTCAACCAGAAAACCAGCGAGGGCGGCATGCTCGCGGTGATGTTTCTCGACATCGACCACTTCAAGCGAATCAACGACAGCCTCGGCCATGACGCCGGCGACGCCCTGCTCAAAGTCATCGCCAATCACATCAAAGGCTCGGTGCGCAGCCATGAAGACGTGGTCGCCCGCTTCGGCGGTGACGAGTTCTGCATCCTGATCAGCCTGCGTGAACGTGAGGAAGCGCGCAACATGGCGCAACGGATCATGCTGAAAATGAAGGAGCCGATCGAACTGGCCGGCCGCCGTATGGTGATGACCACCAGCATCGGCATTAGCCTGTTCCCCGACGACGGCACCACCTGCGAAGAACTGCTCAAGCACGCGGATCTGGCGCTGTATCAATCCAAGGGCGCCGGGCGTAACGGCCTGCATTTTTTCAGTGCCAACATGAAGACCCGCGCCAGCCTCGAACTGCAACTGGAAGAAGAACTGCGCCAGGCCCTGCGCGAAGAAAACGGGCTGACGCTGTATTACCAACCGATCTTCGAACTGAAAACCGGTCGAGTGACCAAACTCGAAGCGCTGATCCGCTGGCAGCATCCGGTGCATGGCTTGCTGGCCCCGGATCGCTTCATCGCGATCGCCGAAACCAATGGCCTGATCGCCGAACTGGATAACTGGGTGTTGCGCCGGGCCTGCACTGACCTTGGCGAACTGACGCGGCATGGCTGCAACGACCTGAAAATCGCCTGGAACTGCTCGCCGCTCAACCTTGCCCGGGAAGAGCTGGCCGATGAGATCGAAAGCGCACTGCGCAGCGCTGGCGTTGCGCCGGAACGGCTGGAACTGGAAGTCACCGAAAACGCGCTGATGGGCAACATCGCCAACACCCTGGTGCTACTGCGGCAGATCCGCGCCCTCGGGGTGTCGCTGTCGATCGACGACTTCGGCACTGGCTATTCGTCGCTGGCCTACCTCAAGCGCCTGCCGCTCAATACGCTGAAAATCGACCGTTCCTTCATCCTCGACATTCCCACGGCGACCGCCGACATGGAGATCGTCCAGGCGATCATCGTCATGGCCCACACCCTGCATTTGCAGGTGGTGACCGAAGGCGTGGAGAGCCTGGAACAGTACGAATTCCTCGAGCGCTCAGGCTGCGATTTCATTCAGGGCTACCTGCTCAGCCGCCCGGTGCCGCTGGACGAGTTACGCCCGGTGCTGGAAGAAATCAATCAGCGCAAACACTCGCATGCAGTCAATCCGTTGAGTCTGGCGCGCGGTACATTTGTACCAGTGTCGCTGGATCCTTCTGCAAAAAGCCCTGCGCCCCATGCAGGCGCATCAATTGTGCGGCCAATCCGCTGATCGGCGTGGCCGAGCCTTGTTCGCGGGAGAATTTCACTGCGGTATCGAGGTCCTTGAGCAGCGTGCGCACGTGCCATTTCACCGGTTCAAAACGGCTCTCGGCCATTTGCGGGGCGAGGATCTGCAACGGTTTCGAATCGGCAAAACCACCGGCCAGCGCTTCGGCAATCAGGCTCGCATCGACTCCGGCCTGTTCGGCCAGCGCCACTACTTCGGCGATCACCAGCGCATTACAGGCGACGATCATCTGGTTGCAAGCCTTGGTGACCTGCCCGGCGCCGATGCCACCCATGTGCGTGACCCGTTGACCAAGGTTGAGCAGCACCGGGTGCACCCGCTCCAGATCCGCCACCGCGCCGCCGACCATGATCGCCAGACTGCCGGCCTCGGCACCCACCACGCCGCCGGACACCGGTGAGTCGAGCCAGCTCATCCCGGTCTTGTCGGCCAACTCGGTTGCCATCTCGCGGGTAGCGGTCGGTTCGAGGCTGGAAAAGTCCACCAGCAACTGGCCGCTTTTCGCACCTTCAGCGACACCCCCGGCGCCAAACACCACCTCGCGCACCACCGCCGTGTCGGCCAGACAGAGCATCACCACGTCCGCGTGTTCGCACAGTTCAGCGGGGCTTGCCACCTGCCGGGCGCCGGCTTCGACCAGTGGCGCGCACTTGGCCGGGTTGCGATTCCACACGGTCAACGGGTAGCCGGCAGCCAGCAAACGGCGGCACATCGGCAGGCCCATCAGGCCGATTCCGGCAAAACCCAACGAAGGGAGCGTTGACATCATTTCGCCTCTTTTTGATTAAAGATCACTGAATAATGGCCGATTCATGAGCGATCAGGAAAGGATTCCCCCGTGCGACGATCAGGCCAAGCCCCTGACGCCCGGGCCAAATTCGCGCAATAAAAGACGCGAGATCTTATTCCGTGAGGCTCGCTGACACTGGTCAGCGGACCAACCAGTCCAGGTATATGGCGCACAATGACTTCTAAAAACAATCCCGCCACTGCGGTATCCGATCTGACCCTGAGCCCTGCCGCAAACAGCCCGTCATCATCGAAGCCATTGCCTCCCTCGCGCCCGCTGGGCACTCAGCAATATCTGTACTACACCGAAACCAACACCGACCGCATCCTCGACAACCTCGATGGCCTGCGTGATCTGGTGTTCCCGCGTCCACCGCATCTGGAAGGCGACAACGAACAGCACAACGATCAGGAGTTTCCGTCGGTGTGCCTGATCGGCCTCGGTCGCTGCGGCTCGAACATCGCACTCGACGTCGCGGAGCTGGTGTACAACGCGCGCAAGTTCTACCTCAACGAATTCAACAACGAAGACCGCGCTGCTGACCGCCGTCTGGCCGACAAGGGCTACAGCCCGGCGCAGTGGATCAAAAACAACCTGCGGATCGGCACCAACAAGTCGAGCAAACCGGTGTTCCTCGTCGAACCGCTGGTGATGCTCGGCGACCTCGACAAGGACATCGCCGGGCGCATCCGCTTCTCGCGCAAGGGCGAGAAAAGCGGCTTCCTGCGCGATTACAGCAAAATGAAGATCATGGACTTGTCCGAAGTCCACGCCGGTGGCGCCGGTAACGCGCCGATCCTCGGCCAGTATCTGGCGAAGATCATCCTCAACAAGGACACCCAACGCTTCTCCAGCCCTGACTGGAAAATGATCCACTCGTACCTGATCGACAGCTGCGGCATCAAAGCCAACCAGTCGCGCCTGTACTTCTCGATCTTCAGTGCCGGCGGCGGTACCGGTTCGGGCATGGCCTCGGAATTCGGCCTGGCCCAGCAGCACTCGTACATGAACAAGACGTTCGACACCAAGCCGATGGACGAACACGACGGCAAGAGCGGACATTCGTTCGTGTTCGAGCCGATCTTCACCAGCGGCATCTGCGTGCTGCCGAACATTTCCGATCACCGCAGTGAAATGTCCGAGGCGCTGCACATCAACGCCGGACGCCTGCTGTGCAAATACCTGTCGGAGGAATGGGATTTCTCCTACAACTTCGCCAATGAAGACAGCAGCGAAGCCAGCGTCATGGGCCGTATCCGCCCATGGAACGCGATGATGCTGATCTCCAACGACATCATGCGTTACGCCGAAGAGAGCGATGACGGCAACATCCAGAACATTGATGTCAATGCGATGGAGAAGCACGCCAACCAGTACATCTCGCAGCAGATTTTCAACATTCTGACGGCGCAGGCGGTGACCACCGACTACGACCAGAACTACTTCCGCCGCGCCGGCATCGACATCGGCGAAACCATTCGCCTGGATGCCAACGACCTGTTCATGAGTCTGGCCGGCCCGGTGGCGATTGCCTACGCCGAATCGGTGGTGCCGGAAACCCCGCCGCCGAGCAGCGACAAGTTCAAGGTGTTCGACAAAGAGCCACAGCGCCTGAACATCGACGACCTGTTCTTCCGCTCGATCGACCTGCCGCACTTCAACAAGGTCACCCAGGCCATCGAAGGCATCAGCCTGCTGCCGATCGAATCCAAGCGCTATCGCGCCTCGCTCGAGCAGTACAAGAATTCCGGCTACGACGCCGCGGCGCTGCACGACCTGCACTTCTTCAAGAACTGCTCGTCGGTGGTCTCGATCGTCTCGTTGCCCAAAGACTACAAACTGTCGTACATGGACCTGAACCGGTTGAAGACCCACCTCAACAGCCTGTTCCCCAACACCACGCTCAAGCGTTATGCGCTGGTGATCGGTGCCTCGGCCAACCTGTCGCTGACCACCCTGATCGCCAAGAGCCCGTGCCTGTCGGACGACTTCCTGACGTTGATCGTGGCGTTCATCAAGCGCTGCTTCGCCAAGACCCCGTTCCGTTTTGACGAGACTTTGGACAACTCGATCCTCGACTTCATCATTAATGAAGAGTTCGACGAAGACCGCATCGACGATCTGCTCAACGAGTTCGAGAACCCGGCGAAGATCCTCGACACCAACTGGTACGCGATCAAGCCGATGTACGAGAAGAAGTACCGCGAGCTGATCAACGACAAGGACAAGTTCGTCTCGATCAACGACATTCGCCTGTCGCGCGATTGCGTGAAGAAGTCGATCAAGTACCTGCGCGAGATCTACCGTCACCGGATCGGCAAGACCAAGGTTATTTCGCTGAATAACCATACGGGCAAGACTTACTCGGTCTGATCCCAGACCGAGTTGTCCTACTCGCGAGCAGGCTCACTCCTACAGTTGAAATGCGTTCCCCTGTAGGAGTGAGCCTGCTCGCGATGGGGCCCTCAAATTCCCTGAAAATCTCAGCCCTTCCAATATCCAGAAACAATTAAGCAGCCCTCAGGCTGCTCAATAAACTGTTCCCGTTACGTTTACGTCACCGTGAGGCCACCCACGCTTGTGGCCTTTCTCTACGGCAACGTGCCATCACGCTACTCGGCTACACACTTTTCGCCGCTGGCCAGGCGCACCATAAAGGTGCACAGCCTCAGATGGCCGCCCTTTCCTGGATCATAATCCACGGACTCACCACCACCGCCCACAGCTGTGGATCACGCTCGAAAATATCCAGCGCCCGCGTTTCAGACAGCTTGGCGACCTTGTCCTCGGCCAGCCAGGCGGCGACTTTCTCGCCATCATCCGAGGCCACGGCCTCGGCGGCGGCGATCAAATCCAGAGCCGGGTCGACCCACAATAGGGCACCCTTGGCGAAGAACGGCTCCAGCTCTTTCCAGGTAATAGATGCGGTTTCACCAAGCAGCTTGGCATAGAGGGTGCTAGGTTCTTGATTCATGGGACTGTCCGGAAAAGAAATCGACGCGAATGATAACGTCGGTGGTCCGGCAGAAAAACCCGGTTGCAAATGGCTTCACCGAACGAAAAGAGCAGGAACGCCAAGGAATGCTGGTGTTTGGGATATATGCCCGCGAAAACCCCGCCGCAATTCTGTCTTTTTCATTCAAAAATGCGACACCCCCAAGTTTTGTCCCTCGGCGCCTGCTTCCCAGGCCAACAACCGGCGCTCTACACTGTACCGGTACAGTTGCCGGGGGCATTTCCGGAGGGTATCGCAAAGATATCTGACCCGGTTCTGCTGCTACGGCGCCAGAACTCAAAAAAATTACAACAGTAAGAGTGGAGCACTATGACTAAGGCTACTAAGCAGATTTCCAAACTGTTTGCCGCTATGGTTCTGGCCGGGGTTGCCAGCCATTCGTTCGCCGCTGACACCATCAAGATCGGTATCGCCGGCCCTAAAACCGGTCCTGTAGCCCAATACGGCGACATGCAGTTCAGTGGCGCGAAAATGGCCATCGAGCAGATCAACGCCAAGGGCGGCGTCGACGGCAAGAAACTCGAAGCCGTTGAATACGATGACGCGTGCGATCCGAAACAAGCGGTAGCGGTGGCGAACAAGGTCGTCAACGACGGCGTCAAGTTCGTGGTCGGTCACCTGTGCTCCAGCTCCACTCAGCCTGCTTCGGACATCTACGAAGACGAAGGCGTCGTGATGATCACCCCGGCTGCCACCAGCCCGGACATTACCGCCCGTGGTTACAAAATGGTCTTCCGTACCATCGGTCTGGACAGCGCCCAGGGCCCTGCCGCCGGTAACTACATCGCCGACCACGTGAAGCCGAAAATCGTCGCCGTACTGCACGACAAGCAGCAATACGGTGAAGGCATCGCCACCGCCGTCAAGGCGACTCTTGAGAAGAAAGGCGTGAAAGTCGCTGTGTTCGAAGGCGTCAACGCCGGCGACAAAGACTTCTCCTCGATGATCGCCAAGCTCAAACAAGCCAACGTCGACTTCGTCTACTACGGCGGCTACCACCCGGAGCTGGGTCTGATCCTGCGTCAATCCCAGGAAAAAGGCCTGAAAGCCAAGTTCATGGGTCCGGAAGGCGTGGGTAACGACTCCATTTCGCAGATCGCCAAAGAGTCCTCCGAAGGCCTGCTGGTGACCCTGCCGAAATCCTTCGACCAGGATCCCGCCAACGTTGCCCTGGCTGATGCCTTCAAGGCGAAGAAAGAAGACCCGAGCGGCCCGTTCGTGTTCCCTTCCTACTCGGCGGTTGAAGTGATTGCCGAAGGCATCAAGGCAGCCAAATCCGAAGACGCGGCCAAAGTGGCCGAAGCCATCCACGCCGGCACCTTCAAGACCCCTACCGGCGACCTGAGCTTCGACGCCAAGGGCGACCTGAAGGACTTCAAATTTGTGGTTTACGAGTGGCACTTCGGCAAACCGAAAACTGAAGTTTCGCCTCAGTAAGGCGCGCCCTGACTGACTGCCAATAAAGCCCACGGCGTGCCGTGGGCTTTGTTTTACGAATGTATGGGCCGCGCTGGCGTGATCCGCCAGTCTCCCCACCTGAAAATCTCAAAACCGTCATCAGCGGTTCGCTGGCAAAACCCGGATTCGAAGTGGATAAAGATCCACGGGGCCGGGCGGGAAAATGACTCCACCAGTGAAATGCGTATCAGGTTTTTAGGAGCGTTGTAATGCCTGACATCTATCACTTCTTCCAACAGCTGGTTAATGGCCTGACCATTGGCAGCACGTATGCCCTGATCGCCATCGGCTATACGATGGTTTACGGCATCATTGGAATGATCAACTTCGCCCACGGCGAGGTGTACATGATCGGTTCCTACGTGGCGTTCATCGCTATCGCCGGGCTGGCCATGATGGGAATCGACAACGTCCCGCTGTTGATGACCGCCGCGTTCATCGCGAGCATCGTCGTCACCAGTTCCTACGGTTACAGCATCGAACGGATCGCCTACCGCCCCCTGCGCGGCAGCAACCGTCTGATCCCGCTGATTTCCGCAATCGGTATGTCGATCTTCCTGCAGAACACGGTTCTGCTCGCGCAAGACTCCAAGGACAAATCCATCCCCAACCTGATCCCCGGCAACTTCTCCATCGGGCCAGGTGGTGCACATGAAGTGCTGATTTCCTACATGCAAATCGTGGTGTTCGTGGTGACCCTGATCGCCATGCTCGGCCTCACGCTGTTCATCTCCCGCTCTCGCCTGGGGCGCGCCTGCCGCGCCTGCGCCGAAGACATCAAGATGGCCAACCTGCTGGGCATCAACACCAACAACATCATCGCCCTGACCTTCGTCATCGGTGCTGCGCTGGCAGCCGTCGCCGCTGTGCTGCTGAGCATGCAGTACGGCGTGATCAACCCCAACGCCGGTTTCCTCGTCGGCCTCAAGGCCTTCACCGCTGCGGTACTCGGCGGGATCGGCAGCATCCCCGGCGCCATGCTGGGCGGGCTGGTGCTTGGGGTGGCGGAAGCCTTTGGCGCCGATATCTTCGGCGACCAGTACAAGGACGTCGTGGCTTTCGGCTTGTTGGTTCTGGTGCTGTTGTTCCGTCCGACCGGCATTCTGGGCCGTCCGGAGGTTGAGAAGGTATGACTAAAAATCTTAAGCAAGCACTCTTCAGTGCGCTCTTGGTTTGGGCGGTTGCGTATCCGGTACTCGGTCTGAAACTGACCATCGTCGGCATCAACCTCGAAGTGCACGGCACCAGCCCGGCCATTCTGGCGACCATCGCCGTGTGCTCGGTGCTGATGTTCCTGCGCGTGCTGTTCAACCAGCAGATCAGCAAGGCGTGGAAATCCTCGCCGGGCCTGCCGTTGATCCCGGCCAAAGCCAGCAACTTCCTGACCCTGCCGACCACGCAACGCTACATCATCATTGCGCTGATCCTCGGTGCACTGGTGTGGCCGTTCTTCGGCTCCCGTGGTGCGGTGGACATCGCCACGCTGATCCTGATCTACGTGATGCTCGGCCTCGGTCTGAACATCGTCGTCGGTCTGGCCGGTCTGCTTGACCTGGGTTACGTCGGCTTCTACGCCGTCGGCGCCTACAGCTACGCGCTGCTGTCGCACTACTACGGCCTGAGCTTCTGGATCTGCCTGCCGATTGCCGGCCTGATGGCGGCGACGTTCGGCTTCCTGCTGGGCTTCCCCGTGTTGCGTCTGCGCGGTGACTATCTGGCGATCGTGACCCTGGGTTTCGGCGAAATCATTCGTCTGTTCCTGCGTAACCTGACCGACATCACCGGTGGCCCGAACGGCATTAGCAACATCGAGAAACCGACGTTCTTCGGCCTGACCTTCGAACGTAAAGCGGCGGAAGGCATGCAAACCTTCCACGAGTATTTCGGCCTCGAATACAACTCGATCAACAAGGTGATCTTCCTCTACCTGGTTGCCCTGTTGCTGGCACTGGCAGCGCTGTTCATCATCAACCGCCTGCTGCGCATGCCGATCGGCCGTGCGTGGGAAGCGCTGCGTGAAGACGAAATCGCCTGCCGTGCACTGGGTCTGAATCCGACGATCATCAAGCTGTCGGCGTTCACCCTGGGTGCGAGCTTCGCCGGTTTCGCTGGTAGCTTCTTCGCTGCCCGTCAGGGTCTGGTGACGCCGGAATCGTTCACCTTCATCGAGTCGGCGATCATCCTCGCCATCGTCGTGCTGGGTGGCATGGGCTCGCAACTGGGCGTGATTCTCGCGGCCGTGGTGATGATCCTGTTGCCGGAAATGATGCGTGAGTTCAGCGAATACCGGATGTTGATGTTCGGTGCGCTGATGGTGTTGATGATGATCTGGCGTCCACAAGGTCTGCTGCCGATGCAACGCCCACACATGGAGTTGCGAAAATGAGCCGCGAGATCCTTAAAGTCGAAAACCTGAGCATGCGCTTCGGCGGCTTGCTGGCGGTCAATGGCGTGGCCCTGACCGTCAAGGAAAAACAAGTGGTGGCGCTGATCGGGCCGAACGGCGCGGGCAAGACCACCGTGTTCAACTGCCTGACCGGTTTCTACCAGCCATCGGGCGGCAGCATCCTGCTGGACGGCGAGCCGATCCAGGGCCTGCCGGGGCACAAGATCGCCCTCAAGGGCGTGGTGCGCACCTTCCAGAACGTGCGGTTGTTCAAGGACATGACGGCGGTCGAGAACCTGTTGATCGCCCAGCACCGTCACCTGAACACCAACTTCCTGTCCGGCCTGTTCAAGACCCCGGCGTTCCGCAAGAGCGAACGCGAGGCCATGGAATACGCCGAATACTGGCTGGAAAAGGTCAACCTGAAAGAGTTCGCCAACCGTACCGCCGGCACCCTGGCCTACGGTCAGCAACGACGTCTGGAAATCGCCCGCTGCATGATGACCCGTCCGCGGATCCTCATGCTCGACGAACCGGCCGCCGGTCTGAACCCGAAGGAAACCGAAGACCTCAAGGCGCTGATCAGCGTACTGCGTGAAGAGCACAACGTCACCGTGCTGCTGATCGAACACGACATGAAACTGGTCATGAGCATTTCCGACCACATCGTCGTGATCAACCAGGGCACACCTCTGGCTGACGGTACGCCGGAACAGATCCGCGACAATCCTGAAGTGATCAAAGCCTACCTGGGGGAAGCGTAAATGCTGCAGTTCGAAAACGTTTCCACCTTTTACGGCAAGATCCAGGCCCTGCACAGCGTCAACGTCGAAGTCCGCCAGGGCGAGATCGTGACCCTGATCGGTGCCAACGGTGCCGGCAAGTCCACGCTGCTGATGACGCTTTGCGGTTCGCCGCAGGCGCACAGCGGCAGCATCCGCTACATGGGTGAGGAGCTGGTCGGCCAGGACTCGTCGCAGATCATGCGCAAGAGCATCGCCGTGGTGCCGGAAGGTCGTCGGGTATTCGCCCGGCTGACCGTCGAAGAGAACCTGTCCATGGGCGGCTTCTTCACCGACAAGGGCGACTATCAGGAGCAGATGGACAAGGTCCTCGGCCTGTTCCCGCGCCTGAAAGAACGCTTCAACCAGCGCGGCGGCACCATGTCCGGCGGCGAACAGCAGATGCTCGCCATCGGCCGAGCGCTGATGAGCAAGCCGAAACTGCTGCTGCTCGACGAGCCATCGCTGGGCCTGGCACCGATCATCATCCAGCAGATCTTCGACATCATCGAACAGCTGCGCAAGGACGGTGTAACGGTGTTCCTGGTCGAGCAGAACGCCAACCAGGCGCTGAAAATCGCTGACCGTGCGTACGTTCTGGAGAACGGTCGCGTGGTCATGCAAGGCACCGGTGAAGCGCTGCTGACCGACCCGAAAGTGCGCGAGGCGTACCTCGGCGGTTGATCCTTTTCGCTGAACAAAAAACGGCCTTCGGGCCGTTTTTTTTGTGCCTGGCAGATAGATTGAATCCAACACAGATCCCCTGTGGGAGCGGGCTTGCTCGCGAAAGCGGTGCGTCATTCAGCAAATGGGCTGACTGAAACTCCCTCTTCGCGAGCAGGCTCGCTCCCACAGGGAAGATTTATAGCAACCGCTTAGTACGGGTTGCAGTGTTGGGCTACAGCGGTGGCCTGATCGACATAAGGCCGTGCCGGCTCAAGGTTCCACTCAGGCTTGTTCCTCACAGGCTTGCCCTCGTAGGTAGCTGCCAGATGGCAGACCATCTGCCGCCGCAATGACCCGCCATTGACGCTGTACTCACGCCATTGCGCATCGTCCTTGTGCTTGTTGTACAGCTCGGCAAACATCCGGTCGGTCTGGTCGTCCTTGATCGCCCGACCACACGCGGTCGGTACTACCGAGAGCGACCAGGTCTTCGGCCCCAGTTTCGGATCGGGACGCTGTACCCAGGTGCTGGACTCGATGTACTTGTCGCAGAATTTCGGTTCTGTCGGCGTCGAGGTCTGGATGCACGAGAAAGAGGCCTTGGCCACCGGCGTTCTCGGGAAGTCGATCTTGATGATGTTGCGATCCTTGCCGGTCTTGGCCTTGTAATCCTTTTGATTGGCCAAGGCATCATTCAAGCCGCGCTGATCGCTGTAGAAAAACGCCAGAATCGGCAGTTCATCGGTTTTCGGATTGCCCAGGCGCAGCTCCGTCTGAGTCTGAAACTCGCGACTGTTGATGACTTTGCGCGCGCCCATGAAGTTACGAAAGGCGTCGACCCGCTCCTTGCTGCTCATCGGATTGCGCATGTTGAAACCGCACTGCAACTGGTCCTGCTGGCGATTGTTGTTGTACTGGGTGAAGTGCGCCACCCAGGCATTCGGACTCGTGATAGGTGGCTTCATGGCCTGGCAGACTGCCTCGGTCGGGGCGGTGTTCTTGTTGTCGCCACAGCCACGATCGTTGCGAAAGTCGGTCCAGGCATCGTTGGGAAACGCGCAATAGACATGCACCGGCGTCTCGGGGTCTTTCACCAGATCCCGTGGCGTAATCAGGTAGCCGTTCTGCGTGCTCATGCCAGGGTCTTCATAACTGATGCCGTCGGCGCGCATGAACGAGGCGGCAAACGTGCCCAGCTCCACGGCTTTCGGGCTGGGGTTCCAGACGTCCCACTTTTGCCCCTTGGCCGGATCGGCCCGGTGCGTGCCGCGCACCAGCAGCCCCGAGCAGTCCGAGGCGGGGTCCTGACCGCAACTGTCGACGGTATTGTTGTAGAGTTTTTCAACCTTCCTCAGCGTTTCCTCGCATGACTCGGCATTGGCCCATGCCGCATGCACCAACAGCGGCAACACGAGCAACGGGGCGATCCTGTTCAGACGTTTCTTCATGGCTTGCATCTCCTTGATTAGCCAACACACTCAACGCGGGACCGGGTTGCAACCCGCGGCGCGAGTCTCGCTGTCCGACAACGCTGGCCTGAACGGTTCCAGATTCCATGGCGTCTTGTTGCGGTAATTGACCAGCACGCAGCGCAGTTGCTGACGCATGCTGCCAGCGGACTTTTCGTTGTCGCGCCAGTTGCTGTCCGGCCCCTTGAGGGCGAACAACTGATCGTACAGAGCGCCGACCTGCTCACCGGGCAAGGCGCGCCCCGCCGCGGTGGGCACGATGCTCAGGCTCCATTCATCCTTGCGGGTGCCGGGGTCGTAACGTTTGATCCAGTCGGCGGAGGCGATGTATTGCGGCACCGGGGCCCCACCCACCACCATTTCGGCGATCGCCTGATCGGCAGCGACATAGCTGAAACGCTGTTCGGCTGGCTTGGTGAAGTCCAGACGCAGGATCGGCACGCTGTAGCCCTGGGCCTGGAGTTTTTTCTGGAAATTGCGCGCGCTGTTCAGACCGTTCTCCGGTTTCGGCGGCGCCTGATCACCGCGGGTGGCGAAATTCTGCGTGCTGTTGACGTTGTAGATGAAGGCATCGATGTACTTCATGTTTTCGCTGCCATCGTTGCTCGCGGTGGCGTTCTTCAACATGAATTCGTTGACCTGGGCACTGAAGGCAAAGGGGTCCTTGTTGGTGGTGTTCGGGCGCGACTCGTGCACGCGGATCATCGCGTGCCAGTCGCTGGGTTTTTCCGCGTTCCACGAACATTGGCTGTACTGAATCGGCCCCTTCATCAGCCCGGTGTATTTCTGCGTCCACTGCTCGGCGGTGGTGACACCGGCCTCGTCACAGGTGCCGTATGCCAGCGCGGCATTGCGATTGTTCAGCGTGCCTTGCGCCGCACGCGGCGGTTCGCGGCTGTCGAAGAAACCGCAGCCATACCATTTGCGCTCCGGCCCGGTGCCGCCATCAAACGCATAGATGCAGGTGAAACCCTGCTCTTTGACCGGCAGCTTCAACGCCGCCGCATCGGTGGGTGTGCGCAGGATGAAACCGGCCGGATGAATCAGAATCCGCGTGCTCAGATCCTTGCGGATCCACGAGTAGGACGTCGCGCCGATCTTGATCGCATAGGGGCTGTAATCCCACGGATTGAACGGCCCGTCATTGACCATGCGCAAGGTCACGCCGCTGCAGTAATACAGCCCGCGCGCAGCACCGGTATCGGGTTCCTGGCAGCTGTTCTTGAGGGTGTTGTAATTACTGTTGATGCGTTTGAGCGTGTCCAGCGGATCAACCTGCGTCTGGGCGCAAACCGTGCCAAACAGCAAGGGCAGCGTGCAGGCGAGCGCAAAAGATGAAGTCCTGCGCAATAGCGCAGCGCGGGCTGAGCGATCCTTCGTCATGAGATACCGTCCTGGTAAATCGGCCTGTCAGAGTGGCCGTTGAAATGACTATAGAACAGGCGAGAGTGAACACAATCCAGTGTGGGAGCGGGCTTGCTCGCGAAGGCGTAGTGTCAGACGCCATTGATGTTTGATGACACACCGCCTTCGCGAGCAAGCCCGCTCCCACAGTGGATTGCAGTGTTCGAAAATCTTTTCGAAAAAACTTTGCACTGCGCTGTAACGCATCGCCATGAGCGTTCTCTAGTGGGGTAAGCAAGCGCACTTCGCTTGTAAAACCCAAGCTCAAATCTGGAGAAACATCATGACTGCTACCACTCGCACCCTGTCCGCCGCGGCACTGGTTCTGGCTCTTGGTTCCGCCCTGAGCATGACTGCCGTTTCCAGCGCCAATGCCGCCGACAACAGCAACATGGAAAAATGCTTCGGCGTGGCCATGAAGGGTCACAACGATTGCGCCGCGGGCGCGGGCACTACCTGTGCCGGCACAGCGAAGATGGACTACCAGGCCAATTCGTGGAAGTTCGTGCCGAAAGGCACCTGCACCACCACCGAGAGCAAGACCTCGCCGACCGGTTTCGGTCAGATGGAAGCCTTCAAAGCCAAGTCCTGATCCATTGCCTGCCCGAGTGACGCCCATGTTCACCACCAACGAACCTGTCCCACCGCGCACTCGGGCAGCCCTCTGCGGGCTCCCGCCCCGCGCGGGGCTGGGGCTCAAGACCGGGCACTTTGTTGAAGTGCTCGGCACCCAACCGGACATCGGTTTCTTTGAAGTCCACGCCGAAAACTACATGGTCGACGGCGGTCCGTTTCATCATTTTCTCGGCTTGATCCGCGAGCAGTATCCGCTGTCGCTGCACGGTGTCGGGCTGTCCATCGGGGCCGAAGGGCCACTGGACGTTCAGCACCTGCAACGCCTGCAAACACTGATCGAGCGCTATCAACCGCAAGCCTTTTCCGAACACCTGGCCTGGTCGAGCCACGGCCCGGTGTTCCTCAATGACCTGCTGCCGCTGGCGTATGACACGCCGACGCTGAACCGCGTCTGCGAACACATCGATCAAGTGCAGAACAGCCTCAAGCGGCCGATGCTGCTGGAGAATCCAGCGACCTATCTCGGCTTCGAACGCTCGACCATCGATGAGCCGGAGTTCATTACCGAGGTGATCCGCCGCAGCGGCTGCGGTTTGCTGCTCGACGTCAACAACGTCTACGTCTCGTGCGTCAATCATCAACGCGATCCACTGACCTACCTCGACGCGCTGCCGTTGCACGCGGTTGGCGAGATTCATCTGGCCGGGTTCGCCGAAGACGCCGACAGCCTCGGCGACCGCTTGCTGATCGATGATCACGGCGCGCCGATTGATGACGCGGTCTGGGCGCTATACCGACAGGCGCTCGAACGCGTTGGCCCGGTGGCAACCTTGATCGAGCGGGACAATCAGGTCCCGGCGTTCAATGTGCTGCTGGCCGAGGCGCAGCAGGCCGAAGCGTTGTTGCTGCACGCTGGGAGTCGGCCATGAGCACGCAAGCCGACTTCAGCGCCGCCCTGCTCGACACTCGCCTACCCTGCCCCGCCGGCCTGTGCAGCGCCAACGGTGCCGATCCTGCCAGCCGATTCTCGGTGTATCGCAATAACGTGCAAGGTTCGTTGATCAACGCGCTGGCCGACAGTTATCCGGTGGTGCAGCAGTTGGTCGGCGAGGAATTCTTCCGTGGCATGGCCGGCATATTCATCCAGCAGCAGCCGCCGCACAGTCCGTTGATGAGCCGTTACGGCGACGGTCTGGCGGACTTCATTGACGCATTCGAAGCGGCGGCCGAGGTGCCGTATCTGGCCGATGTCGCACGGCTCGAACGCTTGCGCACCCGCGCTTATCACGCCGCCGATGCCGCGACGGTCAGTGCGCAACAGATCAGCGCTGCACTGGCCGATCCGCAAACACTCGCCGAACTGGACATCCCCCTGCATCCCTCGCTGCACCTGCTCGATTCGGCTTACGCGGTGGTTTCGATCTGGGCGGCGCATCAAGGAGAAGCGACGCTGGCAGGCATCGACATCCATCAAGGGCAACACGCACTGGTGCTGCGCAACACTCTGGAGGTCGAGGTGTTTGCCCTCGATCACGGCGCCAGCGTGTTCATCCGCCATCTGCTCAACCACCGACCGCTGCTGCAAGCGGCGCAAGACAGTCCACCTTTCGATCTGCCGCAGACCCTCGCCCTGCTGATCGGCCACAACGCCATCACCGACCTGAACACCAAGGTATCGCCATGAACAACCTCATCACTCGCGCCATCGGATTAATGGAAAAAATCCCCCACAGCCTGATCGCCTTCATCGCGCGGTTCTCGATTGCCGCGGTGTTCTGGAAGTCCGGGCAGACCAAGGTCGAGGGGCTGGCCATCGACTTGATCGACGGCACCTTGCAACTCGGCTGGCCACATTTGGCGGACTCGACGATTCCGTTGTTCCAGAGCGAATACCACGTACCGCTGCTGTCACCGGAAATCACCGCGCACATGGCGGCGTTTGCCGAACACTTCTTTCCGGTGCTGATATTGATCGGCTTCGCCACGAGGTTTTCGGCGCTGGCGCTGCTGGGCATGACGCTGGTCATCGAGGTGTTCGTCTATCCCGATGCCTACCCGACCCACGGCACCTGGGCGGCAGTGTTGCTGTACCTGATGGCGACCGGGCCGGGGAAATTGTCGATCGATCACATGATCGCTCACCGCTTCGTAAAATAAAAAATCCATGTGGGAGCGAGCCTGCTCGCGAATGCGGTTTCACAGTCACTCCATGTGTTGACTGAACCAACGCATTCGCGAGCAGGCTCGCTCCCACAGAAGAATTAGACTCAGCGCTGAAGGCGATCCAGCGCCTCGCCGCTGCGTTTGAACCAGCCAATCAGATAATCCGCCAGCACCTGCGTGCGCTTGGGCAAGCCGCCCTGATAGGGATGCACCAGATACATCGGCATCCGCCGCGTCTGAAAATCGCGCAGCAGCCAGCGCAACCGGCCATCAGCCAACTCCGTTTGCAGCAGGTACGACGGCAACCGAGCGATACCGGCGCCGGCCAGTGCGGCTTTCTTCAGCAGGTTGTAATGGTTGCTGGCGAACGGCCCCGACACCCGCACCCGCAGCAATTCGTGCTGTTGGTGATACAGCCATTCCTCGCGGCCACTGTAGTGGCTGTTGAGCAGGCAACGGTGTTCGGCCAGCTCCTGCGGGGTCAGCGGTTCGCCGAACTGCGCTAGATAGGCCGGGCTGGCGCAGGTCATTTCCTGCCAAGCCAGCAGCGGCTTGGCCACCAGCCGCTCGTCATTGGCCACCTCGGAGCGAATCGCCAGATCGAAGCCATCCCGGGACAGGTCGCGATAGTGGTTGTTCAGCTCCAGCTCGATCTGCACCTCGGGGTATTGCTGCGAGAACTCCACCAGCACGCCATCGAAAAACGTTTCCCCCAGCGACACCGGCACCGTCATCCGCACCGGCCCGGCCATGTCGTCTTTCAAACGCGCCAATGCCTGCCGCGCGCGCTCCACCTGAACGACCAGCGCTTGCGCCTGCGGCAGCAAAGCGGCGCCGGCGGCAGTCAGGCTCAGACGGCGCGTCGTGCGTTGCAGCAGCACCACGGAAAACTGTGCTTCCAACTGGCTGATGCGCTTGGACAACTGGCCCTTGCTGCAACCCAGTTGCTGCGCCGCCAGGGTAAAGCTGCCGGCCTCGATCAACACCGCAAACGCCGCCAGATCATCCATTTCACTCATGGATTGTTTCCATTTGAAAACCAAAGGTTGCCTATTAGTGCGCTTATCCGCAGAAAAAACCACTCTAGACTGAACCTCGTTCAACCCATTGAGGAACAGTCCCATGAAGATTCTGTTGATCGGTGCTGCCGGCACCATCGGTTCGGCCGTGGATAAAGAGCTGAGCCAGCGTCACGAAGTGATTCGCATCGGTCGCAGCAGCGGCGACTTCCAGGTGGACATCAGCGACAGCGCCTCGATTCGCAAACTGTTCGAGCAGACCGGCAAGTTCGACGCGCTGATCTGCGCCGCCGGTAACGTGACCTTCGCCCCACTCGGCGAGATGAACGCTGACAGTTTCGCTTTGGGCCTGAAAGACAAGCTGATGGGCCAGGTCAACCTGCTGCTGATCGGCCGCGAATACGCCAACGACGGTGCCTCGTTCACCTTCACCACCGGCGTGCTCAGCCACGACCCGATCCGTACCGGCGCCTCGGCGGCACTGGTCAACGGCGCTCTGGACAGCTTCGTCAAAGCCGTCGCCATCGAATTGCCGCGTGGCCTGCGCATCAACTCGATCAGCCCGACCGTGCTGCTGGAAGCGATGGGCAGCTATGCCGCGTACTTCCGCGGCTACAAGCCGGTTCCGGCAGCCGATGTGGCATTGGCCTACGCGAAAAGTGTCGAAGGCCTGCAAACCGGTCAGACCTTTCACGTGGGCTAAACCCTTGTGATCAACGGTCAGCCTGCGTAACGTGGCGGCACTTGTCTGGAGAGCCGAAGATGCGTGTTGCCCGTTCGTTGATCGTTGTTGCCCTGCTGCCGTTGTTCGCCGCCTGCCAATTTCTCGATGGCCCGCGTGAAAGCGCGTCCCACGTCGGGCAATCCCGAATGCAGGGGCAGTTGACGGCAGCCGACGGCAAACTGGTGTTCCAGCCGTGTGGCGAACAGCGTCAGTACGTGGTCAACGACATCGGCGGCACCAGCGTGCTGCAAGAGGCTGCGACCCTCGCCGATCAGCAGGGCAAGCTGTTTGCCGATGTGCGCGGCAAGCTCGTCGGTGACCGCCTCGACCTCGGCCAGTTGTATCGCGTCGAGCGTTCCGGCACCGCGTGCGATGACCCGAATTTCAAACTGTTGATCCTGCGTGCCGCCGGCCACGGTCCCGAATGGAACGTCAAAGTCAGCGGCAAGGGCATGGTCATCGACCGCGAAGGCCAGCCGGCACTGGCCGTGCCGTATGTCGAGGAGCAACTGGGCGACGGCCGCTTCAACCTGAGCAGCGAAGCCAACAACCAGCGCATCGAGTTGTGGGTCGCGCCGCAGCGCTGCGTCGACAGCAGCACCGGCAGCGTGCAGCACATGAGCGCCGAGCTGCGCATCGACGGCAAGGTCGAGCGTGGTTGCGGGTATTTCGGCGGATCGCGCAACGACTGAGCGTTTTAGCCTCACCGGATCCGGCCTTTGCGGCTTATAATCGCGGCCTTCAAACGCCTTGGCGCAGTTGTGCGCCCCGCGAATCCGGATCCTCGCCATGTTACGAATCACCGAACTCAAGCTGCCAATCGACCATCCCGAAGAAGACCTGCGTGCCGCCATCGTGCAGCGCCTGGGCATCGCCAGCGATGACTTGCTCGATTTCACCTTGTTCAAGCGCAGCTACGACGCGCGCAAAAAGTCCTCCGAACTGTGCTTCATCTACACCATCGACCTCACCGTACGCGACGAGGCCAAGGTGCTGGGCAAGTTCGCCGACGACCGTAACGTCAACGTGGCGCCGGATGTCAGCTACAAATTCGTCGGTCAGGCGCCGAGCGACCTGAGCCAGCGCCCGATCGTGGTCGGTTTCGGCCCGTGCGGGATTTTCGCCGGCCTGCTGCTGGCGCAGATGGGCTTCAAACCGATCATCCTTGAACGCGGCACCGAAGTTCGTCAGCGCACCAAGGACACCTGGGGCCTGTGGCGTAAAAGCGTGCTCAACCCCGAGTCCAACGTGCAGTTCGGCGAAGGCGGCGCGGGCACGTTCTCCGACGGCAAGCTGTACAGCCAGATCAAGGATCCGAAGTTCCTTGGCCGCAAAGTCCTGCACGAGTTCGTCAAGGCCGGTGCGCCGGAAGAGATTCTCTACGTCAGCAAACCGCACATCGGTACGTTCCGTCTGACCGGCATGGTCGAGACCATGCGTGAAGAGATCCGCGCCCTGGGTGGCGAAGTACGCTTCCAGGAACGCGTCACCGACGTGCTGATCGAAGACGGTCAACTGGTCGGCGTCGAGCTGGCGAGCGGTGAAACCCTGCATTCGAAACACGTGGTTCTGGCCCTCGGCCACAGTGCCCGCGACACCTTCCGCATGCTTCACAGCCGTGGCGTGTTCATGGAAGCCAAGCCGTTCTCGGTGGGTTTCCGCATCGAGCACCCGCAATCGCTGATCGACCGTGCGCGGCTGGGCAAGTACGCCGGCCACCCGAAGCTGGGCGCCGCCGACTACAAACTGGTGCACCACGCCAAGAACGGCCGTTCGGTCTACAGCTTCTGCATGTGCCCGGGCGGCACCGTGGTGGCGGCGACTTCCGAGCCGAACCGCGTGGTCACCAACGGCATGAGCCAGTACTCGCGTAACGAGCGCAACGCCAACTCCGGGATCGTCGTCGGCATCACCCCGGAAGTCGATTACCCGGGCGGCCCGCTGGCCGGGATCGAGTTGCAGGAGCGTCTGGAATCCCACGCGTTCATCCTCGGCGGCAGCGACTACAAGGCCCCGGCGCAACTGGTCGGCGACTTCATCAACGGCACCCCGTCCACCGAACTGGGCGAAGTCGAGCCGTCGTACAAACCGGGCGTGGCCCTGGGCGACCTGGCCTTGGCGCTGCCGGACTTTGCCATCGAAGCGATTCGTGAAGCGTTGCCGGCGTTCGAGAAACAGATTCGCGGCTACTCGCTGCACGACGCGGTGTTGACCGGGATCGAAACCCGTACCTCGTCGCCGCTGCGCATCACGCGTAACGAATCGCTGCAGAGCATGAACGTCAAAGGTCTGTTCCCGGCGGGTGAAGGTGCGGGTTATGCCGGTGGCATTCTGTCGGCGGGTGTGGACGGGATTCGGATTGCGGAAGCTGTGGCGCGCGATATTCTCGGTTTGGAAGCCTGATACCTCTGTTTTGAAGTAACACCAACCTCCTGTGGGAGCGGGCTTGCTCGCGAATGCGGTGGGTCAGTCGACGACAATGTTGACTGACCCACCGCATTCGCGAGCAAGCCCGCTCCCACATTGGTTTCCGAGTCTGGCTTTAGATATTTGCCCGCAGCACTGTGGTTGGCAGCGCCTCACCCCGTTCGGCACTCGCCGCCACCGCCGCAATCAATCCCTCCAGCTCATAGCCCTGCGCCTTGAGCCACGTCTGATCGTAATAGGTGTCGGCATAACGCTCGCCGCCATCGCACAGAATCGCCACGATCGACCCCGACTCCCCCGCCGCTTTCATCTGCTGCGCCGCCATCAGCGCGCCGATCAGGTTGGTGCCGCTCGACCCGCCGACATGCCGTCCCAGACGCTGCGCCAGATAATGCATGGCCGCCAGCGACAAGGCGTCCGGCACCTTGACCATCGCATCGATGACCTTCGGCAGGAACGACGCCTCGACCCGTGGCCGGCCGATGCCTTCAATTCGTGAACCGCAGTCCAGACGCAGACTGGCGTCGCCAGTCTGGTAGTAATCGAAGAACACCGAGCGCTCGGCGTCGGCGCACAACACCCGGGTGCAATGCTGGCGATAACGCACGTAACGACCGAGGGTAGCGGTGGTGCCGCCGGTGCCGGGGCTGGAAATCAGCCAGCTCGGTTCCGGGTGTTTCTCGAAACGCATCTGCTGGAAGATCGACTCGGCGATGTTGTTGTTCGCCCGCCAGTCGGTGGCCCGCTCGGCGTAGGTGAACTGGTCAATGAAGTGGCCGCCATGCTCGCGGGCCAGACGTTCGGATTCGGCGTAAATCTGCGTCGGATCCTTCACCAGATGGCTCTGGCCACCGTAGAAGGCGATCTGCGCGATCTTCTCTTTCGAGGTGGTCGCCGGCATCACCGCAATGAACGGCAAACCGAGCATGCGCGCGAAATACGCTTCGGAAATCGCCGTCGAACCGCTGGACGCCTCGATCACCGGCGCGCCGGGTTTGAGCCAGCCGTTACACAATGCATACAGGAACAGCGAACGTGCCAGACGATGTTTGAGGCTGCCGGTGGGATGGCTCGACTCGTCCTTGAAATACAACTCGATGCCTGCAAACCCCGGCAGCGGCAAGGGGATCAGATGGGTGTCGGCGCTGCGCTGGAAGTCCGCTTCGATGATGCGGATGGCTTCGCGGGCCCACTGGCGGTTGTCGCTCATGGTCATGCTCTCGTTGAGTCGGGCAGGAGTAGCCTTGTCACAGGCTCAGTCCCCCAGCATAGGAAAAAACCGGCAAGGCTCACAGATACAGCTGAGGCTCAATTCATCCACCAACTGCCAGGTTCTGGGCAAATGGGTATCAGGCTTTTGCAGTAATTGCGCAGAACCCATCTCCCCGTTCTTTGAACTGAAGCGGCCTGCTCGCCCCCCTGCCAGACAAATAGCGAACAATCCGCACTTAATCAAAGATCCGTCCTACAGCCAGCAATTGTCCGCTTCGTTAACGTCGTGCAGCCCTTTCGAAGGGTTGTCGATGGATGAACGAAAGGACGCTCAGTGGCTCGCAACAAGGACATTCCCCGGGTTCCCAACCCGCCGGCGGGCGACGGTCATCACGTCACCTGGCGCTACATGACGGCCACTGAACTGGCCGAGCGCGACGCCCGACAAAATGCATACGACGCCATGCTGGCGCGGCAGGAGGCTTTCGAGCGCAGTCGAGAGGTTGCGGCGAAAAAGCCTGATCCCGTACGCGCCGGGTGCGTGTTCGCCAAGTCCTGCAAATTGCCGGACGCGATCATCGACTACGCGAATCCTTCGGGGATGGTACCCACCGACAGCCTGAAAGATTACGGAGATCTGGTCCTGCTCGGCGGCCGTGAAGCCGATGACAGCGGCGGCGTTCCACTCAAGAAAATCAGCGGCACTGCCATCCCGGCAGGCCTGGGCACCTTCGCCTTTGCGGGTGAGGCGTTCAAGGCATTGCCCGCCATCGCTTCCGCCGCCGTTGTGACACCTTTGGTCGGGCTGGTGGCGTTGCTCATGCCATCGAACCTGGGCGACAGCGCCCTCTACACCGAAGACCAGTTGCTCGCCCTCAGACAGGCACGCACCCGCGTGCGCCTGCACGTCGAACAACAGGCCGACGGCAGCCTGCGGGGCTACGGCTTCTACACCGGCAGGAATCGCGATTGGGAAATGGTCGATGTCGTGCAGTTCACCGCGCGCGGCAACCGGTTCGTCGCCGACCTGGGTGAAGGGGTCGAACTGCTCTGGACGCCGGCGGTGAATGGCTCGGACGTTCTCGGTATTCCGGCGCTGGAGGCTGCACCGCAAGCACCGCACATCTGGGTGTATCCGCCGACGAAAGCGGCGGACGGGATTCTGGTGAATCCGGTTTATCCGCCGGAGTATCGGGATTTCATTCTGGTGTTTCCGGCGGATTCGGGGGTTCGGCCTCTATACATCGTGGTCAACACCTCGCGCAAAGGCTTACCACCAGCAGGACACAGCTATCATAAACCTCCGAAAGCAGAGGAAATTACCGCGTTTCCCGGCCTGAAAAAGGCACAGAAAATGAATCCCGTACAAGGAGGTGGCGGACTTCGGGAGCGATGGAAGGATGCAAAAGGCAGGAGAATTTATGAGTGGGACTCGATGCACGGCGAGTTGGAAGTTTACCGTGCAAGTGACGGAACTCACCTAGGCGCTTTTGACCCTTTTACAGGAGAGCGACGAGAAGACCCGAAAGATGAAAGAAGCATCAGAAAAAAATACTTGTGAGGGTGATGATGGGATTAAAACTAAGGCTGGAGTGGTACGACAAGCAAACCCATCTATGCGAGGGCGAAGAATATTCCGAGGATTTAGGCGACGATGAAACCGTTTTGAATGCCTTGGGTATACCGGTGGAAAACAACATTAATAATGGCGGCTTCAACGTACTCGAAAGTTGGAAACCTGTCCTTCAACCTTACTTTCAAAATAATATTTCCCTAACGACTTACGACTATCAAATTTCGTTCGACTACAGCGACGTCTGGTAAGCGGCACCTCAGATCATAAAAAACCCCGACCAGTCACCTGATCGGGGTTTTTCTTTACCGCTCGTTGTCGCTTAGTGCGAAACGCGGCTGGTGCCACCGACGGTGGAGATGCGCACGCGCTCACCGACACGGAACACTTCGTTTTCCTGAACCTGTTGCACGTAGGCGCGCATGCTGCCGTCGTCTTCGCGCACGGTGATTTCCACGCCCTGGGTGCGGGTCAGGCCTTCTTCGGTGGCCGAACCGATCAGACCACCGGCCACAGCACCGATGACCGCCGCGACGATGCTGCCTTTGCCGCCACCGATGGCGCTGCCGCCTACACCGCCGACCACTGCGCCTGCAGCGCCGCCGATCGGGGTCTTGGTGCCTTCGATTTTCACCGGACGCAGGGATTCGATGGTGCCCATGCGAATCGTCTGCACACGACGCGCTTCGTCACGGGAGTAGGAGTCACCGGTCAGGCTCGACTGGCAGCCGGTCAGCAACATCGCCATCGTGGAAAAGGAAGCAACCAGCAGAACAGACTTACGCATAGCATCAACTCCAAAAGAACATGTGTTCATTAAACCCCGCTGCTTGACGCCTGTCACGACGCAGCCCGGATAAACTTGATTTTATTCAGGCCCGGTACAGGCACCTGCAAACTCACCCAACAGTAGCGCCAAATCGCCTAATCCGCCCTGCCGACCCAAGGATTTTCATGGATTACCTGATCATTTTCGTCACCACCGTCGCCGGTCTGTACTTCCATTGGTGGCTGTACGTGCGGATCAAACGCTGGATGGATCGTGATCTGGCCCTGTCGCTGGCGGGCAAGGATGAAGACAAACGCGTCTTCATGCTGGAACGACTGGCCGATGCCCGCTTGCAGAAGATCAAGCGTCGGGACCTGCCGAAGTGGCTTGAGGCCGCTGCGGCAGGCTATCCCGCTCGGTAGACTGCTCAGGGCGCCAGACGTTCAAGAATCCAGTTGGCGCCCTGCTGACGGTAGTTCAGGCGATCGTGCAGACGACTTGGACGGCCCTGCCAGAACTCGATGCGCTCAGGCAGCAGGCGATAACCGCCCCAATGTTCCGGGCAATCCGGCTGAGTGTCGCTGAAGCGCTGCTCGGTGGCCTTGAGCAGATCTTCCAGCTCGCCGCGCCCGTTGATCACCCGGCTCTGCGGTGAGGCCCAGGCGCCGAGCCGGCTGCCCAGCGGTCGCACCTGATAATACGCGTCGGACTCTTGCGGCGTGACCTTGACCACCCGCCCTTCGATGCGCACCTGGCGCTCCAGGGTTGGCCAGAAAAATGTCATGGCCGCGAAAGGATTCGCTGCCAGATGCTGGCCCTTGGCGCTGTCGTAGTTGGTGAAAAAGGTGAAGCCCTGCGCGTCCAGGCCCTTGAGCAGCAGAATGCGGCAATGCGGTCGACCGTCCGCATCGACCGTGGCCAGGGTCATGGCGTTGGCCTCCACCGGTGCCTGTTCGGTTTTTACCGCGTCGGCAAACCACTGGTGGAACAACGCAAAGGGTTCAGCCGGGGCTTGCGCCTCGGTCAGTCCGTCCCGGGTGTAATCACGACGCATATCTGCCAGAGCCTGGGTCATGGCGCATTCCTTTTCGTTAGCGGATCACTGCTTGGAAGTATCGCTTGCAGCAACTTTCTTGTCAGTCGCTGCGGCTTTGGCCGGGGCGGTTTTCTTGGCAGGGGTTTTTGCCGGTGCCTTGGTCGCCGCTTTTTTCGCAGGCGCCTTGGCGGCGGCTTTCTTCGCTGGAGCCTTTTTGGTTGCAGGTACGGCGGCCTTCGAAGCAGCCGGCGCCGGAGTTACCGGTTTGGCTGCAGGCTTGACGTCCTGTGCCGCGATCATCGTGGTCGGTGCCGGCGCCGGCATGTTGTACTTGCTCAGCAGCGCAACCATGGTGTTCTGCGGGGTCACCAGCAGTTCGACGCGACGGTTGAGGGCACGGCCTTCGGCGCTGTCGTTGGCCGCACGCGGGGCATCGCCACCCATGCCACGCAGCATCAGGCGATCACGCTGCAAGCCGCTCAGGCGGAAGATCGCCGCTACGGACTGGGCGCGCTCTTGGCTGAGTTTGACGTTGGCCGGCGCGGCACCGGTGTTGTCGCTGTGACCGAGTACCAGGACTGCGGTTTTCGGGTCAGCTTCGAGGATTTTCGCGACGTTGGTGAACGGGCTGAGGGTCACCGGCAGCAGCATCGCTGGACGCTTCGGGTTGAACGAGCCTTCAACCGGCGCGATCACCACCAGCACGTTGTCACGGCGCTCGAGTTGCAGGTTGCTGTCCTTGATCGCCGCACGCAGGCGCGGTTCGTAGTCATCCAGCCAGGCCTGGGTGACTTTCGGGTCAGGCATCGGCACCACTTTGGCAGTCGATTGATCCTTGCCGCCGAACGGCCACCACCACTTCGTGCCGGTGTCGGCATCGGCCTTGGCCACTACCGCCGGTTTGGCTTCTGGTTTGACTTCGGGTTTCACCTCGGCTTTGGCCGCCGCATCATCGGAACCGCCGAACGGCCAGTACCAGTGGCTGCTGCTTTCAGTCTTGGCCACCGGTGCGGTCGCGGCAGGTTTGAGCGGCGCCGGGGCTACGGCAGGAGCCGGAGCCGGGGCCGGCTCTTTGGCCGCCACTTTGTCGGAGGACCCGAACGGCCACCAGCTACCGCCGTCCGCATCGTTTTTAGGAGTCTGTGCACAACCGGTGATCGCAACACACAGGGCCAGGGCGAGAGTTTTTTTGGATGACATTGAAAATCCACAAAGTGAAGTAATGAAAAATCAGAGCTCTTTTGCCCGGATAAACTGACGCTTTGAATCGAAAAACCGGATCTGGTTCCAACCCTGGAACCTCATGTAAAGCTTTACAGACAAGTGGCAAGTACCCGCGCCAGTTGCTGCGCGCGCGGATCCATCAAGACGTACGGCCCAAGGGTATTTGTCACAAAACCGAACGCGACATCGTGCTCGGGATCAGCAAAACCCACTGAACCGCCCGCCCCCGGATGACCAAACGCCCGCGGGCCGAGGCCGTAGGTGGCGTTCGCCATGTCCGGTTGATCGAGCATGCAGCCCAGACCGAAGCGGGTGCGGGTCAGCAGGGTCTTGTCCTCGCCGTAGCTGTGTTCGCGGGTCAGCTCTTCGAGCATTTCGCTTTCAAGCAGGCTGCCGTCGAGCAAACCGGCGTAGAAACCGGCCAGGCTGCGCGCGTTGCCGTGACCGTTGGCGGCCGGCTGCTGCATGCGGCGCCATTCCGGTTTGTTGGTGCTGGTGAGCACCGACGGCGGATTGGTGAAGGCGCGAGTGGTCATGGCGGTCGGTTCGCGCATGGTCACTTGCAACAGGCGCTGGGCCGCGGCATCGCCGACGTTGCCCTTGCCCCGTGCAATATGCGCCACGCGGTGGAACTCTTCGTCAGGCAGGCCGACGTGGAAATCCAGCCCCAGCGGCTTGGCGACGCGGGCGACAATCGACTCGCCCGGCCCACAACCGTCAGCGCGACGCAGCAACTCCCCGACCAGCCAGCCATAGGTGATGGCGGCATAGCCGTGGCCGGTGCCCGGCGTCCACCACGGCGCTTCGGCCGCAAGGGCGTCGACCATGGTCTGCCATTCGTAGAGGGCGGCAGGCGCCAGCAACTCGCGCAGGGCCGGCAGACCGGCCTGATGGCAGAGCAGTTGGCGCAGGGTGACGGATTCTTTACCGGCGGCAGCGAATTCCGGCCAGTAGCGGGCAACCGGTGCATCCAGTTGCAGTTTGCCTTCGGCCACCAGTTGCAGCGCCGTGACCGCGGTGAAGGTCTTGGTGCAGGAAAACAGGTTGGCGATGGTGTCGCTGTGCCAGGCTTCGGTACCATCCTTGTCGGCCGTACCGGACCAGAGGTCGAGGACGGTTTCTCCGCCGACCTTGATGCACAGGGCTGCGCCGCGTTCCTGGGGATCGTCGAACAGTGCCGCGAAAGCCTCGCGCACCGCTTCGAATTGAAGCTCGTAATGTCCCTGAATCTGCACCCGCAACTCCCCCGCGAAAACGCTCTACAAAGTGGCCCGCATTGTTCCAGCCCTTGAGGGATTTGGGAACAGCTGCGGGCCGGACGGTTGAATGCTGTAGTGAGGCGGCTGACGCCTTCGCGAGCAGGCTCGCTCCCACACTGGATCGATGGTGTTCACAAATCCGATGTGGGAGCGAGCCTGCTCGCGAAGAACGATGACGCGGTCTAAACCTTAATGACCATTGCCCGAGTGCCCACCGGCATGCCCGCCCCCCGGGCCTTTGCCGGCTTCAGCCTTGCGCCCGCCTTCGGCTTCATGACCGGCGGCGGCCGCTTTCTCAGCCTCCTTGCCCAACTGATCGATCGCCTGCAAATTGCTCTTGCGCACCGCCTCGACAAAGCCCTGATACGGCAGATCGGTAATCCCCACCAGGCCGAAGTGCCCGTTCTCGCCATCGAGCAGACGCCCGGTCACCGGTTGATCCAGATACTGGAACCAGTGCACGCCGACAATCGACGGTTCACTCAGCGCCTGTTTGAGGAAATTGGCGTACGCCGGGCCACGATCTTCTTCCCGCGCCAGTTGCGTCACGCCACCCCAGAACGGGCCACGATCACTGGAGCCGAAGTTGAATTCGGTGATCAGTACCGGTTTGTCGAGGGCGCGCAGAGCGGCGAAGTCATAGCCGTCCTGTGGTTTCAGCGTGTACATGTTGAAACTCAACACGTCGCAATACTGCGCGCAGGACGCAACCGCTTCCGGAGTGCTGGTGGCGAAACGGCCACCGAGCAGCAACTGATTCGGCGCGTGCCACTTCAGCGAATCGGAGATGGTTTTGAAGTAAGTGTCGGCGAACACTTTCTGGAAGTATTTGAAGTCGTTTTCGATTTCCGGGTGCTCCGGATTCGGCATCGGTGGCACGAAACCCGGGTCTTCCATCAATTCCCACGCCGGCAGATCAATGCCCCACGCTTTCGACAGCCCCGCCTGGTTGCGGTACTTGTCGCGCAGTTGCTTGAGGAATGCGCGCTTGGCCGGCACGTCGGTGGTCATTTTCAATGTGCCGTAGGCCAGAGCGTAGCGCGACTGCGGGTCGTCGCCGGGGCCGGCCCAGGCCAGTTCGTTGTCGGCGTAGTAGCCGATCAACCACGGATCATCACGATGATCGCGGGCAGCAATGGCCACGGCACGCTCGGTGGCCATGGCGAAACGCGGGTCGAACGGGTCAGGCATGCCGCCCCACCAGTCGCTGCCGGTGCTGATGCTGGTGTAGTCGCCGACGATCGACAGCGGCAAGGTGTACGGCACCCGCTCGGCGTCGGCGAGCGAGTCGGCACTCCAGTTGCCGACGGTGTTGAAACCCCAGGCCTGCAGGCGTTCGAGGGTGTGCGTGGCCCACTTCTGCTGATCGACCGTGGCCTTGCACGGCGCAGCGACGGGTTGATCGGCAGCCTTTTCAGCAGTCGTCGCTACGGCGTCTGTTTTCGCCGCTGCGGCGACACCGGCCTTCGCCTCGTTTGACTTTGGCACAGGCTCGGCAGCTTTTAATGCTGTTTCTTCAACCGCACCAGCCTTGGCCGCTTCAGCAATTCCGGCCTTGGTATCGCTGTCCGGTTTGCAGGGCTCGCCGTAAACCCGCTGCAGGTTGGCGCCATAGAAGTCATACCAGCGCCCGTTGCCATAGCCGCGGCCCTGATCGGCGCCGTTGCCGCCACGGTTATCGCCTTCGCCGAAATGGCTGGCGAGCGGCTCGTCGGCCTTGGGCAGGGATTCGAACATCCACTCACGCCCGGCCACGTAAGTCTGGTTGACCTGCGGGCTGACGGTGTTCACCCCCAGCGAATAGAACGGATGCCCTTCCGGCGTCACCAGATACCAGCGACCGTCACGCTTTTCGGTGCGGAAAAAACCGCTGGCCTTGAACGCCGGGCCTTTATTCCAGCCACCGAACTTGTCCAGCGAGGACTTTTCGCGCTCGGCCAGCCAGGTTTTCAGCTGTTGCTGTTCCTTGGCGGCGGCGGATTTCAGTTGTTCGTCGTTGCTGATTTTTTCCGGCCATTTGCTGCGGGTCGATTGACCGTAGGCGTCCACCAGATTGCCGTAGACGGCCTGGGTCACAGCATCGCCGTCCTGCACGCCGAATCGCTCGAGCAGCAGGCTCTGCGCGGCTTTCGGCTGATCCATCCACAGACTCACCGACACCACCTGGCTGCGATCCAGTTCACCGCTGCTGCTGGCCAGCAGAATTCGCTGGCCATCGACAGTCATCGGCATCGGCGGCCCGGCCTTCATGCCCTGGCTCAGTGGCGAAGTCGCCACCAGCGGCACCAAAAGGGTTTGCGCGGGTCCGGCCGGCAGGTCGACGCGGCTGGTCAGGGTCTGGCCGTTGTTACTCTGGATTTGCACATAGACCGTCACGGCCCAGTTCATTGCGCTTTGCAGACGCAGGCTCATCATGCCCGACTGCGACCAGTCCCAGGCGCCGGTTTGCGGAGTCAGACGCAGGGTCGGGCGAGCCACCGGGTTGAACGTCACCCGGCGCAGCACTTCACCTTCGGGGGTTTGCTCGGCGTTGGCTTGTGGCAGGTCAGTGTTTTCGGTGACGACTTTCACCACGTCGGCAGGACGGACGAAGTTGAACAGGGTCTGCTGACCCGCAGGCGCCGCCAGTAACGGGGCAGCGAAAATCAAGGCGAATACGGCAGGCAACGAACGGCGAATCATAAGAACGGAGTTCTCCCTAACGACCAACTAAGGCCAATGGAAAAGCATGGCAGAGAGATAGACAGCGCGGCGGGCAAAACTGCCCACCGTTGTCTCAGGATATTTCACGACGGAATGGCGGCAACGCATTGAGGATCGCCTTGCCGTAGCGCTGGGTGACCAGGCGCCGATCGAGCAAGGTGATGGTGCCGCGGTCCTCTTCGGTACGCAGCAGACGCCCGCAGGCCTGAACCAGTTTCAGCGAGGCATCGGGCACCGAGATTTCCATGAACGGATTGCCGCCCCGGGCCTCGATCCACTCCGACAGCGCCGCCTCGACCGGATCGTCCGGCACCGAGAACGGGATCTTGGCGATCACCACGTGTTCGCAGTACGCCCCCGGCAAGTCCACCCCTTCGGCGAAACTGGCAAGACCGAACAGCACGCTGGAATCGCCGCCATCGACCCGCGCCTTGTGCTTGTTCAGGGTTTCCTGTTTCGACAGGTTGCCTTGAATGAACACTTGCTTGCGCCAGTCGCGGTCGAGGCCGTCGAACACGTCCTGCATCTGTTTGCGCGAGGAGAACAGCACCAGCGTGCCGCGCGAGCCTTCGACCAGATCCGGCAACTCGCGGATGATCGCCGCGGTGTGAGCCGCGGCGTCGCGTGGGTCGGCCTTCAGATCCGGCACCCGCAGCACACCGGCGTCGGCGTGATGGAACGGGCTCGGCACCACGGCGGTGACGGCTTTTTTCGGCAGACCGGCGCGCATGCGGAAACGGTCGAAGGTGCCCAGTGCCGTCAAGGTTGCCGAGGTCACCAGGCAGCCGTAAGCCACGTTCCACAGGCTGCGACGCAGGGTTTCTGCGGCGAGAATCGGGCTGGCGTTGACCTCGATGTCGAACAGCGAACCGCTTTCCGCCAGCGTCAGCCAGCGCGCCATCGGCGGGCTGTCTTCCGGGTCTTCGGCGGTGAACGCGGTCCACAACTCCCAATTGCCCGACGCCCGCGACAACAGGCTGCCGAACAGCGGATACCACTCCTCGGCCTGATTGCTGGCGATGCCGATGTTGACCTCGCCGTCCATGCCTTCCTTGAGCAGGTCGGTCAGGCGGGTGAACAGATCGTTGAGCCGCGAATAACCCTTTTTCAGCTCAATGCCCATTTCGCGCATGTGCTCGGGAATCACCCCGCCGACGAAACGATGGCGGGGCCGCTCGCGACCTTCGACGTCTTCGCCGGGCTTGAAATCGGCAATCTGCTCGCACGCGGTGAACATGAACTGCTGCTGGGTCTTGATCTCGCGCGCCAGCTCGGGCACTTGCTCGATCAGCTTGCCGAGGTCGCCCGGCAACGGATGCTGGGCCAACAGTTTGGTGAGGTTCTTCGCGGTGGTTTCCAGCCAGTCGGCAGTGGAACGCAGACGCGTGTAGTGGGCGAAGTGGCCGATGGCCTTGTCCGGCAGGTGGTGACCTTCGTCGAATACGTAAATGGTGTCACGCGGATCCGGTAGTACCGCGCCGCCGCCCAAAGCGAGGTCAGCCAGCACCATGTCGTGGTTGGTGACGATCACGTCGACCTTGCCCATGCCTTCGCGCGCCTTGTAGAAAGCGCATTGGCCGAAGTTCGGGCAGTGGCGATTGGTGCACTGGCTGTGATCGGTGGTCAGGCGCGCCCAATCGGCGTCTTCCAGCGCGTTGGGCCAGCTGTCGCGGTCGCCGTCCCATTTATTGCCGGCGAGCTTCTCGATCATGCTGGTGAACAGCTTCTGACTGGCCTCGTCGACCTCGATCTTGAAACCTTCCTCTTCGAACAACTGGGCGGTGGCAGTTTGCGCGTGGCCTTCCTGCAGCAGCATGTCGAGCTTGGACAGGCACATGTAGCGGCCACGGCCCTTGGCCAGCGCGAAGCTGAAGTTCAGCCCGCTGTTGCGCATCAGGTCGGGCAAGTCCTTGTAGACGATCTGCTCTTGCAGAGCCACGGTCGCGGTGGCGATCACCAAGCGTTTGCCGGCCAGCTTCGCCGTCGGAATCGCGGCCAGGCTGTAGGCCACTGTCTTGCCGGTACCGGTGCCGGCTTCCACCGCGACAATCGCGGGGTCGCCACTGCGCCGGCCTTCGTCGTCGGTGTCGATATCCCCGAGGACTTTGGCGATTTCAGCGATCATCAGGCGCTGGCCGTAACGCGGTTTGAGGCTCTTGGCTTCAAGAAAACGCGAATAGGCGCCCTGGATCGTGGTTTTGAGTTCAGTGCTGATCATTGATTGTCGGGCGCTAAAAACGCTGGATAAATTTTCAGTGGTTTCGGATGGCGGCTATCATACCCCGCTAATTAATCCTGCGCAGAACGGAGTGCCCCAATGACACCTTTTAGCCTCGTTTATCCGCTGCATGTCCTGTCCGCCCTGGTCTGGGTCGGCGGCATGTTTTTCGCCTGGATGGTCCTGCGCCCGGCGGCGGTAAAGGCTCTCGACGGCCCTGGCCGCCTGACCTTGTGGGTGGAAGTGTTTCAAGGTTTTTTCCGCTGGGTCCGGGTCGCGGTGATTCTGCTGCCGATCAGCGGCGTCGGCATGCTGCATCTGCAGCAGGTCGGTTTCGAGACCGCGCCGAAGTACGTGCAGGTGATGATCGGGCTATACGTGGTGATGACGGCGCTGTTTATCCGGATTCAGGGTTTGATGCTGCCGGAATTGCGTAAAGCGGTGGAAGCCAAGGACTGGCCGGCGGGTGCGGCGGTATTGGGGCGGATTCGCCGAGTGGTGGGGATCAACCTGATCGTCGGGTTGGTGCTGGTGGCGATTGCGGCGGCGCGGCCGATGTTCTGACCCACCCTATTTTTTTGCGCTGTGAACACTGTTGTGGTGAGGGGATTTAACCCCTCACCTCAATTGTGAACAGTGCTGTTATTCAGAGGCGCTGTACGGTCACAGCCCCCGCCGCACCCACCGGCCCAGGCTGACCATCCGCCCCGGCCTTGCCGTTCTTGCCGCCATCGGCGCGATACACCAGGCAGCCCTTGGACTGGCCGCCCTTGCCCGCCTTACCGCCAACACCCGCTGGACCACCGGCGCCGCCCGCAACGTTGACCTTGATCAGCTCGGCCGGAAACTCGCGCGGCACTTCCAGACGCACCAACGCACCCGGTGCACCCGGCTGGCCGTCACTACCATTGCTGCCGTCAAAACCATGACCGGCCGCGCCCCAGGTGCAGCCCGGATCTTCGCCGTTGCCGCCATCCAGGCCGACGAAACCCGGTGCGCCGGTGCCGCCACGGGCATCGACAAACAGTTTTGGCGCGTTCAGTGCCTTGAACTGCAAATTCAGATTGCGCCCGGCACGGGCAGCTTTTTCATAGGTGCCCGGCGCGCCGCGTGCGGTGATCAGGCTGCCTTCGGACAGTTCGGCACGAATGACTTTCATGTCCAGCGCCTGTTCACTCGGGACGATCGCGATGCGCGCTTCATGGCCCAGACGCAATTCACCGACGGTCAGCTCGGTCACATTGGCAGGAATCAGCAAGGTGCCGTAGTCCGCCACTTCCAGGCGTTCCAGCTGCAAGGTGCTGGCGGTGTTGGGCAAACGCATCAGGGAGTTGGTTTCGACGCTGACCACCTGGGCGCAGGCCAGAGGACTGATGAGTGCAGCGAGCAGGCAAAGTTTACGCATGGGAAGAAGCCTCCGGAGCGGCCGGGGCCGGGATGGTTTGCAGGTGAAAAACGCCGAACAGCAGGATGCGCAGACGGTCGCGCCACGGGTTGGGACGCCCTTTGAGGCGCGAGAAAAGCAACTCCAGCACATGCAGCGCCAGCAGCGAGGCACCGGCCAGATTGACCAGCGCATGCAGCGGATGCACAAACGGCAGCAGCAGATTGACCACCACCACGCACCAGAACAGCAGGGTCAGCAAACGCCCCAGCCCCCAGAAAACCTTCATACGCTCCCCCGTGTCGGAATTATTCTTTGGGCGCACAGTAACGGCTTACGCGGGGGATAAGCCAGAGGGGCAAAAGAAAAAACATTTGTCAGTCGTCGGATCGCCGCCGGTTCGACGACGATCGTCGACCGGCAGCTCTAGCCTGCGGACTACAGACAAGTCCTAGCGATTGATATGCAACTCCACCCGACGGTTTTTTGCCCGTCCCTCGTCCGTTGCGTTGTCAGCCACCGGCTCGCTCTCGCCGCGCCCTTCACTGGTCAGTTTGTCCGGCGCCAGGCCCTGACTCAGCAGGTACGCCGCCACGCTGCTGGCGCGTCGTTCCGACAGTGCCTGGTTGTAGGCGTCCGAACCTTTGCTGTCGGTATGGCCGATAACCTTGATGCTGACCACGTCGGCATTGCGCAATTTGTCCATCAGCGTATCGAGCTGGGCCTTGGCGGCCGGGGTCAGATCCGACTTGTCGAAATCGAACAACACATTGCCGGCATCGCTGAGGGTGATGACTTCCGATTGCGGCGCAGGCTCGGGGGCTTTTGCAGTGACCGGATATTGCGGCAGCGGACAGCCGCGATGATCGACCGGGGTATTGGCCGGGGTGTCAGGGCAACGGTCGCGGCGGTCGAACACGCCATCGCCGTCTTCATCGCCATCCTGGGCATAACAGATCAGCCCGCCAGTCAGAATCCCCAGCGCCGCACCGCCACCGGCCCAGCCGCCACTTTCAATGGCGCCAAGACCGCCACCGACCAGCCCGCCGATCAGGCTGCAGATCGGCCACGTACGTTGATTGAGGGGGGCATCGCCATCGCTATGAGTGGCGCAACCGGTGAGCAGGCTGCCCAGCAGCAGCACCGGCAAGACGGACCTTGAGAAAACAGTCATTGTGAAAGCTCCTGTGTCACCGGCCCATACCGGTTACACAGGAGTAAAGACCCGCATCCGCGACTGCACAAGCCGCGGATGCGAGAGGGGCTAGCGGACGATTTTGATTTCGGTACGACGGTTCTGTGCGCGACCGTCTGCGGTTTTGTTATCCGCCACTGGCTGGCTTTCACCCATGCCCGAGACCGAAACGAAGCTGGCACGCGGCACACCCTGCTGGATCAGGTATTCCACCACCGAGTGCGCACGGCGATCCGACAGTTTCTTGTTGTAGGCATCGCTGCCGACGCTGTCGGTGTGGCCGGTCACGGTCAGTTGCGCCGTGGACGACTCTTGTTTCAGGCGCGTGGCGACTTTATCCAGCACCTGTTTGTCGGAGCCGGTCAGGGTGGCTTTGTCGAACTGGAAGTGCACATCGCGAATGACGATAGTTTCTTCCTTGACCACAACCGCCTCTTCTACCACTGGCGCAGGGGCAGGTGGTGGGCAGCCGTCAGCATCGACCTGCACGCCTTTAGGCGTGTGCGGGCACTTGTCGCGACTGTCCGGCACACCATCTCCGTCTTCGTCGCCATCACCGTGCACCCAGCAATAGGCCGCTGCCGTACCACCGACAATCAGCGCGCCGTAGCCGGCCCACGACGAACTCTCCGTCGCGCCGAGACCGGCACCGACCACACCACCGACCGCCGCACAGGTCGGCCAGTCGGTTTTCTGCAAACCTGCGCAACCAGTCAACACACTGGTTAGCAGAATCAAAGGTAATGCTGTCCGAACTATGCTCATCTGGTTTTCTCCTGAGGGATCGGCTTAGAACCGATTCACGGAGTAAAGACCGGAGTTTTAATCTCCGCCAGCAATAGGCCACTGGCATTTGGGACCGTGTTCACAGGGATTCGGCACTTTTGCCGCCCGCGGCAAATCGGGGTCTAGGCCGGATCCGTCTGGCGCGCTAGTCTTGGCGATCTGATTGAGGAGCTTCGATGAACGTCGCCATTTCTTCGCGCACGCCGCAACAGGCGCTGGCTGCTTTACTGGATCGCTATGCCCCGGCGCGCTTGCTGCTGATCGGCGCCAGCGAATTTCCGGCGCTCGCCGCTTTCAAGCAGGCACATCCGGACACCTGCGTGGCCCACGCCGCACCCGGTGCATTGCCCGCCGAACTGGCGGCGCGACGCTTCGACCTGGCGCTGGTGGTCGATTGCCTGGAGCACCTGCCCAAGCGTGACGGCTTGAATCTGCTGGGCGGGATTCGCAACCTCAACGCCAGTCGCATTGCAGTGCTGGCGGATCTGCCGGCCAGCGGCTGGCAGGAAACCGATTTCTACTCGCTGGCGCTGCAGGCCAGTGAACGCTTCCAGCGTGACGATCAGGTACTGACCCTGTTCACCTATGATCTGCTTGACTACAAACAAGTCCCCGACTGGCTCAACTCGCGATTCTGGGCCAATCCGGAAAACTTCGGCAAATACTGGTGGTAATGCAATGAGTACAGCCATTTGCCCGTGCGGCAGCGGCAACCTGCTGGAGGCCTGCTGCGGCCACTATCACGAAGGCCACCCGGCGCCTTGCGCCGAAGCGCTGATGCGTTCGCGCTACAGCGCCTACGTGCTGGGGCTGATCGATTATCTGGTGGCCACCACCCTGCCCGCCCAGCAGGCCGGTCTGGATCGCCAGTCGATCAGCGCCTGGAGCGCGCAGAGCACCTGGCTCGGCCTTGAGGTCGAAAGCTCGGAAGTGTTCGGCGGCCAACCCGAGCATGCCTTCGTCACCTTTACCGCACGCTGGCACGACAGCCAGGGCGAACACAGCCACCGCGAGCGCTCCTCGTTCGTGCAAAACGCCGGGCGCTGGTACTTCATCGACCCGACCGTGCAGTTGAAGCTGGGGCGCAATGACGCGTGCCCGTGTGCCAGCGGGCAGAAGTTCAAGAAGTGCTGTGCGGGGTATTTCGGCGCATAAAGGGAAGTGCCGACTAGACTGGGCACAAAGGGAGTTTTTTCGATGCTCGGTCACTGTCGCACACTGCATGGCTTGTTATTGATGCTGATCCTGAACCTCGGCGGTTGCGCCTCATGGTTCAGCGACGACAGCGTCGACCCCGCCGTGCACCTGGTAAAAGTCGAGGTGGTGCGGGCCAAGCTGCTCGAACAGAAATTCATCCTGCACTTTCGCATCGACAACCCCAACGACAGCGACCTGACGGTGCGCGGCATGGAATATCGCATTCATCTGGCAGACCTGTTGCTGGCCGAAGGCGAGCATGAACACTGGATCACGGTAGGGCCGAAAAGCAGCGCGTTCTATCGGATACCGATTCGCACCAACCTGTGGCCGCGGGTCAAGGACGTGGTGAAAATGCTGAAAAGTCAGCACCAGCAGGTGCCCTATCGATTGCAGGGCGAGATGGAAACCGGTTTATTCATCGCCCACTACGTGCACCTGGAGCGCAATGGCGTGATAATCCCCGCCGATTTAATTCCGGAGCACAACCGATGACTCAGCAACCTCATGTCCATGGCCCTGACTGCAACCACGATCATGACCATCATCACGATCACGACCATGGCCATGTCCACGGCCCGAACTGCGGCCACGCCCACCAGGAACCGGTGCGCAACGCCCTGAAAGACGTCGGCCGCAACGACCCTTGCCCATGCGGCAACGGCAAGAAATTCAAGAAGTGCCACGGCGCTTGATGCTTCAGGTGAAGATATTCTTCGCCTGACACATTGCCTTCGCGAGCAAGCCCGCTCCCACATTCGACCGCATTCCTACTGACTGAACGCGGTCGACTGTGGGAGCGGGCTTGCTCGCGAAAGGGCCGGCACATTCACCCCAAACTGTTCAGACAGCCGCCAGAATCTGCTTCGCACTGACCACCGTCGCATACTCCCCCTGCAAATTCCCCAGCGACATCCCGTGCACTTCTTCGGCTGAACGCGGTGTGCCGAAATAATCGGCCTTGTCGAAGGTGAAACACGCATCCTCCGCCACCCACGCCTCAAACCCCAGATTGCCCGCCGTGCGCGCTGTGGATTCCACCGAGTTGTTGGTCGCTACACCAACAATGATCAATTGCCCGATCCCCGCCTCATGCAGCTGCGCTTCCAGCCCCGTGGCACAAAACGCATCCGGTACCTGTTTCTGGATCAGCCATTCACCGTCCTGCGGCATGAATCGCTGCTGAAATTCCACCCCTGACTGCCCGGGCCAGAACACCGAATCCGGTTCACGCGACAGATGCTGCACATGAATCACCGGCCGCCCGCTACTGCGCCACGCCCTCAGTAAATCGAGCATGCGCTCTTCAGCCTGCGGATTATTCCGCCGCCCCAGGCGCGGCTGCAGAATGCCTTGTTGCTGGTCGATGATGATCAGTGCAGCGTTGGCCTTGAGCTCCATGGCGTCTTCTCACGAGAGTCATTTGATTCCCGCACTTCATCACCCACCCCTGCAAATAAGCAAGCCATCAGACAATCATCGATCAATGGCAAGAAATAACCACTCGCCCCGCTTGCGCGGCCATCTCCTGCTCACTAACGTAGCGGCTTTATTGCGCCCCCAGCCTCTACACCCCCGCAGGAGCTTTGCCATGGCCTCGCCAGCCCTTACACATTTTCTACCCCGGTTCGGCGTTGCCGCAGCAGTGACCGGTGTCTTGAGCCTGTCCGGTTGCCAGACCTGGAACGCGCAGGACACCGTTCCTCCCACCTCCGGCGTGCAACCGCTCAAGGGTCTGGCACAGAACGTCTCGGTACGACGCAATGCCATGGGCATGCCGTTGATCGAAAGCAACAGCTTCCACGACGCGCTGTTCACCCTCGGTTACGTGCATGCCAGCGACCGCATCAACCAAATGGTCACCCTGCGCCTGCTGGCCCAGGGCCGACTGGCGGAAATGTCCGGCGCCTCGATGCTCGACGCCGACCGCTACATGCGCGCGGTCAACCTGAAGAAAAGCGCCGACGAGCTGTACAAGGCCTCGTCGCCACGCCTCAAGCGTTTCTTCGAAGTCTATGCGCGGGGCGTCAACGCCTACCTGTTCCGCTACGCCGACAAACTGCCGGGCGATCTCGCCGCCAGTGGCTACAAGCCGGAATACTGGAAACCGGAAGATTCGGCACTGATGTTCGCGTTGCTGAACTTCAGCCAGTCGGCCAACCTGCCGGAAGAGATTGCCTCGCTGGTGCTGGCGCAAACCGTGAGCAGCGACAAACTCGCCTGGCTGACCCCGTCCGCACCGGATGAAAACCTGCCACTGGCCGAGGCTGACAAGCTGCAAGGCCTCAAGCTCAACGGGCAGATTCCCGGCCTGACGGAGCTGAGCAACGCCAGCCAACAACTGGCGGCAGTGAATCTGCTCGGCGCCAGCACCTCGAACAACTGGGCCATCGCCCCGCAACGCAGCCGCAGCGGCAAGAGCATTCTCGCCAGTGACAGCCACGGCCCACTGGCGGCACCGTCGCTGTGGACCTTCGTGCAGATCCGCGCGCCGAAGTATCAGGCTGCCGGTGTCACCGTTGCCGGTTTGCCGATGGTCCTCGGTGGCTTCAACGGCAAAGTCGCGTGGAGCGCCACCAGCGTGCTCGGCGACAATCAGGACCTGTTCCTGGAAAAAATCCGCCGTCAGGGCAACAGCCTGACCTATGAGGTCAATGGCAAATGGCAGCCGCTGGGCGTGCGCAACGAAACCTATTTCGTCAAAGGCCAGCGACCAATTCGCGAAGCGGTGTACGAAACCCGCCACGGCGCGCTGCTCAACAGTGCTCAGGCCATACAGGGCAACGGTTTTGGCCTGGCCCTGCAAACCCCGAGCTTCACCGACGACAAATCACTGGACGCATTTTTTGACCTGACCCGCGCGCAGAACGTTGAACGCGCGTCAGACGCCAGTCGCGAGATCCGCGCCATCGCCCTGAACATGGTATTCGCCGACGCCAGCAACATCGGCTGGCAGGTCACCGGGCGTTTCCCCAACCGTCGCGAAGGCGAAGGTTTGCTGCCATCGCCGGGGTGGGAAGGTCGTTACGACTGGGACGGTTACGCCGACCCGATGTTGCACCCGTACGATCAGGACCCGACCCAGGGCTGGCTCGGCACCGCCAACCAGCGGGTCATTCCTCACGGCTACGGCATGCAGTTGTCCAACTCGTGGGCGGCGCCGGAGCGCGGTGAGCGCTTGGCGGAACTGGCCAACAGCGGCAAACAGGACGGTCGCAGCGTGATCGCCATGCAGTACGACCAGACCACCACCTTCGCTGCCAAGCTGAAGAAAATGTTTGAAGCGCCGGGCATGAAGCAGCCGCTGAAACAGGCGATCGACGCCCTGCCGGAAGCCGATCGCAGCAAGGCGCGCGAGGCCTTCACCCGGTTGATGGCGTTCGACGGCAAGCTCAACCCGACCTCGGCGGATGCGGCGATCTATGAACTGTTCCTGCAAGAAAGCATGAAGCAGATCTTCCTCGATGAGCTCGGCCCGGAGTCGAGCCCGGCGTGGAAAGCCTTTGTTGCCAATGGCGACTTGTCCTACGCGGCGCAGGCCGATCACCTGCTCGGGCGCGAAGACAGCCCGTTCTGGGATGACTTGCGTACACCGCAGAAAGAAGACAAAGCCGTGATTCTGGCGCGCAGTCTGGCCGCCGCGATCAACGCTGGCGACAGTCAGTTGGGTGGCGATCGCAAGGCCTGGCAGTGGGGCAAACTGCACAGCTACACGTGGAAAAACGCCAACGACCAGACCGTTCGTGGCCCGCTGGCAGCCGGTGGCGATCACACCACGCTCAATACCGCGGCGTTTGCCTGGGGCAAGGACTTCAACACCACGCGGGCGCCGTCGATGCGTTTCATCGTCGATTTCAGCCAGGCTGAGCCGCTGATGGGGCAGAACGGCACCGGCCAGTCCGGCAACCCGGCCAGCCCGAACTACCTCAACGGCATCGACGCTTGGCTCAAGGGTCAGTACATCGGCTTGCCGATGCAGCCGCAGAACTTTGACCGGGTGTATGGCAAGACGCGTTTGACCCTGACCCCGGGCAAATAATGGCCGTCCCTTTGTAGGAGTGAGCCTGCTCGCGATCACGGTCTGACCTTCAAAATTGAAGCGTCTGACACACCGCGATCGCGAGCAGGCTCACTCCTACAGGGGCTTTGTGTCGCCCCGGAAAATAATCGATAGAACTTCCGGACTCGCGCCAACCTCATAGCTAACAAGCCCCCCATTTTGGTAACGACATGGACCTTGTTATCGCCCGCCCCGAAGGTTTGTATTGCCCTGCCGGGGATTTCTACATTGATCCGTGGCGCCCGGTCGAGCGCTCGGTGATCACCCATGCCCACGGCGATCACGCCCGTAACGGCAATCAGCACTACCTTGCCAGCAGCGCCAGCGAAGGGATTTTGCGTGCGCGTCTGGGTCAGGACATCAACCTGCAAACCCTCGCCTACGGTCAGAGGCTGACCCATCACGGCGTGACCTTGAGTTTCCATCCCGCCGGGCATGTGCTCGGTTCGGCCCAGGTGCGTCTGGAATACGGCGGCGAAGTCTGGGTCGCATCGGGAGATTACAAGATCGAACCCGACGGCACCTGTGCGCCGTTCGAACCCGTGCGCTGCCACACCTTCATCACCGAATCGACTTTCGGCCTGCCGATCTACCGCTGGCAACCACAGGCGCAGGTGTTCAGCGAGATCAACCAGTGGTGGCAGGCGAACATCGCGGCGGGCAAGGCCAGCGTGCTGTTCTGTTATTCGTTCGGCAAGGCTCAGCGGATTCTGCACGGCATCGACGCCAGCCTCGGCCCGATCCTCAGTCACGGCGCCGTCGAGCCGTTGAACCGGGTCTACCGCGAGGCCGGCGTGTACCTGCCGCCGACGATCTACGCCGGCGACATCAAAAAATCCGACCCGATCATGCGTCAGGCGCTGGTCATCGCCCCGCCCTCGGCCGGTGGCAGCACCTGGATGCGCCGGTTCGGTGACTACAGCGACGCCTTCGCCAGCGGCTGGATGCGCCTGCGCGGCACTCGCCGGCGGCGTGGCGTGGACCGTGGTTTCGTGCTGTCGGATCACGCCGACTGGCCCGGCCTGCTCTGGGCCATCGAACAGACCGGCGCCGAACGGGTGATGGTCACCCACGGCTCGATCGGCGTGCTGGTCCGGCATCTGCGCGAACAAGGCCTGGACGCGCAGGGTTTCAACACCGAATACGGCGACGACGAAGAGGAGAACATTGGCGCCGAGCCGGTTATCGCCGAGGTGCAAGCATGAAAGCCTTCGCCGAGCTGTACGCCGAACTCGACGCCACCACGTCGAGCAACGCCAAACTGGCAGCGATGCAAACCTACTTCGCTCAAGCAGCACCGCAGGACGCGGCGTGGGCGGTGTACTTTCTGTCTGGTGGACGTCCGCGGCAACTGGTGCCGGTGCGCATCCTGCGCGAACTGGCGGTGGAAGTCTCGGGACTGCAACCGTGGCTGTTCGAGGAAAGCTATCAATCCGTTGGCGATCTGGCGGAAACCATTTCCCTGGTGCTGCCGGAAAATTCGCACAGCTCCGAGGCCGGTCTTGCCGAATGGATTGAAGACAAGCTGCTGCCGCTGCGCGGTGAAACCCCGGAGTACCTCGCCCGCCACCTGCCAGCGCTGTGGGCGCAACTGGATCGGCCGAGCCTGATGCTGTGCATCAAGCTGATCACCGGCAGTTTCCGCGTCGGCGTGTCGAAATTGCTGGTCACCCGCGCATTGGCGTCGATGGCCGGCCTCGACAGCAAACGCGTGGCGCAGCGGTTGGTGGGGTACACCGACCTGTCAAACCGGCCGAACGCGGCCAGCTACCTGAAACTGATCGCGCCGGAATCCGCCGATGAACATGCGCAACGTGGCGGCCAACCCTACCCGTTCTTCCTTGCGCATGGCTTGTCACAACCGGTGGAGGAGTTTGAAGCGCTGCTAGGGCCGGCGAGCAACTGGCAAGTGGAATGGAAGTGGGATGGCATCCGCGCGCAGGTGGTCAAGCGCGAGGGTCGGCTGTGGGTCTGGTCGCGGGGTGAAGAACTGGTGACCGAGCGTTTCCCCGAGTTCGACACACTGGTCCACGCGTTACCCGACGGCACGGTAATCGACGGCGAAATCGTGGTCTGGAAAAGCACCCATCCGAGCACCGAAGACGCCTTCGATCCGCAATCGAGCGCACCGCCGGCGGTGCAACCGTTCGCGCTGCTGCAGCAGCGCATCGGGCGCAAAACCCTCGACAAGAAAATCCTTGAAGAAGTGCCGGTGGTGGTGCTCGCCTACGATTTGCTGGAGTGGCAGGGCGAAGACTGGCGCAACCGTCCGCAGGCCGAACGACGCGCACAACTGGAGCAGGTCATCGCTCACGGTAACAACCCGGTGTTACTGGCCTCGCCGATTCTCACTGGCAGTGACTGGTTCGACCTCGCCCAGCAGCGCGAAGCCTCACGGCGCCTCGGTGTCGAGGGCATGATGCTCAAGGCCCGCGACGCCCTGTATGGCGTAGGCCGGACCAAGGACATGGGCGTGTGGTGGAAGTGGAAGGTCGACCCATTCAGCGTCGATGCGGTGTTGATTTATGCCCAGCGCGGACATGGCCGGCGCGCCAGTCTGTACAGCGATTACACCTTCGCCGTGTGGGACGGCCCGCCCGAGTCCAGCCAACGAGCGCTGGTGCCGTTCGCCAAGGCCTATTCGGGGCTGACCGACGAGGAAATGCGCCAGGTCGACAGCATCGTGCGCAAGACCACCGTGGAAAAGTTCGGCCCGGTCAGCAGCGTCAAGCCGAGTCTGGTGTTCGAACTGGGTTTCGAAGGCATCGCCCTGTCGCGGCGACACAAGAGCGGGATCGCCGTGCGTTTTCCAAGGATGCTGCGCTGGCGGCAGGACAAGACGGTGGATGAGGCCGATAGCCTGGCAACGTTGCAGGATTTGCTGGCCTGACCCGGTTTCCGGGGACAAACCTCCAATCATCCTGAATGAACATCCTGTAGTGAGTGGATTTTCTGGTGAGGAGATCTTGTGGTGAGGGGATTTATCCCCGATGGGCCGCGAAGCGGCCCCCCATCATTCTTTCAGTAAACCGCGTGTACCGGATTTGCGACTGCTGCGCAGCCGATCGGGGATAAATCCCCTCTCTACAAGTATTCTGAATCACTTAAAAATGCGTGCATCGACCCAACTTGGTGCAGCTCATTCCCCGCGCCCATTCCCGTGCACCAATCCCTCTCCCTCCTCCCTCCCCCAACCTTTTAAAACACTTGTTCGGGACTCTGGTTCGGAAATTGCTACTTTCTATAGGTCGTACGCGTTCCAGTAACAATAATTCTGCGCCACAAGCGCTCATATTGGTTCTTAGGGATTGAATAATGAAAAAAGCATTGCTGACCCTTTCTGCACTGGCGTTGTGCATGGCTGCCGGCTCCGCGCTGGCCAAGGAATACAAAGAGCTGCGTTTTGGCGTTGATCCTTCCTACGCACCGTTCGAGTCGAAAGCGGCCGACGGCAGCCTGGTGGGCTTCGACATCGACCTGGGCAACGCAATCTGCGCCGAGCTGAAGGTCAAGTGCAAATGGGTTGAAAGTGACTTCGACGGCATGATTCCGGGCCTCAACGCCAACAAATTCGACGGTGTGATCTCGTCGATGACCGTGACCCCGGCCCGTGAAAAGGCGATCGACTTCTCCAGCGAGCTGTTCTCCGGCCCGACTTCCTACGTGTTCAAGAAGGGTTCCGGCCTGAGCGATGACGTCGCGTCCCTCAAGGGCAAGTCCGTCGGTTACGAGCAAGGCACCATCCAGGAAGCCTACGCCAAGGCCGTACTGGAGAAGGCCGGGGTGAAAATCCAGGCGTACGCCAACCAGGATCAGGTCTACGCCGACCTGAAAAACGGCCGTCTCGACGCCTCGATCCAGGACATGCTGCAAGCCGAACTGGGCTTTTTGAAGTCGCCGGATGGCGCCAACTACGAAGTCAGCAAGCCGGTCGACAGCGAATTGCTGCCAGCCAAAACCGCTGTCGGTATTAAGAAAGGTAACAAAGAGCTGAAGGCGCTTTTAGATAAAGGTATCAAAGCGTTACACGATGACGGCAAATACGCCGAGATTCAAAAGAAACACTTTGGCGATCTGAATCTGTACAGCGGTAAATAATGCCCTGGCGCCCATCAGTCGATGGGCGCCTTTTCCATCCGCTCAGGTTGCTGATTTATGTTCGAAAACCTCTTACAAAATCTGGGGCTCTCCGCCTTCAGCCTCAAGGGCTTCGGCCCGTTGCTGTTGGAAGGCACCTGGATGACCATCAAATTGTCCGCGTTATCGCTGCTGGTGGCCGTGTTGCTCGGTCTCTTGGGCGCCAGTGCCAAACTGTCGAAATCCAAACTGCTGCGCCTGCCTGCCCAGCTTTACACCACGCTGATTCGCGGGGTGCCGGATCTGGTGCTGATGCTGCTGATTTTCTACAGCCTGCAAACCTGGCTGACCGCCCTGACCGACGTCATGGAGTGGGACTACATCGAAATCGACTCCTTTACCGCCGGGGTGATCACCCTGGGCTTCATCTATGGCGCGTATTTCACCGAAACCTTCCGTGGGGCAATCCTCGCCGTACCACGCGGTCAGGTCGAAGCGGCCACCGCCTACGGTCTCAAACGTGGCCAGCGTTTTCGCTTTGTGGTGTTCCCGCAAATGATGCGCTTCGCCTTGCCGGGCATCGGCAACAACTGGATGGTGATGCTCAAGGCCACCGCACTGGTGTCGATCATCGGTCTGGCGGATCTGGTCAAAGCCGCGCAGGACGCCGGTAAAAGCACCTATCAACTGTTCTACTTCCTGGTACTCGCCGCCTTGATCTATCTGCTGATCACCAGTGCATCCAACGTCATCCTGCGCTGGCTTGAGCGTCGCTACGCCGCCGGTGCCCGGGAGGCCGTACGATGATCGAACTCCTGCAGGAATACTGGAAACCCTTCCTTTATACCGACGGCACCAACATCACCGGTCTGGCGATGACCCTGTGGCTGCTCAGCGCCTCGATCTTCATTGGCTTTCTGGTGTCGATCCCGTTGTCGATCGCCCGTGTGTCTTCGCATTTCTATGTGCGCTGGCCGGTGCAGTTCTACACCTACCTGTTCCGTGGCACGCCGCTCTACATCCAGTTGCTGATCTGCTACACCGGGATCTACAGCCTGGCCGCCGTGCGCGCGCAGCCGTTGCTCGACAGTTTCTTTCGCGATGCGATGAACTGCACGATCCTCGCGTTCGCCCTCAACACCTGCGCCTACACCACGGAGATTTTCGCCGGGGCGATCCGCAGCATGAACCATGGCGAAGTCGAAGCGGCCAAGGCCTACGGCCTGACCGGCTGGAAGCTGTACGCCTACGTGATCATGCCGTCGGCGCTGCGCCGGTCGTTGCCGTATTACAGCAACGAAGTGATCCTGATGCTGCACTCGACCACCGTGGCCTTCACCGCGACCATCCCCGACATCCTGAAAGTTGCGCGGGACGCCAACTCGGCGACCTACCTGACCTTTCAATCGTTCGGCATCGCCGCGCTGATCTACCTGACCATTACCTTCGCGCTGGTCGGCCTGTTCCGCCTCGCCGAACGCCGATGGCTGGCATTCCTCGGGCCGACCCACTAGGAAAACCTGTAATGCGACACCAGATCCATGACCTGTTGGCCCCGGTGCCGGGGACCGCACGACAGATCCACAGCTTCCACTTCGGCCCGGAGCAGGCCCAAGGCAAGATCTACATCCAGTCCTCGCTGCATGCCGACGAAATGCCCGGCATGCTCGTGGCCTGGCACCTCAAGCAGCGACTGGCGGAGCTGGAAGCCGCCGGGCGCCTGCGCAGCCAGATTGTGCTGGTGCCGGTGGCCAACCCGGTCGGCCTCGAACAAGTGCTGATGGACGTGCCGCTGGGCCGGTACGAGATGGAGAGCGGGCAGAATTTCAATCGCTGGTTCGTCGACCTCAGCGAAGAAATCGGCAACGACATCGAGGGCAAACTGGGCGACGACCCGCAGCGTAACCTTGAGCTGATCCGCGCCAGCCTGCGCAACGCCCTCGCCCGTCAAACGCCCGGCACACAACTGCAATCCCAGCGCCTGACCTTGCAACGGCTAGCGTGCGATGCCGACATGGTGCTGGATCTGCACTGCGATTTCGAATCCGTGGTTCATCTCTACACCACGCCCGAAGCGTGGCCGCAGGTCGAGCCGCTGGCGCGTTACATCGAAGCTCAGGCCAGTCTGCTGGCCACCGATTCCGGCGGCCAGTCATTCGACGAATGCTTCACCCTGTTGTGGTGGCAACTGCAGGAGCGCTTTGGCGAACACTTCGAGATTCCGCTGGGCAGCTTTTCGGTGACCGTGGAATTGCGCGGCCAGGGTGACGTCAATCACCCAATGGCCAGTCGTGACTGCCAGGCCTTGATCGATTACCTGATCCAGTTCGACGCAATCGTCGGCGAGACCAAGCCGCAGCCGCCCCTGCCGTTCCCCGCCACACCGCTGGCCGGCGTCGAACCGGTGACCACGCCGGTGGGCGGCTTGCTGGTGTACACCGCTACGGCCGGGCAATACCTGCAAGCCGGGCAACAGATTGCCGAAATCATCGACCCGATCCACGACCGGGTCACCCCCATTCATTGCACTGCCGCCGGCCTGCTGTACGCCCGCTCGCTGCGGCGCATGGCTACTGCCGGCATGGTGATCGCCCACGTGGCGGGCGCCGAAGCCTATCGCAGCGGCTACCTACTTTCGCCTTGAGGATGTCTGTCCCATGTACAAATTGACTGTTGAAGGTCTGCACAAAAGCTATGGCGACCATCAGGTACTCAAAGGCGTTTCGCTCAAGGCCAAAACCGGCGACGTGATCAGCCTGATCGGCGCCAGCGGCTCGGGTAAAAGCACCTTTTTGCGCTGCATCAACTTCCTCGAACAACCCAACGACGGCGCCATGAGCCTCGATGGCCAAGCGATCCGCATGGTCACCGACCGCCACGGCATGCACGTCGCCGACCCGAATGAACTGCAACGCCTGCGCACGCGACTGGCCATGGTGTTCCAGCACTTCAACCTGTGGAGCCACATGACCGTGCTGGAAAACATCACCATGGCCCCGCGCCGGGTGCTGGGTTGCAGCAAGCAGGAAGCTGAAGACCGCGCCCGCCGTTATCTGGATAAAGTGGGCCTGCCGGCGCGGGTTGCCGATCAGTACCCGGCGTTTCTCTCCGGCGGCCAGCAACAGCGGGTGGCAATTGCCCGGGCGCTGGCGATGGAGCCGGAAGTGATGCTGTTCGACGAACCGACCTCGGCACTCGACCCGGAGTTGGTGGGTGAGGTGTTGCGGGTGATTCAGGGTCTGGCTGAAGAAGGTCGGACGATGATCATGGTGACCCATGAAATGAGCTTCGCCCGCAAGGTCTCCAGCCAGGTGTTGTTCCTGCATCAAGGGCTGGTGGAAGAAGAAGGCGCGCCGGAAGATGTGCTGGGCAATCCGAAGAGCGAACGGCTGAAGCAGTTCCTCAGCGGGAACCTCAAGTAACAGACGCAGATAAAAACCTGTGGGAGCGGGCTTGCTCGCGAAAGCGGTGTGTCAGTCAAAACTGTTCTAACTGGCACACCGCTTTCGCGAGCAAGCCCGCTCCCACAATGGTGTAGGTAATCGCACAAAATTAAACTTGTCCCGCAACGGCGCGGTCACTGAAGGAACACTTTCAGAGCGCACGCCGCCGGTATGCCCACCTCCACCGACTTCGCAAAACTCTGGTTCAGCGCACGCAACTGGAAGCCGTTCGCCTTTCAAAAGCAGGTGTGGGCCGCCGTCAAACAAGGTCAGTCGGGGTTGCTCCACGCCAGCACCGGCGCCGGTAAAACCTATGCGGTGTGGTTCGCCGCGCTCAACCGCTTCGCCCGCATCAAACCCAGCGTTGCAGACAGCAAAAAACGCAAAGCACCAGCCGAACCACTGACCGTGCTGTGGATCACGCCGATGCGTGCCCTCGCCGCCGACACCGCACGCGCCTTGCAAACGCCGGTCAGCGATTTGCAGATTCCGTGGAGCATCGGTCTGCGCACCGGCGACACCAGCAGCGCCGAACGCGCGCGACAGGGCCGACGCCTGCCGACCACGCTGATCACCACCCCGGAAAGCCTGACCCTGCTGCTCGCCCGTGCCGATGCCAGGACTGCGTTGTCGAGCCTGCGGATGATCGTTGTCGATGAATGGCACGAACTGCTCGGCAACAAACGCGGCGTACAACTGCAACTGGCCCTCGCCCGTCTGCGCCATTGGCAACCCGAACTGATCGTCTGGGGCGTGTCCGCCACCCTCGGCAATCAAGCCCACGCCGAACAGGTGCTGATCCCACAGGGCGGCGGGATCAGCGTGCAGGGCCAGAGCGAAAAATCACTCAAGGTCGACACCTTGATCCCACCGGCCATCGAGCGGTTTCCGTGGGCCGGGCACATCGGTCTGAAGATGCTGCCGCAGGTGGTCGCCGAACTGGACGCCTGCGCCAGTAGCCTGGTGTTCACCAACACCCGGGCGCAGTCGGAAATCTGGTATCAGGCATTGCTCGAAGCGCGGCCGGACTGGGCCGGGCTGATCGCGTTGCACCACAGCTCGCTGTCCCGCGAGACCCGCGACTGGGTCGAGCAAGCGTTGAAGGACGGGAATTTGAAAGCCGTGGTCTGTACCTCGAGTCTGGATCTGGGCGTGGACTTTTTACCGGTGGAACGGGTGCTGCAAATCGGCTCGGCCAAAGGCGTAGCGCGGCTGATGCAACGCGCCGGGCGCTCCGGTCACGCGCCGGGGCGCACCTCACGAGTAACGCTGGTGCCGACCCACAGCCTGGAACTGATCGAAGCCGCCGCCGCAGGTGACGCGGTGGAGCAACGACTCATCGAACCGCGTCTGTCGCCGCACAAACCGCTGGATGTGCTGGTGCAGCATCTGGTCAGCATGGCGCTGGGCGGTGGCTTTATTCCCGAAGAGCTGTACGAAGAAGTGCGTGGTGCCTGGGCTTATCGTGATCTGACACGGGCAGATTGGGCCTGGGCGCTGGCTTTCGTACGTCACGGCGGGCTTTCTCTGACGGCCTATCCGGATTACCGCCGGGTCGAACCGGATGAACACGGTGTCTGGCGCGTGCCCGATGCGCGATTGGCGCGCCGTCATCGCATGAGCATCGGCACCATCGTCAGCGACGCGAGCATTAATCTGAAATTCTGGAGCAAGGGTGGCGGCGGCAAGCAGTTAGGCAGTGTCGAGGAAGGTTTTATCGCGCGGCTGAAACCGGGCGATGGCTTTCTCTTTGCCGGGCGCCTGCTGGAGTTGGTGCGGGTGGAAAACATGACCGCGTACGTCAAACGCAGCACCGCGAAAAAAGCCGCCGTGCCGCGCTGGAATGGCGGGCGGATGCCGCTTTCCAACGAATTGGCCGCCGCTGTGGTCAGCCGCTTCACGGCGGCAGCGCGCGGTGAGTTCGTCGGCCCGGAAATGCAGGCGCTGCAACCGTTGCTGCAAACCCAGGCGCGCTGGTCGGGTCTGCCCACCTCCGACAGTCTGTTGGCCGAAGCGCTGAAATCCCGGGAAGGCTGGCACCTTTTCCTTTATCCGTTTGCCGGGCGCCAGGTGCATCTGGGGCTCGCCAGCCTGTTGGCGTGGCGCGTGAGTCAGCGCCAGCCGCTGACGTTCTCGATTGCGGTGAATGATTACGGGCTGGAGTTGCTCAGCGCCACGCCGGTCGATTGGTTCGAGCAACTCGATACGGCGCTGCTCAGCCCCGAGCATCTGCTGCGCGACGTGCTGGCCAGCCTCAATGCCGGGGAGTTGGCGTTGCGGCGCTTTCGCGAGATCGCGCGGATCGCCGGGCTGGTGTTCGCCGGCTATCCCGGCGCGCCGAAAAGTACCCGACAGGTACAGGCCTCCAGCGGATTGTTCTTCGAGGTGTTCAAGCAGTACGACGCCGACAACCTGCTGCTGGCCCAGGCCGGGGAAGAAGTCCTGCGCGAAGAACTGGATATTCGTCGTCTGGAACAGACATTGGAGCGGATCAACCGGATGAAACTGGACATGCACCTGATCAAACGTCCTACACCGCTAGGCTTTCCGTTGCTGGTGGAGCGCATGCGCGAAAGCATGAGTTCGGAAAAACTCGCTGACCGCATCCGGCGCATGGTCGGCGATCTGGAGAAATCCGCCGACAAGGGTCAAGCCTCATGAGTGCAGCGTATCCCGTGCGCCTGGCTGGTGAAGAACTCTGGCTGCTGCCGGAAAAGGCCCTGTACTGGCCGGCGCAGCAAGCACTGCTGATCGCCGATGTGCATTTCGGCAAGGCCGCGGCCTATCGCAGCCTCGGCCAGCCGGTACCACAAGGCACCACGACGGCGAATATCGAAGTGCTCGACCGCTTGCTGGCCAGACTGCCCTGTCGGCAATTGATTTTCCTCGGTGACTTTCTGCACGGCCCCGGTTCGCATGCGGCGGGCACGCTGAATGCACTGGCCGAATGGCGTGCACGGCACGCGGATCTGCCGATGACGCTGATTCGCGGCAACCACGACAAACGTGCCGGCGATCCACCGGCGGCGCTGAATATCCGCGTGGTTCCGGAGCCCCTGCTGCTCGGGCCGTTTGCCCTGCAACACGAACCCGACCCGCATCCCGAACGACACGTGCTGGCCGGGCATGTGCATCCGGTCTATCGGCTCAACGGCAAGGGGCGGCAGCGTTTGCGGCTGGCATGTTTTCGACTGGGTGAGCGATTGAGCCTGCTGCCGGCCTTTGGTGCCTTTACCGGTGGTTATCAGGTCGAGAAAGACGCTCAGTGCAGGATTTTCGTCATCGGCGACAACGAAATATGGCCCGTCAGTTGAGGTCTTGGGCAAACCTCAGCCGACTGGCCATTCATGGAGTAGCGACTCAGGCCACTGGCGCGGGTGGCGGCTCGTCCGGCAGCGTCGGCTCGCCGGGTTCGGTCGGTTGTTCGTTAGGGGTGTCGGGATCAGGCTGACCGGGAATGCCGCCTGCCATATGGAAAGCCGGGTGTGCCAACAATGACCAGGCCAAAACGCCAACCTGATTGGGCTCAAGCCTTGCCAGTTGGGCGGTGATATGCGGATCGATCTTCATGCAACCTCCTCGGCGAAGGCCCGCTTTGCCAGAAGCAAAAACGGGCAGTACACCCCATAGAGTGTCTGCCCGCCAAAGAATTCCCGCGAACTGCCGGATGGATCAGGTACGCGGCAGGGTCACGCCACGCTGGCCCTGATATTTGCCGCCGCGATCCTTGTACGAAACTTCGCATTGCTCGTCGGATTCGAGGAACAGCATCTGCGCCACGCCCTCGTTGGCGTAGATTTTCGCCGGCAGGTTGGTGGTGTTGGAGAATTCCAGGGTCACGTGGCCTTCCCACTCAGGCTCGAGCGGGGTGACGTTAACGATGATACCGCAGCGCGCGTAGGTGCTTTTACCCAGGCAGATGGTCAATACGTTGCGCGGAATGCGGAAGTATTCGACGGTGCTGGCCAGGGCGAAGGAGTTCGGCGGGATGATGCAGACGTCGCTGTGGATGTCGACAAAGCTGCCGGCATCGAAGTTCTTCGGATCGACGATCGCCGAATTGATGTTGGTGAACACCTTGAAATGGTTGGTGCAGCGCACATCGTAGCCGTAGCTCGACACACCGTAGGAAATCACACGGCTGTCGTCGCTGCCGCGCACCTGGCGCTCGACGAAGGGCTCGATCATGCCGTGTTCCTGCGCCATGCGGCGAATCCACTTGTCCGATTTGATGCTCATGGCGGGTGTCCTGAATAGCGAGGTGGAAAAAATCTGTCCGGCATCTTACCGGGCGCGCCGCCGGGTTCAAAGTCCGCGCTGCAATTCTCGCCGAACACCCTGGAAATACAGGCCCTGGCGACGAACCGTCACACCGTCGATCCCTAAAACAGAGAAACCTTCGCAAGAAACATTGGCACGTTCCGGAAAAAGGGTTAAGGTGGCGCCACTGTGTTGCTTGTGTCACTGAGAATCTCTACACGATATGTTGAATTTCGATCCAACCATCTACAAGAATTTTTCCTGCTCTTTGCACTCAGTCTCGGCCAGGGTTCTTCCTGAGTCGCAGTTATCTTTGTTCAAGGAGTTACACCATGTCTAATCGCCAAACCGGTACCGTTAAGTGGTTCAACGATGAAAAAGGCTTCGGCTTCATCACTCCACAATCCGGTGACGACCTGTTCGTTCACTTCAAAGCTATCCAATCCGACGGCTTCAAAAGCCTGAAAGAAGGCCAACAGGTTTCTTTCATCGCTACCCGCGGTCAGAAAGGCATGCAAGCTGAAGAAGTACAAGTTATCTAACTTGTAGCTTCTTTAGAAAAGAGCCCCGCCCTCAAAGCGGGGCTTTTTTGTGGGCGTGTGTTTTTTAACGGCCACAAAAAAGCAGCCCTCACGGCTGCTTTTTTTTCGACTTGCCTTACCAGGCCACGCCAAACCCTGCGGTGTAGCGGGTTTTGTTCAAGTCCGCATCCTTGGTACCACTGATGATGTCGCGTTCGGCCTTGAGGTTGAGCGAGGCCCAGTCGGTGACCTTGTAGCGCAAGCCCATCTCGGCATCGAGCGCATAGTTGGCTACGTCAGACAGCGGCTTTCCCAGTTCGCCATTGGTGAAGAACTCGACTTTTTTGCCGATCAGGTAACGGTTGTAATCCCACTTCATGGCGACCGAATAGAAGTTATCCTTGCCGCCATCGCTGTACTCGTAATCGGTGCGGTTGAGCAGCGAACCGAGCGAGAACGCGCCCAGCTCGTCGTCCCAGAACTGGTAACCCGGACCGGTACCGACCACACGCTGACGCGACAGCTCTTCAACGTAGTCGCGCTTGTAGTTCAGACGGCCCTGCCAGAACCATTTGTCGGTGAGGAAGCGGTCAAGTGCGTATTCGGCGCGCCAGTTATTGGTGGTGACCTGCTCGTCCTGCACTTCGCGGTTGTATTCGCCCTCGGCGGTGTGCCGCCAGCGGCCATGACGCGCGGTGGTCTTGAAGTCGATGTCGTAATCGTCGGTGTCCTTTTCCGCCCGTTGATAATCCATCGCCAGGCCTATATTGCCTTTCCATACCAGATCCTCGACCACCGGTTTGGGTTTGAGAATCTGCTGAATGCTCGCCAGCTCGACGGTCTTCGGCGCCTCGCCGTTGGCCAGGGTGACCTTGCCGTCATCGGCAGCGGTCAGCGACTTGGCTTTTTCACCATTGTAGGCGTCCTGTTTGACCAGCAGTTCCTGATCGCTTTGCAGGGTCTTGACCTCTTTCCAGTCGATGCTGACCGCACCCGCATACTGGGTCTGAATCAGCAATTTGCCGCCATCGAAAACGGAGATCTTACCGCTCAGCTTGTCACCGTTCTTTAACCAGACGGTATCGGCAAGCAGCGGCGTGGAGGCACTGAAAACAGCAAGGCACAGCAAGGTTCTGGACAACATAAGCGGATCGAGGGCTCAAGTTTGCGAAAAAGGTCGGCATTATCCGTAGGAATAAGACCCTGACAAGGACTGACCGAGCGATTTCCATTGAGTTCATTTCTCATCTGGCCAACGAGCGATTACGCTTGAGCCCATCGATACGACTATTGTTCAGGAACCGCGCAGGTGAAAGAGCCGAATCATCCCGAGGAAAGCCAAGCGCAAATCCGACGCACGGCGCTTTATTCCACCCTTGCCCAAGTGCCTGAGGGCAAGGTGGTCAGCTATGGTCAGTTAGCTGAACTCGCAGGGTTGGGGCGCGCCGCCCGCTGGGTCGGTCGGACCCTGAGCCAATTGCCCGGCGATACCAAACTGCCGTGGCACCGGGTATTGGGTGCCGGCGGTCGGATCAGCCTGCCGCCGGGCAGCCCTTCGGGGGACGAACAACGGGCACGATTGCGTTCTGAAGGCGTCACCGTCCTGAACAATCGTGTGGATATTCAGCGCCACGGCTGGCGTCCGGTAGAGCACAGCGGTTAGAGTGCGCGCTTTGTTTTCGCAATCTTGAGGCAGACTTCAGCCCATGCCCCGTAAAACCTGGCGCGCCGCGCTCGCCGCCTATGCCAGTCCCTCGACGCTCGTACTGTTGTTGCTCGGTTTTGCTGCCGGCCTGCCGTACATGCTGGTGTTTTCGACGCTTTCCGTCTGGCTGCGTGAGGCCGGCGTTGCCCGTGAAACCATCGGCTACGCCAGCCTGATCGGTCTGGCGTACGCCTTCAAATGGGTCTGGTCACCGCTGCTCGACCAATGGCGCCTGCCTTTATTGGGCAAGCTGGGCCGCCGCCGTTCGTGGCTGGTGCTCTCGCAGACGCTGGTGATTCTGGGCCTGATCGGCATGGGCTTCTGTGATCCACAGAAACACCTGTCCTGGCTGATCGCCATTGCCGTTATCGTCGCTTTCGCTTCCGCCACCCAGGACATTGCGGTAGACGCCTATCGCCTGGAAATCGCCGACGACAGCCGCCAGGCCGCGCTGGCCGCCAGTTACATGTCCGGCTATCGCGTCGCCGCCCTGCTGGCCACCGCGGGCGCACTGTTCTTCGCCGAAGGCTTCGGCTCCACCGGCTTCAACTATCAACATTCGGCCTGGACCGGCACCTACGCGCTGTTCGGCGTGTTGATGGTGCCTGCCCTGCTGACTTCGCTGCTGATGCGCGAGCCGCCAGTGCCACTGCGCACGCAGCTGCAGGCCGGCCGCTACAGCTTCGCGCATCAACTGGCCTCGGTATTCGTACTGATCGTGTTGCTGGTGTCGGTTCCGGCGATGTTCACCCAGCTCTACAACACCGATTTCGCCAGCGTATTGTTCGGCCAGATGAGTCCGCTCGACCTGCTGCTCGAAGACCGCGCTTTCCTGCGCGCGATCCTCTATACCCTGCTCACCGGCCTGTGCCTGTCGACCATGGGCCGTCGCGGCCTGGCGCCGGTGCTGACCCCGGTCAACGATTTCATCCTGCGCTACCGCTGGCAGGCGTTGTTGTTGCTCGGACTGATCGCCACCTACCGGATGTCCGACACGGTGATGGGCGTAATGGCCAACGTGTTCTATATCGATCAGGGCTTCACCAAAGACCAGATCGCCAGCGTCAGCAAGATCTTTGGCCTGATCATGACCCTGGTCGGCGCCGGGATGGGCGGCCTGCTGATCGTGCGCTTCGGCATCCTGCCGATCCTGTTCATCGGTGGCGCGGCGTCGGCGGCGACCAACTTGCTGTTCGTGATGCTCGCCGATATGGGGCCGAACCTGAAGATGCTGGTGGTCACCATTTCGCTCGACAACTTCAGTTCCGGGCTTGCGACCTCGGCGTTCGTCGCCTATCTGTCGAGCCTGACCAACCTCAAGTTTTCGGCCACCCAGTACGCCCTGCTCAGTTCGATCATGCTGTTGCTGCCACGCCTGATGGGTGGTTACTCCGGAGTGATGGTCGAGAAGTTCGGCTACCACAGCTTCTTCATGATCACGGCGCTGCTCGGCGTGCCGACACTGCTGCTGATCGCCCTGCACTGGTTCCAGGAAAATCGCCGTGCGGGCCCGACGCCAACGCCAAAGCCTGCACCAACCTCCGTCGTCGAGGAGTCGTAGGACATTTCAGCAACGGCGGGAGGATTCCCGCCGTTGAGCCTCACCGCCGAGCGCAATCCTGTACGTCGGCAAATCTCGCCGGTACACTGCTCCGTCATTTCCAGTCATAGCAACCGACAACGGCCAACCATGCGCACCAGTCAATTTTTGCTCGCCACACAGAAAGAAACGCCTTCCGATGCGGTCGTCGTCAGCCACCAGCTGATGCTGCGCGCCGGCATGATCCGCAAACTTGCTTCGGGCCTGTACACCTGGCTGCCAATGGGCTTGCGGGTAATGCGCAAGGTTGAAGCCATCGTTCGCGAAGAAATGAACGCTGCCGGTTCTCTTGAAGTGTTGATGCCGAGCACCCAACCGGCCGAGCTGTGGCAGGAATCGGGGCGCTGGGAAGAATACGGCCCTGAGCTGCTGCGCATCAAAGACCGCCACGGTCGCGACTTCTGCGCGGGCCCGACCCACGAAGAAGTGATCACCGATCTGATGCGCAACGAGTTGAGCAGCTACAAACAGCTGCCAATCAACCTGTACCAGATCCAGACCAAATTCCGTGACGAAATCCGCCCACGCTTCGGTTTGATGCGCGGCCGCGAATTCATCATGAAGGACGCCTACTCGTTCCACGCCGATCAGGCGTCGCTGCAGGTCACCTACGACCGCATGCATCAGGCGTACTGCAACGTGTTCACCCGTCTGGGCCTGAAATTCCGTCCGGTTGAAGCCGACAACGGCTCGATCGGTGGCGCTGGCTCCCACGAGTTCCACGTACTGGCCGAGTCCGGCGAAGACGACATCGTCTTCAGCAATGGTTCCGACTACGCGGCGAACATCGAGAAAGCCGAAGCCGTGCCACGCGAAACCTCGCGTCCAGCGCCGGCCGAAGAGCTGCGCCTGGTCGACACTCCAGACACCAAGACCATTGCCGCGCTGGTGGAAAAATTCAATCTGCCGATTGAAAAGACCATCAAGACCCTGATCGTCCATGCCGAAGAGCCAGGCAAGCTGATTGCCCTGATCATCCGTGGCGACCACGAGCTGAACGAAATCAAGGCTGCCAACCAGCCAGGCGTGGCCAGCCCGCTGGTCATGGCTTCCGATGCCGAGCTGCGTGACGCCATTGGCGCCGGCGCCGGTTCGCTCGGCCCGCTGAACCTGCCACTGCCAATCATCATCGACCGCTCGGTCGAGCTGATGAGCGACTTCGGTATCGGCGCGAACATCGACGACAAGCACTACTTCGGCGTGAACTGGGAACGCGATCTGCCGGTTCCAACCGTTGCCGACCTGCGTAACGTCGTGGCCGGTGACCCAAGCCCGGACGGCAAAGGCACCCTGGAAATCAAGCGCGGCATCGAAGTCGGGCACATCTTCCAGTTGGGCAACAAGTACAGCAAGGCAATGAAGTGCGAAGTACTGGGCGAGAACGGCAAGCCGGTCACCCTGGAAATGGGTTGCTACGGTATCGGCGTATCCCGCGTGGTCGCTGCCGCCATCGAGCAGAACAACGACGACAAAGGCATCATCTGGAGCGACACCCTGGCGCCGTTCCAGATCGCTCTGGTACCGCTGCGTTATGAAACCGAGCAGGTGCGCGAAGCCACTGACAAGCTGTACGCAGAACTGACGGCGGCCGGTTTCGAAGTGTTGCTGGACGATCGCGACAAGAAAACCAGCCCGGGCATCAAGTTCGCGGACATGGAGCTGATCGGCATTCCTCACCGGATCGTGGTCAGCGACCGCGGCCTCGCCGAAGGCAACCTGGAATACAAGAGTCGCACCGAGGCCGAAGCGCAAGCGCTGCCGGTTGCCGATGTGCTGTCCTTCCTTCAGGCCCGTATCCGCCGCTGAATCCAGATAGAGACCTCATGTTCAAGCGAAACACCTTGGGCCTCGGTGGCGCCGCCTTGTGCGGCGCCCTGCTGGTCAGCGGCTGTGCCAATCAGATGTCACAGCGCAGCGAGCACGAAGAGCGGGTCGAGCGCAAACTGCTCGATCACAGCCTGCAGATCGATGTCGGTGAGCCTAAGGTGCTCGAACTGCCGCAGCGTCGCGTGAAAATCAACGAACAGAAGACCTTCGAAGTCACCGAGTTTGAGGTCACCCGCCGTTACGATCGCTACACGCCTTACCAACCCTGGCGCGAAATCTACGAGATTCCGCTGGGCGCGGTGGCCGTGGTTGCCGGTATCGGCGCCAATGTGGTCAACGTATTCGCTCTGGGCAACCTGCCGGACAGCGTGACCAAGGACTGGTTGAACTACGGCATTGCCGGGGTCAACCCGTTCATGAACGTGCAGTCCCACGGTCGTGCGCAACAGAATCTGGCCGGTATCGATGAAGTCCAGCGCGACAAGCGCACGGAGTATTCGAGCCTGCCGTGGAGCGAGCGTCCGGTGCAAGTCAAGGCCGGCAAGCAGACCTTCGACATGACCACCGACCGCAACGGCGTGCTGCGCCTGAACCTGCTGGACAGTCCGTTCGCCGAAAATGACCTGAATCATATCGGCAAACTGCAGATCAGCGTCGAAGACGGCAAGGATGACGTGCACAGCGATTCATCCCTGGCGATCAGCAGCCATTTGCGCAGCAAGTTGCTGGAAGCGCACGGGCTGATTTACGACGATCTGGAAGACGACGAAGTGAGCCAGTGGGTCCACCGGGTCAAGCGTCTGTCGGAGCTGGGTCTGGAAGAAGAAGCCAGCGAGCTGGAGCAGAGCCTGATCGAACTGACGCGTAACGATCCTGAGTTGCAGGCGGAATTTCTCAAGTCGCTGACCAAGGATGCGGGGCGTCTGGTCGCTGATCCTGGACCGAATTAAGCCTGAAAAGCTTCGCGAGCAAGCCCGCTCCCACATTTGATCGAGTTCCTTCAGATGGAATGCAATCAAATGTGGGAGCGGGCTTGCTCGCGAAAGCGGCATCAGCAACACCACAGGCATTAGCGCTCAAACAACTCCATCTGCTCAAACCCGCCGCGCAAATCCTCCAGCCTCACCCCTACCCCCAACAACCGCACCGGTTTCCCACCCCGGTTGAACGCCTGCGTCAGCATCAACTGATAACTGCCCAGATCGCGCCCTGCCCCGGCTTGCTCCAGTGTGGTCTGGGTAAAGTCATGGAACTTCACTTTGACGAACGGCTTGCCCGGGCGATAACTGCTGTCGATCCGCTCCATGCGGGTTTTCAGGGTTTCCAGCAGCTCCGGCAGCTTGTCGAGGCAACTGCGCAGATCCGGCAGATCGACGTCGTAGGTGTTTTCCACACTGATTGACTGACGGCGGCTGTCGTTGTGCACCAACCGGTCATCAATCCCACGGGCCAGACTCCAGAGTCGCTCACCGAAACTGCCGAATTCGCGCACCAGCGCCAACTTGTCCCACTCGCGCAGTTGCAGGCAATCGACGATGCCGAGCTTGCCCAGTTTGTCGGCAGTGACTTTGCCGACGCCGTGCAACTTGCTCACCGGCAAGCCACTGACGAAATCCTCGACCTGATCCGGGGTAATCACGAACAACCCGTTGGGCTTCTTCCAGTCACTGGCGATCTTGGCCAGAAACTTGTTCGGGGCCACGCCCGCAGACACGGTGATGTGCAACTGATTGGAGATCCGCCGGCGGATATCTTGCGCGATGCGCGTGGCACTGCCGCCAAAATGCGCGCTGTCGGAGACGTCGAGGTAGGCCTCATCCAGCGACAGCGGCTCGATCAGGTCGGTGTAATCGCGAAAGATCGTATGGATTTCCTTCGAGGCTTCGCGATAGGCCTCCATGCGCGGCTTGACGATGGTCAGGTCGGGACACAGCTTCAAGGCATGCCCGGACGACATTGCCGAACGTACGCCATACGCCCGCGCTTCATAGTTGCAGGTGGCAATCACCCCACGCCGATCCGCCGACCCGCCCACCGCCAGCGGTTTGCCGGCCAGGTTCGGGTCGTCGCGCATCTCGATGGCGGCGTAGAAACAGTCACAGTCGACGTGGATGATTTTTCGCTGGGTCATGACAGAAAAGGAAACATGGCGAGCCGGAAACGCAGTATCTCACTGACACCTGTATATAGCACCAGTGGTCTGAATGTTCTTTTCAGCCTGTGGGAAAACCACGATGAATTTATTTTCTCAATCGAGAATCACCGACCGATAGAGCTGAAAGCCTTGCCCCGCCTGCCCTGCGCGCCCGTCTCCTGCACTGGAAAAAGCGCTAACCGATTGAACAGGAACAGATTTATCCAGATTCAAGGTTGACACCCCGGCGATCCTCTGTAGAATGCCGACACACAGACGCGGGATGGAGCAGTCTGGTAGCTCGTCGGGCTCATAACCCGAAGGTCGTCGGTTCAAATCCGGCTCCCGCAACCAAACATCAAAAAAGGCTACTCGAAAGAGTGGCCTTTTTTGTGTCTGTCTGTTTTTCAGACCAGCCTCTGCATCACGCACATCCGGGCGAACAGGAATTCGTTGCATTTCCGAAACTTACCGCGCCGCCGCGACCGTTTGACGCAAATTCACACTTATTTGACCCTTTACGGGATTAGCGGTTGACACCTCGCCGTTCGCCTGTAGAATGCCGCCACACAGACGCGGGATGGAGCAGTCTGGTAGCTCGTCGGGCTCATAACCCGAAGGTCGTCGGTTCAAATCCGGCTCCCGCAACCAAACATCAAAAAAGGCTGCTCGAAAGAGTGGCCTTTTTTGTATCTGTGGAAAAAGTCCTTTCGCAACAATGATCTGTCACGCTGCAGTGAAACGCTCAGGATCATCAGACCCGCCCAGTTGCGACTATGCTTGAGTCGCAGGCAAGACGTCTGCAATCCATGACCCGCCCTCGCCGATCCCGGATGAGAGGCGTAGTATTTTGTGATTATTTTTTTCTACAGGGATTGGTAACTTGGCTGGATACCTCCATCCTGTCGCGCACAATCCAAGAGGTGATTGATGCGCGCCAACTCGTCTGATTCACAAGACACCGTCACAGCAGAACATCCGATCAAACCCGAGCGCCTGCGCTTGCTGGATCGGTTGAGCAAATATCGCCAGCCGATCGGTCTGGCGGTCACGTTGCTGCTGTTTGCCATTGCGCTGATTGCCTGCCGCCATCTGCTGAGCGAACTCGATCTGTATGCCCTGCATGACTCGATCCTGGCGGTGCCGAAACCGGCCCTGCTCGGCGCAGTGGCTGCTACGGTGGTCGGCTTCATCATATTGCTGGGCTATGAATGGTCGGCCAGCCGCTATGCCGGCGTGACACTGCCGCCGCGCACTCTGGCGCTGGGTGGCTTCACCGCATTTGCGATTGGCAACGCCATCGGCCTGTCGCTGCTGTCCGGCGGCTCGGTGCGCTACCGTTTATATGCACGCCATGGGCTGGGCGCCTCCGAAGTCGCGCACATGACGCTGTTCGCAAGCCTGTCGCTGGGTTGCGCCCTGCCACCGCTGGCGGCTCTCGCGACCCTGAGCGACCTGCCCGCCGCCTCCGCCGCACTGGGCCTGTCAGAAGGCTTGCTCGGCACGATTGCCATGGTGGTGCTGGGTCTGGGCGCGATTCTGGCGATCGGCATCTATCGCCGCCGTCTGCCGGAGCAACCGTACCGCGACAACCTGCTGGTCAGGGCCGGTCGCCGGACGCTGCGCCTGCCCGGCCGACGCCTGACCTTCCTGCAACTGATCATCACCGCCCTCGACGTCGCCGCAGCGGCCACCGTGCTTTATCTGCTGCTGCCGGAAGCCCCGCCGTTCGGCGCCTTCCTGCTGGTGTACCTGCTGGCCCTGGCCGCCGGCGTCCTCAGCCATGTGCCGGGGGGTGTCGGGGTTTTTGAAGCGATCCTGCTTGCCGCGTTTGCCGACACCCTCGGGGCCGCGCCACTCGCCGCCGCCCTGCTGCTCTATCGTCTGATCTACGTCGTGCTACCGCTGCTGGTGGCCTGCCTGTTTTTGCTGATCAACGAAGGCCAGCGCCTGTTCCAGACCCAGACCATGCGCGCCGCATCCGGTCTGGCCGCGCCGATTCTGGCGGTGCTGGTGTTCCTGTCCGGCGTGGTGCTGCTGTTTTCCGGCGCCACCCCGGAGATCGACACCCGTCTTGAACACATCGGTTTTCTGATCCCGCATCGCCTGGTTGACGCCTCGCACTTCGGCGCCAGCCTGATCGGTGTGCTGTGCCTGATGCTGGCGCAGGGCCTGCGCCGTCGCCTGTCAGCCGCGTGGATGCTGACCACCATTCTGTTGCTGGTCGGCGCCCTGCTCTCGCTGCTCAAAGGCTTCGACTGGGAAGAAGCCACGCTGATGACACTCACCGCTGCGTTGCTCGGAGTGTTCCGTCGTTCGTTCTATCGTCCGAGCCGCCTGACCGAACTGCCGTTCTCGCCGCTGTATCTGGTGGCCAGCCTTTGCGTCCTGGGCGCCTCGACCTGGTTGCTGCTGTTCGCCTATCAGGACGTGCCGTATAGCCATCAACTGTGGTGGCAGTTCACCCTAGACGCTGACGCCCCGCGCGGCTTGCGTTCGCTGCTCGGCGCCGCCGTGCTGTTACTGGTGATCGCGCTGACCTGGCTGCTGCGCACCGCGCGCCCGGTGATCCACCTGCCGACCCCGGACGAACTGGATCGCGCCGCGAAAATCCTGATGGCTTCGTCGCAACCCGATGGCGGCCTCGCGCTGACCGGTGACAAGGCGTTGCTGTTTCACCAGAACGACGAAGCCTTCCTGATGTACGCCCGCCGTGGCCGCAGCCTGGTGGCGCTGTACGACCCGATCGGCCCCGGCCAGCAACGCGCCGAGATGATCTGGCAGTTCCGCGACCTGTGCGACATCCATCACGCTCGCCCGGTGTTCTATCAGGTACGTGCGGAAAACCTGCCGTACTACATGGACATCGGCCTGACCGCGATCAAGCTCGGCGAAGAAGCCCGGGTCGATCTGCAGCGCTTTGACCTGGAAGCCAAGGGCAAAGAGATGAAGGACCTGCGCTACACCTGGAACCGTGGTACCCGCGATGGTCTGTCGCTGGAAATCCATGAACCGGGCCAGGCGCCGATGGACGAGTTGAAAGTGATTTCCGATGCGTGGCTGACCGGCAAGAACGTGCGCGAGAAAGGTTTCTCCCTCGGTCGGTTCAGCGACGATTACCTGAAGCATTTCCGCATTGCGGTGATTCGCTTCGAAGGTCGCCCGGTGGCGTTCGCCAACCTGCTCGAGACTTTCAGCCATGACCTGGCCAGTCTGGACCTGATGCGCTCGCACCCGGACGCCCCCAAGCTGACCATGGAGTTCCTGATGGTCGGTTTGATTCAACACTATAAGAGTCACGGATACGCGCGTTTCAGCCTGGGCATGGTGCCGTTGTCGGGGTTGCAACCCCGGCGTGGTGCACCGCTGACCCAGCGCCTGGGCTCGATGGTCTTCCGCCGTGGTGAGCAGCTGTACAACTTCCAAGGCTTGCGCCGCTTCAAAGACAAGTTCCAGCCTGACTGGGAACCCCGTTATATGGCAGTGCCCGCCGGACTCGATCCGCTGGTGGCGCTGGCCGATACTGCTGCCCTGATCGCGGGCGGCTTGACTGGATTGGTGAAACGCTGATGATTCAACGCTCCCTGAAGTACATCCTGGCCGCACTGATCGTGCTGGCCGTGATTGCCGGCGGCGGTTACTGGTACCTCAAACGCCCGGCACCGCAACCGACTCTGCAACCACTGACGGCCGCCGACGGCACGGTAATGACCCGCGTCATTCCCGGCACCCAGCCCAAGGCTCAGGTGCTGGTCGCGGTCAATGACGACCAGAAGCTGACCGACAACCAACTGAGCACCCTGAGCCGCAGCGCCTCGGCGCAGATCGTTCAAGTGATTCTGCCCAAGGACTGCCTGCAACAGAGCCGCGCCCTGCAGACCGGCCTGCGCGAACTGAACGGCCCGGCCACGCTGGTCAGCGGTATCGGCCCTGGCGCCGTGCTGGCCTGGCGCTGGTTGTCCGAGCAGAAGGACGACAAGGCCCAGGCGATCTCGGTCGACCTGGCGCTGGAAAAACCCGGTTGCACTCACCTGCTGCCGAAATCCGCGACTCATGGCCACTGGCTGGTGGCGTGGAACGACAACCCGGACGACACCAGCGCCGGTTTCGTGCGCGATCAACCGAACGCCGAAACCAGCATCAGCGACTACGACATCAACCTGCCGCAAGTGCTGAACAACGAGCTGCGCAAGATCCTCGTCGGCGGCGACAAGGCCAACGGCGGTCTGGCGATCCCGGTGGTGGAAGTGCCGGCCGGTCAAGCCAAGGACACCGTGACCCTGTTCCTCTCCGGTGACGGCGGCTGGCGCGACCTCGACCGCGACGTAGCGGGCGAGATGGCCAAGATTGGCTACCCGGTGGTCGGCATCGACACCCTGCGCTACTACTGGCAGCACAAGAGCCCCGAGCAAAGCGCGCTGGACCTGACCGAACTGATGCAACACTACCGGCAGAAATGGGGCACCAAACGCTTCATCCTGACCGGTTACTCGTTCGGTGCCGACGTCCTGCCAGCGATCTACAACCGCCTGCCGGACACCGAGCAACAGCGCGTCGACGCCATCATCCTGCTGGCCTTCGCCCGCACCGGCAGCTTCGAAATCGAAGTCGAAGGCTGGCTCGGCAACGCCGGCAAAGAAGCCGCCACCGGCCCGGAAATGGCCAAGCTGCCAGCGGCCAAAGTAGTGTGCATCTACGGCGCCGAAGAAACCGACGAAAGCGGCTGCACCGACAAGACGGCAGTCGGCGAAGCGGTGAAACTGCCTGGCGGCCACCACTTCGACGAGAACTACCCGGCGCTGGCCAAGCGTCTGGTGGACTTGATCGAGAAGCGTCAGAGCAAGGATCAGCCGGCAGAGTGATCTGAGCCGGCCAAACAAAAAGCCCCCGCAGCCTTACGCTTGCGGGGGCTTTTTACATTCCAGCAATCCACACATTTCCCTGTGGGAGCGAGCTTGCTCGCGAAGGCGGCGTTTCAGCTAACGGGTTCGTCGACTGACACTACGCCTTCGCGAGCAAGCCCGCTCCCACAGGGTCAGTTTCGTGCCGGATGTTTAGTTTCGCTTACTTCCAGTTTCGCAATATCAGATGACGCCACAGACCTTGTAGGCAAACTCCGAAACTCGTGTTCGGGCGCTTTGCGGCTCTATTGCGCTGTTTTTCGACGGGATACTCTCTGGACGTCGCTGACCCATTCAGCACCACGCCTGGGCTGCGCATTACCTGACCGTGATGGGCAAAGCCTTGATTGATGACGTGATCCAAGCGCTGATGCCGCGACCTGCGCGGACGAAGACCGAATCTGAAGAAGAATTGCCTGAAAGCCACTGACACCACAGAATCCTTGTGGGAGCGAGCTTGCTCGCGAATGCGGTGGATCAGCCACCACATGTCTCGACTGACACTCGGCCTTCGCGAGCAAGCTCGCTCCCACAGGGGATTTGCAGTGGGTTAGAGGTTTGTGTGCGGGCACAAAAAAGCCCCCGCCAGCCTTGAAGCTGACGGGGGCTTTTCAGTTGAGGCGGGGTTACATCTCGACCTGAGTCCCCAGTTCAATCACCCGGTTCAGCGGCAGATTGAAGAACCGCAAGTTGCCGTTGGCATTCTTCAACATGAACGCAAACAGCGCCTCGCGCCAGCGGGCCATGCCTTCGAGTTTCGAGGCGATCACCGTTTCGCGGCTGAGGAAGTAAGTGGTGCGCATCGGGCTGAAGTCCAGTTCATCCAGATGGCACAGTTTCAGCGCCTGCGGCACATCCGGCTCGTCGGTAAAGCCGAAGTGCAGGATCACCCGGAAGAAGCCTTCGCCGTGGGCCTCGACTTCGAAGCGGCGCGATGGCGGCACGCGCGGGATGTCTTCGTAGACCACGGTCAGCAGCACCACTTGCTCGTGCAGCACCTGGTTGTGCAGCAGGTTGTGCAACAGCGCATGCGGCACGGCGTCGGAGCGCGCAGTGAGGAACACTGCGGTGCCCTGCACGCGGTGCGGCGGCTGCACGCGGATGCTGCTGATGAAGATCGGCAGCGGCAGCGCGCCTTCGTCGAGGCGCTCGACCAGCAATTGCTTGCCGCGCTTCCAGGTGGTCATCAGCACGAACAGCGCAATACCGGCGATCACCGGAAATGCACCGCCCTGCACGATCTTCGGCACGTTGGCGGCGAAATACAGGCCGTCCACCAGCAGGAAACCGATCAGCACCGGCACCGCGAGGACCGGCGGCCATTTCCACAGCAGCAGCATGACGGCCGACACCAGAATGGTGGTCATCAGCATCGTGCCGGTCACCGCCACGCCGTAAGCCGAGGCCAGTGCGCCTGAGGATTCGAAGCCGAGCACCAGCAGCACAACGCCGACCATCAGCGACCAGTTCACCGCGCCGATGTAGATCTGACCTTGTTCATCGCTGGAGGTGTGCTGAATGTACATGCGCGGGATGTAACCGAGCTGGATCGCCTGACGAGTCAGGGAGAACGCGCCGGAAATCACCGCTTGCGAGGCGATCACTGTGGCCAGCGTCGACAGCCCCACCAGCGGAATCAGCGCCCAGCTCGGCGCCAGCAGGTAGAACGGGTTACGTGCCGCTTCCGGGTTTTCCAGCAGCAGCGCGCCCTGACCGAAGTAGTTCAGCACCAGCGCCGGCAGCACCAGCAGGAACCAGGCACGGGCAATCGGCTTGCGACCGAAGTGGCCCATGTCGGCGTACAGCGCTTCAGCGCCGGTCAGCGCCAGCACTACCGCGCCGAGGATCGCCACGCCCATGCCAGTGTGAACCATGAAAAAGCGCACGGCCCAGACCGGGTTCATCGCATGCAGCACTTCCGGGTAATGGCTGATGCCGTAAACGCCGAGAGCGCCGAGCACCAGGAACCAGGTGACCATGATCGGCCCGAACAGAATGCCGATCCGCGCCGTACCGTGGCTCTGGATCAGAAACAAGCCGACCAGCACCACCAGCGACAACGGCACCACCCAATGGTCGATGCCGTCGAACGCCAGGCCCAGGCCTTCGATCGCCGACAACACGGAAATCGCCGGGGTGATCATGCTGTCGCCGTAAAACAGCGCCGCGCCGATCAGTCCGCAAACCACCAGCAACGAACGCAACCTCTTGCGCTTGCCCGCCGCACGACGTGCCAGTGCGGTGAGCGCCATGATGCCGCCCTCGCCCTGGTTGTCGGCGCGCAGGACGAACATCATGTATTTGATCGAAACGACCCAGATCAGCGACCAGAAGATCAACGACAGAATGCCCAGCACCCCATCGTGATTGACGGGCACGCCATACGCGCCGGAAAACACTTCTTTGAGGGTGTACAACGGGCTCGTGCCGATGTCGCCGTAAACTACCCCGACTGCCGCGACCAGCATGCTCAGCGGTTTTGCAGCCGAATGCTCGGCGCCCGCCGCCTGACTACTTGCCTGACCCATCCAACACTCCTGATTCTCGAACCGGCTTCTTTGAATGAAGCACTATGCTTTGTGGTGCAGCATGCGCTGTTTTACCTGTTGTTACAGACGTTTTGTTGACTGTAAAAAATTGGTAAAGCTCAACGGCGCGAAGCATAGCGCAGCACTCGTCGTATTTCCCTGCATAAAGCTGGTCAAGTGCGTTGCTCATCGCTAGAATTGCGCACTTTTTGATCAGAGGCGCACCCTAAGCGCCCATCCGTCGGCTTTCCCACACGGCAAGCGACGTCACAAAACACCGAGGTTAGACATGTCCACCACTCCTGCGCCGGCCAATCCAAAGGTTGGCTTCGTATCTCTGGGTTGCCCGAAAGCACTGGTCGACTCCGAGCGCATCCTGACCCAGCTGCGTATGGAAGGCTATGACGTGGTGTCCACCTACCAGGACGCCGACGTGGTGGTGGTCAATACCTGCGGTTTCATCGACTCGGCCAAGGCTGAGTCGCTGGAAGTGATCGGTGAAGCGATCAAGGAAAACGGCAAGGTGATCGTCACCGGTTGCATGGGCGTGGAAGAAGGCAATATCCGCGACGTACACCCGAGCGTGCTGGCCGTGACCGGCCCGCAGCAGTACGAGCAAGTGGTCAACGCCGTGCACGAAGTGGTGCCGCCGCGTCAGGATCACAACCCGCTGATCGACCTGGTACCGCCGCAAGGCATCAAGCTGACTCCGCGTCATTACGCCTACCTGAAGATTTCCGAAGGCTGCAACCACAGCTGCAGCTTCTGCATCATCCCGTCGATGCGCGGCAAACTGGTCAGCCGTCCGGTGGGTGATGTGCTCGACGAAGCCCAGCGTCTGGTCAAATCCGGCGTCAAAGAGCTGCTGGTGATTTCGCAAGACACCAGCGCCTACGGCGTCGACGTAAAGTACCGCACCGGTTTCTGGAACGGCGCGCCGGTGAAAACCCGCATGACCGAACTCTGCGAGGCGCTGAGCACCTTGGGCGTGTGGGTCCGTCTGCACTACGTTTACCCGTACCCTCACGTCGACGAGTTGATCCCGCTGATGGCCGCCGGCAAGATCCTGCCGTATCTGGACATCCCGTTCCAGCACGCCAGCCCGAAAGTGCTGAAGGCGATGAAACGCCCGGCGTTCGAAGACAAGACTCTGGCGCGGATCAAGAACTGGCGCGAGATCTGCCCGGACCTGATCATCCGTTCGACCTTCATCGTCGGCTTCCCGGGCGAAACCGAAGAAGACTTCCAGTACCTGCTGAACTGGCTGACCGAAGCCCAGCTCGACCGCGTCGGCTGCTTCCAGTACTCGCCGGTCGATGGTGCGCCCGCCAATGATCTGGACCTGGAAGTAGTGCCGGACGACGTCAAGCAAGACCGTTGGGAGCGTTTCATGGCGCACCAGCAGGCGATCAGCTCGGCCCGTTTGCAAATGCGCATCGGCCGCGAGATCGAAGTGCTGGTGGACGAAGTCGACGAGCAAGGCGCCGTCGGCCGCTGCTTCTTCGATGCCCCGGAAATCGACGGTAACGTATTCATCGACAACGGCAGCAACCTCAAGCCGGGCGACAAGGTCTGGTGCAAGGTGACTGACGCTGACGAATACGACCTGTGGGCTGAGCAGATCTGATCTGAAGATCAAAAGCCCCTCACCCTAACCCTCTCCCTGAGGGAGAGGGGACTGATTGAGTTGCTCTCTCGAATGACGGCGACTTGAAATATCGAGTCGACCTCAGATTTTGAACAGCATGAAGATCAGCTCCCTTCCCCCCTCGCCCCCCTTGGGGGGAGAGGGTTGGGGTGAGGGGGAAGCTCTTGCAGGCAACATTAACAGCCAGCCAGACACCGAAATAAATACAAAAAGCCCCGCTCTTTTTACGAGATGCGGGGCTTTTTTGCGTCTATCGTTTGCAGTGGGAAGGAATCCCGCTCACCCATTTGAAAAGAGGCAGCCGGGCATGCGTCAGCATTCGGTCATTCACACGCCGAAACTCAGCGATTATCAGGAACTGACCCGGGTCTGGGAGGCCTCGGTCCGCGCGACCCATGATTTTCTGCCGGACAGCTACATCGAGTTGCTGCGCAATCTGGTGCTCACCCGTTATCTGGACGCGGTGATGCTGATTTGCACCAAGGATCATCAGCAACGCATCACCGGATTCGCCGGGGTGGCGGCGGGCAAAATCGAAATGCTGTTCATCGATCCCGAGTATCGTGGCCAAGGCTTGGGCAAGAAACTGCTCAACTACGCCATGCAACATCTGAATGCCGATGAACTCGACGTCAACGAACAGAACCCGCAGGCGCTGGGGTTCTACTTCAAGCAGGGTTTTGAAGTGATCGGCCGCTCGGAGGTGGATGGCATGGGCCAGCCGTACCCGTTGCTGCATATGCGCCTGCGGCAGAACCAGCAGCGCTCAAGCCATGCCTGACACACCAGAATCCCACTGTAGGAGCTGCCGGAGGCTGCGATCTTTTTGCTTTTTGAAGATCAAAAGATCGCAGCCTTCGGCAGCTCCTACAAATGGAACCGGGCTTAACCGGCGCCAGGCAGGTACAATGCCCACCCCTTTTTTGTTACGGCCCTGTCATGACTGACCCGATTCGCCTCTCCAAACGCCTCATCGAACTGGTCGGTTGCTCCCGCCGGGAGGCCGAGCTGTTCATTGAGGGCGGCTGGGTCACCGTGGACGGCGAAGTGATCGACGAACCGCAATTCAAGGTCGGCGACCAGAAGGTCGAGCTCGACAAGGACGCTCAGGCCTCCGCGCCGGAGCCGGTCACGATTCTGCTCAACGTGCCGGCCGGCATGGATGTCGACACCGCCATGCAGTCGCTCAGCGCCGACACCCTCAGCGACGAGCACCGCTACGGCAAACGCCCGCTGCGCGGGCACTTCCTGCGCTTGACCGCCAGCGCCGATTTGCAGCCCAAGGCCAGCGGCCTGCTGGTGTTCACTCAGGACTGGAAAGTGCTGCGCAAACTGACTGCCGACGCGGCCAAGATCGAGCAGGAATACGTGGTCGAGGTCGAAGGCGACATGGTTGCCCACGGCCTCAATCGCCTGCAGCACGGCCTCACCCACAAGGGCAAGGAGCTGCCGCCGGTCAAGGCCAGCTGGCAGAACGAAAACCGCCTGCGCTTCGCCATGAAGAACCCGCAGCCGGGGATCATCGCGCAGTTCTGCGAAGCGGTTGGCCTGAAGGTCATCGGCATCCGCCGCATCCGCATCGGCGGCGTGTCGATTGGCAAGGTTCCGGTGGGCCAATGGCGCTACCTGTCCGGCAAAGAGAAGTTCTAAAGCTTCCACTGCCGCCACACATTCCGGCAGCGCGCCTGCGTGCTGCCCACAACGATTATCAGGATTACCCACATGATTCATAACGACGTATTGCGCAGCGTGCGCTACATGCTCGACATCAGCGACAAGAAAGTCATCGAGATCATCAAGCTCGGCGGCCTGGACGTGGAGCTCAAAGACGTCGTCGCATACCTCGACAAGAAAGAAGAAGACGAAGAAGGCTTCGTGCGCTGCCCGGACGAAGTCATGGCGCACTTCCTCGACGGTCTGGTGGTGTTCAAGCGCGGCAAGGACGAAAGCCGTCCGCCGCAGCCGATCGAAGTGCCAGTGACCAACAACATCATCCTGAAGAAGCTGCGCGTGGCCTTCGAACTCAAGGAAGACGACATGCACGCGATCCTCAAGGCAGCCGAGTTCCCGGTGTCCAAGCCTGAGCTGAGCGCACTGTTCCGCAAGGTCGGCCACACCAATTACCGCGCGTGCGGCGACCAGTTGCTGCGCAACTTCCTCAAGGGCTTGACCCTGCGCGTTCGTGGCTGATCTGCGCCACAAGCTCTGAATCGGCGGCGCGGCCTTCGCGAGCAAGCCCGCTCCCACAGGTTTTGTGGCTGACACAAAACCGGACTCCACTCGAGATCCCTGTGGGAGCGAGCTTGCTCGCGAAGGCGTCGGCCCGGCCACTCCGGGTTATCATCCCCACCCCGCTCCCACCTTGACTCCAGACCATGACATACAACGTCTCACCCATTGGTTTCGTGCGCTCCTGCTTCAAGGAGAAGTTCGCCATCCCGCGGCAGCCGCAACTGGCCCCCGCCGCCCGTGGCGTGCTGGAACTGGTGGCGCCGTTCGATCAGGGTGATGCCGTGCAAGGGCTGGAGCAGGTCAGCCATGTCTGGCTGCTGTTCCTGTTTCATCAGGCGCTGGAAGAAAAGCCGCGCCTGAAGGTGCGGCCACCGCGTCTGGGCGGTAACAAGTCCATGGGCGTGTTCGCCACCCGTGCGACCCACCGTCCCAATGGCATCGGGCAGTCTGTGGTGAAGCTGGACAAGGTCGAGGCCCATCGGCTGTTCATTTCGGGGATCGATTTGCTCGATGGCACACCGATTCTCGACATCAAACCCTATGTACCTTACGCCGACATCATCGCTGACGCCTCCAACAGCATCGCCAGTGCCGCGCCACAGCTGATTGACGTGCGGTGGACGGACGCCGCACTGCAACAGGCGCACGGCCATGCTCAGCGCCTCGCCGAGCCTCTGGTCGAGTTGATCGAGCAGTGCCTGGCCCAGGATCCGCGTCCGGCGTATCAGACGCCGACACCAGAGCGCGAATACGGTGCGCAGTTCTGGGATCTGGACGTGCGCTGGCATTACCCGACGCCGGAGCAGATCCGGGTACTGGAAGTCATCCCCGCCAACACCTGAACCCCGGAAACGCAAAAGCCCGCGCTGCCTTCTCAGGCAACGCGGGCTTTTCTGTGTAGCACGAAACCATTGTGGGAGCGGGCTTGCTCGCGAAAGCGGTGCGCCATTCAACATTGACGTCGACTGACAGCCCCCCTTCGCGAGCAAGCCCGCTCCCACAGGTATTGCGGGTTACTTCTCGACGAATGCACGCTCGATCAGGTAGTCACCCGGCTCGCGCATCCGCGCCGAGATCTTCAGGCCGAAGCTGTCGAGCACTTCGCTGGTCTCGTCGAGCATGCTCGGGCTGCCGCAGATCATTGCGCGGTCGTCCTGCGGGTTGATCGGTGGCAGGCCGATGTCGCTGAACAGCTTGCCGCTGCGCATCAGGTCGGTCAGACGGCCCTGATTCTCGAACGGCTCGCGGGTCACGGTCGGGTAGTAGATCAGCTTGTCACGCAGCGCTTCACCGAAGAACTCGTTCTGCGGCAGGTGCTCGGTAATGAATTCGCGGTAGGCTACTTCGTTGACGTAGCGTACGCCGTGCACAAGGATCACTTTTTCAAAGCGCTCGTAGGTTTCCGGGTCCTGGATCACGCTCATGAACGGCGCCAGACCGGTGCCGGTGCTCAGCAGATACAGATGCTTGCCCGGGTTCAGGTCGTCCAGCACCAGGGTGCCGGTAGGCTTCTTCGAGATGATGATCTCGTCGCCTTCCTTCAGGTGCTGCAGCTGCGAGGTCAGCGGACCATCAGGCACTTTGATGCTGAAGAACTCGAGATGCTCTTCCCAGTTCGGGCTGGCGATCGAGTAAGCGCGCATAAGCGGGCGGCCGTTGGGCTGTTGCAGGCCGATCATCACGAACTGACCGTTCTCGAAGCGCAGGCCCGGATCACGGGTGCACTTGAAGCTGAACAGAGTGTCGTTCCAGTGATGAACACTGAGGACACGCTCGTGGTTCATGTTGCTCATGTACGTGGGACTCCTGGATATTGGGTCTGCGCTCGCCTTTGCGGCCAACAGTGCGCAATTGCATCGCATTCTAATAGCGACGACAATATCTGTTAACTGGATTATTAAGATAAGGGTTATCGGTTATATCGATATGCGATTTACTCTTCGTCAACTGCAAGTCTTCGTCGCCGTCGCCCAGCAGGAGAGCGTATCCCGTGCTGCGGGTCTGCTCAACCTCTCGCAGTCGGCGGCGAGCACCTCGATCACCGAACTGGAGCGCCAGTCCAGCTGCCAGCTGTTCGATCGCGCCGGCAAACGCCTGAGCCTGAACGCCCTCGGTAAACAGCTGTTGCCGCAAGCGGTGGCACTGCTCGACCAGTCCAAGGAAATCGAAGACCTGCTCAACGGCAAATCCGGTTTCGGCTCACTCTCGGTGGGCGCCACCCTGACCATCGGCAATTACCTGGCGACCCTGCTGATCGGCGGCTTCATGCAGCGCCACCCGGAAAGCCAGGTGAAGCTGCATGTACAGAACACTGCCAATATCGTGCATCAAGTCGCTCATTACGAAATTGATCTGGGTCTAATCGAAGGCGACTGCAGCCATCCGGACATCGAAGTGCAGAGCTGGGTGGAAGATGAACTGGTGGTGTTTTGCGCGCCGCAGCACCCACTGGCCAAACGTGGCAGCGCGACCATGGAAGAGTTGACGCACGAAGCGTGGATTCTGCGTGAACAGGGTTCCGGCACACGCCTGACCTTTGATCAGGCCATGCGGCACCATCGCAGTGCGCTGAATATCCGCCTGGAGCTGGAGCACACCGAAGCGATCAAACGCGCGGTGGAATCAGGGTTGGGGATTGGCTGTATTTCGCGGCTGGCGCTGCGTGATGCGTTTCGACGCGGCAGCCTGGTGGCGGTGGAAACCCCGGATCTGGATCTGGCCCGGCAGTTCTACTTCATCTGGCACAAGCAGAAATACCAGACTTCGGCCATGCGCGAGTTTCTCGAGCTGTGCCGCGCCTTCACCGCCGGGGTGCAGCGCAGCGACGAGATCGTCTTGCCGAGTATCGCTTAAAGCAGAATCACCGCCCACACCAGGGCAATCATGCTCAGGGCCACGAATTGCGCGGCGCTGCCCATGTCCTTGGCGTTCTTCGACAGCGGGTGCAGTTCCAGGGAAATGCGGTCAATCGCCGCTTCCACCGCCGAATTCAGTAACTCGACGATCAGCGCCAGCAGGCACACAGCGATCAGCAGCGCCTGTTCAACGCGACTGACATTCAGGAAGAACGTCAGCGGAATCAGCACCACATTGAGCAGCACCAGTTGGCGAAATGCGGCTTCGCCGGTGAAGGCTGCGCGCAGGCCGTCCAGCGAGTAGCCGGATGCGTTGAGGATGCGTTTCAGGCCGGTCTGGCCCTTGAAAGGTGACATAACGTAAAAACCAACCAGAAAGGAGTGGGAAAGCTAGAGCAACAAAAGTCAAAAAAGCGTGAAGACGCCAGCCTTTATTGGCTCGGAATTGACTCAAGTTGTTGCAGAAGTAATGCCGCCTGAGTCCGGGTGCGCACATTCAACTTGCGAAAGATCGCCGTGACGTGGGCCTTGATGGTCGCTTCGGACACGCTCAACTCGTAGGCAATCTGCTTGTTGAGCAGGCCTTCACAGACCATGGTCAGTACGCGGAACTGCTGCGGGGTGAGACTGGCCAGGCCGTCGCTGGCGGCTTTGGCTTCATCGGAGACACTGACGGCTTCGAACGCCTGCGGGGGCCAGAACACATCGCCATCGAGGACCTTGCGCACGGCTTGCTGAATCACATTCAGGTCGCTGGACTTGGGAATGAAGCCACTGGCGCCGAATTCCCGGGACTTGACCATGATCGAAGCTTCTTCCTGGGCCGAGACCATCACCACCGGAATCTGCGGGTACTGCCCGCGCAGCATGACCAGACCGGAAAACCCGAACGCGCCGGGCATGTTCAGGTCCAGCAGGACCAGATCCCAGTCGGACTTTTCGGTCAGGCGCGCTTCCAGCTCGGCGATGCTCGCCACCTCCACCAGTCGCACATCCGGGCCAAGGCCCAGTGTCACCGCTTGATGCAGCGCGCTACGAAACAGAGGGTGATCATCGGCAATCAGGATGTCGTATGTGGCCATTTTTCAAATGATCCTGTTTTTTGATGGCAGACCCGACGCATTCGGGCCTCGCCAAAGCAACTCGAGATACCGCCGCACAGCGCTATCCACAGGGGCACGTTCAACGCCAATCACGAGCAAGCACGGCGTTTCAAACCCTGGCCGCACCCCAATCGGCGCCAAGCATGCCCAGCGTGGCCGGGGTGGTCAAGCAGCACGGCCGCCGCTGGGTGAAGTATGGGCCACTATGGGGCCAACACCGCTTGCGGCTTTCGTATGTAAGGCAAGAGCTCGGCGTGGGCCGGAGTCGACTCGTTGAGCGGCAACTGTTGTTTGGCGCCCAGATAGTGCTGGCTGAACACATCGAAGTAAGCGTCCAGCGCCGACGCTGCATCGCTGTCCCCGGCCAGTTCCAGGCACAAAGCCGCGACTTCGGCGGTGCACAGGTGCTCGCTGCGGGTCGAGCGGCGCAGGCGATAACGCGAGAGTCTGTCGGGCAGCAGGCTGAGAATCGGCAAACGGTCGAAGTACGGACTCTTGCGGAAAATCTTGCGCGCCTCGGTCCAGGTCGCATCCAGCAGGATGAACAACGGACGCTTGCTGCTATCGGGCACGACGGTGTTGGTCACCCGCGACGGTTCTACATATTCGCCGGGAAATACAAGGTACGGCTGCCATTGCGGGTCGTTGAGCAGCGCCAGCATCCGCGGGTCGGGTTCGGTGCGCGACCAGATGAACGCGTGATTGTCGCGCACCACATCGGCGATCAACCAGCCGGTGTTGCTCGGCTTGAACACTTCCTTGCCGGTCATGATCAGACACACACCGGAACGGGTTTCGACGGTCGGCCGCCAGGCGCACAGGCAGTGGCTGATGATCACCCGGCAGTCGCGGCAACGCTCGGAGCGAAAACCACGGGCCTGAATCGGCTTGATACCTTCGTCCTCGCGCTGGTCACGCAAGCGGGCTACGGCGTTGGGGGCATGATGGATCACGGGCAACGCCTTATGGCAGGAAAACTCAACACACACAGCACTCGGCAAGGCAATAAAGGCCGGCAGTTTACCAGAGCGACGAGCGCAAACCTGTACCGTCCCGACCGGCTCCCCTATAATCCGGCGCCACTGAACGCACAGCCACGGGGCTGGTCGAACCACCAGTCACTGAATCAGGAGAGTTTCATGCTGCGCCTTATCGTTCCTACCGCGGCCATCGCACTGGCGTTGTCCTTCAGCGCACAAGCGGCGTCCTTGAAAGAGCAGAATCTGAACAAAGAACTGCGCAACATCGCCGAGCAAAGCAGCGTCGGCACGCCGCGGGCGATCAATGAAGACATTCTCGATCAGGGCTACACCGTTGAGGGCGTTACCCTGATCAACCACCTGAGCGTCCAGGCCAGCCACGCCGAAAAGATGCGCGCTGACCCAAAAGCCGTGTATTTCCAGCTGGGTGCTTCGGTGTGCAATAACCCGTCGTACCGCAAGCTGATGGCCAAGGGTGCGATCATGCGTTACGACTTCAGTGAATATAAAACCAACAAGGCCATCGGCTCGGCCAGCTACCAGGATTCCGATTGCCCGAAAGCTGCCCCGGCGAAGAAGAAGTAATCATCGGGTATTGGCGCGCCGTTGTTCATCTTCGGCGCGCAATTCGGCCACCAGGGCCTGCAAGTAGCGAGAACGTCGTTCTCCACCTGCCAACCGACGGCAGCACTCCTCTTCGAGACTCACTTGATTGGTCTCGGCTGATGCTTTCAGCATCCGATACAACTGCGTATCGATTTCCAGAACCACTCTGGCCATCTTTCCCGCCTCCATGCCTGCTACCCGCGAATCCTTGAAAAGCGCGCATCCTGCGTACGGTTGCCGACTCAAAGCTGTCGTACAGTGCCTGTAGGTTAGTAAATCAGAGTGATTGCTCTACGGCGTACGTTCGGACGAGTGGTGAATATTCATTGCCAGCCAGCCCGCAACGGTTGCCAGGAAAGCCTGCGCGGCGTAAAGATCAACTCAGCGCAATGGCTCGCAAGGGTCTAGATTCAAAGTATTCCCGATCACCTGTTCACGGCAGAAAAAGGAGCTGCCGAGTGTGTGTTTTTTTGCAGCGCGGCACTGACGCCGCACGTCAGGGCCACCCGCTCTGTGCAGAAGGAGACGTTGAATGCCTTACCAACCGAATGACCTGCTCAGCCGGCATTTTCAGGAAAGCGGCCCCGACCTCATCAGCAAGGTCGAAGAACAGCTCAAACAGATTTCCCCCGACAGCCCGAACCTGCCGATTTATCGCGACATGATCCTGACCGTGCTGCGCATGGCCCAAGAGGATCACAACCGCTGGAACGCCAAGATCACCCTGCAGGCCCTGCGTGAACTGGAGCAGGCGTTCCGGGTGCTGGAACAATTCAAGGGACGACGCAAAGTCACGGTATTCGGCTCGGCGCGCACGCCGGTCGAGCACCCCCTGTATGCAATGGCGCGTGAACTCGGCGCGGCCCTGACGCGATCAGACATGATGGTCATCACCGGTGCGGGTGGCGGGATCATGGCCGCCGCGCACGAAGGCGCCGGGCGTGACCACAGCCTCGGGTTCAACATCACCCTGCCCTTCGAGCAGCATGCCAACCCGACTGTGGACGGCACCGGCAATCTGCTGCCGTTCCATTTTTTCTTCACCCGCAAACTGTTCTTCGTCAAGGAAGCCGATGCGCTGGTGCTGTGCCCTGGCGGGTTCGGCACCCTGGACGAGGCACTGGAAGTACTGACGCTGATCCAGACCGGCAAAAGCCCGTTGGTGCCAGTGGTGCTGCTCGATGTGCCGGGCGGAACATTCTGGCAAGGCGCCCTGGATTTCATTCGCCAGCAACTCGAAGAAAACCACTACATCCTGCCCACCGACCTGAAACTGATGCGTCTGGTCTATAACGTCGATGAGGCGGTGGAGCAGATCAACCAGTTCTACAGCAACTTCCACTCCAGTCGCTGGCTCAAGCGTCAGTTCGTGATTCGTATGCATCACAAGCTCAGTGACGTGGCGATGGCGCATATGCAGGAGGCTTTCGCCGATCTGTGCCTGAGTGACCAGTTCCATCAACACGCTTACAGCGGCGAGGAACATGACGAAGCGCAGTACAGCCACCTGGTGCGGTTGGCTTTCGCGTTCAATGCCCGAAATCATGGCCGTCTCAGGGAACTGGTGGATTACATCAACCTCCCCGAAAACTGGGCTCACACCCAACCCCAGACCGCCCAACGTGCACGTGAGCCATCAAAGGTAATTTGAAGGCAAAAAAAAACGGCCCGCTATTTTCATAGCGGGCCGTTTCTATTTAAACCGATTTAATCGTCCATCCCTCTGCCGCTGAACAAGCGGTTGATCATCTCCATCGAAAAACCCCGATAGGCGAGGAAGCGGCCTTGTTTGGCGCGCTCCTTGGCGTCAATCGGCAAGTGTCCGGAGAACTTGCGTTGCCACGTCTCGCGAAGCTGCTCCTGCCAGTCGATACCGCTTTCACGCAGGGCGAGTTCGATATCGGCGCGTTGCAAACCACGCTGACCCAGCTCTTCGCGAATGCGCAAGGGGCCATAGCCGGAGCGGGCACGGTAGGAAACAAAGCTTTCAAGGTAACGGGCTTCGGAAAGCAGTCCCTCTTCCGTCAACCGGTCGAGGGCTGTTTCGATCATTTCCGCCTCAGCGCCGCGCTGACGCAGTTTACGCGTCAGTTCGACTCGACCGTGCTCGCGTCGAGCGAGCAGGTCCATGGCGGTTCGCCGCACCGCGACGAGGGTATCGAGTACAGCGGTGGTCATCGCTGCGATCAGATATCAGCGTCAGCCAGGTCGTCTTCGGTCTCTTTGACCGCAGAAGCCTTGGAGTCGGCGATCACCGCTGGCGACAGCAGTTTGTCACGCAGCTGCTTCTCGAGCTTGGCAGCGACTTCCGGGTTGTCTGCCAGGAACTTGGCCGAGTTGGCCTTGCCCTGACCGATCTTGGTGCCTTCATAGGCATACCAGGCGCCGGATTTCTCGACGAAACCATGCAGCACGCCCAGGTCGATCATCTCGCCATTGAGGTAGATGCCCTTGCCGTAAAGAATCTGGAACTCAGCCTGACGGAACGGCGAAGCCACCTTGTTCTTCACAACCTTGACGCGGGTTTCGCTGCCGACCACTTCGTCGCCTTCCTTCACCGCGCCGGTACGGCGGATGTCGAGACGAACCGAGGCGTAGAACTTCAGCGCGTTACCACCGGTGGTGGTTTCCGGGCTGCCGAACATCACGCCGATCTTCATGCGGATCTGGTTGATGAAGATCACCAGGCAGTTGGCGTTCTTGATGTTACCGGTGATTTTACGCAGCGCCTGGGACATCAGACGGGCTTGCAGGCCCACGTGCATGTCACCCATTTCGCCTTCGATTTCAGCCTTCGGTACCAGTGCCGCCACGGAGTCGACGATGATCACGTCAACCGCGTTGGAACGCACCAGCATGTCGGTGATTTCCAGTGCCTGTTCGCCGGTGTCCGGCTGGGACACCAGCAGGTCGTCGACGTTGACGCCCAGCTTGCCGGCGTACTCAGGGTCGAGGGCGTGTTCGGCGTCGACGAATGCGCAGGTCGCGCCGGCTTTTTGCGCCTGGGCGATCACGGACAGTGTCAGTGTGGTTTTACCGGAAGATTCAGGACCGTAGATTTCAACGATACGGCCTTTTGGCAGACCGCCGATGCCGAGTGCGATGTCCAGACCCAGAGAGCCGGTGGAGATAGCCGGGATCGCCTGACGGTCCTGATCGCCCATACGCATTACGGCACCCTTGCCGAATTGACGTTCGATCTGACCCAGGGCCGCAGCCAAGGCTTTCTTCTTGTTGTCGTCCATTAAAGTCCTCACGTAATCAATAAGGCCTGACGGCCAACACCTGTATAAGTAGCCAGTATTATTCCACAGCGTTCGCGGATCGCCTACCCCTGATTTTCGATTTCTCGTGCCGCTAGTCGCAACAGCCCCTCTAGCGCGGCCTTCACCGTTTGTCGGCGGACTTCATCGCGGTTGCCGGGGAAGTGCTGAACCTCACTGGAAACCGCATCGCCCACGCCCCAGGCCAGCCACACCGTGCCCACCGGTTTGTTCGGTGTACCGCCATCGGGCCCCGCCACGCCGCTGACCGCCACGGCAAACCGCGCCAGACTGTGCTTCTGCGCACCACGCACCATCGCCTCGACGACTTCGCGACTGACCGCACCCACCGTGCCGAACAATTCGGTGGGGACATTCAGCTGCCGGGTCTTCTGCCGGTTGGAGTAGGTCACGTAACCGGCCTCGAACCACGCCGAGCTCCCCGGAATCCGCGTGATCGCTTCAGCAATTCCGCCACCGGTGCACGACTCGGCCGTGGTGACGTGGGCGTTGAGCAACTGCAAACGTCGGCCGAGCTCGGCAGCCAGTTGAGTGATCTCTTTCACGGTGCGCTCCGGATCGGATGGAATGACTACCACCGTACACGACCCGGTTGCGCTTTCAATACACAGACTCATTCAAAATGTTCGGGCGCCAGCGCTCTGACATAGGCCTGACAGGCCTGCAAGGCAATCAGTCCGCGGTCACCGGTGTCGGTGATGGCGATAATTCGTTGAGCATGCGCCGGGTCAAGTCGGGCGCGTACGGCTGCATGATCCACGCCGCCGGGGCCGGCGGTGGCTGGCACCCCGCAGCCTTGGGCAACGTCGCCAGCGTCGATGAGGACTGACAGGCGCAAATCAGCAGTGGCAAGACGATCGCGCAGGCGATCCTGATCACGTTGGGCATCACTGAGTGCTCGATAGTGGGTTTGTTCACTGGCTGCGAGGCGTTGCTCAAGGGCCAGACGTTTATCCTGCTCGACCTGCTGCGCGCTGGCTGCGGCCACATTCAGCTGATTGAGAGTGTCGGCGTTTAACCGCGCCTGCTCCGCGAGTTGTCGCCCGTAACGCCAGTCCTGAAACTGCCAGGCCAGCGCAGCGCCCCCCAAGGTCAGTAACAAAAAGCCGGTTAAACGCCAGGAGACGGACATAGCACCGCCCTCGCCCGCGCCCAGATGTCGAGCCGATCCTGCAGGCCATTCAACCCGCCGTTGATTCGGCGGGTGATGCTGTTGAACTGGTCGCGGTCGGCCAGATCGTTCAGGCCGTTCTGCTCCCAGAACCATGCCGCCGATTCCGCTGCCCATTGCGGTTGCTCAAGCAATTCCGGCAAGGACAGCAGACGTTCATCGCCGAACAGGCCGAGACTGCACTGCCGATAGTTGCTGCGCCCGGTGATCTGGATCAGCCCGCGACCGCGGTACTTCTGCCCGTCGCCGTCGGCCTCGGGCGTGTTGCCCAGACGTAACGCCAGCGTGCCAGTGTCGTATTTGCTCAGGTACTGGTTGTTGCCCAGCTCGCGCACGTATTGCAACTGGCCCGACTCGTGACCGATCTGCGCAAGAAACGCAGCGATACGTTTTGGCGAGTCGATATGTCGGCGAGTCATTGCATTGTTGAGTGCAGAAACAAAAACGCCCGCTTGGGAGCGGGCGTTGGGCATGATGGTTTTAAGGTTGTCTTCAGTGATTTGCATGATGCGTAATCCTCCCTGGATGCTCCGATTGAATCATGGTTGACGGGCAACAACCCCCAGCCATTTTTTTGCCAGAGTTGTCAGGGTGTTGTTCGGGGCCGCGACCTCGGGGGCCGTGAACACCCAGCCGAGAGTGCCGAAGTTGGCGTTCCAGTCGATTTGCGGTGTCGGTGTCACGTCGGTGATGTCGACCCACAGCAGTTCCGGATGGAACATATTGGCCATGTTGCCGTCAGTCGAGAACAGTTCGGCCACAGTGTTGTTGACGATGCGTGCGTAGGTTTTCATCAGGCGTACTCGTAGATGATCACTGCACCAGGGGCACCGGAAGCCCCCGGTCTGCCAGATTGACTGGGGGCGTTGGCAATGCCGCCCGCTCCGGAACCGAACCCGGAACCAGGGGCCGCGATTGCTCCCTGCGCACTGCTGGCAACACCACCATTGCCCAAGGGCGAGTTGGCACCATGTCCGGCCAGGGTCGACGCATTGATGGAAATACCTGTCGAACCGGCAGAACCCGCCATGCTGACGATGTTCCCGCCTTTCGCAGCTTGGCCGGGATACCCACCAACATACAGACCGGTCCCTGGGAAGCTGGTGTAACCCAACGAGGTCGAACCAGCACCGCCAGGCGCTGAAACCAACGATCCCAAGGAGCTGGTTCCGCCCGTTCCAGCGTCGGATGCGATCAAACCTGCGGCGCCACCAACGCCCACCGTGACGATCTGACTGGCTCCAACCGTTGCGGCCGAAAGCCAGGCTTCCGCGTAACTACCAGAGGCCCCTCCACCTGCAAGCGAATACTGGGAAGCAGTTGTCCCAACAATGCCTGCACTCCCGCCCCCTCCGCCGACAACTTTCACCAACACATTCTTCATCCCCACCGTCGGCACATAAGTGCCAGACGAGGTGAACGTCCTCACACTCAACAACCGCCCACTGGCACCACTGCCACCGCCGGCATACACCAGCACCCAACTTTCCAACGCCGCGCTGTACACCACCGAACAAACACTGCCGCCGACAATCTCGGCAGGCCGCAATGCACTCGATGCAAGATTTACCAGCGGCTTGGGCATCAACCCGTTCGGTGCAAAGGTACTCGCTCCGGTATTGGCATTACCGGCGGTAAAGCGCAGCGCCAAGCCGTCCTTCAATGCGGTGACGGGAGGCACATAATTGGCCATGTATAGATTGGCGGCGCCGATGTCAGTGGCATGTTTGTCTTCACCTGCCTGATTGAGTTTTTGCACCGCTTGCAACAATTGGGTTGCATCGGCTTCGCTTGGCTCAAGGCCGGCGGATTTGACGACGTTCAACAACTCATCGGTGACGCTGTTGCCCCAGGTCGCCGGGATCAACGATCCGGGCAATCCCGCGACAACATCTTCATTGACGAACTTGCCGTTCACCAGCCCGACGCTGGGAACACTTTTTGGATAATCCATGTATGTTTCCTCTACGGCTCAAACCGCATTTGCCAACCAACGCGGCGCTACAGGCCGATGCTCACTGAAAGGAAAAAAAGAACCCTGCGGCCAATCGCGCAATTCGCGGCGATAGGTTTGCAGCTCGGCATATTGCTCGCTGGTCAGCGTCGTGCCACCACCGTCTTCAAGCTCATCACGATCACGTGCAACCAGACCATCGGTGGCAGCCAGTTGTGCTGTACGCCAGCTACGTTCAGCATCTGCCGCTTCTTCTGCCGAATAAGGTGGTGGATCAACCAGAGTCGGATAACCGTTATCCGCGTGCACACCGACCACTTTTGCACTCACCGCCAGTTGCTGCAGCAGTGAGATCCAATAGGTCTGGGGAATTTCAATGACGTCATCCGGAATATCCGATGAGTTGATAGCGGGAACATAAACCCCACGGGTGCTGGCGCTGAACAAGACATTGAACGGATTCATTTAATAACCCTTTGCGAAGAAGTTGATACCCCAGCCTGCAGACACTTCGCCGCTGTAGCTTCGAACTTTCAGACGGCACCCCTGCTTCGACGCAGAGTTCGCGTACATGACGACCATCGCTCCATCGCCTCCTACGTGCATGGCGATGATCGAAGAAAACGCGGTAGGGAAAGAGATCGGAAAGACGACGTTGACATCGCCATTGGCATCCGTCGTGCCAACACCCCATTGATCGATATTGCCGCTGGCATAACGCTGGTAGCCAATGTTGCCGTACACACCGGAGTGCGCCGACGCATATCGATCACTCACCGAGCCGCCATAGAGGCGCCACTGTCCCGTGAGTTTGATCAGGTAGGCAGTGTCACCAATACCCAACTTGAGCGGGCCGGATGTGCCATTACAGGTGAGAAGCCCATCGTTACCGGAAGGATTGACGGTCAACACGCCGGTACCTGCGTTGATTACGTGAATGGTGCTCGCATGGGCCACACCATTGGTAGACGGCAGCGTCGCAGTCAGCGCGCTGGCACTGGAGAAACTCGCGACACCGCCAATATTCGCAGCGTTCAATACCGTGCTGGCGGCGTAAGAAGCAAAACCGGAGAACTGTAATCCCGCCCGCGTAACAAACTCAGTGGTGGCCATCGACTGATCATTGGAGAACTGCGGTGAAGTCAAAAACAACTTGTTGCTGCGTAATGCGGTTAACACCTGATCATCTTTCGCTTCCGTCGGAGCGGTGCCGCCAGCATTGATGATATTCAACAACTCTTGGGTAACGCTGTTGCCCCATTTCGCCGGAATCAACGACCCCGGCTTGCCGGTCAGCGGGTCTTCATCGACAAACCGGCCGTTGACCAGGCCGGCACTAGGGACACTGTTTGGGTAGTCCACGGTACTTTTCCTTATGTGTGAGTCAGGTGTTTACTGCTGATTCGGGCGCAACCGGCCAGGTAATTTCGTCAGGAAAACCAGCCTGTTTTTCGATCCGGTTCAGCTCGACGCTGTAGAGCTTCCATTCGATCAGCAGCAGTTGTTCGTCGTGGCTGGCATCGCCAATATCCTCGGCGTATTGCAGCGGGGCGATGCGCAGGACGGCGTCGCGCAGCAGTGCGTCGCGCTTGCCGAGACATTGCTGTCTGATGCTCGCCAAACGAGCCTGCTCATCCAGCACCCAGGCGTTGTCGCGCCAGATGTGGAATTCACCTGGCCATGGCTGTGCGGTCAGGGTATCCGGCAACTCACCCAGGTCGGTCCAAATCTGCTGCGCACCGCCTTCCTTGCGATAAACCACGCCACGGCGATCGATCACCTCACGCGGTACGCCGTTGATCAGTGCCCAGCTACGGCCGGTTTCCGGCTCAGGCAACTCGTACGCCAGCTCAACAGCATTACCGGGTAACTGGATGCCAATGCCCGGCGTGACAATGAACTCGACAGGCCCGGACAGGGCGCCCGAGCCATCAAATAGATAATTGAACATGAAATGCCTCAGATGAGTTTGATGCGGCCGGGATAGGCGATGTTGCGCGGGCGGGATTTGAAGGCGTAGAGCAATGTTGCTGCGGTATCTCTCTGGTAAGAGGTGTTCACCGGAAAGATCGGGCCGCCATTGACCAGCCCTGTAACGTATTGCGGTTCTTCTCGGGTATCCGCGCCAAAACTGGTCAGGCTATCTGACCAGTACGCGCCCACAGCGCCTGCGCCATTGGTACCTTGCGCATAGGAATGCATCGATCCAGTCTGAAAAGTGCCCATGGCACGCCCGGCATCCACACCACGACCTTCATCCAGAACCCGCAGGAACTCCCCTCGCCCTTCCGGGCCACGAAAGGTCGTCGCACCGTCACCCGTGGTCCATTTCCCCTCGGAGCCCACACGTAAGGCTTCAGTCCCCAGCATTCCCGATTGCTGGGCGTGATCCCACAGCCACGGCCATTCCGCACGCTTCATCACGGTGCCATTCAATGCACCGTATCCGCCGGGACTGAGCATCAGGGTCGTCTCGAAAAATGGCCGCCCCAACGGCGTATTGTCAAAGCGCCCGACCGGCCACCAACTCCCCGCCCCATCACTGCGCAGGTGCCACCAGTCACCGCCGCCCATCAATACGAAGAACGGATAACCGCTGGCCGACAGATGGGTGTGAAAACGAATCCCGTCAGTACCGGACGCCTGGATGACCATGCGATTGCCGCTGTTGTCCACTCGCCGGACAATCACATCGCGCACACCGAGTGCGGCGTTGGCCGGAGGCAGCAGCACGGTCACAGGCCCCGGGCTGCCGTCGATCAGCACCAGGCCAAGCTCGGCCTCGGTCAGGGCTTTCGACGCGGCCAGTCGGGTGATGACCGAACGCATCGGGCTGGCTCTGCCAATGATCGACTGAATCGCCTTGTACAACTGACCGGTATCGGCTTCAGAAGCCACCAGCCCGCCACCGTTAATCACACTCAGGATCTCCTGAGTCACGCTGTTGCCCCACACCGCCGGAATCAACGAACCCGGGGTTCCCGCCACCGGGTTTTCATCGACGAAGCGGCCATCGACGAGGCCGACGCTGGGGACGCTTTTTGGATAATCCATAGGTTTTTCGTTCCTCTGAAATACAAATGAACCGCGTCGCGGCGATCGCGAGTGCGAGCCTGCGGCGGTCTGTTTTCTGAAAATAAAAAGCCCACGGTGAGGTGGGCTTGGTGGTCAGGATCCAGCCGGTAGACATCGAAGTACCGGTCAGCGGATTTCATCGACGAATTGGCCGTTCACCCGCCCGCAACCGGGCACGCTTTTCGGGCGCTCCCTCAACTTCGCTGCTGCACGCTTGCGTCATGAGCATCATGGTTTGGCTCTGGACCTTGCCCGGGGCTTTTTCACCCCAACGGCGCTCGTGACTGACATCACGGGGCGTTGTGCAATGGCTGGAAACGGTGCCGATGAAGGCCAGTTGCGCAGGTCGCGGCGGTACTGCTGCAACGCTGTGTACTGCTCGGCGGACAGCGTAGTTTCCTGCGCGTTTTCCAACTCGTCGCGATGACGTGCAACCAGGGGATCCGTTTCGCTCAATTGCGTATCGCGCCACTGACGCTCGGTGATCGCAGCCTCTGCCGAGGTCGCGGACGCTGCATCAGCCAAAATGGGAAAGCCATTGGCGCGACATACAATCACCTGATTGCGCTTGCACCCTTCGATCAACTCGTTGCGGTGCGATGGCGAGATCTCAACGGCGTCTTTGGGAATCGTCGAATTGACACGAGAATCAAAAAATCCCTGAACCGAGGGACTCCAATAAATTTTCATGAATGACCTACTTGCCTATGGCGATGTATTGCGCGCCCAGAGACGCGCTAGAGCCCCGGGAAACAATGGTGGACAAACTCCGGGTGCTGGCCGCGATATAGCCGATCGATCCGGACGCCGCCGTGTAATCGTTGCAGACCATCACCCGAAAAAAGTTTGAATTGAAACTGACCGGAAGCGTGGTAATCACATCGGTCGTGGCGCTGTTGATCCAGCCCCACTGGATGATCAAGCCGCCCATCCAGGACGGGAAGGCGAGGTATCCGGTGCCTCCACTGTTAGCCAGACTGAACCCGAGCTTGAGCTTCTTCGGGGTCACTGCCACCGTGTCATCTACCCCGCTTCCTACCTGATCCTGAGTCGCGACTTTCATCACTCCGGCAGCGGTTTCGCTCGCCTGTCCAGGCAACCGGTCGCTGATGCTTTTTGTAATCGCCTGCTGCAGCTGAGCGTGATTCTGTTCATCCGGCACGATGGCAGCTGCCTTGATGACATTGACGATTTCTTCCGTCACGCCATTGCCCCACGCAGCCGGAATCAACGAACCCGGTTTGCCGTTGATGGCGTCCTCATCCACAAATTTCCCATTCACCAGACCGGCGCTGGGCACACTTTTCGGATAATCCATCCCGTCATTCCTCCCTAGTCATAATTGATGTGCACTTTGGTATGCGCCGGGGCACTGCGGTGGATCAGGCATTCCAGCGCCGAGCCCGGGTTGACGCCGAAGCGCTCGCCCCAGTAGCTCGCACCATAGCGCCGGCCGAGCAGCAGGCGGCCGCCGGTGTTGAGCGTCCACATGAATTGCGCTTCCCAGGTGCCCCAGTGCGCTGCGCCGAAACGCGCGCGGCCCATACGGGGGGCTTCGTGTTCGGTGATGCTGGCGTTGGGGTAGCCCTGGCTTTTGGCGATGTCGAGGTAGTAACCGACAGCCTGACTGCCGACCGCGAGCAAGCGTCGGCGCACGGCGAGACGGCGGTCGTCAAACAGCGGTGTGGCGCCCAGGCACGGGTCGGGCAGTTCCATCACCCGCTCCCAGTCCGGCACCAATTCGCTGACGCCCGCCGGGTCCATCTCGTTGAGCAGGTCGGCAGCGCGGGCGTCGAGGCGCGCCAGTTCGACGGCCACGCCTTGCAGCACTTCCTCCAGTTCCGGAACGCGCTCCGGATCCCACGCTGGGCCGCTCGGCAGCAACGCGCGCAGCTGCGCCTGATATTGCGCGGCGGTTCTTATGCCCCCCATACGCAACCTCCGAAGGTCAGCAGTTCGCTTTGCCCGGCAGGCACGTCAGCGGCCGGCGCGGTCAGCGTGTGATCGTACTCACCGCCGGCGCTGCTGATGGCTTCGCGGATATGGCTGATCAGCAGCGGCACACCCAGATCGGCCTCGCGGTTGTGCAGGTCGCGCAGTTGCGCTTCAACGGCGGCGCGCACAGCAGTGGTGTCCGGCTTGACGCTCTTGAAGCGATACACCACCGGCACCTGAATCGGCCGCTGCACGTGTACTTCCGCCGTCACCGGGCGCAGCGGTTCGATGTACTCCTGAACCTCCGCCAATTGCTCATCGTTGGGCACCGGTTGCGGGTCTTCATCACGCATGATGAACACCGTCACTGTGCCTGGCCCGAGCAGGCCGCCACGACACCAGGCCCGCGTCACACCCGGCACTTCCAGCGCCCAGGTCTCGTAATCGCTGGCCGAACCGCCATGGGGGATCACGCGATAAGAACGGATCACCCGCGAGCGCAACGACTCCAGACTTTCCCGCGCCACGCCACCACTGAGGCCGGGCGCGAGCACCACAAAACTGTTACCGACTACGCCGGCGATCGGCTGCACCGGGTTCAGCGCCAGACCGGCGTCGGCATTGCCCAGGCTGCCAGCATCCAGCGCCGCGATGGTGGTGGTGTTGCTGCCATTGACGGTGGTGCGCGCGGCGGTGACTTTGTAAGTACGGCCATCGCTCGCTTGCAGCAGCGTGTCGACATCCAGCACCGCACCGGCGGTCGCGGTAAAACTGACGCTGCCGGTGGCGACTTGCGCCGGTTTGCGTGGCTGATTCAGGCGCAGCGCGGCGATGCGTTCCAGGGTCGACTCGTCGGCCTTGTCCGGCAGGATCTGCTCGGCAATCCAGTCGAGATAACCGTACAGGCCATAGGCGGCGCCACCGAGGGTGCGGGCCAGCACTTGCGCATCGGACTGGCGCAGCGAATCGCCGGCCAGGTCGCTTTGGGTGCGCTTGATCAGCACCGGCAGCGAAGGGGTTTCAAACGGCATAGATCACCTGCCAACTGTTATCGGGGTTGATGTCCAGACGTTCGCCATCGGCCAGGGTCAGGACCGTGCGCAGGTTCAGGCGCTGGGCGTCGAGGCGTTCGCTGATGATGTCGATGGCGCTGCAGTGGCCGTCGTCGATCAGCCATTGCAGGGCTTCGCGGGCATAGAACTCGGCGTCCATCTGGGTCTGTCGGGTGAGCTTGACCCGACGCAAAAGCCACAGCCGCGAACCGATGCGATCGTCGGCGACGGTGGGAAAGCTGTCGCCCCACCAGCCGAAGCGCTCCTCGTCGTCGAGGGCGTCGTCATCGGCGGCGCGGCGCCAGGTGAACAGGCTGATGAGCACGGCGCGGGTCAGTGCGGCGTGGAGGTTCTGGCTGACAAGCATTATTTGCCTCCTGCCGGCGCACCGGTCTGGCCGCTACCGGCCTGCACGCCGACGTGCACGTGTTTGATCTGGCTGATGCCGCCGGCGAGTTGGTCGCCGGTGGAAACGATCTTGCCGGTCTGGTTGATCACCGGCGTGTCGAAGTTCACCGCGCTGCTGGCGCGGATGTTCAGGGTGGCGGTTTCGATGTCGATGATCCGCCCGCGCTTGAAGTGAATTTTGTCGCCCTCGTCGGTGTAGATCGCCACTTCGCCAGAGGCCAGCGACTGCAAGCGATAGCGGCGGTCGGCGACCACCAGGGCGATGGCGTGAGACCGGTCACCGCCGAGAAACGTGACGATGCCTTCGGCGCCGGCCAGCGGGTTGCTGGTGAAACCGTAGGGTTCGAAATGCTCCATGTCGTCGTTCACCTCGCCGGCGGTGAGGCGCATTTGCAGCGATTGCAGCTTGGATGCCGAATGGGCGAGCACGACAGTGCCGCGCGCCAGCAGGCGTGTCAGTAGGCTCATGAATTGTCCTTCAAAAGATGGGCACGACGCGGTCAACTGTAGGAGTGAGCCTGCTCGCGATGGCGTCAGTGCAGTCGACCTTTCAGTGGCCGGTCTACCGCTATCGCGAGCAGGCTCACTCCTACAGGGGCGGTGTCAGGCCTAAGATTTTTTCGGGGGGGTGGGATCAGGATCGAAGGTATGCGGTGGCGCCACTTGCAGCGTGGTCACCGAGCCCTGCGCCGAGAGCGAATACGTGACTTTGGAGATCAGCATGTCGCCGTCAAAGCCGAGCACCGGATCCGTGACCTTCACCAGCGTGTTGTGGCGCCACAGATCGCCATTGGCCTGACGCCAGCCCTGCACCTGATAGGTGGTGGTCTGCGCCCGGCCCATGCGGGTGGCGCTTTCCCATTGGGCGCGTTGCTGGGCCAACTCGAACGTCAGCGCGGTGCCCTCGTTGATGATCGTGGTGCGGCGGCGCTTGAAGCTCAGATCAGCCGCGCTGGATTGAACCTCGCTGACGGCCGCCCCGCTCTTATTGTCCGAGCCTTTCTGCTGACCGATCACTCGGTATTCAGAAAACACCTGGCTCTGATCCATCGGCGCGTTCGCCGACAGAATGTTCTTGCCCAACTCCAGCGCGTCACTGGCCCGACCACCACTACCGGGCTTGGCCAGCACCAGCCGGCCCTGCTCGTCATCGGTGGAAAACACCCGGAACAGCGAGAGCAATCGGTCGATCGACTGGAACACCGTTTCGCCCGGCACGATGGTGTGTTTGGCGAGCCGCGCGGTCTCGGGAATTTCGTTGACCACGTACAGCGAGTATTCCGCCGCCAGAGCCTGGACGATGCTCAGCAGCGGTTGCTCCTGCCATTGGTTCGGCCGGTTGGTGGCTGCGCAATCGACCAGATCCTGAGTCTTGGAGCTACCCTCGATGCTCAGGCTGATCTGGCGTCCGTCGTAACTGATCGGGGCCTTGAACACGTAGCCAGTGAGCACCAGGTCCTGGCCAATTTTCACTTCGCACGGGTCACCCGGTTTAATCCGTTGATCCACCGTCTGCCCCGGCCACTGCCAGGTGATGTCGAGTTTGAAGGTGCGAAACTGGCGCTCAAGATCGGCGGTGATTTCCACGCTTTTCCAGCCGCCGTATTCCATGTTGTTGACGGTCAGCGTGACATGGTTATCCATCTCGCTCATGGCTCACTCCCTGGACACTTTTACGTCGTTGGGAGAAAAGCCCGGATGGTTCATCGCGTTGCTCTGCGTCACTTGAGTCACCCGTGTGGCATCGGCAAATTGCTTGTAGGCCACCACCAGCGCCGGCAGGCTTTCCTGAAACGATTTGGTGACCTGGCGCACACCGGATGACGCCACTGCCTTGAGATGCGCAATCAGCGCTTCCTTCACATCGTTAATTGCCTGGTGATGTTTGGGATCGGCCTTGTCCAGCATCGGGTCAATTGCCACCCCGACCGCCTTCTGCAGTGCTTTCATTTCTTCGGTCACCGGCACTTCCTGACGAGTCACCGGTTGATCCGCCTGATGCGCCACCGAAGGTGTCGACGACAGCTTCACCGCCGGAGTCGCCACCGGCATCGACGCTACCCACTGCGCCACTTTCACCAGCATGGTGTCCTGCACCAGATCGGCCATGGCTTGTGCCGCCGCGTTGGTGTCCTTGCCGGTGGTGATCTTCGGCGCATCGGCCTTGCGGATGGCTTCGAGTTGTTGGGACACGTCGGCAATCACGCCACGGTAGCCCTCCTTCGCGAATTCCTTGAGCTCCTTGATATCGCCGAGCAAGCCCTTGAACTCCGCCGCCACTTCCTTGGGCAACTCCTTGACCGCTTTGACCAGTTCGGTGATCTGCCGATACTGCTCGATCAGCGGTTTGAGCTGCTCTTTGATCACCTCATACACGCCGGTCAGGCTGTTGCGCAGATTGGCGATGCCGATCCGCGCAGCCTTGATCAACGTCATCGCCTGCTCGAAACGCGCCACCGCAGAACCCAGCAAAGTGTCAGCCTTGGCCAACAGAACTTTTTGCGTACTGACCGTGGCAGTCGGAAACGGCAGCGGCCGGTCCGGGTAAAACTTCAGACTGAACGTCACCAGCCCGCCGTCCTGGCGGGTGTGGGTCATGTCGCATTCGCCGACCTTGACTTGCAAGCGTCCGAGCCACGGATGCACCAATTCACCACTGCCCGCCTCCAAGGCCTTGAGCAGCTTGTCGCGCTGCTCCAGGCAATCGGCGCCGATGATGAACGCCGTGATGTCGTGGGTCTTGGCCTGCTGGCCGAGATCCTCGAAATACGGCAGGTCGCGTTGCGGGTATTCGTGCAACTGACCTTTGCGACCGACCGGAGTTTTCGCCTGATCGATCCAGAATCCGACACCGCGAAACGATGCCGGCAACAAGCGGTCACGCCAGTTCATTGGAACCTCCTGCCGACAGCGAGCGATAGCCGATGCGCGAAGACAGCGCCAGGCCCGGTTGATTGGTTTGTGGTTGATCGGTGCGCAGCCCCGCCGGTGCATTTTCGAAGCGCACGGTCAGGCCGCCCTCGAGTTGCGTGCGGTTGTTGGCGGCACTTTGCTGGATCAGGGCGCTGGAGGTTTGTGGCAGCGAACTGCTTAACTTCGGGGCACCGGCAGGCGCTGCCGGGGCGGTACCGGTGAGGGTTGCAAAGACACCGGAGAAATTGCCACCGAACAGTTCTTTAAGCTGCCCGAAAATCCCTTGCAGGTTTTTCCACATGTCGCTGAACCAGGTCAGTACCGGCTGCCATTTCTGCTGGATCGACTCCAGCGGCGACTGGCTGAACAGATCGCCGAAGAAGCTCTTCACCACTTGTGCATCCGTGGTCAACGATGCCCACAGACCGGAGAAGTACGCGCTCACGCCATTCCACTTCGCCATGACCGCTTCCACAGGCGCGCTGCCAAACAGGTTTTGAAACTCGTCTTTCAACGGCTGGGCTCCAGCCCTGAGTACGTCCCACAGCGCGGAAAAAACCGGCGCCAAGGGTTGCCATGCCGATTCAATCATCGCCACCGGCGATTGCGTGAAGATCGATTTAACCTGCTCCCACTGCGCCGCGGCGTTATCGGCAACACCGCCAACAAGATTGCCAAACACATTGTTCAGCGAACCCCAGGCGTCAGTAATCGTCTGCACTGGCGACCAACTGAACTTCGCCTTGAGCGCGTCCACACCGGCAGCAGCTTTGGCCTGTGCGCCAGCGAAGAAATCACTGACGACATTGCTCGCGGTTGCAAAAGCCTTGCTCATCACTTCACTCGGCGAGAAATCGAATTTCGCCCTGAGCCTGTCGATACCCGCTTGCGTATCCGCCATGGTGCCAGCGAAGAAATCACTGACAACGCTACTGGCCTTCGCCAACGCCTTGTTCCACACCTCACGCGGTGAGAAATCGAACTTCGCCCTGAGCTTGTCGATCCCTGCTTGTGCATTCGCCATCGTGCTGGCGAAGAAATCACTGACAACGCTGCTGGCTTTCGCCAACGCCTTGTTCCACAGCTCACTCGGCGAGAAGTCGAAAGCCGCCGCGAGCTTGTCAGTGCCTGCCTGCGCTTTCGATACCAAGCCGTTGTAAATATTGACGACGCTGTCGACGCCGGCAAAAAATTCCGCGCTGATCTCTCCCCAAGTTTTGCTGATCAATGCGCCCATCGATTCGATTGCCTGCGTGGTCGCCGCAACTCCAGCGTTGAATTTCGTCGAAACGTAGTCCCACATCCTGCCGAAGAATCCGGAAATCGACGCCCAGTTATTGGTAATCAACCGTGCGCCAATCACGATGATGGCCACCGCTGCCGCGATAGCCGCCGCAATCAGCCCGATGGGCGAGGTCAGAATCCCCAGCACCGCGACCAGCCCCATCGCCCCGACCGTGACCACCGTAAACGCTACGGCAGCGGCCGCCAGCCCTTCGACCAGATACGGATTGTTGGCGACAAACTGGCCAATCGAAGTCATCACCGGTATCAGCGCCGTGACGATGCCGTTAACCGCCGGCAACAACGCCTGACCGATTTTCAGCGAGATGTTATCCAGCGCCTTGTTGAATTTTTCCAGGTTGGCCGAGGTTTCCCCCTGGACCACCTTCGGCACTTTAAGGCCCTTGAGTGCCCTGGCTTTCTTCGCCAGCGCATCCTGCGCTTCGATGGCTTTTTTGATGCCGTCCTGAAACGGCTTGAGCAAACCACCTTCGGCAATGAAGCCGGCCACGTCCAGCGGCTCGAGGCCGCTGTCTTCCATGCTTTTCTTGAATGCTGCGACCTTGCCGCGCAGCCCCTTCATCTCGGTCTCCATTTTCTCGGCGCCCTTGAGCACCACGAGCATGTTGACCGTGACGGGAAAGTTCTGCGGGATCAGGCTCAAATTTGTATTCGCCATCACTGCACCTGCTGCATCGCATTGATCCGTTGCGCGTGCTCCAGCGATTCGCGGAGCACATCCAGTGGCCTGGCCATCATCTGTTCGGGGTCAACCTTCCAGAACCAGGCCAGGTCATAGGCGACTGCGATCAGGTCGGTGATGGCTCCGACGCCGCACTCATGAAAAAACTCGCAACGGCCCAGCTCAGCGCGTTGAGGTCAGCCAGATCGAGCTGGTTGACCGACGACGGCGGGATGCCGGCGCACACGGCGATGTATTTGGCCGCCACGTCCATGTCGAGGCTGACTTCTTCGCTTTTGTCGATCTTGTACGGCAGCGCCTTGATCGCTCGCACTTCCTGCACCGTCGGACGGCGCAGGACGAGTTCGGTCAGAGGCTCGCCGTGAGCTTCGATCGCAACCTGAAGCTTCACGGCGCCGCTCATTGCCAGGTCCCCTTGATGCCTTCGAATTTCAGTTCGATGGTGGCGTCATCGCCCTTGGAAACCGGCTCTTCGACCAGATAGGCACCGGCCAGCACGTAGACTTTGCCGTTGCTGAATTCGCAGGTGACGGTGATGTCGGTGCCTTCGATCAGCTTCTTCAGCGGAAAGTCGGCGGTGTGCAGCGCGGTCACTTTGAAGGACGGCGCGACGTCGGTTTCCTTGTAGAAACCCGGTACGACGGTTTCGCGTTTGACGGCCATCAGCGGGGCTTCGCAGCCGCCGTTGATAGTCAGTTGTGCACCGTCGACTTTGACGTAGCAGGTGCCTGCAATCACTTGACCCATGGTGTTACTCCCTTCAAATAAAAAAGCCCACCGGAGTGGGCTGAATGCTTACGGCCAAACGCGGCGATCAGGCCGCGTCGTCGTATTGCAGACGGAACTGGTTGAGCAGTGCGAACACGCGCAGACCGTTGATGTAATCCGGCGGGAACAGCACGTTCACGCGGCTCGGATCCTGTACGTCGCGCTCGACGATCAGGTGCTCGGCGAACAGCTCGGCATTCTCCACGTGGCCTTCCAGTTCCAGCTTGGCGTACTGCGCGATCAGCTCGCCGCGAATGGTCGCCGGGGTGACGATCGGCTGGCCGGCGCCGAAACGGGTGCCGTCGGAAGCCAGTTTGTGGCGCCCGTACTTGCTGGTGATCACGCTTTGCAGACGACGCACGATGAACGCCGACTGGTGCATGGTTTCGCTGTCCAGGTAGGAGTTGTCGGCCTGACCGTAAGCGTTCTTCTGGTAGGTGGTGATCGAACGCTGGATGCGCACGTAGCCGCCTTCGTAGTACGCGGTGGCGATGCCGTAGTTGAGCAGCGACTGACGCTCGGTCAGGGTGAAACGCTCGCTGGCCGGCGCCGGATCAACACCCGGCAGGCTGCCGCTTTGGGTCGGACGGCTGGCATCGGCGGAGATGAACACCGCGGTGCGCGCAGCCAGTGCTGCCGCCTGGACCCAGAACGGTTGCGGTACGCCCGGCTCCAGCGCCTGAATGGTCATGTGCTGATCGTTGCGTGCCTGGCCAGCAGCAACCAGGGTGCCGACGGTGCCGCGCTTGGCGCTGTAGACGTGACCGAACAGTTGCTTGGCCCAGGACCAGCGACCGGTGCTGTCATCCATCACTGCTTGCCAGGTATTGAGGGTCGACAGATCCGACCACGGCAGAGCGATGAACTCGAACGGCTCGTCGCCCAGTGCAGCCACGGCTGCGACCTGGTCCGGTACACCGGCGCCGCCGGTCATGGCGGTGATCGCAGTGGTCAGGCCGGCCGGGGTTTCTTCGCCGTTGCTCTTGCCCAGGCGATTGAATTGCAGGCTGATGTCGTTACCGCTGTCGCCGGTCCATTTGGCGGTCAGGGTGACCACACCTTCAGCAGCCGCCGCGCTCACCGGCAGATCGGCGGTGGCGTTGATTTTCTGTGCCAGTGCGGTAGCCGCTTGAGCAGCGGTGGCACCGTTGACCACGGTGGCCTGCACACGCACACCAGCGACGTACAGGTTGAGCACGCCAGCCTGAGTCGCAGTGCCAGTCAGGGTCAGCACGCCTTTGGCGATGGCGCCTTCAGTGTTGTGCAGCGGCAGGCACCAGATCTCGCCGATCGGGTCGGCCTTGCGGAAGGTCTCGTACATCGAGGCGAGCATCGAGCCCTGACCGCCGATGCTTTTTGCCAGAGCGACGCTGGAGACCAGCACCAGTTTGCCGACTTCAGTCGGGGCGATGTTGTCGTTGACCTGAGCGACGATCAGACGGCGCATGGCCGAAGTCGCGCTATTGGCGGCCGAGTTGTCCATTTCGGCATAGAACAGCGGTACACGAATGTCCGCGGGGATGTTGCTGAATCCGATCGCCATTATTTGGCTCCCTGTGCTTTGACTTTTACGGTTTTGAGAGTGATATCGCCGTCGGCCAGACGTCGGCGCCACCAGGCGCTGTCCAGCACTTCACGGCCTTCTTTGGGCAGCAGATCGCCCGCTTCCGGGTCAGGCACGGCACGGCCAGCGGCCGGCAGTACGGTGATGCGATTGCTCATGGGGTTACGCCTCCAGAGAAAGTCAGTTCCACGCGCCCGTCAGGGCCCGGGTGTTTCAGATTGGGGTCGGCCGGGTCGATCGCATCGACCCGCACGGTGACCCCGGTAAAGGACGACAAACCGTCCAGTTCACGTTCGTGCCAACTCTCCGCAGGCTGACTCGGCAGATTGCGGCCGAGCTGGAACTCGGTAAAAAAGCGCAGCCGATAGAAGGCCCGGCTGCTGTTGATCGAGACCATCTCGCCGCCGTCGTAGACGATGGCGCTGTAGTCATTTCCCGGCTTGAATCCCACCAGCGCGCGCCACAGTTCGGCGCGCAGGTCGTGCAACAGATCCAGCGCTTTTGTGCTGTCGCTGGCGTCGAGCGCCAGGACGATTTCGAAGCGGTCGCGGATCGGTTGGGCGGTGAGGTTTTGTGCGGTGCTGTTGCTGGCCACATCGGCCAGCGGCAGCACATGGGCCGAGGGTGTCGGCAGATCAGCGTTGCCTTGCAGCAACGCCAGATCGACACCCACCGCAATGTGGTTGGCAAGGCTTGGGCATTGCCCACGCAGCTGCGTGAGGATCGGGGTGATCTTCATGGTGGTGTTCCAGAGTGTGGGGGAGTTACCGCAGGACCAATGTGGGAGCGAGCCTGCTCGCGAAGGCGGACTTACATTCAAAAACAGTGTTGATTGATCCACCGCTTTCGCGAGCAGGCTCGCTCCCACAGGGGTTTGTGTCGCTCTGAGAAAGAGTGAATCAGTCTTTGGCGCCCGCCTTGGGATCAAGGCCGCTGGCATCGATCACGCAGCGATAGCTGTTCTCGCGATTGCCGCTGGCGGTGACTTTTTCGATCGACCAGCGACCGCGCATGAAGTCTGGCCAGGTCTCATCGAGCAGCACCAGCCCTTCGGCCGCCAGCAGTGGATTGCCGGGACAGGTGATCTTCACCTTGTACTTCTGCCGGAGCATCTTGCGCACTTCGCCTTCGCCGACGGCGATCGCATCGGCTTCGCTGGGTTGTTTCTGGCGGAGGGTCTTGAACGGCGCAAGCCCCGTTTCAACCCAGCGCAACACGCCGGCAGCACCATCCCAGAAACAGGTCTTGCAACCCTTGGTCTGCTCGCGGGCAGACTCCTCCAGCGTGGCGCTGACGAACGCGTGATCGCCGGGACGGTTGTTGCTGGTAACCGACAAGGTCACGTCCGCCAGCACCTGGCCCGACAACGATTTGGTCTGGCCGGGACGGGCCAGCACGTACACGTCGTTGTAGGGTTTGGTCACCGCGTTGTACTTTTTCGCCAGGCGCGTCAGAAAGCTCATATCGGTTTCGTTGGACTGGTCGACGTGCTCGATTCTGATCATCGCCACCTCGGGCGCAACGCGCGGCGAAAAGCCATGGCTCGACACCAGCTTGCGAAACAGCGCACCCAAGGTGGTCGGGCCATGACTGGCCGTGCGACGTTGCTTGAAGCCCGTCTCATCATCCTTGCTGAACGGCGCCGCCGTGGCCACCAGCGTCAGGCGAAACGGGAACAGCGTCGGCGTCAGGCGCGTCACTTTGAACTGGCCCTTGTCGACCATTCCCGACTCTAGATAACCGACCTCAAGGCCGATTTTTCCACCCAGATTCGGCAGCCCTTCGAGGCCTTCAAGATCGATGGTCAACGTCAGTTGATCGGACTCGAAACCGGCTGCATCGATGTGTTCCCAACTGATCAGGCGTTGATTGAGCAGGGCCGAATGGGCCCCATAGAGTCTTACCGTTGGGGTGAAACCCAATGCCATGCAACCTCCTTAATCCCAGGCCGTGAGCGGTTTGATCGTGGCCGGTTTCGAGTCGAGTTCCGCCAGCGTGACCCAGACGCCCGCAGGCAGGATCGGACCGTGTTCGGCCAGGGTCGGGTTGAGTGTCCACAGAGCTTCTTCGGCGGCGTCATCACTGCGCCCGGTTTCGCGGTAGAGCAGCAGATTCACTGAATCACCGGCCACGCTTCGTACCTTACGCATTGTTGAACTCCGTTAATCCGACCACCCACTTGATCACCATCGCGGTGCCGTCATCGATGACCTCGCTCTGGTTCTCGTCGATGCTGTTGATCCGCCACAGACCCCAGTTGCGCCCGATACCGTCAATCAACGGCAACGGCACACGCTGTGCCTGAAGCGCGCGCAATTCATCGAGTCGATCCATGGCCACGGCATACATCGAGGTGCCGCTGATGGTCAGCGATTCCGCTTTCTGCCCGGTCTGACTGGACTTCGGTTTGCTGGTCAGGATCTGGATTTCGCTCCAGCCACCGTCGGACTTTCGCGCCAGCGTGCTGTAGGCGAAGTTGCGCGACAGGCCGAAGATGAAACTGCCTAGAGCCATTTGTTGTTTCATCAGTCGACTCCATCGGTCAGGGCTGCGTCACGGCGGGTGGCGAGGCTGTTGGTGTTCATCAGTGGAATGAATTCGTTGCTGAATTGGGATCTCAGGTGAAAGTCGACCAACTGACCGATCTTTTCCACACTGCCCGGGTCGCTGCAATACACCTGAACTGTGGGCGCGTAGGGGGCTGGCACGGTGGGCGCCGGGGCGCTGGCCAGCGCCTGACTGACCTGAGCCGGTGCTGCGAGTTTGTCCGGTGGGGTACTGCCGAGTTTTTCACCCAGAAGGGAACCGCCCTCACTGCCCAGCCAACCGCCAAGCAATCCACCGAGAAGGCCGCCTATGGCCATGCCGGGTGGGCCACCCAAGGCTCCGAGTGACGCACCGAAAGCAGAGCCTGCAAGAGCGCCGGCCATTCCACCGCCCGCTGCGCCGACGCTTTTGGCTATCTGGGTTTCGTCACCAGTGGCCACCCCGGCCGCCAGGCCTGCGAGGGCAGCGACGGTTTTTACAGGCCAGGGCATTGCGCGTGACAGAGGGCGCATGGCAGCGGTGGTCGACTCCAGGAGCGGAGCCCGCACCCGCGAAGTTTGCTCGAGGATCTTCAAACCGCTGCCAGCAGCGGCGGCCCCCGCTGTGCCGGTGGCGGCGCCAGTGAAAACGGACAGGCCCTTATCCACGACTTTCTTGCCAACCCGGCCTTTGATATCGCTGCCAATGGCATCGAGCGCTTGATCGAGCAACGGTTTGAGAAACGCGCTCACCGTCAACACCACGCCAGCAGTTTTCGGATAGGTTTCAGTCAGTTCACTGAGCTTGTCGACCCCGGCAGAGGCCAGCGAATCGCTGGAGGGTGCCAACGCGTTGCCTTTGGCGACGGCCAATCGTTCGCTACGGGCATTCAGAATATTCAGCTGTCCTTGCTGAGTACCGGAAAGCGCCAGGGCAGCCTGTTTTACCGACCCTTTCTCGCCCAGCTCCGACGTCGCGTATCGCTGCTTGTCCTTGACCTGCCAGAACGTCTCATTAACCTCGCCGAGGTTTTGCGAGAGATTCTGCGCAGCATCACCGCCATCGGAGAACAACGTCCTGGCCAACACTGCGCGTTGTTCTGGCGGTCTGGCGTTCAATGCGGCCAACACTGTCAGCAACGTACCTTGCGCATTGTCCTTGTTCGGATCACGCATCGCCGCAGACACGGCCTTGGGATCGAGCCCCAGTTGTTTCCACGCACCCTGTTCGGCGACAGAGACCTGGTCTCCCTTGCTCAAGGCTGTGGAAATGCTCTTCAACGCGACGCTTGCTTCACCTTCTTTCGTTCCGGTGTTCAGCAAGGCTGCCGACAGCGCTGCGGCTTGCTCGGGTTGCAACCCCGCAGCAATTGCCGCGTCGCCGGAACGCTGCAACACCGAGCCGATGTCTGCCGCGTTTACATCTCCGGGCATTTTGCCCAAGTGGTGAGCCGCATCTGCCAGATCGATGGCCTGATCACGGGTCAGTTTCATTGAGGTACGCCAGGCCGCCATCATCTCGGCGACTTGTAGCGCAGGCACCTTGAATGCTGACGCGGTGAGCGCAGCGTCATCGGCAAACTTCAGCAGTTCGAACTGCTTGTCCGAGGCATTGGGCAAGTCGATGCCAATCCCCGCCTTGGCACCCAACGCCGCGGCATTGAGCAATTCAACCCCGGTGGTTCCTCCGGCAGCCACCAACGGCGCACTGGCCGTGATCAGGCTTGCCTGAGCCATTTCCTTGCCCTGAACCGGAGTCAGTCGAGCGACTTCGCTCAGGTTCGCAGCGGCTGTGTCCATCGCGACAGCGGCTTTGAGCAACTCGGGAGGGGCGGCGCCGGCTACCTTGTCTGCAGCCTTCTGCGCGGAAGATCCGACGTCGCCATTGACCGCGCTCTTCGACAAAGAACGCTGGGTCGCCAAGGTGAGGATCAGCGAATCGATGGCTGCAGTCAGCGAAACGATTCGGTCACTTGCCGTGCTCAACGCTTGCCTCAGATCGGTGACCTTATCCCGATCCAGGCCTGCTGCAGTCGTGCCCGTTGCTGCAGTGGTCAAGCCGATATTGCGGCTCGCGGAATCCGTGCTCTCACCGGCGTACATGAGCGCGTTTTTACTCTCTGCCATGCCGCTCTACTCCTGTTTCACGCCAAGGCGAGTGATCGCTATGTCGTAGCGGCGCAACGCCTTTTCGGCGTCCCATTCCAGAATCTCCGCTTCACTTACCGGGTAAATGAGCGGGACGATATCGAGGATTACTTCGATGTCGCGTTCCGAAAGTAGGCCGCCGGCTGGTTTAAAAAATCGTCGATGCGCACCTGCAATTGGGTCCAGTCAGGGACGCTCAGTTGGGCCAGATCGGGGATCATCAGACCGGTGCAATGGGCAGTGATGAACTCGGCGCGTTCCTTGGCCGTTTTCAGTTTCTTCATCACTTTGGTGGCGCGCAGTGCGGGCATTTCCAGCGACAGCGAGGTCACGGTGCGGCCGGTCACGGCGAGCGGTTGCAGCAGCTGCACCTGGTCAGGATCGTCGGACTTTTCCGCGTCCGCCACCTGCTCCAGAAAGTACGCCGTCGGACGGGTCGACATCTCGTGCACGTACTGGGCGATGCTCACGTAGTCCGGGCGTTTGAGCTGGTCGAGTTCCTTGACCGACAGGCCGGTGGCGAGCAGCGCCAGTTCGAAGAACTGATCGTCTTCATCATCGCCGGCCCGCTCCAGCGCTTCTTTCTGCGCAGCGTAGAACAGTGGCTTGAGCTGGATCTGTTCGATCTGCGAGCCGTCGTCACCGGTGATCGGCGACAGCAGGTCATGCTTGGGTGGCATCCACGACATGTATGAATTCCTTGGTGATTCTTGAGGGGGTATTGCTAAACATCGGCCAGTCACACTGGCCCAATGTGGGAGCGGGCTTGCTCGCGAAGGCGGCCTGTCAGATAAATGAGCGTCGACTGTCACACCGCATTCGCGAGCAAGCCCGCTCCCACAGGGTCAGGTGCCTGGCTGGCTTACAGCGTTACGGCATCAGCACCGCACGGCGCGCATCACCAAGGATGTCGACGCCGTTGAGCACGAATTTCTGGGTGCGTACGTCGATGTCGATCACCGGGATGCCGTTTTCCAGGCGGTTGTAGGTGCGGCAGGAGAACTCCAGAGTCGTCAGGGCTTTGCCGCCCATCTTGATCGCGTCTTCACCCATGGTTTTGAGCTTGCCGCCGATGGTGTGATAGGTGAACCAGGTGTTGCCGTCCTGATCCTGACCGGCTTCACGCACGTTCAGCAGGATGTCGTCGCCCAGCTTCACCCCCATCGCCAGCAACACTTCTGCACCGGTGCCTTGCAGCTTGAGCATGGCGTTCAGAGCCTTGGCACTCTTGGCCATTTCCTCAACGATGAAGCGCCCGCCCGTCATGCTTTCCATGTCGAAATCGATTTTCGGCGGGGTGAACTCCTCAACGGTCGCCGACAACGGCAGGCCTTGCAGGGTGGCCGCGATGGCCTGTCTTACGCGGTTGGTAAACATTAGAGAACGTCCTCCAGGAACTGCTCGATGATTTCATCGCGGGCGTTGAGTTGATAAACCATGTGTTCGTTCGGCGCGTAGCGGCCGTAGTCGATGACCACGTACCAGGTGCCGTTCTTGTACTTCTCGACGCTGTTGAGTTCCGGGTGCAGATAGACGCTGCCGCCAGGAATGGTTTCGTCGGCGACCAGGGTCTGCAGCCAGTCGTTGATGCGCTTGACCTCCTGATCCATGAACGATTTGGTCAGGTTCTTGGCCATGGCTTTCTGGCCGGCCTTGACCAGCTTGCGGCTGATCGCATCTTCGAGGCCGACGTAGCTGATGAACTTGCCGGTGATCGAGCGGTTACCCAGCAGCGAGAAGCCGCCCAGCACGGTGCGGGCGTAGTAGCTGACGCCGTAGCGGTTGAGCAGATCGCCTTCGGTGGAGGTGTCGAGAATGTTGTATTCAACGACGCGGGACACGTCTTCGGCGTAGGTCACCTGGTTGCCCGGGCTTTCCCACTGCTTGACCTTGGCCAGTGCGGCAATCGCCAGACTGGACGGCGCGAGGAACACATTTTTCTTTGCCGCTTTCGAGTACACGGCCGGCATGTTGTGCACCACCAGGCAACGGTCGAAACCGAGGTCGGCGCCACCCAGTTCCTGGCTGTAAGTCACTTGATCAGCGACCGACGCGTCCTTGCCATCCAGTACCACACGGGCCTTGATGCGCTTGCCGAACGAAGCGAACTCGCTGGCCACTGCTTTGGTACCGGTGAAGCCCGGCGCGCCGATGATGGTCAGGTCTTCCGGGACACTGCCCAGTGCCGCCAGACCGAGCTTGCGGCCGGTGGTTGGATCGACACCGCCAATCACTGCGTTAACGGTGTCGGCCGGGGTCGCGCCCGCTTCGACGATCACCACGTACACCGGCACCTTGACCACTTTGAGGATCTGGTAAACCGCGTGATACAGCGTGCCCTCTTCGGCGCCGGTCGGATCGAGCAGCGCGTGGGTGGTGAAGCTGTTGATGCGGAACGGTGCGTTGCGCGGAATCAGCGGATCGGCTTTCGGCGCGGTGCCGACCAGACCGATGACGTTGTCACCCAGGCCACCCATGGCCTCGGGGGATTCAGTGGCATTGACGGTAATGCCGTTGTGCTCGAAGTTCAAAACCTCAGCCATGGTTAGTCAGCCTTCTTGGCAGCGGCCTTTTTGGCCTGGGTGGTGGGTGTTTTCAGTTCAAGTCGACCGGCGCTGTGCAAGGCACTGGCTTCGACGTCGAGCAGATCAAGGTCTTGACCGACGCTCGACCAGTGCCCACCGCCGGTGGGGAATGGGACGAGCACGGTGTAGGTTTGGCGGGTTGCCATTTTTCGTTTCTCCATAAACGGGAAAGCCCCTCTTGGGGAGGGGCTTGGCGGGTGTTGAAATGTTTTTTGGCGGGAAAGAAAACGCCCCGGGGTGCGGGGCGTTTACTGAGGCTGCTCAGCGATCCAGGAGGGCACGACCGGACGCGATTCTGGCGATGGAAAAGCTGCCGATTGGGGCCAGTCGCGCAAGTTGCGAATGTAGATCAACAGTTCACTAAACTGCTCAGTTGTCAGCGATGCTGTCTGGTTCAGATCGAGTTGGTCGCGATGACGTTCGCGCAACCAAAGAACACTATTGATCTGTTTGTCTCGCCAACTGCGTTCCTGCTTTGCTCGCTCTTCTGAAGTCAATTCCGGCGGATCAATCAAGATCGGCAGTCCGTTTTCATCCTGACTTCGGACTTTTCCGAACGCGGGATTGGCAAAGACTTCCTGATAGAGGGCATCACTGATTTGAATTACGTCATCCGGCATCACCGAATGCACACGGTCCAAATAAGTGCAGTCTGTTGATTTGCTGTAATAACGCATTTTAGTTACCTATGGCCAGATAGCGGAGGTTCGTCGTCGCCACGTTACTCCAAGCGGTGAAGCCGGTCGTTACTGGACTTACACCCAAAGGATGGGCACCACCGCCCCCATCAGTAGCTATCATTTGAAAGACGTTGTTACGGAAGGCAATTGGGAAACTGAAGTTTGCGGATGTCCCCGGCATGTTCGCCAACCCCCATTGCAGCATCAAGCCACCGAGCCACGAGGGGAAAATGATGTATCCATTGGTGGCGAGATTGATCTCGAATCCGAGGCGCAGCTTTTTCGGCGATACGATGACTGTATCGTCGGTTCCTGCATTGGTTTGATTCTGGGTAGCGACTTTCGCTGTGCCTTGGTTGGTTTCAGTGGCCTGTTGCGACAGAACGGCCAGAGCCGCGATATCGATGCCTCCCTGATTGACCGGTGCGTTCCAGGCCTTGATGCACCACATGACGGCGAGGTTGCGGGGGCGGGTTTCAGTTCCGCCAGTGTTCACCGTATTCTGGGCGTTCACCATCTGCATAGTGGAACCGCTATCTACCGTGGAAAGAAATGCACCCACTGAGATACTCGCTGCCGCACCATTAATATTGCCTGCCTGCCAATTACCTGCAGGATCAAAGGTCGCAGCAGTGCCATCAAAATAGCGGTGGTTGTGCGCAGCAAATGCCTCTGCTTGAGTCGTGCCGACACCCCTTCCAGCATCCACACCACGCCCATGGTCCCAGCCACGCAGGAACTCACCGCGCGACTCCGGCAAGCGGAAGTTACCCGCCCCCTCGTTACCCTTGTTGTAAGTGGTACCGAGAAAAGCCGCCAGATCCGGATAAGTCGCAATGCTCTGTACGCTGCCATCCAGCTCCAGATAACCGGGAGCGACGATGCCTGTCGGGAAGGCCAGAACAGCGCCCACCGGAACGGCGGATTTGAGCCGTTCGACTTCCTTCGCCAATGCGGCTACATCGATGGTTCCCTGATTGACCGGGGCGTTCCAGGCTTTGATGCACCACATGACGGCGATGTTGCGTGGGCGGGTTTCACCACCGCCTGTTGCGTTGATGCGCGTCGTGACCCCCGAGGCATTGTTATCTTCTCGAGCGGCGGCATAAGACACACCACCGCTGATTCCCGAGTTTACGGTAGTCGTCGCAATCGCAGACATGTCATGAACATGCTGCTTGATTAAATCAGCCTGCCAACTTCCAAGAGCTCGCCCGGCATCCACCCCACGCCCATGATCCCATCCGCGCAAGAACTCACCACGCGCTTCAGGCAAACGGAAATTGCCAACCCCCTCATCACCCTTGTTGAACTTGCCACCCAGATAAGCGCTCAAGTCCGGGTAAGTCGCACTGCTCTTGACGCTGTTATCCAGCTCCAGAAAACCCGGCGGCGGTGCATCAACCGGAAACGCGACAATCGAACCCACGGGCAATGCCGATGCCTTGGCAATCAACGCCTCGACTTCAGCCTTGGTGTAGGAATCTTTGATCCCAAAACCGGCGAGGGTTTCAGGGTTAGCCCCAGCAGTCGCCCGACCATATTCATCAACCGTCAGGCTCTTGTAAGTCCCGGCAGCAATCCCGGTGCGCCCCGCCAACATCTTGAACGTGAGTGCGGTGGTACCAAGGGTGATCGGCGCATTCGTGGTCAGGTGCCACAGCGAATCACCGTTCGCCATGCCCTCCTCCACCATGACCGTCAGGCCCGGCGTGACCTTGGCGCTGCTGTTGGCATCAGTCGCCCGCACCCAGTCGCCATTGGCGACGATCCACAGGCCGTTGTCCTTGGCCAGGGTCTGGTTCGCCAGCAGCACGCGGTCACCGGCAATCACGGCGACACCGTCAATTTGCTGCGCACCGTTCAACACAATGTTGCTGGACGCCGCGACGCGCACCGATTGCTTGCCATCCAGCTTGCCGAGTTCTTCGGCGAGGTAACTCATGACCCAGGCACGTGTGGCCTTGACCACCGTGTCATCGATCAGCAGCGTTACCAACGACGCATTGCTGGTCTCGAAAATCGAGCGAATATAGAACTCTTTACCCGAACCCGACGTGGCCAGCACTGGCTTGAACGACTCCGGATATTTGACGATGGCGTAGAGGATCCCGGTGTCGGTCCACAACCCCGCTTCACGCACGTACCAACCGCCAACGTCCGGCGGAATGGTCACTTCGGCGAGCAGCCAGCTCGGATTTTTCTCGTCCTGGAACAGCGCATTGAGCGGCCCGCGCCAGACTTCACGCTTCAGCGCGGTGGCGGTCGCGGCCGGGTTGTAGACCGCCCCGCCGCCGTCGCCGACGGAAATCTGTGTCAACTTGATCGGCGTACCCGCGGCCTTGCACGCCGTTTCGTAGGCAATCCCTGCGTTGGTGAGCAGGGTGTAATAGTCAGCCATTCAGGCCCCCTGAGGATAAATAGTGGATGTTTCGACGGTGTACAAAGCAGCGGCCATGAACGCCTCGCCAGAGGTTTCGAGCCCTTCGATGAACACCGGATAAACCGTCGTCAGCTCACCGCAAAAGGTCGCAGCGGCGATGGAATGACTGCCGAACGCGCTCAAGCCAACCGTCACCGAGAGAATGTCCCGTTCGCTCTTGGCATCGGCCAGGCGTCGGTCGAGACGGGCGTCGATTTCTGCGCTGTAGGGTTGCTCGCTGAAGGCCCGCACGGAGAAGCTGTAAGGCACGCCGGGCGGCGTCTGTTCGTACCAGGCGCGGACTTCGGGGCGCAGTTGCAAACCCTTGGCCGCGTTCTCCAGCGCCTTGCGAGTGCCGGCCTGGCGTGCAGTGGGCCAGGCCAGTTCGACGGTCAGGCGCTTTTCCGCTTCCGGTGCGCTGGTGCTCCATTCGGCGACACCGCGATCCGCTGCCAGATACGGCAGGAATGCGACCGGTGTTTCGCTCGGATTCATCAGTTCGGGGAACGGCGGCGCGATGCGATCCAGCAGTGCGCCAAAGCCCAGATCCAGACCGCGTTCGAGTGCCGAGCTGTTGGCTGGCAACAAGGTCGGGCGTTGTATTGGCTCACTCATAACGTCAGCACCTCGACCTCGACCGCCGTGCAGTACGGTGCCTGAAACGCCGTAGTGACGATCGGCGCCAGCGGTTCAAGAATCTGCAGTTGCACGGCGCCAGCACTGTGCAACGTGTAGTCGATCCAGCTCGGGTCGACCCGTCCTTCCAGGCGATGACAACTGTCGGCGTAGGCCTGCAATTGCTGTTGTGCGGCAACTTTGGTCAGGCCCGAGTCGGGGCCGGAATTGATCTTCGCCACCACGCGGATTTTGTAGCGCTGAATGTCGGCTGCCTTGACCGTGACGAGGTCGGTTTCCGGTCGCACATCGGGTCGGGCGAAGTGCTGGCGTACACCGTCAAGCAACGCTGCAGACGGGGTGCCATCGCCGTCGCGGGACAACACCGTGACCTGCACTTCGCCCGGCGCAGTACGCCGACCGTTGCCGTCCTTGACCTGTGCAGCGAGGCCGTCTGGGTTGAAGGTGTAGGTGACGTTCACCACACCGCCATCGCTGGATTCGACCTTCACCGTTGGCCGTTCACCCAGGGTGAATACCTCGCGGCGATACTGCATCCGCGAGCCCGCAGCCGGCGCATGTGGCGCCAGGTAGTAGCGCAACCGGGCGTCGTCGTCGCTTTCATAAATCGGTGGTATTGGCGGGAAGGCTGCCGGGTCACCCGCATCGAGCAACTGTCGCTCCAGGCCCATGTCCGCCAGCCGTGCATCGAGGTTGCTGCCGGTCGCCCACCACGCCAGCATCTGCTTGATACGAGCGTTGTATTTGCGCTCGTGGGATTGCAGACGCACGCAAAAAGCTTCGAGCGCCAGGGTCAGCAATTCGCTCTCGTTTTCCAGGCTGGTCTTGAGTTTCGCCGCGCTGTCCGGCGCTCGGGCGCCAACGTACTCGACGACGAAGGTCTTGAACTCGGCGAGCAGGTCTTCGAAGGCGTCGACGGTAATCAGCGCCGGTTCGGCCAATTGGTTCTGGCCGGGGATCAACATGCTCATGTCACGACCTCGAATGTCTGTTGACGGTTTTTCCAGGTGCCGGCGAAACGCAGCAGCAGACCGGCGCCCTGACGGCTGGCGACGATCACGCTCGGCTGAAAATCGCTGATCCCGTTCTGCGCGTTGTAGAACGCCTGAGCCGCGTGGCTCTGGGCCAGAAGCAGAACGTCGTCACCGAGGTTCTGCCCCAGCAGCGTGGGGATCAGCGAGCCATAAAGGGGCCTTTTTTGCCGGGTGCCCAGCGGCGTGGTCAGGGCCCGGGTCGCGCGCTGCACAAACTGCAGCCAGTCGTCGACCGTGGCCCCGGAGTCTCTATCGATTCCGATCATGGGAAGCTCTTGATTCAGGGGCTGATGACACGGCCCTGGTGATCCACCAACGGGCCGCTGAAGTGCACGCCCGAGGCGTCGATGCTCAGGCCGACGCCGCCCAGTTGCAGGCTGATCAGCTGTGGCGTCATCGTCAGTTGTGCCGGGCCGATGCTCAGTGCAAGCGATTCGCGAGAACCGGTGAAAGCCGCCGGGCCGTTCTGCCAGTGCAGAATGTGTGTGGCGTCGTCGTAGCCGCTTTCACTGCCATCAACGTGCACCCGGCGCGTCAGCGTCGGTACCGTTGCCGTCGGTGGAAAGCGGTCACTGTTCAAACCAAACAACGCCACGCTTTGCGCGCCACTTTCACCGCTGCCGTAGTTGAATAGCAGGCACTGCTCGCCCACGCTCGGAATCCGCGACTCGCTCTGCGCTCCGGCGCTGGGGTTGAAGAACTTGATCGACGGCGTGAGCAATCCTCCGTGGCTGACTTGGCAGGTGTTGCTCGCGGCATCGACTGCCTGACAGACGCCGATGCGACAGAAACTCTCGGCTCGGCGGTGCAGGTCGTCGATTTCCGCTTCCATCTCGGCCAGCCGCTCGATAATCGGCCCCAGTTGCATGCGCAGTAGTGCGTCGAACATCGGTCAGGCCTCCAGCGCGGTGTATTGGTCGGGGTCGTCGATGTCGCTGACTTCCCAGGTACGGGCGAATTTCGGCGTGCCGAGCGGGTCGTCGAGCAGCGTCGGGCCTAGGTAGAGGGTCTGGGTGAAGGTCAGCGTCCATGCCTTGTATGGCTGGTCGGCGCGGACCAGCACTGACGGCAAACCATCAATGTTCATCGGCAAATCGCATTGATCGCCGGGCAGGCCCCAACGGTTGTCGGTGATCAGGTTTTTCAGTACGGCGATCAGATCGCAGGCGGCAAATGCACTCGCAGAAAGTGCCGGAATGACTTGCAGCGATACCGTCATGACGTGGGCAATACGCCCGTCAGCGGCACGTGCGCCCGGTGCATTACGGTCGAAGTCGATCAACGCCCAGGCCTGAGCGCCGGGTGCCGTGAAGTCGTCATGATTGCCAACCTGCAGATTCAGGCCGGCGCTGTTGCGCAGGGTTGTCGCCATCGCCGTGAACAGCTGCGAAGGCTGCTGGATCGGTGCGGGCATGCATGACCTCCTTTTCAATTGTCCACGCGCAGCCCCGCCGCATCAGTTGCAGCGAGGCAGGAAAGTGTTGAGTTACTGGGGATCGCGCGGCGGGGGAACTTCGCAGACGCCGATGCGCTTGGCGGCCCAGCGTTCGTACAGACCGATGGCCACGTCGGCCCCGGCCATGGCGGTCAGGCAACCGAAGGCACCGGCGGCCCAGATGGATAGCCCGGCGGCGTAAAGCAGCATGATCGCCGAGACGCCGCAGATCATGCAGGCGCCGGAGCGCAGGGCCAGACGCCGCAGCAATGACCAGCCGCGGGCGCCCTCCTTGTCGGCGCGCCACATTTCGCCGGACACCCCGCCCACTACAGCGAGGAGGATGACCAGCCAGATCGGCATGTCCGCCAACGCTTGTTGCTCGTTTGTCATGTCACGCCTCCTGGTTCTAGTTGATGAGTGTTGTGTGTTGGGTTCAAGCGATGTCTCTTCAGGTAGGCATTCCGAAAAGCCCGGCGTTGAGGCAGGGCTTTTCAGTAATGCGCTCCAGATTTTGATAACGATGGATTTGAATCAGAAGGGGGCGACTGGCCACACGATAGTGGCGGGATAATCCGGCTGTTTATCGACGTCGCTGACGGCGATGCAATATTGTTTGTACGCCAGCAGCAGGGCTTGCTCTGTTGGAGTGGCAATGCCGGTGTCAACTTTGTAATTCAGCGAGTTGAGCAGCAGCCAGCCCGCAGCGAAATTCAGCAACTGCCATTTCTGCTGTTCAGCTTCATTGCGCAGGTCTTGCTCGGAGGGCGGCGTGAACGTCCAGACGCCATCGAATGTTGCGCCCCAGCCGACGCGAATCTGCGTATTACCTGTTACATCAACCCAAAACGAAGTTGGCGAAGCAGGTGCTTCCGGTCTGACTTCACTTTCCTTGAGCTGGGTAACTTTGCTGTACTCAACCAGTGCATAGAGATTCATTTAGTCTTCCTTTGTGTAGTGTTAGCGATGAACGTCGTGATGAAACCTGGCAGGCATTCCAAAAAGCCCGGCACTGAACACCGGGCTTTTCAGTAATGCGCTCCTTCGCCTTCCTTCAAATCCTGTATCCGAGAAGGAAGCTGACTTTTCGGCGCTACTGGCGCGGTACGAGTCCATTCAAATTGTTTTTCCGACCGCGGTCCCTGCCCGCCGGATAACTGCTCTTGGTGCTTTACGCTGCACACCCGGGTCAGTTGCCAACCCTCTGAACCGTTGAGGCCGGTTCATCGCTGCCTGTTCTTGTGGAACTAAAGAGCTGTTGTTGCCAGCCGCTTTGTTGAGCGGCTTGGTGGCAAGAATATGCATGAATGCATATACAGTCAATGCATAAATGCATTTATTTATGCGTAAGAAATGCACAGCTGCATGCGGCCCGCATAAATAAAGGGTTCGAGGGTTTTCTTAAGACGAAAAAAAACCCGTCATGAGACGGGTTTGCTGTGGAGGGGATTGCCTATCGGGCATACATGCCCCACCAGAAGACGTGACCAAGGATGACTATCTGCTCGTCCTGCATATCCTGGAAGCTGTAGTCCTCGTCCGGATGTTCATCACGGTTGAAACTGCGCAGACGGATACCGGTCGGCAGGCGATAGAGCTGCTTCACGCGCAACTGACCGTTGTGATTGATCGCGTACAGGTCGCCATCAATGATGTCGCCGATTCCGCACTTGCCAGCGTTCACCCCGACCGTGGCGCCATCACGCAACACCGGCATCATACTGTTACCGCGCACCGTCACGCATTTGGCCTGGTCGAACTGCACACCGTTATGGCGCAGGCTGCGTTTGCCGAAGCGCAGGCTAGAGCGTTCGCTCTCTTCGATGACGAATCTTCCTGATCCAGCAGCCAATTCAACCTCACGAAGAAAGGGCACCGACACCTCGTCGTCATCGACAGGGGTATCGTCGTCCCACAGGCTTATGTCCTTGAGTTCCGCATGCACGTCATCGCGCGCGCCACCGGTCGCGATCGCGACATCGGCGCGGCCACGTAATTGATCAGTGCTCACATTGAAGTATTCGGCGATCTTCGAGATGTGTTTATCCGAAGGATCGACGATCTTCCCGCTGAGAATCCGCGAGAGCGTTGATTGAGGCACGCCGGTGCGACGGTGGAGCTCCGTGGGGGAGATCCCGTGCTGGTCGAGCAGTGCTCTTAAGACGGAGGATACGTTGCGTTTTTGCATAACGCGCATAGTGCTTGAAGTTTTTTCCGAAGACAAATGCTGATTTGCATAAATCGTGCATAAATCACAATTAAACGCAAAAAGTGTCAGCCGGCCGTCATGCCTGCGTCGAGCCGACCGCCCATGGTAACCTTGCGCCCATCGCGGAAAAGCCCGGCGGTTGCCCTCGCTTTTGCCCTACATCATTTAACGAGTTACCTGACAATCCGATGAATAAAGCCGTCTCCGACCTGTCCTCCCACACCCCGATGATGCAGCAATACTGGCGCCTGAAGAATCAGCACCCGGATCAGCTGATGTTCTATCGCATGGGCGACTTCTACGAGATCTTCTATGAAGACGCGAAGAAGGCGGCCAAGTTGCTCGACATCACTCTGACCGCGCGCGGCCAGTCGGCGGGGCAAGCGATCCCGATGTGCGGGATTCCTTACCACGCGGCGGAAGGTTACCTGGCGAAACTGGTCAAGCTCGGCGAGTCGGTAGTGATCTGCGAGCAGGTCGGCGACCCGGCCACCAGCAAGGGCCCGGTAGAACGTCAGGTGGTACGGATCATTACCCCGGGCACGGTCAGCGACGAAGCGCTGCTCGATGAACGTCGCGACAACCTGATTGCCGCCGTGCTGGGCGACGAGCGTCTGTTCGGTCTGGCGGTGCTGGACATCACCAGCGGCAACTTTACTGTGCTCGAGATCAAGGGCTGGGAAAACCTGCTGGCGGAGCTGGAGCGAGTCAACCCGGTGGAACTGCTGATCCCGGACGATTGGCCGAAAGACCTGCCAGCGGAAAAACGCCGTGGTGTGCGTCGTCGCGCGCCGTGGGATTTCGAGCGTGATTCAGCGCTGAAAAGTCTCTGCCAGCAGTTTTCCACACAAGACCTGAAAGGCTTCGGTTGCGAAACCCTGACCCTGGCCATCGGCGCCGCCGGTTGCCTGCTGGCCTACGCCAAGGAAACCCAGCGCACCGCCCTGCCCCATCTGCGTAGCCTGCGTCATGAGCGTCTGGACGACACCGTGGTGCTCGACGGCGCGAGCCGCCGCAACCTCGAACTCGACACTAACCTGGCTGGTGGTCGCGACAACACCCTGCAATCGGTGGTTGATCGCTGCCAGACCGCCATGGGCAGCCGCTTGCTGACCCGTTGGCTGAACCGTCCGCTGCGCGATCTGACCGTGCTGCTGGCGCGCCAGACCTCGATCACTTGTTTGCTCGACGGCTATCGCTTCGAAAAGCTGCAGCCGCAGCTCAAGGAAATCGGCGACATCGAGCGGATTCTCGCGCGGATCGGTCTGCGCAATGCGCGCCCTCGTGACCTCGCTCGCCTGCGCGATGCGCTCGGTGCCCTGCCGCAACTGCAAGTGGCGATGACCGACCTCGAAGCACCGCACCTGCAACGCCTGGCGACTACCACCAGCACCTACCCGGAACTGGCGGCGCTGCTGGAAAAAGCCATCATCGACAACCCGCCAGCGGTGATCCGCGACGGCGGCGTGCTGAAAACCGGTTACGACAGCGAACTCGACGAGCTGCAGTCGCTGAGCGAAAACGCCGGCCAGTTTCTCATCGATCTGGAAGCCCGGGAAAAAGCCCGCACCGGTCTGGCCAACCTGAAAGTTGGCTATAACCGCATTCATGGCTACTTCATCGAACTGCCGAGCAAGCAAGCGGAATCGGCTCCGGCAGACTACATCCGTCGCCAGACGCTCAAGGGCGCCGAGCGTTTCATCACGCCCGAGCTGAAAGAATTCGAAGACAAGGCGCTTTCGGCCAAGAGCCGTGCCCTGGCTCGCGAGAAAATGCTCTACGAGGCGCTGCTGGAAGACCTGATCAGCCAGTTGCCACCGCTGCAGGACACTGCCGGCGCATTGGCCGAGTTGGACGTGCTGAGCAACCTTGCCGAGCGTGCGCTGAACCTTGATCTGAACTGCCCACGCTTCGTCAGCGAGCCGTGCATGCGCATCACCCAAGGGCGTCACCCGGTGGTCGAGCAAGTGCTGACTACGCCATTCGTGGCCAACGACCTGAGTCTGGATGACAACACCCGGATGCTGGTGATCACCGGCCCGAACATGGGTGGTAAATCCACCTACATGCGCCAAACCGCATTGATCGTGCTGCTGGCGCATATCGGCAGCTTCGTGCCGGCGGCCAGTTGCGAGTTGTCGCTGGTGGACCGGATCTTCACCCGAATCGGTTCCAGCGATGACCTGGCCGGTGGCCGTTCGACCTTCATGGTCGAGATGAGCGAAACCGCCAACATCCTGCACAATGCCACCGAACGCAGTCTCGTGCTGATGGACGAAGTCGGTCGCGGCACCAGCACCTTCGACGGTCTGTCCCTGGCATGGGCCGCCGCCGAGCGTCTGGCGCATCTGCGTGCCTATACTCTATTTGCCACGCACTATTTCGAACTGACCGTGTTGCCGGAAGCCGAGCCGCTGGTGGCCAACGTGCACCTCAACGCCACTGAGCACAACGAGCGCATCGTGTTCCTGCACCACGTGTTGCCGGGGCCTGCCAGCCAGAGCTACGGCCTGGCGGTGGCGCAACTGGCCGGCGTGCCGAGTGAAGTGATCGTGCGTGCCCGTGAGCACCTGAGCCGACTGGAAGACACCGCATTGCCGCATGAAGCGCCCAAGCCTGCCGTCAAAGGCAAACCGGCCGTTCCGCAGCAGAGCGACATGTTCGCCAGCCTGCCGCACCCGGTGCTCGATGAGTTGGCGAAAGTGGATCTCGATGACCTGACCCCGCGTCGAGCGCTCGAATTGTTATATGCACTTAAGAACCGGATCTAAGCAGCGAAGAACCGGATATAACGCAAACGGCTTCAAGCTGTTAGAATCTCGCGCGGTTTGGGATGCTGCTGGCTAATAGCCTGGCTGGCAGACATCGCTCCCGAACCTGGCGACCCCAACCGTGAAGGGGCTACGCTGCCGCCGCCTGAGGAGAAAATTAGAAATGACCTTCGTCGTCACCGACAACTGCATCAAGTGCAAGTACACCGACTGCGTAGAAGTCTGTCCGGTGGACTGCTTTTACGAAGGCCCGAACTTCCTGGTGATTCACCCGGACGAGTGCATCGACTGCGCCCTGTGCGAACCGGAATGCCCGGCCGTCGCGATTTTCTCCGAGGACGAAGTTCCGGAGGATATGCAGGAGTTCATTCAACTGAACGTTGAATTGGCCGAAATCTGGCCGAACATCACCGAGAAGAAAGAATCGCTGCCGGATGCCGAAGAGTGGGATGGCGTCAAAGGCAAGATCAAAGATCTCGAACGCTGATCTGTCGCGCGTTACCAAAAGGCCCCTTGCGGGCCTTTTTGCTTTTTCGGATTTTACTTTTCTACAGGCAAAAAAAGGGGCGGTTTGACCCGCCCACATTTTTTCCCTATTCCCTGTATTCCTTTTCATCGTCCTGATGAATCGCGTCCTGCGATGTCCATTCCCCTCTTCCCTGAAGGGCGTGTCTGTCCGTCGACACAGTGCTGATACTAGAGAGTTCCCTGCCGAGAGCAATCGGCCCGGCGGGGTGAAAGTCGCTGTAATAAGCACTTCATATTAAAAAATAAGCATATAAATCAATTGGTTAAATACGACTCTCGGCAGAAGTCGACGTCTACCGTCCTGCAAAAATGGGGAACGCTTACGAAAGAGTAAGCCAAGGCTTACACCGCGAGACTACAAACGATGGAAATGCTGACCATTTGTCCGGCAATGAACTTTGTGGCGAGGGAGCTTGCTCCCGCTTGAGTGCGTAGCGCTCATGAATTTTTGGGGTTGCTGCGCAACCCAGCGGGAGCAAGCTCCCTCGCCACAGACAGTCATCAGCCAATATCCGAGCAATAAAAAAGCCCCGAACCAGTCGGGGCTTCTTGCGGCAGGCGTGTGAGGCGCTTACTGAAACAGCGACTCGCTCGACAGGCCATTCTTCTCGAGGATTTCGCGAAGGCGCTTGAGGCCCTCCACCTGGATCTGCCGCACCCGTTCACGGGTCAGGCCGATCTCCAGGCCTACGTCTTCCAGCGTGCTGCTCTCATGGCCGCGCAGGCCGAAACGGCGTACGACCACCTCGCGCTGCTTGTCGGTCAGTTCCGAGAGCCATTGATCAATGCTCTGCGACAGGTCGTCATCCTGCAGCAGTTCACATGGATCGGTCGGACGGTCATCCGTCAGGGTGTCCAGCAGGGTTTTATCCGAATCCGGACCCAGCGAGACATCGACCGAAGAAACCCGCTCGTTCAGGCCGAGCATGCGCTTGACCTCGCCCACCGGTTTTTCCAGCAGGTTGGCGATTTCTTCGGGTGAGGGTTCGTGATCGAGCTTCTGCGTCAGCTCCCGTGCGGCCCGCAGGTACACGTTGAGTTCCTTGACCACATGAATCGGCAACCGGATGGTCCGGGTTTGATTCATGATCGCGCGCTCGATGGTCTGACGGATCCACCAGGTCGCGTAGGTCGAGAAGCGGAAGCCACGCTCGGGATCGAACTTTTCCACTGCGCGGATCAGGCCGAGGTTACCCTCTTCGATCAGATCGAGCAGCGACAGCCCCCGATTGACGTAACGCCGGGCGATCTTCACGACCAGCCGCAGGTTACTTTCAATCATGCGCTTGCGCCCGGCAGGGTCGCCACTTTGCGACAGACGCGCAAAATGAACTTCTTCCTCCGGGGAGAGCAGTGGTGAAAAGCCGATTTCGTTGAGATACAGCTGCGTGGCATCGAGTGCCCGAGTGTAGTCGATGTACTTGTGTTGTTTAAGTGAAGCGGATTGTCTGGATTTGGAACGAACGGAAGGTGGAGCAGCCCCTTCATCATTCGACATCGAAGATTCCGAATCGATGCCGGCCTCCATAAGGAGAACCTCATCGTCGATGTCAAACTCCGGCACTTCTTTACTGAGAGCCATTGTTATAGTCCTTTGGTGAGTTCGACCCCAAGCTCAAGCGACGCCTTTATCCTTGGCAGCGCTGGAGCCTGTCCCCTCTACGCGACGGAACAGGCTGGCCTCAAATCAACGTTTGGGCAGGAACTGCAGCGGATCTACAGGTTTACCTTGGCGGCGAATCTCAAAATGCAGTTTCACCCGGTCTGTACCCGTGGACCCCATTTCGGCAATTGTCTGTCCGACCTTGACCTGCTGCCCCTCCCGTACCAACAGCCTGCGGTTATGTCCGTAGGCACTGACGTAGGTTTCGCTGTGTTTGATGATGACTAATTCGCCGTAGCCCCTTAAGCCACTCCCGGCGTAAACCACCGTCCCATCAGACGCAGCTAAAACAGGCTGTCCCAAATCTCCGGCGATATCAATTCCTTTATTCAAACTACCGTTTGAAGAGAATTTTCCAATCAGAATGCCATTAGATGGCCATCCCCAGCCGGTCGGGGCCGGGCCCGGTGGAGGCATCGGAGCCGGAGCCGATTTGTTCGCGACGGACGGTGCAGCCCCCGCAGCAGCGGCTCCGGAGCCGGTCACGGTGGTGGTCGTCGTGCCATTCGCCTGGCGCCGGATTACCGTGGTTTTGCTCGACGATGATGGCGCGGAACTGCCGTTGCTCACCACCGCTGTCGGTGTTGAACCGGTGCGGCCGTCAAAGCGAATTGTCTGACCCGGGTGGATCGTATACGGCGTAGGAATATTGTTGCGGGCCGCGAGGGCTTTGTAGTCCCAGCCATAGCGAAAAGCGATGGAAAACAGCGTATCGCCCGGACGGACTACATACTGCCCGGTCGTGACGGCAGGACGCTGGGCCGCCGCGCTGTTGCGATCGACCACCCGCACGTTGCTCGATTTGGTGCTGGAGCAACCGACCAGCAGGGTGCTCAATACAAGGCCAGTCACCAGGCGCTGAAAGCTCGTGTTACCCATACGCTGCGCAATGACTGTGAGACTCACCCGCCGCTCCCTTTGTGGTGGCTGAAATATGTGGAATGCCGAATCGCGGCAAGTAGTGTCGCAAGTATAACGGGCCGAACCGGCTTTACCGTTAAAGATGCGAAAACGCTTCACGCACACGTTTGCCCTTGGACAATTCGTAGCGTTTAAACCATCGCTGCCGATGTAAGACACAGGCCAGCGCGAGGAATTCAGCGTCCGCAAACAAATGCTCAGGCCAGCGGGCCATTGAGCAATGGCACGAAGCGCACAGCTCCCAATACGTGACGGGAAAAGCCGTGTTCTTCACGCACGATCAGCATCAGTTGCTGCACTTCCCCCGAGCCGACCGGAATCACCATCCGCCCACCCGGTGCCAGTTGATCGAGCAAGGCCTGCGGCACGTCGGTCGCGACTGCGGTAACGATGATACCGTTGTAAGGCGCCAGCGCCGGCCAGCCTTCCCAGCCATCACCCCAGCGGAACACCACGTTGCGCAGGTTGAGTTCGACCAGGCGTTCCTTGGCCCGATCCTGCAGGACCTTGATGCGTTCGACCGAAAATACCCGCTCGACCAGTTGCGACAGCACGGCTGTCTGATATCCCGAACCGGTCCCGATCTCCAGCACCTTGTCCAGCGGCCCCGCCTCCAGCAGCAGCTCGCTCATGCGCGCCACCATATAAGGCTGGGAGATGGTCTGGTTGTGGCCGATCGGCAGTGCGGTATCTTCGTACGCGCGGTGCGCCAGCGCTTCATCGACAAACAGATGACGCGGCGTACGGCGGATCACTTCCAGCACCTTGGCGTTGGACAGGCCTTCTTCATACAGGCGCTGGATCAGACGTTCACGCGTTCGCTGCGACGTCATGCCGATGCCACTGCGCAGTCTGTCTTCGTGTTCACGAGCCATCAGCGCAGTTCCTCCAGCCAGCCGTCGAGACTCCTGAAGGCATCATTGAAAGTGCGATCGAGCTGCAACGGCGTGATCGACACATACCCCTGCATCACCGCATGAAAGTCAGTGCCCGGGCCGCCGTCTTCGGCATCACCGGCCGCAGCAATCCAGTAGCCGGCCTTGCCACGCGGGTCGACCACTTTCATCGGCGCCGCAGCACGGGCGCGATGGCCCAGACGGGTCAGTTGAATGCCACGAATATGATCGATCGGCAGATTGGGAATGTTCACGTTCAGCACCGTGCGCGGCGGCAGGTCCAGCCCGGCGTGGGCTTCGACCAGTTTGCGCGCGAAATGTGCGGCTGTCGCCAGATTGTCGACCTGTCGTGAGCACAGCGAGAACGCAAACGAAGGGCGCTCGAGAAAGCGCCCTTCAAGGGCAGCCGCCACAGTGCCGGAATACAGCACGTCATCGCCCAGATTGGCACCGAGGTTGATCCCGGAAACCACCATGTCCGGCTCGCGCTCCAGCAGGCCGTTGAGGCCCAGGTGCACACAGTCGGTCGGCGTACCGTTGAGGCTGATGAAACCGTTTGCCAGGTATTGCGGGTGCAACGGACGGTCGAGCGTCAGCGAACTGCTGGCGCCGCTTTTGTCCTGCTCCGGGGCGATAACCACGCACTCGGTGTAATCCGCCAGCGCAGCATAAAGCGCGGCGAGACCGGGTGCGGTTACCCCATCGTCGTTAGAAATCAGAATACGCATGGGCTGTCCGTCTGCCCCACCGGCACCAGATCAACGAGTTCGCGCACCAATACGGTGGCGAAGCATCCGGCCGGGAGGACGAATTCCAGTTGCAGAATGTCAGGCTGGGGATAATGCCACGACAACCCGCCAATGGGCAGCCGCAGGATGCGACGTTCGTGGTTCATTCCGGCATTGATCAACCAATCGCGCAGATCCGCCTCACGCTCGGCAATCCCCTGCTCCAGATCATGGACAGCGCCAGCGGCCGGTGAGTCACCTTCGCCCCACTGCGGACCGGTCGGGTGCAGGTCGAGAATCGCCAGGCGCGGATCGCTGCATTCGGCCTCACCGGCCGGGAAAAAACTGCGGCTGTCGGTGAACGCCAGCAGATCGCCGACTTGCGCCTGCTGCCAGGTGCCATCGGCCACCCGGGCGGCCAGTACCTGATTGAACAGAAAACTGCGCGCCGTCGATAGCAGCCGCGAGCGCACATTGCGCTGCTCCGGTAGCGCCTTGCGCGCCGCCCAGGCACGCGCATCAACGACGTTACCGCCGTCATGGCCGAAACGCTGGGCGCCGAAATAATTGGGAATGCCTTGCCTGGCGATCAGTTGCAGACGCTGCTCGATCGCATCCTTGTCGCCGGCAAACTGGGTCAGGCGCAAGGTGAAGCCGTTCGCCGAATGCGCGCCGCGTTGCAGCTTGCGCTTGTGCCGCGTGGTTTTAAGGATCTTCAGCGTGTCGTTTTCCGCCGCCGACAGATCCGGATCAGCCTTGCCCGGCAGTTGCACGCTGAACCACTGACGGGTCAACGCCTGACGATCCTTGAGCCCGGCATAACTGACGGTGCGCAACGGCACGCCGGCGGCCTTGGCAATTCGGCGCGCTGCTTCTTCGGTGTTCAGGCCACGTTTTTCGACCCAGATCCACAGGTGCTCACCATCGCCGCTGAACGGGATGTCGAGCACTTCATCGACCTGAAAATCTTCGGCGATGGCTTTCAGAACCGCAGTGCCGAGTGGTTCGCCATAGGCCCGCGGGCCAAGCAATTGCAGTTCGTTCATGCGCGCAGCAACAAGGCAACGGAATGCACGGCGATGCCTTCTTCGCGACCGACAAAGCCGAGCTTTTCGGTGGTGGTAGCTTTCACGTTCACTTGATCCAGTTCAACTTGCAGATCGGCGGCGATCAACGCGCGCATCGCTTCGATATGCGGGGCCATTTTCGGTGCCTGAGCGACGATGGTGTTGTCGACGTTGCCGACTTTCCAACCCTTGGCGTGGATCAGCGCGACCACATGCCGCAGCAGGACACGGCTGTCGGCGCCCTTGAATTGCGGGTCGGTGTCCGGAAAGTGCTTGCCGATATCGCCCAGCGCGGCCGCGCCGAGCAAGGCATCGCTCAAGGCATGCAGCAGGACGTCACCGTCGGAATGAGCGAGCAGCCCGAAGCCGTGTGCAATACGCACGCCGCCCAGAGTAATGAAATCGCCTTCAGCGAAACGGTGAACATCGTAGCCGTGGCCAATACGCATAAAAAAACGCCCCGATTTTTGTCAGGGCGTGATTCTACCTGCATTAACCGCGCAGGGCGCGTGCGTGATGCTGCAAGTGGTCATCAATGAAGCTTGAGATGAAGAAATAGCTGTGGTCGTAGCCCGGTTGCAGGCGCAGCGTCAGCGGATGACCCGCTTGTTTTGCAGCTTGTTGCAGGGCTTCGGGTTTGAGCTGCGTGGCGAGGAAGTCATCGCGATCCCCCTGATCGACCAGCAACGACAGTTTCTCGTCGGCTTCAGCAATCAGCGCGCAGGCATCCCATTCTTTCCACTTGGAACGGTCTTCGCCCAGATAGCGGGAGAATGCTTTCTGCCCCCACGGACAATCCATCGGGTTGTTGATCGGCGAAAACGCCGACACCGACTGATAACGCCCCGGGTTGCGCAGCGCGCAGACCAGTGCACCGTGACCGCCCATGGAGTGGCCGCTGATGCTGCGTTTGTCCGACGCCGGGAAATGCGCTTCAACCAGTGCAGGCAATTCCTGCACGACATAGTCATGCATCCGATAGTGCCGCGACCATGGTTCCTGCGTGGCATTCAGATAGAACCCGGCGCCAAGGCCGAAATCCCAGGCGCCATCTGGATCACCCGGCACATCCGGGCCGCGCGGACTGGTGTCCGGCGCGACGATGATCAGACCGAGTTCGGCGGCCATGCGCATCGCCCCGGCCTTCTGCATGAAGTTCTCGTCGGTGCAGGTCAGGCCGGACAGCCAGTACAGCACCGGCAGCTTGCCACCCTGCTCCGCTTGCGGCGGCAGGTACACGGCAAACACCATGTCGCAGCCGAGCACGTCGGAACGGTGGCGATAGCGCTTGTGCCAGCCGCCGAAACTTTTCTGACAGGAGATATTTTCCAGACTCATGTAAAGACTCCTACGCGGCCCCGGCTATAAACCTTCAAGGTCTGTAGCCGTGGCGTCGCGAATGATCAGAAATGAATGACGGTACGGATGCTCTTGCCTTCGTGCATCAGATCGAAGGCCTTGTTGATATCTTCCAGCCCCATGGTGTGGGTAATGAAAGTATCCAGCGGAATCTCGCCGCTCTGCGCCATGTCGACATAGCTTGGCAGCTCGGTACGGCCACGCACGCCACCGAACGCCGAACCACGCCAGACGCGACCGGTCACCAGTTGGAACGGACGGGTCGAAATTTCCTGACCGGCACCGGCAACACCGATGATCACCGATTCGCCCCAGCCCTTGTGGCAGCATTCCAGCGCCGCGCGCATCAGTTGCACGTTGCCGATGCACTCGAAAGAGAAATCGACGCCGCCGTCGGTCATGTCGACGATCACTTCCTGGATCGGACGATCGAAGTCTTTCGGGTTGACGCAATCGGTGGCGCCCAACTGCTTGGCGATCTCGAACTTGGCCGGATTGATGTCGATGGCGATGATCCGCGCAGCCTTGGCTTTCACTGCACCGATGACGGCCGACAGACCGATGCCGCCGAGACCGAAGATCGCCACAGTGTCACCCGGCTTGACCTTGGCGGTGTTGATCACCGCACCGATACCGGTGGTTACACCGCAACCGAGCAGGCAGACCTTTTCCAGCGGCGCATCCTTGGCGATTTTCGCCACGGAGATTTCCGGCAGTACGGTGTATTCCGAGAACGTCGAAGTACCCATGTAGTGGAAAATCGTTTGGCCCTTGTAGGAAAAGCGCGAAGTGCCGTCCGGCATCAGGCCTTTGCCCTGAGTGGCTCGAATCGCCTGGCACAGGTTGGTCTTGCCCGACTTGCAGAATTTGCACTGGCCGCATTCCGGGGTGTACAGCGGAATCACGTGGTCACCGACGGCGACCGAGGTGACGCCCTCGCCGATGGCTTCAACGATCGCGCCACCTTCGTGGCCGAGGATCGACGGGAAGATACCTTCCGGATCCGCGCCGGACAGGGTGTAGGCGTCAGTGTGGCAAACCCCGGAAGCCACCACGCGCAGCAACACTTCACCGGCCTTGGGCATGGCCACATCGACTTCTACGATTTCCAGCGGCTTCTTGGCCTCGAAGGCAACGGCGGCGCGCGACTTGATCATGCTGACTCTCCAGTGAATCCAATGAATAAAAAACCAGACAGGCAGTGTAGTTCAGCGCCAACTGATTAATAATCCGGACAAATGCAAAATATTATTGCTGTACAGGGATAATCAAATGTCCGAAAACCGCTGGGAAGGTATCGACGAGTTCGTCGCCGTCGCCGAATGCAGCCAATTCACCGCTGCGGCCGAACGCCTTGGGGTTTCCTCCTCACACATCAGTCGACAAATCGTACGGCTGGAGGATCGATTACAGACGCGCCTGCTCTACCGCAGCACCCGTCGTGTGACCCTGACCGAAGCCGGTCAGACCTTTCTGCAGCATTGTCAGCGCCTGCAGGACGGTCGCGAAGAAGCTCTGCGCGCGGTCGGCGACCTGACCAGCGAACCGAAAGGCATGCTGCGCATGACCTGCGCCGTGGCCTATGGCGAGCGGTTTATCGTGCCGTTGGTGACGCGGTTCATGGGGCAATACCCGCAACTGCGCGTTGATATCGAGCTGAGTAACCGCCAACTCGATCTGGTGCATGAGGGACTGGATCTGGCGATCCGTCTGGGCCGATTGCAGGATTCTCGATTGGTCGCCACCCGCCTGGCGCCGCGTCGGATGTACCTGTGCGCGTCTCCTTCCTACGTGGAACGGTATGGCCGCCCACACAGCTTGTCGGAACTGAGCCGGCACAATTGCCTGATCGGCAGCTCGGACCTGTGGCAACTGGAACAGAACGGCCGGGAGTTTTCCCAGCGCGTACAGGGAAACTGGCGCTGCAACAGTGGGCAAGCGGTGCTGGATGCTGCGTTGCAAGGGGTAGGCTTATGCCAGTTGCCGGACTATTACGTACTCGAACATTTGCACAGTGGGGCACTGATTTCTTTATTGGAGGCGCATCAGCCGCCGAACACGGCGGTGTGGGCGTTGTATCCACAGCAGCGGCATTTGTCGCCGAAGGTGCGCAAGCTGGTGGATTTCTTGAAGGAAGGGTTGGCCGAGCGGCCGGAGTATCGGGGCTGAGTGATGGGATGTCTGTGCGACCGCCTTCGCGAGCAAGCCCGCTCCCACAGGGGATTGGCGGTGAATGCAAAATTTGTGTTCGGCGCAATTCAAGGGTGGGAGCGGGCTTGCTCGCGAAAGCGATCGAACAAGCGCCACAGCAATCAGCGACGGTTAGCCCAACGCTGACGCAACCACTCCAGGTCTTCCGGCCGGGTGACCTTGAGGTTGTCCGCCCGCCCTTCGATCAGGCGCGGCGCCAGACCGGCCCACTCCATCGCCGAGGCTTCATCGGTAATCACCGCATCCGCCACCAGACTGTCGGCCAACGCCCGATGCAAGGCACCGAGACGGAACATCTGCGGCGTATAGGCTTGCCAGATCACGCTGCGATCCACGGTTTCAAGCACACGACCGTGCTTGTCGACCCGCTTCAGGGTATCGCGCGCCGGCACGGCCAGCAGACCGCCGACGGCATCATCCGCCAGTTCAACCAGCAACTTGTCGAGATCGTCGCGACTCAGGTTGGGCCGTGCCGCATCGTGCACCAGCACCCAGTCATCGTCATCGGCACCCTGAGCATGCAAATGCAGCAAAGCGTTCAGCACCGACCCGGAACGCTCCGTGCCACCCTCGACCCGCTGAATCCGCGAGTCGCTGGCGCAAGCCAGGTTTGGCCAATAAGGATCATCAACCGCCAGACTGACCACCAGCCCCTTGAGGCTCGGGTGATCAAGGAAACAGCCGAGGCTGTGTTCGAGAATTGTGCGCCCGCCCAGTTGCAGATATTGCTTGGGACGGTCCGCGGCCATTCGGGCACCGACGCCCGCGGCAGGAATCACGGCCCAGAAGGCCGGCAGGGAATCGATCATTGCGCGAGCTGGTAAAGGGTTTCACCGTCCTTGACCATGCCCAGCTCATGGCGAGCCCGTTCTTCAACGGTCTCCATGCCTTTCTTCAACTCGCTGACTTCGGCGTCCATCACCCGATTGCGCTCCAGCAGGCCTTCGTTCTCGGCGTGCTGATCAGCAATCTGCTGCTTCAGCTCGGCGACCTGCGCCAGACTGCCATTGCCCACCCACAGGCGGTACTGCAGACCGGCCAGCAGCAAGAGCAAAACGAGAAACAACCAGTAAGGACTGCGCATCGAATATCAGGTATCCAGTGAAAAAAGACAGCCACGCCAAAACTTTGAAACGTCTGATAGCACGAAGCCTGGAAGATCCAGGCTTGTGCATGTAAGGCATCAGATTAGTGGCAAATCCATCGCTGTCACGACTTTTCCGACACAATCCGGTGTCTTTTTACCATCTACTGCTTAACCGCGGAACTCGGAGCGACCGTTGTACTTGGCTTTGCCATTCAACTGCTCTTCGATACGCAGCAGTTGGTTGTACTTGGAAACGCGGTCGGAACGGCACAGCGAACCGGTCTTGATCTGGCCAGCCGAAGTGCCCACGGCCAGGTCGGCGATGGTCGAATCTTCGGTTTCGCCCGAACGGTGCGAGATCACCGCGGTATAACCGGCAGCCTTGGCCATCTGGATGGCTTCCAGGGTTTCGGTCAGGGTGCCGATCTGGTTGAACTTGATCAGGATCGAGTTGGCGATCTTTTTATCGATGCCTTCTTTCAGGATCTTGGTGTTGGTCACGAACAGGTCGTCGCCGACCAGTTGGGTCTTCTCGCCGATCTTGTCGGTGAGGATCTTCCAGCCAGCCCAGTCGGACTCGTCCAGACCGTCTTCGATCGAGATGATCGGATAACGTTCGGTCAGGCCTTTCAGATAATCGGCGAAACCTTCAGCGGTGAACACCTGGCCTTCACCGGACAGGTTGTACTTGCCGTCTTCGTAGAATTCGCTGGCCGCGCAGTCCAGCGCCAGGGTCACGTCAGTGCCCAACTTGTAACCGGCGTTGGCCACGGCTTCGGAGATCACTTTCAGCGCGTCTTCGTTGGATGCCAGGTTCGGTGCGAAACCGCCTTCGTCGCCAACAGCGGTGCTCAGACCACGGGCCTTCAGCACAGCTTTGAGGTGATGGAAAATCTCGGTGCCCATACGCAGACCTTCCGAGAACGTCTTGGCGCCAACCGGCTGCACCATGAATTCCTGGATGTCGACGTTGTTATCGGCGTGCTCGCCACCGTTGATGATGTTCATCATCGGCACCGGCATCGAGTACACACCCGGGGTGCCGTTCAGGTTGGCGATGTGTGCGTACAGTGGCAGATCCTGGTCCTGTGCAGCCGCTTTGGCCGCAGCCAGGGAAACGGCGAGGATGGCGTTGGCGCCCAGGGTTGCCTTGTTTTCGGTACCGTCGAGCTTGATCATCGCGTGGTCGAGGGCTTTCTGGTCGCTTGGGTCAGTGCCCAGCAGCAGATCGCGGATCGGACCGTTGATGTTGGCTACCGCCTTGAGCACACCTTTGCCCAGGTAACGGCTCTTGTCGCCATCACGCAGCTCGAGCGCTTCACGCGAGCCAGTGGATGCACCGGACGGCGCGCAGGCGCTGCCGATGATGCCGTTGTCGAGAAGCACGTCCGCTTCCACGGTGGGATTGCCACGGGAGTCGAGAACTTCACGACCTTTGATGTCGACGATTTTTGCCATTGTTGTAAACACTCCAAAGTTGACGAAAACGACGCAGCTAGAGGAAATCTTTTGACCGTCGGCAAGTGGTGTGCAGCGGGCAGCTTGCAGACGACAACGCACATGCCCGAGGGCATGTGCGACAAATCGTGCGGTACTTTACCGGAGAAATGAGCTTTACGCGGTTTCTACCGTCGGAAAACTCTTCACCAGTTCGTCCAAAGCTTTGAGCTGGGCCAGAAATGGCTCCAGTTTGTCCAGACGCAAGGCGCAAGGGCCGTCGCATTTGGCGTTGTCCGGATCCGGATGCGCTTCGAGGAACAGGCCGGCCAGCGACTGGCTCATGCCCGCCTTGGCCAGATCGGTGACCTGTGCACGGCGCCCGCCGGCGGAGTCGGAACGACCGCCAGGCATTTGCAGCGAGTGGGTCACGTCGAAGAATACCGGGTACTCGAACTGCTTCATGATGCCGAAGCCGAGCATGTCGACCACGAGGTTGTTATAGCCGAAGCTCGAACCACGCTCGCAGAGGATCAATTGATCGTTACCCGCTTCCACGCACTTGTTCAGGATGTGTTTCATTTCCTGAGGCGCGAGGAACTGGGCTTTCTTGATGTTGATCACAGCGTTGGTCTTGGCCATCGCGACGACCAGATCGGTCTGGCGCGACAGGAAGGCCGGCAGCTGGATGATGTCGCAGACTTCAGCGACGACCGCGGCCTGATCAGGCTCGTGGACGTCGGTGATGATCGGCACGCCGAAGGCTTGTTTGATGTCCTGGAAGATGCGCATGCCCTCTTCCAGGCCAGGACCGCGATACGAGGTCACAGAAGATCGGTTGGCCTTGTCGAAGCTGGCCTTGAACACGTAAGGGATACCGAGTTTCTCGGTGACCTTCACGTACTCTTCGCAAACCTGCATGGCCATGTCGCGGCTTTCCAGCACGTTCATGCCGCCGAACAGCACCATGGGTTTGTCGTTGGCGATTTCGATGTCGCCGACGCGGATGATCTTCTGTGCCATCGGGTTACGCCTTCTTCTGGTGTTGAGCCAACGCAGCTTTCACGAAACCGCTGAACAGCGGGTGACCGTCACGTGGCGTCGAGGTGAACTCCGGGTGGAACTGGCAAGCGACGAACCAAGGATGATCCGGTGCTTCGACCACTTCAACCAGCGCGGCATCAGCGGAGCGACCGGAGATTTTCAGGCCGGCTTCGATGATTTGTGGCAGCAGGTTGTTGTTCACTTCGTAGCGGTGACGGTGACGTTCAACGATCACGTCCTTGCCGTAGCAATCGTGCACCTTGGAGCCGGCTTCGAGCAGGCATTCCTGAGCGCCGAGGCGCATGGTGCCGCCCAGATCGGACGCTTCGGTACGCACTTCAACTGCGCCGGTGGCGTCTTCCCACTCGGTGATCAGACCCACGACCGGATGGCCGCTGGCGCGATCGAATTCGGTGGAGTTGGCGTCTTTCCAGCCCAGCACGTTACGGGCGAACTCGATAACCGCCACTTGCATGCCCAGGCAGATGCCCAGGTACGGAACCTTGTTTTCACGAGCGTACTGAACGGCAGTGATCTTGCCTTCCACGCCACGCAGACCGAAGCCGCCCGGAACGAGGATCGCGTCGACACCTTCGAGCAGCGCAGTGCCCTGGTTCTCGATGTCTTCGGAATCGATGTAACGCAGGTTGACCTTGGTACGGTTGGTGATGCCGGCGTGACTCATCGCTTCGATCAGCGACTTGTAGGCGTCCAGCAGTTCCATGTACTTGCCGACCATCGCGATGGTCACTTCGTGCTCTGGATTGAGCTTGGCATCGACGACCTTTTCCCACTCGGACAGGTCGGCGCCATTGCATTGCAGGCCGAAACGCTCGACGACGAAATCGTCCAGACCCTGAGCGTGCAGCACGGCCGGAATCTTGTAGATGGTGTCGACGTCTTCCAGGGAGATCACCGCACGCTCTTCAACGTTGGTGAACAGCGCGATCTTGCGACGCGACGACACATCCACCGGATGGTCGGAGCGGCAGATCAGCACGTCTGGCTGCAGGCCGATCGAACGCAGCTCTTTGACCGAGTGCTGGGTTGGCTTGGTTTTGGTCTCGCCAGCGGTGGCGATGTACGGAACCAGCGTCAGGTGCATCAGCATCGCGCGCTTGGAACCGACTTCCACACGCAGCTGACGGATGGCTTCGAGGAACGGTTGCGATTCGATGTCGCCAACGGTACCGCCGATTTCCACCAGGGCCACGTCGGCATCGCCGGCACCCTTGATGATGCGACGCTTGATTTCGTCGGTAATGTGCGGAATCACCTGGATGGTTGCACCCAGGTAGTCACCACGGCGCTCTTTGCGCAGCACGTGCTCGTAGACACGGCCAGTGGTGAAGTTGTTGTTCTGGGTCATGGTCGTGCGGATGAACCGCTCGTAGTGGCCCAGGTCCAGGTCGGTCTCGGCGCCGTCGTGGGTGACGAACACTTCACCGTGCTGGAACGGGCTCATGGTGCCCGGGTCGACGTTGATGTACGGATCCAGCTTAAGCATGGTGACCTTAAGCCCCCGCGCCTCCAGGATGGCCGCCAATGAAGCCGAGGCAATGCCTTTCCCCAATGAAGAAACAACACCGCCCGTGACGAATATGTAGCGCGTCATGAAAAACCCTAGAAGTCTGCGTTAAAGCGGTACGAGCCGCCGGGGAAAGCGAAGGAAGGCCGAAGCCCCCGATCACCTGCATTAATCACAGTGCACCTTTCAAAAAAACCGCCGCGTTGGGACAGACCGGCAGATGAAACACCGGTACGTTGCTCGCTACACATTTTTTGGAATCGCCCAGCAAAGACTGCTTGGTAATCGGCAACTCCTGCAATTCAGGCGAATCCACAGAAGTTGTATCAAGAAGGGAGCGTAGTCTACCGGAATGCCCCTTTCATCTCAAACCTTGATCTTCGTCTGTTGGCTGCCAATGCAATTTCCAGCCGTCCGACTCCTGCCCGTCAAGCCCCGGCAGGTTCGCCACGGCGAGCAATTCTGCGCCGCGAAACAGCAGCGGCAATCTGCCACGGACGAAGCCCGGCACCGCGCGCTCATTGAGCAGGCGCTTGAGATCGCGGTGGCCGCGCCCCGCCAGATGCATCAGCTCGCCGCCCTGCCGATAGCCAATGCGCAGCGGCCCGACGGGAGTCTGCCCGCTGAACATGACACGCCCGTTATTCGCCAAGCGTAGCGTTGTCGACGGGTCAGGCCACTCGACGCTGACCGCTGGCGCGCGCAGCCAGTCGCCGCTCAACCACCATACCCGGCCGGCGCTGCGCTGCAGCTCACCGTCGGCCAGACGCCAGACCGGGGATGCATCGCTGGCAGCACCGCACAGGTCGTTCCAACCCGACCAATGGTCAGTGTCGGGCAGCCGGGTCAGCGGTTCGAGCCAGTGGCTGAGTGCATTGCGCTGACGAGCGGCGGACAGACTCGTCAGCGGCGCCAGCTCCAGCGACGGCAGGCCCAGCCATGAAAACTCGCTCGGCGTGGCGGTTTGCGCCAGATCGAGCTGCGCCAGCTCATCGAGCAAGCCTTGCGCCTCACGCAGGTGCGCCGCGCTGCGGGCCATGCTCGCCTGCGCCTGCGGCCAGCGCGCGGTGAGCAACGGCAGCACCTGATGGCGTAGATAGTTGCGCGAGAACTGCCGATCCTGGTTTGACGGGTCTTCGATCCAGCGCAACTGATGCGCGCGGGCGTAAGCCTCAAGCTCGGCGCGCGTGACGTCGAGCAATGGCCGCACCAGCGTGCCCTGCCCCAACGGTCGCTGCGCCGGCATCGCCGAAAGACCGCGAACACCGGCACCGCGCATCAGGCGAAACAGCAGGGTTTCGGCCTGATCATCACGGTGTTGCCCGGTCAGCAGCACCTCATCCGCCTCGGTCAGCGAGGTGAACGCCGCATACCGCGCCTCCCGCGCCGCCCGCTCCAGACTGGCGCCGAGTTGTACTGACACCCGAATCACTTGCAAAGAAACGCCCAGCGTATCGCAGACCGACTGACAATGCGCCGGCCACGCATCAGCCGCAGCCTGGAGGCCATGGTGGATATGGATGGCGCTGAGCGCCGGCAGGGAATGGTGTTTAGCGAGATGCGCAAGCAGATGCAGCAGGACGGTGGAATCGAGACCACCGGAGAAAGCCACGCGCCAGGTCCTGGCATTGCGCCAGGCTGCAAGGTTCAGCAGAAGCCGGGACGGCAGATCACTCACGGACTGACCCCTATCTAACTGTTTGCCCAAATCAAATGTGGGAGCGGGCTTGCTCGCGAAGGCGTTTCAACAATCAACACATCTGTCGACTGTTATACCGCTTTCGCGAGCAAGCCCGCTCCCACATTGGGTATTGCGAGATCTGTCAGAGACCGTAGCTCATCAGACGATCGTAACGACGCTTGAGCAGCGCTTCGTTGTCGAACTTCTTCAGCATCGCCAGCTGCGAGCTCAGCTCGGCACGGATCGATGCAGCGGCAGCCGCCGGATCACGGTGAGCGCCGCCCAGTGGTTCACCGATCACCTTGTCAACGATACCCAGACCTTTCAGGCGCTCGGCGGTGATGCCCATGGCTTCAGCGGCATCCGGCGCTTTTTCGGCGGTTTTCCACAGAATCGAAGCGCAACCTTCCGGCGAGATCACCGCGTAGGTCGAATATTGCAGCATGTTCAGTTGATCGCAGACGCCGATGGCCAGTGCACCACCGGAACCACCCTCACCGATGACGGTGGCGATGATCGGGGTCTTCAGACGCGACATCACGCGCAGGTTCCAGGCAATCGCTTCGCTCTGGTTGCGCTCTTCAGCGTCAATGCCCGGGTAAGCACCCGGGGTGTCGATGAAGGTCAGGATCGGCATCTTGAAACGCTCGGCCATCTCCATCAGACGGCAGGCCTTGCGGTAGCCTTCCGGACGCGGCATGCCGAAGTTGCGGCGTACCTTCTCACGCACTTCACGGCCCTTCTGGTGGCCGATGATCATCACCGGCTGGTCTTCCAGACGTGCAACGCCGCCCACAATGGCCGCGTCGTCGGAGAAGTGACGGTCACCGTGCAGTTCGTCGAACTCGGTGAAGATGTGCTCGATGTAGTCGAGGGTGTACGGGCGTTTCGGGTGACGCGCCAGGCGTGCGATCTGCCAGCTGGTCAGCTTGCCGAAGATGTCTTCGGTCAGCGTGCGGCTCTTGTCCTGCAAGCGGGAGATCTCATCGCCGATATTCAGCGAATTGTCATTACCGACCAAGCGCAACTCTTCGATCTTGGCTTGCAGGTCGGCGATCGGCTGTTCGAAATCTAGAAAATTCGGGTTCATAGGCGTCCGTCTTGGGTCGTGTCCCAAATGAGCTTGGGCCGGCCGGTTGTCTATTCGCGCCCTACCTTAAGGGAGAGGCGCGCTGAGGTCGAGATTAAAAATTCAGGTTGTGGGCAAGCGCAATGATGGCACTTGCCGGTCAACGGTATTGGAGGAAGACGTTGTCTCGCCCGAACTGGTCACGCAGGGCTTGAATCAACGCATCCGCCGGGTCGATTCGCCACGTCTCGCCGAACTGCAGCAAGGTCTTCGCATCGGGGCTGGTGTACTCCATGGTGATCGGGCACGCCCCGCGGTGACGCTTGAGCAGCTCACCCAACCAGCGTAGCTGATCGCCTTTCAAGTCCTGAGTGTGCAGCTTCAGGCGCAGGCTCTCGGCCAGATTGGTCCGTGCATCTTCCATGCTCATCACCCGTTTGACCCGCAGGCGCAGGCCGCCGGAGAAGTCGTCGTTGCTGACCTCGCCTTCGACCACCACCATCGCGTCGGTCTGCAGCAGTGACTGCGCGGAGTGGAACGCATCGGCGAACAGCGACGCCTCGATCCGCCCCGAGCGGTCGTCGAGGGTGATAAAGCCCATCTTGTCGCCCTTCTTGTTCTTCATCACCCGCAGGGCAATGATCATCCCGGCCACGGTTTGCGTGTCGCGGGCCGGTTTCAGGTCGATAATGCGCTGCCGGGCGAAACGGCGAATCTCGCCTTCGTACTCGTCGATCGGGTGACCGGTCAGGTACAGGCCCAGAGTGTCTTTCTCACCCTTGAGCCGCTCCTTGAGGGTCAGCTCCTTGGCCTTGCGGTGCGTCGCGTAGACGTCCGCGTCTTCCTCGACAAACAGCCCGCCGAACAGGTCGGCATGGCCGCTGTCGCGGGTGCGTGCGGTCTGCTCGGCCGACTTGATCGCCTCTTCCATCGCGGCCAACAGCACGGCGCGGTTGCGGTCGATATTGGCCTGATAAGCCTTTTGTTCATCGTGGAAGTACGGCCCGAGGCGATCCAGCGCGCCGCTGCGGATCAAACCGTCCAGCGTGCGCTTGTTGATGCGCTTGAGGTCGACCCTGGCGCAGAAGTCGAACAGATCCTTGAATGGACCGGCCTGACGAGCCTCGGTAATCGCTTCCACCGGACCTTCACCGACACCTTTGATCGCGCCCAGGCCGTACACGATGCGGCCTTCGTCGTTCACCGTGAACTTGAACTCCGAAGTGTTCACGTCCGGCGCGTCGAGGCGCAGCTTCATCGTGCGCACTTCCTCGATCAAGGTCACGACCTTGTCGGTGTTGTGCATATCCGCCGAAAGCACCGCCGCCATGAATGGCGCCGGGTAGTGGGCTTTCAGCCAGGCAGTCTGGTACGACACCAGGCCGTAAGCAGCGGAGTGGGACTTGTTGAAGCCGTAACCGGCGAATTTTTCCACCAGGTCGAAAATGTTACCGGCAAGATCCGCGTCGATATTGTTCGACGCACAACCTTCAATAAAGCCGCCGCGCTGCTTGGCCATTTCCTCGGGTTTTTTCTTACCCATCGCCCGACGCAGCATGTCCGCACCACCGAGGGTGTAACCGGCCATGACCTGGGCGATCTGCATCACCTGTTCCTGATACAGAATGATGCCGTAAGTCGGCGCCAGTACCGGCTGCAGGCCTTCATACTGGTAATCCGGATGCGGATAAGCCAATTCGGCGCGACCGTGCTTACGGTTGATGAAGTCATCCACCATGCCCGATTGCAGCGGGCCCGGACGGAACAGGGCCACCAGTGCGATCAAGTCTTCGAGACAGTCAGGCTTGAGCTTTTTGATCAGCTCTTTCATGCCCCGGGATTCGAGCTGGAATACCGCGGTGGTTTCAGCTTTTTGCAGCAACTGATAAGTCGGTTTGTCATCCAGCGGGATAAACGCGATATCCAGCGGCGGCTCGTTGACCTTGGCGCGGTCACGGTTGATGGTTTTCAGCGCCCAGTCGATGATCGTCAGGGTCCGCAGGCCGAGGAAGTCGAACTTCACCAGACCGGCCGCCTCGACGTCGTCCTTGTCGAACTGGGTCACCAGACCATCGCCAGCCTCGTCGCAATAGATCGGCGAGAAGTCGGTCAGCTTGGTCGGGGCGATTACCACACCACCGGCGTGCTTGCCGACGTTACGCACCACACCCTCGAGCTTGCGCGCCATCTCCCAGATTTCCGCCGCTTCCTCATCGACCTTGATGAAGTCGCGCAGGATCTCCTCCTGCTCGTAGGCTTTTTCCAGGGTCATGCCGACTTCGAACGGAATCATCTTCGACAGACGATCCGCCAGGCCGAATGACTTGCCCTGGGCCCGTGCCACGTCGCGCACCACAGCCTTGGCGGCCATGGAACCGAAGGTGATGATCTGGCTTACCGCGTTGCGACCGTATTTCTCGGCCACGTAGTCGATCACCCGGTCACGACCGTCCATGCAGAAGTCGACGTCGAAGTCGGGCATCGAGACCCGTTCCGGGTTAAGGAAACGTTCGAACAGCAGGTCGTATTCCAGCGGATCGAGGTCAGTGATCTTCTGCACATAGGCCACCAGCGAGCCGGCACCCGACCCACGGCCCGGGCCCACCGGCACACCGTTGTTCTTGGCCCACTGGATAAAGTCCATCACGATCAGGAAATAACCGGGGAAGCCCATCTGGATGATGATATCCAGCTCGAAATTCAGCCGGTCGACATAGACCTGACGCTTGGCCTCGTAGTCTTCGGTGGTGTCCTTGGGCAGTAGTACGCTGAGGCGGTCTTCCAGACCGTCGAACGACACCTTGCGGAAATATTCGTCGATGGTCATGCCATCGGGAATCGGGTAGTCGGGCAGGAAGTGCTTGCCCAGCTTCACGTCGATGTTGCAGCGCTTGGCGATCTCGACGGTGTTTTCGATCGCGTCGGGAATGTCGCTGAACAGCTCGGCCATTTCCTCGGCGCTTTTGAGGTATTGCTGGTCGCTGTAATTCTTCGAACGCCGCGGATCGTCGAGGGCACGGCCCTCACCGATGCACACGCGGGTTTCGTGGGCAGCGAAGTCTTCCTGCTTGATGAAACGCACATCGTTGGTCGCCACCAGCGGCGCGCCGAGCTTGTCGGCCAGGGCCACGGCACCGTGCAGTTGCTCTTCGTCGTTGGGACGATTGGTGCGCTGGATCTCCAGATAGAAACGATCCGGGAACACCGCCATCCATTCGCGCGCCAGCGTTTCGGCTTCGTCCGGGTTGCCACTGATCATGGCCATGCCGATCTCGCCTTCTTTGGCGGCGGACAGCATGATCAGGCCTTCGTTGGCCTCGGCGACCCATTCACGCTCGATGATGATCATGCCGTTGCGCTGGCCATCGATGAAGCCGCGCGAGATCAACTCGGTGAGGTTGCGATAACCCTTGGCGTTCATCACCAACAGGCTGATCCGGCTCAATGGCCCGTCCGGATCCTTGTTCGACAGCCACAGGTCGGCACCGCAGATCGGCTTGATGCCGGCGCCCATGGCGTTTTTATAGAATTTGACCAGGGAACACATGTTGTTCTGATCGGTGACCGCCACGGCCGGCATGTTCATGCCGGTCAGCGCCTTGACCAGTGGCTTGATCCGCACCAGCCCGTCGACCAGGGAGTATTCAGTGTGCAGGCGTAGATGAACGAATGAAGCCGGCATAGTGATCCTGTCCAGTTACATAGAGACAACAAGGCCCGGATTGTACCGGGCCTCGAACAAAACATCAGCCTTGCGCCTAAACCTGCGTCAGGCCTTCGAGCGCCTCGTAAGCCTGACGCACCGGGGCGAAGGAGCGCCGGTGAATCGGGGTCGGGCCAAGGCGCACCAACGCTTCCAGATGAACGGGCGTCGGGTAGCCTTTATGACCGCCGATGCCGTACCCCGGGTAGATCAATTCGAATGCAGCCATTTCACGGTCGCGGCTGACTTTGGCCAGAATCGACGCGGCAGCGATGGCCGGTACCTTGCCGTCACCCTGCACCACCGCTTCGGCGCGCATCGGCAGTTTCGGGCACCGGTTGCCGTCGATCATCGCCAGTTTCGGCTGAATATGCAGCCCGGCCACCGCGCGTTGCATGGCGAGCATGGTCGCGTGGAGGATGTTCAGCTCGTCGATTTCCTCGACTTCGGCGCGTGCAATGCACCAGCTCAGGGATTTCTCGATGATCTCGTCGTAGAGTTTCTCGCGCTTGGCTTCAGTGAGTTTCTTCGAGTCGTTGAGGCCGAGGATCGGCCGGTTCGGATCGAGGATCACCGCCGCCGTCACCACTGCGCCGCACAACGGGCCACGACCGACTTCGTCGACACCGGCCACCAGTTCTTCGACTTCGGCGACCAGGGTGAAATCCAGGCCCATCTGCATCGTCTTGCTCATTGTTTCTGACCGATCAGGTTGAGGACGGCATCCGCCGCCTGATTGGAAGCATCCAGCCGCAGGGTGCGGTGGATCTCGTCGAAGCCTCGGGTCTGCTCTTCGCCGCCTTCGATCAATGGCAACAGTGTCTGGGCCAGGGCCTCGACTGTCGCATCATCCTGCAACAATTCCGGCACCAACAGACGCTGGGCCAGCAGGTTCGGCAGCGACACGTACGGGCTCTTGACCATGCGCTTGAGAATCCAGAAGGTCAGCGGTGCCAGGCGATACGCAACGACCATTGGCCGCTTGTACAGCAACGCTTCCAGCGTCGCCGTGCCCGAAGCGATCAGCACCGCGTTACACGCCGCCAAGGCCAGATGCGACTTGCCGTCGAGCAGGGTTACTGGCAAGTCGCGGCCAACCAGCAACTCTTCGAGCTGAGCGCGACGCTCGGCATTGGCGCACGGGATGACGAAGCGCAGCCCGGGGCGCATGGCCCGCAGACGTTCGGCAGTATCCAGGAACAGCGCACCGAGACGGCCGACTTCACCACCGCGACTGCCGGGCATCAATGCCACCAGCGGCCCGTCGGGCAAGCCGAGTTCGGCACGCGCTGCGGCGCGATCGGCCTGCAACGGAATGGTATCGGCCAGCGTATGACCGACGAACCGCACTGGCACGCCCTGCTCTTCGTAAAATTTTGCTTCGAACGGCAACAGGGTGAGCATCAGATCGCAGCCTTCGCGAATCTTCAGCACACGCTTCTGGCGCCACGCCCACACCGAAGGGCTGACGTAATGCACGGTCTTGATCCCGGCCTGACGCAGCTTGAGTTCGATGTTGAGGTTGAAATCGGGAGCGTCGATGCCGATGAACACATCCGGTTTCTCGGCGATCAGCGCGGCGATCAGGTCCTTGCGGCGCTTGAGCAGCTCGCGCAGCCGCCCAAGGACTTCCACCAGCCCCATGACCGACAGACGTTCCATGGGGAAATAAGACGTCAGGCCCTCGGCCTGCATCAACGGACCGCCGACACCGATGAACTCGACTGCCGGATGTTGAGCCTTGAGGGCGCGCATGAGGCCGGCGCCCAGAATGTCACCGGAAGCTTCGCCCGCCACCAGCGCAATACGCAGACTGGCCATGATCAGCGGGTGATGCCGCGAGTCGACGACTGGATCGAGTCACGAAACAGCGCAACTTCCGGGAACTGCGCAGCAGATTCGGCCAATTCGGCCAACGCTTGCTCCACGGTCAGGCCCTGGCGATACACGGTCTTATAAGCGCGGCGCAGCGCGTGAATCGCGTCTTCGCTGAAACCACGACGGCGCATGCCTTCGAAGTTCATGCTGCGCGCTTCGGCCGGGTTGCCGAACACGGTGACGAACGCCGGAACGTCCTTGCCGATGGCAGTGCCCATGCCGGAAAAACTGTGGGCGCCGATGTGGCAGTACTGATGCACCAGGGTGAAACCGGAAAGGATCGCCCAATCGTCAACGTGGACATGCCCGGCCAACGCGGTGTTGTTGACCAGGATGCAGTGGTCGCCGATGACGCTGTCATGCCCGATGTGGGCGTACGCCATGATCAGGTTGTGATCGCCCAGCGTGGTTTCCGAACGGTCCTGCACGGTGCCACGGTGAATCGTCACGCCTTCGCGAATGACGTTGTGATCACCGATCACCAGACGGGTTTCTTCGCCTTTGTACTTCAGATCCGGCGTGTCTTCGCCTACCGAGGAAAACTGGTAGATGCGGTTGTGCTTGCCGATGCGGGTCGGGCCTTTGAGGACCACATGCGGCCCGATCACGGTACCCTCGCCGATTTCCACACCTGCGCCGACGATCGACCACGGGCCGACCTCGACGCCGTCAGCCAGAACGGCCGACGGATCGATGATTGCGCGAGGGTCAATCAAACTCATAGCTTGCGTTCCGCACAGATGATTTCAGCCGAGCAGACTGGCTTGCCGTCGACCGAAGCCTGGCATTCGAATTTCCAGATCTGGCGCTTGCAGCTGATGAACTTGGCTTCCAGGATCAACTGGTCACCCGGCAGCACCGGCTGACGGAAACGCAGCTTGTCGGAACCGACGAAGTAGTAAAGGGTGCCATCGGCCGGTTTCACGTCGAGCATTTTGAAACCGAGGATCCCGGCAGCCTGGGCCATCGCTTCGATGATCAGTACGCCCGGCATGATCGGGTGCGCCGGGAAGTGGCCGTTGAAGAATGGCTCATTGATGCTGACATTCTTGTAGGCGCGAATGCGCTTGCCTTCAGTGTCCAGTTCCACCACCCGGTCCACCAGCAGGAACGGGTAACGGTGAGGCAGGTATTCGCGAATCTCGTTGATGTCCATCATTTCGGGGGGAAGCCTATGTAAAGATTGGGAGCGCGACTGACGCGCACTCCTCTAGCAAATCAAGGAGGCAGTCTAGAGGCTGTGCACACTTGATATGGAAATGGTATCAGCCATCAGATGAAGCATTGCTGCCGGGGGTCACTTCCCCGACGCGCTTTTCCAGTTGCTTCAAACGTCGCGCGAGGTCATCGAGCTGACGGATGCGGGCCGCGCTTTTGCGCCATTCGGCCGCCGGTTGCATGGCTGTGCCGGAAGAATAGGCGCCTGGCTCGGTAATCGAGTGGGTCACCATGGTCATCCCGGTCAAGAAAACGTTGTCGCAAATATCGATGTGCCCCACCAGGCCGACACCACCGGCGAGCATGCAGTGCTTGCCGATTTTGGTGCTGCCGGAGATACCGACACAGGCCGCCATGGCGGTGTGATCACCGACCTGGACGTTGTGCGCGATCTGGATCTGGTTGTCGAGTTTCACGCCGTTGCCGATCACGGTATCCGCCAGCGCGCCACGGTCGATGGCAGTGTTCACGCCGATCTCGACATCGTCGCCGATGGTCACGCCGCCGATCTGGGCGATCTTTTGCCAGATACCTTTCTCGTTGGCAAAACCGAAGCCTTCACCACCGAGAACGGCACCGGACTGGATCACTACACGCTTGCCGATGCGCACGTCGTGGTACAGCGTCACCCGAGGAGCGAGCCAGCCGCCCTCGCCGATTTCACTGCGGGCACCGATGACGCAATGGGCGCCCAGGGTGACCTGCGCACCGATGCGCGCACCGGCCTCGATCACCACAAACGGACCGATGCTGGCGCTTGGATCAACCACCGCATCCGGTGCAATCACCGCCGTGGGATGAACACCCGCAGTGGCTTTCGGTTTGGGATCGAACAGATGGGAGATACGGGCGTAAGCCAGATAAGGATCCGGCACCACCAGCGCGTTACCGGCAAAACCTTCGGCGTCGGCTTCCTTGAGCAATAGCGCAGCCGCCTGGGAACTTGCCAGGTATTTACGGTATTGAGGATTTGCCAGAAAGCTCAACTGAGCTGGGCCAGCCTCCTGCAAGGTGGCTAGCCCAGTAATTTGCGTCTCGGGGTCGCCACGCAGGGTGGCGCCGAGGAACTCGGCCAACTGGCCGAGCTTGATAGTCACGGTCATGGGTTACTTCAGCTGATTCATGCGCTCGATAACCTGGCGCGTGATGTCGTACTGAGGTTTGACATCGATCACTGCGCCACGCTCGAACACCAGGTCAAAACCACCTTTTTTGATGACTTCTTCCACTGCGCTATCCAGTTTCGGCTTCAGTTGCTTGAGCATTTCGCGGTCGGCAACTGCCTTGGCTTCGTTCAGTTCCTTGGACTGGAACTGGAAGTCACGGGCCTTTTGCTTGAATTCAAGCTCCAGACGCTCACGCTCGCCCTGCTGCATCTTGTCGCCACCGGCCATCAGACGGTCCTGAATGCCCTTGGCGCTGCTTTCCAGCGTCTTGAGCTTGGTCAGTTGCGGACCGAACTTCTTCTCGGCATCCACGGCGTATTTCTTGGCCGCATCGGATTCCAGCAATGCCATCTGATAGTTCAGAACGGCGATTTTCATGTCGGCGAACGCCGGGCCTGCCACCAGTACGGAGGCCAGGAGAACCAATTGAGTCAACTTACGCACGATGCACTCCTACAAAATCCATTGTCGTTATCTTGGGTCAGACGCTTAGAACGTCTGGCCGAGGGAGAATTGGAACACTTGAGTTTCAGCGTCATCCGGTTTCTTGATCGGCATGGCCAACGCGAAGCTCAAAGGCCCCAGTGCGGTTACCCACGTCACGCCCACACCGACGGAACTGGCCATGTTGCTCAGGCTGATGTCGTTGCACTGAGTGTTGGCTTTTGTACCGTCAGCGTTGCTGGTCGACTTGCAAGTCGAATCGAACACGTTACCCACATCCCAGAATACCGAGGTGCGCAGGGAGCGTTGATCTTTCACGAACGGCAGCGGGAACAGGACTTCAACACCACCCTGAATCAATACGTTGCCACCGAACGGCAGTGGATCCTGATCCGGGTCGGCGATAGTGCCAACATTACCAGTCTTGTCGAAACCGCGACTCGGGGTACTGCGAGGACCCAGCGTACTGTCCTTGAAGCCACGTACCGAGTTGAAACCACCAGCATAGTAGTTTTCATAGAACGGCAAGCCGTCGGTCGAACCATAACCGTCGCCATAACCCAGTTCGGTGTGCAGACGCAGGGTGTAGTTTTCGGTGATCGGCTGGAACAACTGACCACGGTAGTCGAGTTTGTAGAACGACAGGTCGCTGCCCGGGATCGTGGTTTCCAGCGTCAGGCTCTGCGAACGGCCACGGGTCGGCAGCACGCCCTTGTTCAGGGTCGACTCGGACCAGCCGGCCGAAGCCTTGAAGTTCAGGTAGTTGTCGCCTTCCTTGTTAACGAAGTCGAAAATCTCGTCAACGGTGTATTGACCGGTCTTGATCTTGTCCTGCTGAGCGGACAGACCGAAGGTCAGACGCGAAGTCTCGCTGATCGGGTAGCCAACGTTGACGCCGGCACCCAGGCTGTCTACCGCATAGCTCGCTACGTCGACGTCGAGGTCTTTGTAGTCGGTGGTGCGATAGAACGCGTTGTAACCCAGGCTCACGCCATCGGCGGTCCAGTAGGGGTCAACGTAGCCGAAGTTGTAGCGACTCTGGTATTCGCTGCGAGTAAGGCCCACGCTCACACGGTTACCGGTACCGAGGAAGTTGTTCTGGGTGATCGAACCACCGAGGATCAGACCGGCACTCTGCGCGAAACCGACACTGGCAGTGATCGAACCGGAAGCTTGTTCTTCAACGGCGTAGTTCACGTCAACCTGGTCGTCGACACCCGGTACAGCCGGCGTTTCAACGTTCACTTCCTTGAAGAAGCCCAGACGCTCCAGACGGGTCTTGGACTGGTCGATCAGGTAGGTCGAAGCCCAGCCACCTTCCATCTGACGCATTTCACGACGCAGCACTTCGTCCTCGGACTTGGTGTTGCCGCGGAAGTTGATGCGATTGACGTAGGCACGTTTGCCCGGATCGACGGCGAACAGGATGTCCACAGTGTGATCGTCGTCATGCGGCTGAGGTACGCCGTTGACGTTGGCGAAGGTGTAACCCTCGTTACCCAGACGGCGGGTGATCAGTTCGGAGGTGGTGGTCATCAGCTTGCGCGAGAACACCTGGCCTTTCTGCACCAGCAACAGCGACTTGACCTGGTCTTCAGGCACTTTCAGGTCACCGCTGAGCTTGACGTCACGAACGGTGTACTTCTCGCCTTCGGTGATGTTGACGGTGATGTAGACGTGCTTCTTGTCCGGGGTGATGGACACCTGGGTCGAAGCGATATCCATGTTGATGTAGCCACGGTCCAGGTAGTAGGAACGCAGGCGCTCCAGGTCACCGGAGAGTTTTTCACGGGCGTACTTGTCGTCGTTCTTGAAGAACGACAGCCAGTTGGTGGTTTTCAGCTCGAACAGGTCGATCAGATCGTCATCAGGGAAGACCGTGTTACCCACCACGTTGATGTGCTGGATGGCCGCCACGGTGCCTTCGTTGATCTTCACTTTCAGCGCGACGCGGTTGCGCGGCTGCGAGACCACTTCGGTGTCGACGGTCGCCGAGTAACGGCCTTGGGCAACGTACTGACGTTGCAGCTCGTTACGGACACCTTCGAGGGTGGCGCGCTGGAAGATTTCACCTTCGGACAGACCGGACTGCTTGAGGCCCTTCATCAGGTCTTCGGTGGAGATCGCCTTGTTGCCTTCGATCTCGATACTGGCGACCGACGGACGTTCGACGACCGTGATCACCAGAACGTTGCCTTCGCGGCCCAGCTGGATATCTTGAAAGAAACCGGTTTTGAACAACGCACGAGTGGATTCCACCAGGCGACGATCATCCGCCTGCTCGCCGACGTTCAACGGCAAGGCACCAAAGACGCTACCCGCGGAGACCCGCTGGAGGCCATTGACGCGAATATCAGAGATAGTGAAGGACTCGGCGTGAACTTCGGCGATCATCAATACGGTGAGAACCGCAGTTAGCAGCAGACGTTTCATGAAGTCCTTTCTTATTCCAACTGGCAATAAACAAACTGCCGCAAAATGCGGCAGATTCGCAATTCAGCGAAGCTTTACAGTCGACTCAGATCATTGACCAGAGCAAGCAACATCACTCCGACCACCAAACTGATACCGATCTGCACCCCCCAACCTTGCACCCGATCCGACAAGGGGCGACCACGCACCCACTCAATCAGATAAAACAACAAATGCCCCCCATCCAGTACAGGAATGGGCAGCAAATTCAGAACCCCCAGGCTAATACTCAGATAAGCAAGGAAATTCAGGAAATCAGCAACGCCCGACTGGGCAGAAGCGCCCGCCACTTTAGCAATGGTTATCGGCCCACTCAAGTTTTTTACCGAGAGCTCGCCAAACAGCATTTTCTTCAGTGAGTCCAGCGTCAGGATGCTCATGGTCCAGGTACGCCGGGCACCCTCGCCAATCGCGGCCAACGGGCCATAACTGACCTCGCGGATCATTTCCGGCGGCCAGTCCACTGCTTTCACGCCAGCACCCAGATAACCGCTCGGCGCCTTGCTTTCGCCACGCGCAGCCAAGGTCACCGGGACGTCGATTTGAGCACCGTCGCGCTCGACGCGCAGCAAGATTTTGGTATCAGGACGCGTACGAACGGTATCAACCACTTGCTGCCAGTCACTCAGCGCCTGGCCATCGAGCGACAACAGGCGGTCGCCGGTTTTCAGACCAGCGGCCTGCGCCGGACCTTTTGGATCGAGCTCGGCCAGCACCGGCGGCAACGCCGGGCGCCATGGGCGAATACCCAGCGAGCGAATCGGATCGGGCTCATCGGCGCCTTTGAGCCAGTGATCCAGCGCCAGTTCGCGCGGCGTGTCAGCGGTAGAGCCCTGCTCGCGCACGAGCAATTGCAGGGAACCGCTTTCCCCAAGACGACGGACCAGCTGCAAATTGACGGCCGCCCAGCCGGAAGTCGGCTCGCCATCGATGGCGACGATCTCCTGACCGGCATTCAAACCGGCCTTGGCCGCGATGCTGCCGGACTCGACCGCACCGATGACCGGACGGATCTGCTCACTGCCGAGCATCGCCAGCACCCAGAAAAACACCAGGGCCAGCAGGAAGTTGGCGATCGGTCCCGCCGCGACAATGGCGATGCGCTGGCGAACCGATTTGCGATTGAAGGATTGATGAAGCTGATCGGCCGGTACTTCGCCCTCACGCTCATCGAGCATTTTGACGTAGCCACCCAGCGGAATCGCGGCGACGACAAATTCGGTGCCCTGCTTGTCGTGCCAGCGCAACAACGGCATGCCGAAGCCAACGGAAAAACGCAGAACCTTGACGCCACAGCGACGCGCGACCCAGAAGTGGCCGAATTCGTGAAAGGTGACCAGTACACCCAAAGCGATCAGGGTGCCGGCAATCATATAGAGCGCGCTCATCTACTTTCTCCGCAATCCTGTTCAGTGCCGCGTGACGCCATGGTTCTGCAACGGCTATCGGCCGTGACGATCAAGCCATTGTTCCGCCAGAATCCGCGCTTTCGCGTCTGCGGTAAACACCGCATCCAGATCCTCAAGCGCAACCACTGGCTCGAGGTTCAGCACGTCCTCGATAATACTCGCGATTTCCAGATAGCCAACGCGTCCGTCAAGAAACGCCGCGACTGCCACTTCGTTGGCCGCATTGAGCATGGCCGGTGCGCTGTTGCCGGTTTCCGCCGCCTGTCGCGCCAGGCGCAGGCAGGGGAAGCGCTGCTCGTCCGGTGCCTCGAAATCCAGGCGCGCAACGGCAAACAGATCCAGCGGTGCCACACCCGAGTCGATTCGCTCAGGCCAGGCCAATGCGTTGGCAATCGGCGTGCGCATGTCAGGGTTGCCCAACTGCGCCAATACCGAGCCATCCACATAGTCGACCAGCGAGTGAATCACACTCTGCGGATGGATCACCACCTCGACCTGCGACGGCTTGGCATCGAACAGCCAGCAGGCCTCGATCAACTCCAGGCCCTTGTTCATCATGCTGGCCGAGTCCACCGAGATCTTGCGTCCCATCGACCAGTTCGGGTGCGCACACGCCTGATCAGGCGAAACATGCACCAGCTCGCTCAACGGTGTCTGCCGGAAAGGCCCGCCCGAAGCCGTGAGCAGAATCCTTCTTACACCGACGGCGCCCAGCCCACGGGCGAAATCCTGCGGCATGCACTGGAAGATCGCGTTGTGCTCGCTGTCGATCGGCAGCAGCACCGAACCGCTCTTGTGCACCGCCTGCATGAACAGCGCGCCGGACATCACCAGCGCCTCTTTATTGGCCAGCAGGATTTTCTTGCCAGCTTCCACCGCCGCCAGCGTCGGGCGCAAGCCTGCCGCACCGACGATGGCCGCCATCACGGCATCCACTTCAGGCGCGGAAGCGACCTGGCACAGGCCCTCCTCCCCCACCAACACGCGAGTGGGCAGACCGGCAGCCCGCAAGTCGTCCTGCAGACCACGCGCCGCCGCCACTTCAGGCACTACCGCGAATTGCGGCACATGGCGAACGCACAAGGCGAGCAACTCGCTCAGGCGCGTGAAACCGCTCAGGGCGAAAACCTGATAACGCTCGGGATGCCGAGCGATAACGTCGAGGGTGCTCAGGCCAATCGAACCGGTAGCCCCCAGAACAGTGATCTGTTGCGGGCGGCTCACGGTGCAGCCATCCACAGCAATACAGCGAAAATCGGGATCGCAGCGGTCAGGCTGTCGATGCGATCAAGCACACCGCCATGACCGGGCAGCAGGTTGCTGCTGTCCTTGATGCCGGACTGGCGCTTGAACATGCTTTCGGTGAGGTCGCCCACCACCGAAATGAATACGATCAATGCAGCGCCGATCAGGCCCTTGAGCAGTTCGGCCACGGTCCAGTCACGCACCAGGCCGACGATCGCGGTGATCACCAGACTCAGCGCCAGACCACCATAAACGCCTTCCCAGCTCTTACCCGGGCTGACTTGCGGCGCCAGCTTGCGCTTGCCGAAAGCACGGCCGGAGAAATAGGCACCGATGTCGGCCCCCCAGACCAGCACCATCACCGCCATGATCAGCCAGTTACCCAGCGGGTACTGTTTGATCTGCACCAGCCCTTGCCAGGCCGGCAACAGGATCAGCAAGCCGATCACCAGTTTGGTGGCCGCCGTGGACCAGTGCTCGCTCGAACGCGGGTACGTCAGCACCAGGTACGTCGCCACCGCCCACCACAACACCGAAGCGCCCAACACCCAAGGGGCGAGGCCCGGCAGGACGTACATGACGAACAGCATCAGCGCGACGACAGCGGCAAAGCCGACACGGAACGACTGTGCGGTAAAGCCCGCCAGGCGTGCCCATTCCCAGGCGCCCAGGCTTACGACCAGACCGATGAACAGCGCAAAACCGGAGCCTTCGAGCAGGAAAAACCCGCACAAAGCGATCGGCAGCAGGATCAGCGCAGTGATGATTCGTTGTTTAAGCATTAAACCCGGGCTCCAGCTTCGACCTGTTCGCTCGTTTTACCGAAGCGACGCTGGCGCGAAGCGAAATCGGCCAGCGCGGTGCGCATGGCTTCGTGTTTGAAGTCCGGCCAGAACAGGTCGGAGAAGTACAACTCGGCATACGCCAGTTGCCACAGCAGGAAGTTGCTGATGCGGTGCTCGCCACCGGTGCGGATGCACAGGTCCGGCAACGGCAGGTCGCCGGTGGCCAGACAGGTTTGCAGCAGATCCGGTGTGATGTCTTCCGGACGCAGATGCCCGGCCTGAACTTCACGCGCCAGACGCTGCGCCGCCTGGGCAATATCCCACTGACCGCCGTAATTGGCGGCGATCTGCAGGATGAAACGGTTGGCACCGGCGGTCATGGCTTCCGCTTCGCGCATCGCTGCCTGAAGCTCAGGATGGAAACGCGAGCGATCGCCGATGATGCGCAAGCTGATGTTGTTGTCGTTCAGACGCTTGGCCTCACGACGCAGCGCCTTGAAGAACAGATCCATCAAGGCGCTGACTTCATCGGCCGGGCGCTGCCAGTTTTCACTGGAAAAGGCGAACAGGGTGAGCACTTCGACCTTGGCCTCGGCGCACACCTCGATTACCGCCCGCACAGCATCCACGCCGGCCTTATGCCCGGCGACACCCGGCATAAAGCGTTTTTTCGCCCAGCGATTATTGCCATCCATGATGATCGCGACATGGCGCGGCACCGCGGACGGCGCAGACTGCTTGGTCTTGTCCATTTAAAACTCGACCCTTATACGGCCATCAGGTCTTTTTCTTTCTCGTCCGTGGCCTTGGTGATCTGGGCCTCGAAGTCTTTGGTCAGCTTGTCGATATCAGCGGTGGCACGACGCTCTTCGTCTTCACTGATTTCCTTGTCCTTGACCAGCTTTTTAAGCTCACCCAATGCGTCACGACGAATGTTGCGCACGGCAACGCGCGCATCTTCCGCTGCGCTACGAGCCTGCTTGGTGAAGCCCTTGCGCGTTTCCTCGGTGAGGGCAGGCATCGGGATCAAAAGCAACTCACCCAGGTTGGTCGGATTGAGGTTCAGACCGGCGCTCTGGATCGCCTTGTCGACGGCAGCGAGCATGTTGCGCTCGAAGGCCACGACTTGCAGGGTACGCGAATCTTTCACGGTGACGTTGGCCACGCTGCTCAGCGGGGTGTCAGTGCCGTAGTAAGGCACCATGACGCTGCCGAGGATGCTCGGGTGAGCCTTGCCGGTACGAATCTGGCCGAACGCGTGGTTCAGAGATTCCAGGGATTTCTGCATACGCGCTTGGGCGTCTTTCTTGATTTCGTTGATCATTGTTGGCCTTCCTCGATCAAAGTCCCTTCAGCGCCGCCGTGCACAATGTTCAGCAGGGCGCCGGGCTTGTTCATGTTGAATACGCGCAGCGGCATCTTGTGATCGCGGCACAGGCAGATAGCAGTCAGATCCATCACGCCCAGCTTGCGATCCAGCACTTCATCATAAGTCAGATGATCGAACTTCTCGGCATGCGGGTCTTTGAACGGGTCTGCGGTGTAAACGCCATCAACCTTGGTCGCTTTCAGCACGACGTCGGCATCGATTTCGATGGCACGCAGGCAGGCTGCCGAATCCGTGGTAAAGAACGGATTGCCGGTACCGGCCGCGAAGATCACCACGTCCTTGGAGTTCAGGTGGCGCATGGCTTTGCGGCGATCATAGTGATCGGTCACGCCAACCATGGAAATGGCCGACATCACGATGGCTGAGATATTGGCACGTTCCAGCGCATCGCGCATGGCCAGGGCGTTCATCACAGTGGCCAGCATGCCCATGTGGTCGCCTGTCACCCGATCCATGCCAGCCTTGCTCAAGGCCTCGCCACGGAACAGGTTGCCACCGCCGATCACCAGACCGACCTGTACGCCGATGCCGACCAGTTGGCCGACTTCCAGCGCCATCCGATCCAGCACTTTTGGATCGATCCCGAACTCTTCCGAGCCCATCAGGGCCTCGCCGCTAAGCTTGAGTAGAATGCGTTTATAGCGAGCCTGATAACCACTGCCCTGCTGAGCCATTGCGAATCTCTCCTGCGGCGTATTTAAAAAATTCTGTGCAAGCTGTTTTACAGCTGCCGTTCACTCTAGCTTGGCGCTGCTTCAGCGCCATCGGAACCTGGCTTTGTAAGTCAGTTCCCAGTGGAAACCAATTAAAAAATGGTAACCCCATCTGAAAAGAGGCTGCGCGCGTGAGCGGGCAGCCTCTTTCGGGCGACAGTTGAAAAACCGTCTTATTGCTTGGCGGCAGCCAGCTGGGCAGCAACTTCTTCAGCGAAGTTGTCGACCGGCTTCTCGATGCCTTCGCCTACTTTGAAGTAGGTGAAGGAAACGATTTCTGCGCCGCCTTTCTTGGCCAGCTCGCCAACCTTGATTTCAGGGTTCTTGACGAACGCCTGCTCAACCAGGCTTGCTTCTGCCAGGAACTTGCTGATACGGCCTTTAACCATGTTCTCAACAATGTTTTCTGGCTTGCCTTTGATCTTCTCTTCGTTCAGCTGCAGGAACACAGCTTTTTCACGCTCGATCGCTTCAGCCGAAACTTGCGAAGGCAGCAGGAACTCAGGGTTGCTGGCAGCTACGTGCATCGCGATGTCTTTGGCCAGCTCGACGTCACCGCCTTTCAGAGCCACAACCACGCCGATCTTGTTGCCGTGCAGGTAAGAACCGACAACGTCACCTTCGATACGGGCCAGACGACGGATGTTGACGTTCTCGCCTACTTTGGCAACCAGTGCTTCGCGAGCAGCTTCTTGCGAAGCGATCAGCGGAGCAGCGTCGGTCAGCTTGTCAGCGAAAGCTTTTTCAACGCTGGCAGCGACGAAGTTTTTGAAGTCGTCTTGCAGAGCCAGGAAGTCGGTCTGCGAGTTCACTTCCAGGATAACGGCAGCTTTACCGTCGTCCTTGATTGCGATTGCGCCTTCAGCGGCAACGTTGCCAGCCTTTTTCGCAGCCTTGATCGCGCCCGAAGCACGCATGTCATCAATGGCTTTTTCGATGTCGCCGTCAGCCTTTTCCAGGGCTTTCTTGCAGTCCATCATGCCTTCGCCGGTACGCTCGCGCAGTTCTTTAACCAACGCTGCAGTAATTGCTGCCATTTTCAAATTCCTCTTGGATAGGTTTTCAACCATTCCACCCGATCGAACGGGCGTTCAATTCTTCCCGAAACACCTTGTAGCTGCTGCACGTTACAAATGCAGGAGGTGCGCTGCCACAAGTGGGCGCCAACAAACGGTTTTCGAGGTGGCAAAAAGGGGGCCAAGCCCCCTTTTTGCTTACTGAGTCAACGCCAGGGCGTCGATTACTCAGCTGCAGCCTGAGTTTCTTCAGCTGCGAATTCAACAGTGCCGCCAGCAACATTGTTGCGACCACGGATCACTGCGTCAGCCATCGAACCCATGTACAGCTGGATAGCGCGGATTGCGTCATCGTTGCCTGGGATGATGTAGTCAACGCCTTCCGGGCTGCTGTTGGTATCGACAACGCCGATGACCGGGATGCCCAGCTTGTTGGCTTCGGTGATCGCGATGCGCTCGTGGTCAACGTCGATCACGAACAGTGCGTCTGGCAGACCGCCCATGTCCTTGATGCCGCCCAGCGAACGATCCAGCTTTTCCAGGTCACGGGAGCGCATCAGCGCTTCTTTCTTGGTCAGCTTGGCGAAGGTACCGTCTTCGGCTTGAACTTCAAGGTCACGCAGACGCTTGATGGAAGCACGAATGGTTTTGAAGTTGGTCAGCATGCCGCCCAACCAGCGGTGATCGACGTACGGCGAACCGCAACGTGCTGCTTCTTCAGCAACGATCTTGCCAGCGGAACGCTTGGTGCCGACGAACAGAATCTTGTTTTTGCCCTGGGCCAGACGCTCTACGAAAGTCAGAGCTTCGTTGAACATTGGCAGGGTTTTTTCAAGGTTGATGATGTGAATCTTGTTACGCGCGCCGAAAATGTACTTACCCATTTTCGGATTCCAGTAACGGGTTTGGTGACCGAAGTGCACACCGGCCTTCAGCATATCGCGCATGTTGACTTGGGACATGATAGTTCCTTAATAAGTCGGGTTTGGCCTCCACGTATCCCAATGACCAACCAGTGGCATAAAGCCAAAAGCACCCAGGTCATCGTGTCGACACGTGTGTGGATTTAAGCTTTTCGGGGTATCCCCGGAAAGCGGCGCATTTTATACCACAGGGTGCACAGAAACGGAACCCGGAATCTGCAATCGCACCAGGGACATGGGCGCAGCCCCCTTGGAATCGCCTTCAAGCGCACCATTGTATAGACAGACGCGATGCACGCAGGCGCGGATTTGCGCCTTTCGTCTGGTAGAATCGCGTTTTTCAGGGTCGCAAATCCCACACCTGCCACCCTATCCGTATCAGCAAGCGCCGCCGAGCGCAGAGAGAGCCTGTATGACCGTCAACCTCAAAACCCCCGAGGACATCGCTGGCATGCGTGTCGCCGGCAAACTGGCCGCCGATGTGCTGGAAATGATTGCCGAACACGTCAAACCGGGCGTGACCACCGATCAACTGAACCAGATCTGCCACGACTACATCGTCAACGTGCAGCAGGCCATCCCTGCCCCGCTCAACTACAAGGGCTACCCGAAGTCGATCTGCACATCGATCAATCACGTGGTCTGCCACGGCATCCCGAATGACAAGCCGCTGAAGAATGGTGACACGCTGAACATCGACGTCACCGTGATCAAGGACGGCTACCACGGCGACACCAGCCGTATGTTCCACGTTGGCGAAGTGCCGGTCTGGGCCGAACGCCTGTCGCAGGTCACCCAGGAATGCATGTACAAGGCGATCGAAATCGTCAAACCTGGCTGCCGTCTCGGCGACATCGGTGAAATCATCCAGAAGCACGCGGAAAAGAACGGTTTCTCGGTGGTTCGCGAGTTCTGCGGCCACGGCATCGGCAAGGTGTTCCACGAAGAGCCGCAGATCCTGCATTACGGTCGCGCCGGCACCGGCATGGAACTGAAGGCCGGCATGACCTTCACCATCGAACCGATGATCAACCAGGGCAAGGCCGACACCAAGGTACTGGGCGACGGCTGGACCGCGATCACCAAGGACCGCAAACTCTCGGCGCAGTGGGAACACACCCTGCTGGTGACCGACACCGGCTACGAGATCTTCACCCTGCGCGCCGACGACACCATCCCGCGCGTCTCGGCCTGATCCCAAGAACGCTCCCAGCCCTATAGAAGGAAAGCCAATCGATGCCGCAGGTGGATCCCGAACTCTTCGACCGCGGCCAGTTCCAGGCTGAACTGGCCCTGAAAGCGAGTCCCATCGCGGCGTTCAAGAAGGCGATCCGCCAGGCGCGCGAGGTCCTCGACACGCGTTTTCGCAGTGGCCGCGACATCCGCCGACTGATCGAAGACCGTGCGTGGTTCGTCGACAACATCCTGCAAAAAGCCTGGGAGCAGTTCAACTGGAGCGAAGACGCCGATATCGCACTGGTCGCGGTCGGCGGCTACGGCCGTGGTGAGTTGCACCCCTATTCCGACATCGACCTGCTGATCCTGCTGGACAGCGCCGATCACGAAGTCTTCCGCGATTCCATCGAGCGTTTTCTGACGCTGCTGTGGGACATCGGCCTGGAAGTCGGTCAGAGCGTACGCTCGGTCGACGAATGCGCCGAAGAGGCCCGCGCCGACCTGACGGTGGTCACCAACCTGATGGAAAGCCGCACCATCTGCGGCCCCGAGCGCCTGCGCCAGCGCATGCTCGATGTCACCAGCACCGCGCACATGTGGCCGGCCAAGGAGTTTTTCCTGGCCAAACGCGCCGAGCAAAAGGCCCGTCACCACAAGTACAACGACACCGAATACAACCTGGAACCCAACGTCAAAGGCTCGCCCGGTGGCCTGCGGGATATCCAGACGATTTTGTGGGTGGCCCGGCGTCAGTACGGCACCCTGAACCTGCGCGCCCTCGCCGGTGAAGGTTTCCTGGTCGAGAGCGAAAACGCCCTATTGGCGTCATCCCAGGAGTTCCTCTGGAAAGTGCGTTACGCCCTGCACATGCTCGCCGGGCGCTCGGAAGACCGTCTGCTGTTCGATCATCAACGGACCATCGCCGGCCTGCTCGGTTTTGAAGGCGACGACGCCAAACAGGCGGTCGAAAACTTCATGCAGCAGTACTTCCGCGTGGTGATGAGCATCGCCCAGCTCAGCGACCTGATCATCCAGCACTTCGAGGAAGTGATCCTCGCCCCGGAAGACGAAGCACCGCCGCAGCCGATCAACTCGCGCTTCCAGTTGCACGACGGCTACATCGAAGCACGCAACGACAACGTATTCCGCCGCACGCCGTTCGCCATGCTCGAGATCTTCGTGCTGATGGCCCAGCAACCGGAAATCAAAGGCGTGCGCGCTGACACCATTCGTCTGCTGCGCGAGAACCGGCACCTGATCGACGACAACTTCCGCAACGATATCCGCAACACCAGCCTGTTCATCGAGCTGTTCAAGTGCAAGATCGGCGTGCACCGCAACCTGCGCCGGATGAACCGCTACGGCATCCTCGGGCGCTATCTGCCGGAGTTCGGCTTCATCGTTGGGCAGATGCAGCACGACCTGTTCCACATCTATACGGTCGATGCGCATACCCTGAACCTGATCAAGCACCTGCGTAAGTTGCAGTACACCCAGGTGTCGGAAAAATTCCCGTTGGCCGCCAAGCTAATGGCCAAACTGCCCAAGCCCGAACTGATCTACATGGCCGGCCTGTATCACGACATCGGCAAGGGCCGGCATGGCGATCACTCGGACATCGGCGCAGTCGATGCCGAAGCGTTCTGCCAGCGCCATCAGTTGCCGCTGTGGGACAGCCGCCTGATCGTCTGGCTGGTGCAGAACCATCTGGTGATGTCGACCACCGCGCAGCGCAAGGATCTGTCCGATCCACAGGTGATCCACGACTTCGCGCAGATCGTCAGCGACGAAACCCGTCTGGATTACCTGTATGTGCTTACCGTGGCCGACATCAACGCGACCAACCCGACGCTTTGGAATTCGTGGCGCGCCAGCCTGCTGCGCCAGCTCTACACCGAGACCAAACGCGCTCTGCGCCGTGGCCTGGAAAATCCGGTGGATCGCGAAGAGCAGATCCGCCAGACCCAGAGTGCGGCGCTGGACATCCTGGTGCGCGGTGGCACTGATCCGGACGATGTCGAGCAGTTGTGGGCACAGTTGGGCGATGACTATTTCCTGCGTCACACAGCCGGCGATGTGGCCTGGCACAGTGACGCGATCCTGCAGCAGCCGGCCGATGGCGGTCCGCTGGTGCTGATCAAGGAAACCACCCAGCGCGAGTTCGAGGGCGGCACGCAGATCTTCATCTACGCCCCGGACCAGCACGACTTCTTCGCCGTAACCGTGGCCGCGATGGACCAGCTCAACCTGAACATTCACGACGCCCGGGTCATCACTTCGAGCAGCCAGTTCACCCTCGACACCTACATCGTGCTCGACACCGACGGCGACTCGATCGGCGACAACCCGGCGCGGGTCAAACAGATTCGCGACGGCCTGACCGACGCCCTGCGTAACCCCGACGACTACCCGACGATCATCCAGCGCCGGGTGCCGCGCCAGCTCAAGCACTTCGCCTTCGCGCCGCAGGTGACGATCCACAACGACGCCCAGCGTCCGGTGACAGTGCTGGAACTGACGGCACCGGATCGCCCGGGCCTGCTGGCACGGATCGGCGGGATCTTCCTCGAGTTCGACCTGTCGCTGCAGAACGCCAAGATTGCGACCCTGGGCGAACGCGTAGAAGACGTGTTCTTTATCACCGACGCCCACAACCAGCCGCTCTCCGACCCGCTGCTGTGCAGTCGCCTGCAGGACGCAATCGTCGAGCAACTGAGCGTCAATCAGGAACCGGATATCAAGCTTTCGCGCATCAGTATTTGATCCAGCAATTCCCCCCTGTGGGAGCGAGCAAGCTCGCTCCCACATTGAACGAGGCCCCCCATGAACAACGCTCTGACGCAGCTCCAGCCCTACCCGTTCGAAAAACTCCGCGCGCTGCTTGGCACGGTCACGCCGAACCCGGACAAACGCCCGATCGCCCTGTCGATCGGCGAGCCGAAACATCGCTCGCCAAGCTTTGTCGCCGAAGCGCTGGCGAACAATCTGGATCAGATGGCGGTGTATCCGACCACCCTCGGCATCCCGGCCCTGCGCGAAGCCATCGCCGGCTGGTGCGAACGTCGTTTTGGCGTACCGAGCGGCTGGATCGATCCGGCGCGCAATGTGCTGCCGGTCAACGGTACCCGCGAAGCGCTGTTCGCCTTCACCCAGACTGTGGTCAACCGTGGCGACGATGCACTGGTGGTCAGCCCGAACCCGTTCTATCAGATCTACGAAGGCGCAGCGTTCCTCGCCGGGGCCAAGCCGCACTACCTGCCTTGCCTGGACGAAAACGGCTTCAACCCGGATTTCGACGCCGTGTCACCGGACATCTGGAAACGCTGCCAGATCCTGTTTCTGTGCTCGCCAGGCAACCCGACCGGCGCACTGATCCCGGTTGATGTACTGAAAAAACTCATCGCCCTGGCCGACGAATACGACTTTGTGATCGCCGCCGACGAGTGCTACAGCGAACTGTACTTCGACGAACAGACCCCGCCGCCGGGCCTGCTCAGCGCCTGCGTCGAACTGGGCCGCAAGGACTTCAAGCGTTGCGTGGTGTTCCACAGCCTGTCCAAGCGCTCCAATCTGCCGGGCCTGCGCTCCGGGTTCGTCGCCGGTGACGCGGATATCCTCAAGGGTTTCCTGCTGTACCGCACCTACCACGGTTGCGCGATGCCGGTGCAAACCCAACTGGCCAGCGTTGCGGCGTGGAATGACGAAGTGCATGTACGCGCCAACCGTGCGCTGTACCGCGAGAAGTTCGACGCAGTGCTGGCAATTCTCAGCCCGGTGATGGACGTACAGCGTCCGGACGGCAGCTTCTACCTCTGGCCGAACGTGGCCGGTGACGATGCCGCATTCTGCCGCGACCTGTTCGAGCAGGAACATGTGACTGTCGTGCCAGGCTCGTATCTGTCGCGCGAGGTCGACGGCGTGAATCCGGGCGCCGGGCGCGTGCGCATGGCACTGGTTGCGCCTTTGGCTGAATGTGTTGAAGCTGCAGAACGGATCCGCGACTTCATCACCCGCCAACACTGAGTTTTTAATATCCGTGCCAGTCATCTGGCACGGACATACCCCTCAAGTTACATTTAAAACCACTTTACGACTACTCCAGACACTGCCCGAAGCTTAATCTCGCGCAGTGGTTTTTTGCATGCGCGAAACAACCAAAAAGACAAATCAAGGAGCAAGACAAAGCATGGACAACTTTCAATATTGCACGCTGCAAAAACCGGCTAAAGAACTCAAATCCAGCGCCCTTAACAACAGCCGAAAAAAACGCTCGTTGGTACACTACGACAAACTTTGGCCAAGCCGACACACTCTTAAAATAGCTTTCATGGATAACCCAACTCCGGAACACAAAGATAAAATCATTGCCGCCGCCGAAAAATGGCTTCCTTATATCAGTTTGAAGTTTGAGTTCGTTGAAGGCGTAGAGGGTGAGATCCGAATCGCCACCGAGGGTGTGGTGAACAGTTCATTTCTGGGTACCGATGCACTGGATATGTTTCCTGACACGCCAACCATGAACCTTGGCATCGACCCCGAACACGAAGACTTCGAGACGGTCGTCATCCACGAGTTTGGCCACGCACTCGGCGCGATGCACGAACACCAGCACCCCAAGGCGCAAATCCCCTGGAATAAAGAAAATGTTTACAACTACTACCAGAACAGACCGATGAATCCACTGTCGCGAGCCGAAGTTGACGACAATATATTTACGCCTTTTGACGATGCCGACGCGCTTTACTTGCCATACGATCGAAAATCCATCATGCACCATCCTGTTCCCAACAATTTGACGCTTGGCAATTGGGCGAATCCGATCAATCGCGAAATCAGTGATAAAGACAAACAGCTCATGCGGTTGATTTACCCACGTTGAATCACATCTTTACCGTGCCAGTTCTGTTGGCACGGTAATCCGTCATAGAATCGTACACATATCCAATTTACCTGCTCAGGCGCAGCAACTAGCATCCTTCATTCAAAGCGACTTTCCGGGAACAAAAAGCAGCCCGAGAAGTTACATATGACGAACGAAAACATGGATGTTCAGTTATGCACTCAACCCGGCTTCAGCCAAACAAAAAAACCGAAACCACACGCACCTCCCGCAACATCAAATGCACTTCGGAGGTTCAGTAAAATGTGGGCTAAAAACAATCCGGCAAAATTCTGGACTCCCGGCAGCACTCTCCGCATCGCCTTCCTCAACGGTACGCAGGAATTCAAGGACGCGACCATTGCCGCTGCCAGCAACTGGTTGCCGCACATCAACTTGAAATTCGATTTCGTTGAAGGTGAAGTGGGCGACATCCGCATACTCAGTCAGGAAGGAACGTTTTCCTCCCGGATAGGTACGGATGCTCTGCTACACCCCGATGAGCCGACCATGACACTCTGGCCCCATCCACCCAGTCAGGCACGTTACTTCGCAGCCAATGTCATGCATGAGTTCGGTCACATGCTGGGCGCGGAGCATGAACAGACCAATCCCACGGCAGATATTCCTTGGGACAAGCCAGCCATCTATGCACAATTTGGAATCACCGCCGACCCGGAAGAAGACGACTCCCAGGCCAGCGTGACGCGCAAACGCCTGCACGACTGGTACTTTGACCGCGGCAATCCCGACGAAAGCATTTATTCGGAATACGATCCAAAGTCGATCATGCACTATCGCATCAGCCAGTCCTGGACCATCGGAGACTTCCAGCTCTTCATTAATCTGGATCTCAGCGAAAAGGACAAAATCTTCATGGCGAACGCTTATCCCTGCCCCGCGAGTGAGTGATCGCATCAGGTCCGTGTCAGGCTATTTGACCTGACCCAGATTCGCCTCACTCAAATCCAGCTCACCCAATACCTCACGCAACACGTCATCACCGATCTGGTGCTGACGACTGAGGCTATACAACTCCAGGCGCTGCGCCCGCAACGCCTTCAAGCGCAAGCGGCGTTCCAGCAGATCCATCTGGAACGCCAGCGCCTGGGCTTCGGCCGAATCATTGAACACGTCGAGCTGATGACGATACTCGGACATGATCCGCGCCTTGAGTTCCGCCGAGAGTGCGGCCTGCGCCGCATCCTGCGGGCCGACCTCTTCGGTTTCCAGCGCATGGATCGCCGCCTCGGCGGTCTTGCGCCAGGCGTCGCGCACTTCCTGGCGGCGTTTGTCGTCCGGGCTTTTCTCGATGCCGCGCAGCAGCAACGGCAGGGCGATGCAGGCGCAAATCAGCGACAACAGAATCACCCCGGCGGCGATGAAAATCAGCAGATCACGCTCGGGGAACGCCTCGGCCCCCATCAACATCGGTACCGACATCACACCGGCCAGCGTCACCGCCCCGCGCACTCCGCCGACAGTCAGCAGCCAGCAAGATCGAGCGGTCGGCACTTGCGTCAGGTCGCCCTTGCCGCGCAGCCGTCGCAGCAGCACCGACAAACGCCAGATGCTCTGCACCCAGATAAAGCGCAACAGCACCAGCGCGAGGAAAATCGCCACCACGTCGAGGCCACGGTACATCAGCGTCGGCCACAACGTCGGTTCGTGGCTGACCACGGCCTTGATGATGTCCGGCAATTGCAGACCCAGCAGCAGAAAGATCAGGCCGTTGAAGGCAAACTCAAGCAGCGACCAGACGCTGCGATTGAGTAGCCGGGTGCTGGTCTGCCGCGGCAGCAGATCGAGCCAGCTCTGCATCATCCCCGCCGCGACAGCCGAAAGAATCCCCGATGCACCCAGTCGCTCGGCCAATACATAGGCGGCGAACGGCAGCAGCAACATGAACACCACGTGGGTGGCCGGATCATCCCAGCCACGGGCGATCATCCACGCGCGCAAGCGCCCGACCAGCCAGCTCAGCGCGACGCCGACGGCCAAGCCCCCGACCGCCACCAGTACGAACGTCAGGCTGGCATTGGCCAGCGAGAACACCCCGGTCACCGCCGCCACCAAGGCAAACTTGAACGTCACCAGACCCGAGGCATCGTTCATCAACGCCTCGCCTTGCAGGATGTGCATCAGCGGTGTCGGCAAGCGGTTCTGCGAGATCGCCGAGACCGCCACGGCGTCGGTCGGCGAGAGCACGGCGGCCAGCGCGAAGGCCACCGGCAGCGGAATGCTCGGCAACAGCCAGTGAATGAAGTACCCGGCGCCGACCACGGTGAACAGCACCAGGCCAACCGCCAGCGTCAGGATCGGCCCGCGCAGATGCCAGAACTCGCGTTTGGGCATGCGCCAACCGTCGGAAAACAGCAGCGGGGGCAGGAACAGAAACAGGAACAATTCGGGGTCCAGCGCGACGTGCAGGCCCAGTGTCGGCCAGGCCAGCAAGGCACCGGCGGCGATTTGCACGAGGGGCAGCGGCAGCGGGACGACCCGTCCGACCAGCCGGGAGACGCTGACCAGCATCAGCAGGATCAGGACGGTATAAGCGGTTTGCATAAAGCGGAAATCTCAGACAATCGACAGCGTTGAACTGCCATATTAGCCGCTTAGGATGCGTCTGGCGTTTGCACCTATGTCGCACTGCCCTTGTGGGAGCGAGCCTGCTCGCGAATGCGGTGTCTCCTTCAACAGAAATATTGCCTGTCATGGCCCCTTCGCGAGCAGGCTCGCTCCCACAGGTTTTGCAGCGTTACGACAACCGTGGCCGACGAAACGCTTTGGTCATGGCATAATCCGACACCATTTTTTTCCAGCACCTGTAAAGGGGGCGATTCCTTGACCGTTTCAAGTAAAACGTTGCACCTTTTCGGCATCAAAGCCTGCGACACCATGAAGAAGGCGCGCACCTGGCTCGATGAACACGCTGTCAGCTACGACTTCCACGATTACAAAACCGCCGGTATCGACCGTGAGCACCTGACCCAATGGTGTGACGAGCACGGCTGGCAAACGGTGTTGAACCGTGCAGGCACGACCTTTCGCAAACTCGACGACGAACGTAAAGCCGATCTCGACCAGTCGAAAGCCATCGAACTGATGCTCGCTCAACCCTCGATGATCAAGCGCCCGGTGCTCGATCTCGGTGACCGAACCCTGATTGGCTTCAAGCCAGACATCTACGCGGCCGCACTCAAGTAAGCAGCCCGTCACTTATTGCTAGAGGTATTCACATGTCCAACTCTCTGTTCAGCATCGCCTTTGGTGTCGGCACGCAAAACCGTCAAGGCGCCTGGCTGGAAGTGTTCTACGCTCAGCCACTGCTCAACCCGTCGGCCGAACTGGTCGCCGCTGTTGCGCCGATCCTCGGTTACACCGAAGGCAACCAGGCCATCACCTTCACCACTGCACAGGCTGCGCAACTGGCTGAAGCAGTCAAAGGCATCGACGCCGTTCAAGGCAAGCTGCTGACCCGTCTGGCCGAGAGCCACAAGCCGCTGGTCGCCACCCTGCTGGCCGAAGACGCACAGCTGACCTCGACGCCTGAGGCCTACCTCAAGCTGCACCTGCTGTCGCATCGTCTGGTCAAGCCACACGGCGTAAGCCTGGCCGGGATCTTCCCGCTGCTGCCGAACGTGGCCTGGACCAGCCAGGGTGCAATCGACCTGAGCGAACTGGCCGAATTGCAACTCGAAGCGCGTCTGCGCGGCGAGCTGCTGGAAGTGTTCTCGGTGGACAAGTTCCCGAAAATGACCGACTACGTGGTACCGGCCGGTGTGCGTATCGCTGACGCGGCACGTCTGCGTCTGGGCGCTTACGTGGGCGAAGGCACCACCGTGATGCACGAAGGCTTCATCAACTTCAACGCCGGCACCGAAGGCCCAGGCATGATCGAAGGCCGCGTGTCCGCTGGCGTGTTCGTCGGCAAGGGTTCGGACCTTGGCGGCGGCTGCTCGACCATGGGCACCCTGTCGGGCGGCGGCAACATCGTGATCAAGGTCGGCGAAGGCTGCCTGATCGGCGCCAACGCCGGTATCGGTATCCCGTTGGGCGACCGCAACACCGTCGAGTCGGGCCTGTACGTGACCGCCGGCACCAAGGTCGCGCTGCTGGACGAGCACAACAACCTGGTCAAGGTTGTGAAGGCGCGCGAGCTGGCCGGTCAGACCGATCTGCTGTTCCGTCGCAACTCGGAAACCGGTGCCGTGGAGTGCAAAACCCACAAATCGGCGATCGAGCTGAACGAAGCGCTGCACGCTCACAACTAAGTGCCGCAGGCACTTGTGGGAGCGAGCCTGCTCGCGAAGGCGTCCTTGAGGTCGCAAAAAGCTTCGCGAGCAGGCTCGCTCCCACAGTGCCTTGTGTACACCCCGCCCAAGTTCACAGGGCTGAACCTATGATGATTCCCTCCCCCTGGCGCGCCGACTTTCCGGCCATCGCCGCCCTGCAACGGCAAGACCAGACCTATCTGGACAACGCCGCCACCACGCAAAAACCCCAGGCCCTGCTCGACGCACTGACGCATTACTACGCCAACGGCGCGGCCAATGTGCATCGTGCGCAGCATCTGCCCGGCGCCCACGCGACGCAGGCGTTCGAAGACAGTCGGCTCAAGGTTGCCCAGTGGCTGAATGCCGGTGACAGCGGGCAGATCATCTTCACCCATGGCGCCACCAGTGCGCTGAATTTCCTGGCCTATGGCCTGGAACATCTTTTCCACCCGGGCGATGAAATTGTCATCAGCGCCCTGGAGCATCACGCCAACCTGCTGCCGTGGCAGCAACTGGCACAGCGTCGCGAGCTGAAACTGGTGATCCTGCCGCTGGACGCCGACGGCGTGATCGACCTCGGCGCCGCCGTGCGTTTGATCACCCCGCGCACTCGCTTGCTGGCGGTCAGTCAGCTGTCCAACGTGCTCGGTGCCTGGCAACCGCTACCAGCGCTGCTGGCGATGGCCAAGGCGCACAACGCGCTGACCGTGGTCGATGGCGCCCAGGGTGTGGTGCATGGTCGCCACGATGTGCAGGCGCTGGGTTGCGACTTCTATGTGTTTTCCAGCCACAAGCTGTACGGCCCCGATGGCCTCGGCGTGCTGTTCGGGCGCAACAAGGCGCTTGAGCAACTGCAGCCGTGGCAGTTCGGCGGCGAAATGGTGCTGGAAGCCAACTATCACGATGCACGCTTCCGCCCTGCCCCGCTGGGCTTCGAAGCGGGCACGCCGCCGATTGCCAGCGTGATCGGCCTCGGCGCGACCCTCGATTATCTGGCTGGCCTGGATCAGGACGCGGTGTCGGCCCATGAAGCGGCGCTGCACGCCTACCTGCTGCAAGGCCTGGCCGCGCGCAACGGCATTCGTCTGCTGGGCAAGCCGCAATTGGCGCTGGCGAGTTTCGTCGTCGAGGGTGTGCACAACGCCGATCTGGCGCACTTGCTGACCGAGCAAGGTATCGCCGTGCGCGCCGGGCATCACTGCGCCATGCCGTTGCTGAAAAGCTTCGAACTGGCCGGGGCGATTCGCGTGTCGCTGGCGCTGTACAACGATTCCGAGGATCTGGAGCGTTTCTTCGAGGCGTTGGATCAGGCCCTGGAGTTGCTGCGATGAGCCTGCCGCTCCCCGCCGCCGAAGCGCTGCAGACCTTTCAGAATGCCGCCGGTTGGGAACAACGCGCGCGGTTGCTGATGCAGTTTGGCGATCGTCTGCCGCCGCTGGATGACGCGGACAAATGTGAAGCCAATCGCGTGCATGGCTGTGAGAGCCAAATGTGGCTGGTGGGTGAGTTGCAGGACGGTCACTGGCAGTTCAGCGCTGCCAGCGATGCGCGGATGATTCGTGGGTTGGTGGCGTTGCTGCTGTTGCGGGTCAACGGCTTGAGCGCTGCCGAGTTGCGGCAGGTGGATTTGCCCGAGTGGTTCAATCAGCTGGGACTTTCGCGGCAGTTGTCGCCGTCGCGCAGTAATGGCTTGAATGCCGTGCTCCAGCGGATGAATGAGTTGGCTAAATAAAGCGGCTGCTTCGCAGCCATCGCGAGCAGGCTCACTCCTACAATTGGAATGCGTCCCCCTGTAGGAGTGAGCCTGCTCGCGATGAGGCCATCAGCCCCAGAATCAAACCTGAGGCTTCACCCGATCCGCTGGCCGCCGCACACCCGCCACAATCTTGTCCACCGCCTTGGTCGCCGCGACCATGCCGAACGTCGCCGTGACCATCATCACCGCGCCAAAGCCACCAGCGCAGTCGAGCTTCACCCCGTCGCCGACAAAACTCTTCTGCAAACAGATGCTGCCGTCCGGTTTCGGATAGCGCAGTTGTTCGGTGGAGAACACACACGGCACGCTGTAATGCCGGGTCACGGTGCGCGAAAAGCCATAATCACGACGCAACGTCGAGCGCACTTTCGAGGCCAGCGGGTCATTGAACGTGCGGTTGAGGTCGCAGACCTGAATCAGCGTCGGATCAATCTGCCCACCGGCACCGCCAGTGGTGATGATCTGGATCTTGCGGCGTTTGCACCAGGCGATCAGCGCAGCCTTGGCGTTGACCGCGTCGATGCAGTCGATCACGCAGTCGATGTTCGGTGTGATGTACTCGGCCATGGTGTCGCGCGTCACGAAGTCCGCCACCGCATGCACGGTGCAATCCGGATTGATCCCGCGCAGGCGCTCGGCCATCACTTCGACCTTGGGTTTGCCGACGGTGCTGTCCAGCGCGTGCAACTGGCGGTTGGCGTTGCTGACGCAGACGTCATCGAGGTCGAACAGCGAAATCTCGCCGACGCCACAGCGGGCCATGGCTTCCGCCGCCCAGGAACCGACGCCACCGACGCCGACAATCGCCACATGGGCCGCACGCAGGCGCTCGAGGCCCTCGATGCCATACAAACGGGCGATGCCTGCAAACCGCGGATCTTCTGTACTCATGACCATTACCCCAAAAACCGGCGCGCATTATAGGGCCGTCGGCGGCCAAGAGCATCTTTGACGCTATGAACGGTGAACGCAGCCGTTTTGCGCAAGCCTTGTGGCGAGGGAGCTTGCTCCCGCCGGGTCGCGAAGCGGCCCTTTGAAAGCGGCCTGCTTCGCAGTCCAGCGGGAGCAAGCTCCCTCGCCACTGGGAATTGCTATAACTAAGCAACAAAGTTTTCTCTTACAAGCTGTTACTAAAGAACTTAAATCAGGTTGGACTGCCCAATGTCGGGCATTTTCCTGCCCGGTGTACGAGCAGTGAACTGCCGGTGTAGGATTCGCGCCCTTTTGGCGTAAGCCGATCCGTTCCTTCGTTCCACAGCCTTTGGAACCCGAAATAGCTATGTCATCGCGTAAATTTGGTCTCAACCTGGTGGTGGTTCTGGCAATCGCCGCCCTGTTCACCGGTTTCTGGGCGCTGATCAATCGCCCGGTCTCCGCGCCCAACTGGCCGGAGCAGATCTCCGGTTTCTCTTATTCGCCATTCCAGCAGGGCCAGTTCCCGCAGAAGGATCAGTATCCGACTGACGACGAAATGCGCCGCGACCTGGAGATCATGAGCAAGCTGACGGACAACATCCGCATCTACTCGGTCGACGGTTCGCTGCAGGACATCCCGAAACTGGCGGAAGAATTCGGTCTGCGCGTGACCCTCGGGATCTGGATCAGCCCCGATCAGGAACGCAACGAGCGCGAGATCCAGCGCGCCATCGAACTGGCCAACACCTCGCGCAGCGTGGTTCGTGTGGTGGTCGGTAACGAGGCGATCTTCCGCAAGGAAATCACCGCCGAGCAACTGAGCGTGCTGCTGGATCGCGTGCGCGCGGCGGTGAAAGTGCCGGTGACCACCTCCGAGCAGTGGCACGTCTGGGAAGAACACCCGGAACTGGCCAAGCACGTTGACCTGATCGCTGCGCACGTCCTGCCTTACTGGGAATTCATCCCCGTGGACAAGGCCGGACAGTTCGTCTTCGACCGCGCCCGTGACCTGAAAAAGCTGTTCCCGAAAAAACCGTTGCTGCTGTCCGAAGTCGGCTGGCCGAGCAACGGTCGCATGCGTGGTGGCGCCGATGCGTCGCCGGCGGATCAGGCTATCTATCTGCGTACGCTGGTCAACAAACTCAACCGTCAGGGCTTCAACTACTTCGTGATCGAAGCCTTCGACCAGCCGTGGAAGGCCAGTGACGAAGGTTCGGTGGGCGCCTACTGGGGCGTGTTCAACGCCGCGCGCCAGCAGAAATTCAACTTCGAAGGCCCGGTGGTCGCCATCCCGCAATGGCGCGTGCTGGCCATCGGTTCGGTGGTGCTGGCGCTGCTGTCGCTGACCCTGCTGATGATCGACGGCTCGGCCCTGCGCCAGCGTGGCCGCACCTTCCTGACCTTTATCGCGTTCCTTTGCGGTTCGGTGCTGGTGTGGATCGGTTACGACTACAGCCAGCAATACAGCACGTGGTTCAGCCTGACGGTGGGTTTCCTCCTGGCACTGGGTGCGCTCGGGGTGTTTATCGTGTTGCTGACCGAGGCGCATGAACTGGCCGAAGCGGTCTGGACCCACAAGCGCCGGCGTGAATTCCTGCCGGTGGTGGGCGACTCGGACTACAGGCCGAAAGTCTCGATCCACGTCCCTTGCTACAACGAGCCGCCGGAGATGGTCAAACAGACCCTCGATGCCCTGGCCGCCCTCGATTACCCGGACTACGAAGTCCTGATCATCGACAACAACACCAAAGACCCGGCCGTGTGGGAGCCGGTGCGCGACTACTGCGCGACTCTTGGTCCGCGTTTCAAGTTCTTCCACGTTGCGCCATTGGCCGGGTTCAAGGGCGGTGCGCTGAACTACCTGATTCCGCACACCGCCAAGGACGCCGAAGTGATCGCGGTGATCGACTCCGACTACTGCGTGCATCCGAACTGGCTCAAGCACATGGTGCCGCACTTCGCCGATCCGAAAATCGCCGTGGTGCAGTCGCCGCAGGATTACCGCGACCAGAACGAAAGCACCTTCAAGAAGCTCTGCTACGCCGAATACAAGGGCTTCTTCCACATTGGCATGGTCACCCGTAACGACCGCGACGCGATCATTCAGCACGGCACCATGACCATGACCCGCCGTTCGGTTCTGGAAGAGCTGGGCTGGGCCGACTGGTGCATCTGTGAAGACGCCGAACTCGGCCTGCGCGTGTTCGAAAAAGGCCTGTCCGCGGCGTATTACCACGACAGCTACGGCAAGGGTCTGATGCCGGACACCTTCATCGACTTCAAGAAGCAGCGTTTCCGCTGGGCCTATGGCGCGATCCAGATCATCAAGCGCCACACCCGCAGCCTGCTGCGCGGCAAGGACACCGAACTGACCCGTGGCCAGCGTTACCACTTCCTCGCGGGCTGGCTGCCATGGGTCGCGGACGGCATGAACATCTTCTTCACCGTCGGCGCCCTGCTGTGGTCGGCGGCGATGATCATCGTGCCGCAACGGGTCGATCCGCCGCTGCTGATTTTCGCAATCCCGCCATTGGCGCTGTTCGTGTTCAAGGTCGGCAAGATCATCTTCCTCTACCGTCGCGCCGTCGGCGTGAACCTCAAGGATGCGTTCTGCGCCGCACTGGCTGGCCTGGCGTTGTCGCACACCATCGCCAAAGCGGTGCTGTACGGCTTCTTCACCAGCAGCATTCCGTTCTTCCGCACGCCGAAAAACGCCGACAACCATGGTTTCTGGGTGGCGATTTCCGAAGCGCGCGAAGAGCTGTTCATCATGCTGCTGTTGTGGGGCGCGGCGCTGGGGATCTACCTGGTGCAGGGCATTCCGAGCAACGACATGCGCTTCTGGGTCGCAATGCTGCTGGTGCAGTCGCTGCCATACCTGGCCGCGCTGATCATGGCGTTCCTCTCGTCGCTGCCAAAACCTGCGACAGCGCCTGAACCGGCGCCTGTCGTCTAATTCCTCTTTGATCCACTAAACGGCGGCCAATGGTCGCCGTTTTGCTTTAAGATAACCGCCATTTTGCGGGGCACTCCTCTAATCCCTGTGGGAGCGAGCCTGCTCGCGAAAGGTTTGTAACATTCACCGATTATGTTGACTGATACACCGCATTCGCGAGCAGGCTCGCTCCCACATTGTTAGTCCGCGCCCACATTCATGACTCCGGAGTTTTCCATGACGGCCCACGCCGACCTTTCGCCGACCCTTCAACTCGCCATCGACCTGATCCGCCGTCCGTCCGTGACGCCGGTCGACGCCGATTGCCAGAAGCAGATGATGCAGCGCCTGGGCGATGCCGGTTTCACCCTGGAGCCGATGCGCATCGAGGACGTGGACAACTTCTGGGCCACCCACGGCAACGACGACGGCCCGGTGCTGTGCTTCGCCGGCCACACCGACGTGGTGCCGACCGGTCCGGTGACCGCCTGGCAGATCGACCCGTTCAACGCGGTGATCGATGAACACGGCATGCTCTGCGGTCGCGGCGCGGCGGACATGAAAGGCAGCCTGGCGTCGATGACCGTCGCCGCCGAGCGCTTTGTCGCCGACTACCCGAACCACAAGGGCAAGGTCGCGTTCCTGATCACCAGCGACGAAGAAGGCCCGGCGCACCACGGCACCAAGGCTGTGGTGGAACGTCTGGTGGCGCGCAAGGAGCGTCTGGACTGGTGCATCGTCGGCGAACCGTCGAGCACCACACTGGTCGGTGACGTAGTGAAAAACGGTCGTCGCGGCTCGCTGGGCGCCAAGCTCACCGTGCGCGGTGTGCAGGGTCACGTGGCCTACCCGCATCTGGCGAAGAACCCGATCCACCTCGCCGCCCCGGCACTGGCCGAGCTGGCCGCCGAGCACTGGGATCACGGCAACGATTTCTTCCCGCCGACCAGTTTCCAGATTTCCAACCTCAACTCCGGCACCGGCGCGACCAACGTGATCCCGGGTGATCTGGTGGCGGTGTTCAACTTCCGCTTCTCCACCGAATCCACCGTCGAAGGCCTGCAGAAACGCGTGGCCGACATCCTCGACAAACACAATCTGGATTGGCACATCGACTGGGCGCTGTCCGGCCTGCCGTTCCTCACCGAGCCGGGCGCGCTGCTCGACGCGGTGTCGTCGAGCATCAAGGACATCACCGGCCGTGAGACCAAGGCGTCGACCAGCGGCGGCACTTCCGATGGCCGCTTCATCGCGACCATGGGCACGCAGGTTGTTGAACTGGGCCCCGTCAACGCGACCATCCACCAGGTCAACGAGCGTGTGCTGGCGGCCGATCTCGACGTGCTGACCGAGATCTACTACCAGACCCTGATCAAGTTGCTCGCCTGATGCTCGCGTGCCCGATCTGCAGTGAACCGCTGAACAGCGTCGACAACGGCGTGGTCTGCCCCGCCGGCCACCGCTTCGACCGCGCGCGTCAGGGCTACCTGAACCTGTTGCCGGTGCAGCACAAGAATAGCCGTGACCCTGGCGACAATCAGGCGATGGTCGAGGCGCGCCGCGACTTCCTGAATGCCGGGCATTACGCGCCGGTGGCCAAGCGTCTGGCCGAGCTGGCGGCGAGTTATGCGCCGGCACGCTGGGTCGATATCGGTTGCGGCGAGGGTTACTACACCGCACAGATCGCCGATGCCCTGCCGGACGCCGATGGCTACGCACTGGACATCTCCCGCGAGGCGGTCAAACGCGCCTGCAAGCGTAATCCGGCAATCACCTGGTTGATCGCCAGCATGGCCCGCGTGCCATTGGCGTCGGGCAGTTGCCAGTTTCTCGCCAGCGTTTTCAGCCCTCTGGACTGGGCGGAAGCCAAGCGCCTGCTCAGCGTCGGCGGCGGCCTGATGAAGGTCGGCCCGACCAGCGGCCACCTGATGGAACTGCGCGAATGTCTGTACGACGAAGTGCGCGAATACACCGACGACAAGCATCTGGCCCTGGTGCCGGAAGGCATGGCGCTGGCGCACAGCGAAACTCTGGAATTCCAACTGACGCTGGACAAGCCCGAGGATCGCGCCAACCTGCTGGCGATGACGCCCCACGGCTGGCGCGCCAGTGCCGAACGCCGCGCCGCCGTGATCGAACAGGCCGAGCCGTTCGTGACCACCGTATCGATGCGCTACGATTATTTCGTTCTTCAATAACTTTTGGTCTCGGGCAAGTGCCCGGGGCCGGCTAAATCCGCGAATGGATTTTTCAGACCCGCAGTGAGGACATCCATGCGCCAACCGGATATCGAGATTTACCTGAAAGACGCCGACGTCGACCACAAGGCGATTTCCGCCTGGCTCGGTGAGGCTCTGGGCCCGTGCAGCGACTGGGTACAGAAAGGCCAGACCTACAAGTGCAAGGCCGGCAACATCCCGGTGACCTGGCTGCCGAAAGCCGTGGGCAAGTGGAACAGCCTGTACCTGGAAAGCGATGCGACTCCATGGGACGACGACATCGCCTGCGCCCGTGCAGCTTTCGCCGCGCTGAACGTCGAAGTGCGTTGCGCACCGGGCACGTGGGTCGAGGAAGAGGGTGAGGAAACGGCTGATCGCTGGATTCGCATCAGCGCCGACGGTGAAGAAGAGATCACCTGGAAAACCGCGTAATCCCGGACAACGCAGATCCAAATGTGGGAGCGGGCTTGCTCCGGGCGGCGTTCCGACGAATGCGGTGTATCAGCTACACATGTGCTGAAGACACGACGCATTCGCGAGCAAGCCCGCTCCCACAGTGGTTTTGGGGTGTTTTGGAGGGTTGTGTTACAGACCTACCACATCCTCAGCCTGCAAACCCTTCTCGCCGGTCACCACCGCATATTCAACCTGCTGACCTTCAGTCAGCGAGCGATGCCCTTCGCCACGGATCGCGCGGTAGTGCACGAACACGTCCACCCCGTCGTCGCGCTGAATGAAGCCGTAGCCCTTGGCGTCGTTGAACCACTTCACATTGCCGGTTTCACGTGTTGCCATCTGTTCATACTCCTTTTTTATTATTGAACAGGCTTTTCGCAGGAAAGCCTTTGCGGAACGTCAGACTGCGCCCGACGTCCATAAAGGGCCCCGGCGACAGATTGCCGAGTATATGACAGGCGCAAAAAGTCTCAACAGGAGATTACTTCGCCGCTTTTTTGCCGATTTTCGGTGAATACGGCAAACTGTCAACCGCCCGAGCAAACGCTCGGTTTTATTCACTCACGCAGAAGCCGTATGACCCGTTCCCCGTTCCGCCGTCTTGTGTTTGGCACCTTGCGCCGACTGTTGTACCTCTGGGTTCGCTCCGAGACGATCAACCAGTCGTCGTTCACCCTCAACCTCGACCGCAGTCGTCCGGTGTTCTACGTCCTGCAAAACCCTTCGCTCACCGATCTGGCGGTGGTCGACACCGAGTGCACCAAGGCCGGTCTGCCGCGTCCGGTGCTGCCGGTGTCGGTGGGGCCGTTGATCGAACCGGCGGCGTTTTTCTATCTGACGCCGGACCCGGACTGGCTCGGCCGTCAGGACAAGCGCGGCGCACCGCCGACCCTGACCCGTCTGGTCAGCGCCCTGACCCAGAATGCCGCCGAAGACGCGCAGATCATTCCGGTCAGCGTGTTCTGGGGCCAGTCGCCGGACAGCGAAAACAGTCCGTGGAAGCTGCTGTTCGCCGACAGCTGGGCGGTCACCGGGCGCTTGCGTCGACTGCTGAGCATCATCGTTCTGGGGCGCAAGACTCGCGTGCAGTTCTCGGCGCCGATCCACCTGCGCGAACTGATCGAGCACAACAAGGGCCACGAACGCACCGTGCGCATGGCCCAGCGCATCCTGCGCGTGCACTTCCGCAATCTGAAAGCCGCCGTCATCGGCCCGGACATCTCGCACCGTCGTAACCTGGTCAAAGGCCTGCTCAACCAGCCACTGGTCAAGCAAGCGATCCTCGACGAAGCCGAACGCGAGAACATCTCCCCGGAAAAAGCCAAGGCTCAGGCCCTGCGCTACGGCAACGAGATCGCCTCGGACTACACCTACACCGCGATCCGCTTCCTCGAAGTGGTGCTGAGCTGGTTCTGGAACAAGATCTACGACGGGATCAAGGTCAACCACATCGAAGGCGTGCAGAAGGTCGCCCAGGGTCACGAAGTGATCTACGTGCCGTGCCACCGCAGCCACATCGACTATCTGTTGCTGTCGTACTTGCTGTTCCGCAACGGCCTGACCCCGCCGCACATCGCCGCCGGGATCAACCTGAACATGCCGGTGATCGGCAGCCTGCTGCGTCGTGGCGGCGCGTTCTTCATGCGCCGCACATTCAAGGGCAATCCGCTGTACACCTCGGTGTTCAACGAATACCTGCACACCCTGTTCACCAAAGGTTTCCCGGTCGAGTACTTCGTCGAGGGCGGCCGCTCGCGCACCGGGCGCATGCTGCAACCGAAAACCGGGATGCTCGCGATCACGATGCGCAGCTTCCTGCGTTCGTCGCGGATGCCGATCGTTTTCGTGCCGGTGTACATCGGTTACGAGCGCGTGCTGGAAGGCCGCACCTACCTCGGCGAACTGCGTGGCGCGAGCAAGAAGAAAGAGTCGATCTTCGACATTTTCAAAGTCATCGGCGCGCTCAAGCAGCGCTTCGGTCAGGTCGCGGTGAACTTCGGCGAGCCGATCAAACTCGCGGAATTCCTCGACAGCGAACAGCCAGACTGGCGCCAGCAGGAACTCGGCCCGCAGTACAAACCGGCGTGGCTCAACGAGACCACCAACCGCCTTGGCGAGAAAGTCGCGCAGCACTTGAACGAAGCAGCGGCGATCAACCCGGTCAACCTGGTGGCGCTGGCGCTGCTCTCGACTACGCGTCTGGCACTGGACGATCGGGCCATGGCGCGGGTGCTGGATCTGTATCTGGCGCTGCTGCGCAAAGTCCCTTACTCGCCGCACACGACCCTGCCGGAAGGCGATGGTCGCGCGCTGATCGAGCATGTGAAGGACATGGATCTGCTGTCCGAACAGAACGATGCGTTGGGCAAGATTCTCTATCTGGACGAGCAGAACGCCGTCCTGATGACCTACTACCGCAACAACGTGCTGCACATCTTCGCCTTGCCGGCGCTGCTGGCGAGCTTCTTCCAGAGCACCTCGCGCATGAGCCGCGAACAGATCCTGCGTTACACCCGCGCGCTGTATCCGTACCTGCAGGCGGAGCTGTTCATTCGCTGGTCGCTGGAGGAACTGGACGGCGTGGTCGACCAATGGCTGGAAGCCTTCGTCGAGCAAGGCCTGCTGCGTTTCGAGAAGGACGTGTACATGCGCCCGGCGCCAAGTTCGCGGCACTTTGTGCTGCTGACCCTGCTGTCGAAAAGCATCGCGCAGACCCTGCAGCGCTTCTACATGACCGTGTCCCTGCTGCTCAACAGCGGCCAGAACAGCATCAGCGCCGAAGAGCTGGAGGATCTGTGCACGGTCATGGCCCAGCGCCTGTCGATCCTCCACGGTTTGAACGCCCCGGAGTTCTTCGACAAGAGCCTGTTCCGCCACTTCATCCAGACCCTGCTCGACCTCGACGTGCTGCGTCGCGACGAAGCCGGGAAGTTGAGCTACCACGAACTGCTCGGCGAATTGGCCGAAGGCGCTGCCAAACGCGTGTTGCCGGCGGAGATTCGCCTGTCGATTCGTCAAGTGGCCTTGCATCGCAGTGAAGATGCCGCCGAAACAGCGGATACACCACAAGTCTGAAACTTGCTGACAACTAACGGGCGCGCACTTCAATGGCCCCGTTAGTTGATTCATGGATTAATAGGCTCACTCCACCAATCACGATACGGATATCGAGATGAGCCTGTTAACCGAAGAAACTTGCGCAGTAATCCTGGACTTCCGCCTACCGCCCGAATTCCATGCGCCTGCTGATGGTGTCAATGAAACCATTGTCAGCGTCAAAGTTTTCAATTCCCAATCGCCTGTTAACATCAAGGACTGGCACCGTGCTGCGATCTTCGACGCCGGCTGGAAATTTGACTTCTCTCATCACTACGGCGATGTAGGCGTCAGGTACCAAGTCAATGTGCAGATCCTTCATGACCAAATACCCTTGCTGATCGAGCAGGACTACTTCGTCACTGTCAACAACACTCCCCATCGCCAAACCCTGCACCTGAGCCCGATCGGTTTTCTATATGTCGAGGCTCAAGAAGCCGAAATTGTTGCGCCAGAAGAAGCGGTCACCATCAGTCTGCATGAAGCAGAGTCTCCCGAAGTTGAGCTGGTGCATGTCAAACAGGACGAACAGTCAGTCTCCGGGTTTTATCTGAAATATGATCCTGACAGCGTTATACCCGGTAAACGCTATGCACTGACGGGTATTGAAAACCGCTACCATCAACGTCTTGTGATCTCGCCTGAACAAGTCGAACTGGCTCCCGCGATGCCCAGCACAAGCGCGCTGTCGTTTCAGAAATTAATGCAGTGGCTGGAAAAACCCTTACGTTTGTTCACTGACGCTGGCACCAAAATCCGCTAGATTTCCTTCGGCGCCGGGATTCTTCCGGCGCAACCGTCTCAGAGGTCCCGATGAAAAAACTCACCCTTCTCGCCGCAGCCACCCTGTTGAGCGCCTGCCAGTCGACCACCCCCGCCGGCAAAGTCGGCCTCGACGGCGAAGTGTTCTACCTGCAACGCATCGCCCTGCCACCGAGCGCGACTTTGAGCGTGAGCCTGCAGGACGTATCGCTGGCCGACGCCCCGGCGGTGGTCCTCGACGAACAGAAAGGCCCGGTCAAAGGCCAGGTGCCGCTGCCGTTCCACTTGAGTTACGATCCGGCCCAGGTCAAACCCGGCCACCGCTACTCGGTCAGCGCGCGCATCGAAGTCAACGGCGAGTTGATGTTCATCACCACCGAAAACCACGCCGTGCAACTGGACGGCAACGATCCGCAGCCGCTGAAAATCCGCGTCGACGCGATTCGCTAATTGTCTTTCAAGGAAGCTGCCATGCTCCGCCCTACCCTTCGCTTCGCCGGCCTGTGCGCGGGCTTGATGATCTCTGCCAGCGCTCTGGCACTGTCGCTCAGCGACCTCTCGCAACAAGACGCCACCGGCGGCCTCAAGGACGCCCTGACCCAAGGCGCGCAAATCGCCGTCAAACAACTCGGCACCCCGGGCGGCTTCAGCAACAACCCGGAAGTGAAAATCGAACTGCCGGGCAAACTCGGCAAAGTCGCCGGCAAGATGAAAGCCTTCGGCATGGGCGCCCAGGTCGACGAACTCGAAACCGCGATGAACAAGGCCGCAGAAAGCGCCGTGACCCAGGCCCAACCGATCCTCGTCGACGCCGTGAAAAAAATGACCGTGGCCGACGCCAAAGGCATCCTCAGCGGCGGCACCGACTCGGCCACCCAATACCTGGACAAAACCAGCCGCGAACAGATCCGCGCCAAGTTTTTGCCCATCGTCAAACAAGCCACCGACAAGGTCGGCGTAGCGCAGAAATACAACGCCTTCGCCGGCCAGGCCGCGACCCTCGGCGTGGTGGATGCGAAGAGCGCCAACGTCGAAAGCTACGTCACCGAGCAAGCACTGAACGGCCTGTTCGAAATGATCGGCAAACAGGAAGAAACCATCCGCAAGAATCCCGCTGCTGCGGCGACGGGCCTTGCGAAGAAAGTGTTCGGCACTTTGTAATTTTTGCCGCACGAAAAAGCCCGCTGAACCGGTGAAGGTCAGCGGGCTTTTTGTTGCGTGTCAGCCTTGCGGATCGACCTGATCGAGGACGCGGTTAACCGACAGCTCAGCGAGCGATTTTTAAACAGACCAAAGAGATTGGGTGGCTGGGCGGGCCTCTTCGCGAGCAAGCCCGCTCCCACAGTTGGATTGAGTGCAGGCAGTTGGAGATTAGTCGGCTCATAGGCCGCCATCGCGAGCAAGCTCACTCCTACAGTGGGATTGGGTGCAGGCAGTTGGAGATTGGTCGGCTCATAGGCCGCCATCGCGAGCAAGCTCACTCCTACAGTGGGATTGGGTGCAGGCAGTTGGAGATTGGTCGACTGTCAGGCCGCCTTCGCGAGCAAGCCCGCTCCCACATTTGGATTGGGTGCAGGCAGTTGGAGATTGGTCGGCTACTAGGCCGCCATCGCGAGCAGGCTCACTCCTACAGAAAAGCAAAAGCCGACCGCATGCTCTTCACCACTCAACAGGATGAGCGCAAGCTCGGCTGCAGCTTTTGATCTTGCCGTGCCGGCCCCTTCGGCAGGCTGAGTGGAGGGGTTTATCCGGGGGTGGGAGCGCAGCGACCGTTCGACGAAGTCGAACACATCGAGAGGAGGTGCAGCGAAGCAAACCGGAGGCGATGCCCCCGGATGAACCCCGCAACGAAGGAACCCGAGCCTAGGCGAGGGCCGTACGCCGGGGCCAAGACCTTTGCTTCCTTTGGGGCGTTTGCCAAAGGGAGTCGCCGTAAGGGCGAAACCGCCAGCCGCAACCCCCGAAGAAACGGATATACACCCAAAACCCCAGGAACATGGTCGGCCCAAAGGCCGCCACGTCCAAAACCATCAAGCGTCGCGACGCACTCGGAACCAGGCCGCATACAAAGCAGGCAAAAACAAAAGCGTCAAAGCCGTAGCCACAATCAACCCCCCCATGATCGCCACCGCCATCGGCCCGAAAAACACACTGCGCGACAAAGGAATCATCGCCAGCACCGCCGCCAAAGCCGTCAACACAATCGGCCGAAACCGCCGCACCGTCGCCTCGATAATCGCCTGCCAAGGCTTGAGACCAGAGGCAATATCCTGCTCGATCTGATCCACCAGAATCACCGAGTTGCGCATGATCATCCCCGACAGCGCAATCGTCCCCAGCATCGCCACAAACCCGAACGGCTGGCGGAACACCATCAGAAACAACACCACCCCGATCAACCCCAGCGGCGCCGTCAGAAACACCATCGCCGTACGCGAAAAACTGCGCAGTTGCACCATCAGCAACGTCAGCACCACCACGATAAACATCGGCACCCCGGCATTCACCGACTTCTGCCCACGCTCCGAATCCTCCACCGTCCCGCCAACATCCAGCAGATATCCGTCAGGCAATTCGGCACGGATCGGATCCAGCGTCGGCTCGATCTGCTTGACCAGGGTTGCCGGTTGCTCCTTGCCATAAATGTCCGCACGCACCGTCACCGTAGGCAGACGATTACGGTGCCAGATGATCCCTTCCTCAAACCCGTACTCCAGCGTGGCAATCTGCGACAGCGCCACACTGCGACCGTTATCGGTCGGCACCGCCAGACTCGGCAGCAACGTCAACTCGGTGCGCTCATGCACCGTGCCGCGCAGCAGAATCTCGATCAACTCGTTGTCCTCGCGGTACTGGCTGACACTCGAGCCGGTCAGCGAACTCTGGAGGAATTTCGCCAGATTGGCCGTGCTCACACCGAGCGCCCGCGCACGATCCTGATCGATGTTCAGGTACACCACTTTGCTCGGCTCTTCCCAATCCAGGTGCACGTTGACCACATGCGGGTTTTCGCGCACCTTGGCCGCCACTTTGCGCGCCAGCGCACGGACTTCCTCGATGTGTTCACCGGTGACGCGGAACTGCACCGGATAGCCAACAGGCGGGCCGTTTTCCAGACGCGTGACCCGCGAACGCAGGGTCGGGAATTGCTCGTTAAGGGTCTCGATCAACCAAGTGCGCAGGGTCTCGCGCTCCTCGATGTTTTTCGCCAACACCACAAACTGGGCGAAGCTCGCCGCCGGCAGTTGTTGATCCAGCGGCAGGTAGAAACGCGGCGAGCCGGTGCCGACATACGCTACGTAGTTATCGATGCCGGCGTGATCCTTGAGCATCGCTTCCAGGCGTTTGACCTCCGCCGTGGTGTTGGCCAGCGACGCACCTTCAGCCAGCTTCAGATCGACCATCAATTCCAGTCGGTTGGAGGCCGGGAAGAACTGCTGCGGGACGAAACGGAACAGCATCACCGACGCAATAAACAGCCCCACTGTCAGCACAATCACGGTTTTTCGATGCGCCACGCACCACTCCACCAGACGTCGAACCCGTTGATAAAACGGCGTGCCATACGGGTCGGCTTGCCCGTCAGTCGTGCCGTGTTTGGCCGCATGAATCTTTGCCAGATCCGGCAGGAGTTTTTCCCCCAGATACGGCACGAACATCACCGCTGCCACCCATGAGGCGAGCAAGGCGATGGTCACTACCTGAAAGATCGAACGGGTGTATTCGCCGGTGCCGGACTGCGCGGTGGCGATCGGTAGAAAACCCGCGGCGGTGATCAGCGTACCGGTGAGCATCGGGAACGCGGTGCTGGTCCAGGCGTAGCTCGCAGCCTTGATCCGGTCGAAGCCCTGTTCCATTTTGATCGCCATCATTTCCACGGCGATGATCGCGTCGTCCACCAGCAAGCCCAGCGCCAGCACCAGCGCGCCGAGCGAGATCTTGTGCAGACCGATGCCGAGGTAATACATGCAGGCGAAGGTCATCGCCAGCACCAGCGGAATGGTCAGCGCAACCACCATGCCGGTGCGCACGCCGAGGGAGAAGAAGCTCACCAGCAACACGATCGCGAGTGCCTCGACCAGCACCTGGACGAACTCGCCGACCCCGGTTTTCACTGCCGCCGGTTGGTCGGACACCTTGCGCAATTGCATGCCGGCCGGAAGGTTTTTCTGCAGGCGCGAGAACTCGCCTTCCAGCGCTTTGCCCAGCACCAGAATGTCGCCGCCGTCCTTCATCGCTACTGCGAGGCCAATGGCATCTTCACCCATGAAGCGCATGCGCGGCGCCGGTGGATCGTTGAAACCGCGATGCACATCGGCGACATCGGAGATGCGGAACGTCCGGTCACCGACACGGATCGGGAAGTTCTTGATCTCCTCGACCGTCTGAAAATTCCCCGAGACCCGCAGTTGCACGCGCTCGCTGCCGGTTTCAAAGAACCCGGCGGTGGACACCGCGTTCTGCTCTTGCAGCGCTTGCTGCACGGCCGCCAGTGGCAAGCCAAGGGTGGCGAGTTTGACGTTGGACAACTCGACCCAAATCTTCTCGTCCTGCAAACCGAGCAGATCGACCTTGCCGACATCTTTGACTCGTTGCAGCTGAATCTGGATGCGATCGGCGTAATCCTTGAGCACCGCGTAATCGAAACCGTCGCCGGTCAGCGCATAGATGTTGCCGAACGTGGTGCCGAATTCATCGTTGAAGAACGGTCCCTGAATATCCGGCGGCAAGGTCTGACGAATGTCACTGACCTTCTTGCGCACCTGGTACCAGAGGTCGGGAATTTCCTTGGAATGCATCGAATCGCGGGCAATAAACGTGACCTGCGACTCACCCGGGCGGGAGAACGACACGATGCGTTCGTACTCGCCGGTTTCCATCAATTTCTTTTCGATGCGTTCAGTGACCTGACGCGAGACTTCCTGCGCGGTCGCCCCCGGCCAGCGGGTCTGAATGACCATGGCCTTGAAGGTGAACGGCGGGTCTTCGCTCTGGCCGAGCTTGGTGTAGGACAAGGCGCCGACGATGGCCAGCAAAAGCATCAGGAACAGTACGATCTGGCGATTACGCAGCGCCCATTCAGAGAGGTTGAAGCGCATCGGGACTTACTCCTTGTCCGCCAGATTGACCACTCGGTTGGAGCGATCCACAGGCCGCACCTGCTGACCTTCGAGCAATACGTGAACCCCGGCGGCGACTACCCAGTCGCTGGCATTCAGGCCTTCGAGCACCGGCACGCTTTTCTCGCCGAACGGGCCGATGCGCACCGGGGTCTTTTTCAAGGTGTTGTTGGCGTTGACGACCCAGACGTAGGTCGCGCCGTTCTCGGCAGTCAGGGCCGAAAGCGGCACCGACAGCGGCACAGCATCCGCCGATTGCACGAACACCCGGGCGCTCTGCCCGAGCTCAGCCGGGACTTTGCCGCTGGTGAACGAGATGCGCGCAGCGAAGGTGCGGGATTTCGGGTCGGCTGCCGGAGACAGTTCACGAATCTGCCCGGCGAAGCGCTGGTTCTGCTGGGTCCACAGTTCAACGGTCACTGGCTGGCCGACCTTGAACCGTCCGAAGCTCTGTTCCGGCAGGCTGATCGACACTTCGCGCTCGCCATCGGTGGCGAGGGTGAACACGGTTTGCCCGGCGGCGACTACCTGCCCGACTTCCACCGCACGCTTGGCCACCACGCCGTCCTGCGGCGCGCGCAACACGGCGTAACTGGCCTGGTTGGTCGAGACGTTGAATTCGGCCTTGATCTGCTTAAGACGCGCTTCGCCGGAACGATAGAGGTTTTCCGCGTTGTCGTAGGCCGAACGACTAACCATCTGCCGCTCCATCAAGGTTTTGTAGCGGTCACGCTCGGCGCGTACCAGATTCAGATTGGCTTCAGCGGCAGCGACCTGTGCGCGGGTGGCTTCCAGTTGCAGGCGCACATCCTGCGGATCGAGCTCGGCCAGTGGCTGATCGGCCTTCACGCGCTGACCTTCTTCGACCAGTCGTCGGCTGACTTTGCCGCCAATGCGGAACGCCAGATCCGGTTCGTAACGGGCGCGCACCTCGCCCGGATAACTTTCCATCGCCTGCGCTGAAGGCTCTGGCTGCACCACCATGGCCGGTCGAATGCTGACTTGCGTCGCCTCTTCCTGACCGCATGCGGACAATAAAACAGCCAGGCTGACTGGCACGGCAAACGACAACGCATGGCGGAACATGGTGACGGACCTTTCGCTAATGGTGCTTGGAATATTTATACTGGCCGGTATGGTATTAATAGCAAACTCACCAGTCCAGTATTAAAAGCGAAGAATGTCGAACAATCTTGCAGCTCCAAACGGCCCGGGCCGTCCGAAGGATCCGGCCAAGCGCCGGGCGATCCTCGACGCGGCGAAAACCCTGTTTCTGAGTCACGGCTACGCCAACACCAGCATGGACGCGGTCGCCGCCGAGGCTGGCGTGTCGAAACTGACGGTTTACAGCCACTTCAACGACAAGGAGACGCTGTTCTCCTCCGCGGTGATGGCCAAATGCGAGGAGCAGTTACCGCCGCTGTTCTTCGAATTGCCCGCCGGAATCCCCGTGGAAAATGTGTTGCTGAACATTGCTCGAGGCTTTCATCAACTGATCAACAGCGACGAGTCGGTGAATCTGCATCGCTTGATGATGGCGCTGGGCACGCAGGATCCGAAGCTGTCACAGATTTTCTTCGAGGCCGGCCCCGAGCGCATGGTGCAAGGCATGGAGCGGTTGCTGAAACGCATCGACGAGACCGGCGCGCTGAGCATCGACCTGCCGCGTAATGCGGCCGAGCATTTCTTCTGCCTGCTCAAGGGTGCGGGGAATTTTCGTTTGCTGTATTGCTGCGGCGAGCCGCTGAGCGAAGAGGCCTCAGAGAGTCATGTGCAGGAGGTAGTGGGGTTGTTCATGCGGGCTTACAGACCCTAGAGACCTGGTGATTGGTCTACCCCCTTCGCGAGCAGGCTCGCTCCCACATTTGAAATGCATTCCAATGTGGGAGCGAGCCTGCTCGCGAAGGCGGCGACGCGGTCTCAGGGTTTGAGTGCTTTCTTCGGGTAGATGTCATACCGGCTCGACTTGCCATCCAGCGCATGGCTCGGCTTCGGCCCCTCGATGCACGGCGCCTTGCGCGGGCGCTTGACCACCACCCGGTGTGTCGCCAGGGCCAGCGCCGCTTCGAGCAATGCCGGCGCATCCGGATCATCCCCGACCAGCGGCCGGAACAGGCGCATTTCCTTCTTCACCAGCGCGGTTTTCTCGCGGTGCGGGAACATCGGGTCGAGGTAGATCACCTGCGGTGGCTCGCCCTCCCAGTTGCGCATGACCTCGATCGAGTTGCCCTTGAGCAACTTCATCCGCGCGACAATCGGCGCCACGTCGAAATCTTCCGCCGCCCGCGCCAGACCATCCTCCAGCAACGCCCCAATCAACGGCTGGCGTTCGATCAGGCTCATCTCGCAACCCAGACTGGCCAGCACGAACGCGTCCTTGCCCAGCCCCGCCGTGGCATCCAGCACCCGTGGGCGCACGCCTTGAGCAATGCCGACCGCCTTGGCGATCATCTGCCCGCTGCCGCCACCGTACAGACGCCGATGCGCCGCGCCGCCCTCGACAAAGTCCACCCGCACCGGCCCTGGTGCATCCGGGCCGAGCTGCTGCAGCTGCAAACCCTGCTCGCCGACCTGCAAGGCGAACTCACCGTCGTCCACCTGCAGCGGCAGGTCCAGACGCTTGGCCCACTGCTCGGCTTGCGCTTCAAACGTCGGGCCGAGGGCCTGGACATGGATGCGGCAGGCCGCGGGTTGCTCAATCATGAAAACACGCTCAAAAAAGTTAAGGATCGGCAAAAAGTGGCCGATAAAACAATCAACGCGCATTTTGCCAGAGCTGAGCGTCAACCGAAAAAAATGTCAGGCATTCTTCCCACATCGATTGGCTACATTTCGCCCAAGGGCGACTTCAGCCGTCATAACACTCAAGCATTGGGCGGCGTCAGTCACCTGTGGCAGGATTTCTTTGCCCAGGCGATGGCCGAACAAACGAGTGATGTGGTGCCGGCCTGTGGCACCTTTCCACCGGTTGACCTGAACAGCCCGGAAGAACCGACCCTGGGCAGCGAGCTACACGCGCACATCGTCGAGCAGCGTCAGTGCGACGTGGTCGAGACCGAAGTGCGTCCGCCGGAGCCGCTGTTCCTGCCGATCGCCGAGTTCGAAACCGATCTGCTGGACAAGCCGTTCCCACCGTTCCCGCCAGAAGAACTCAAAGCTCAGCAAGAGCAGCAGGACTTCGACAGCAGTTGGGTCCGTCCAATCGTGATCAACAATGGTCAGCCGCTTCCCGAGCCTGGCCCGGCGCCGCAGAAGAAGCCGCTGTACCTGCCAATTGCCGAATTCGACCTCGATCTGCTGCAAAAACCTTATCCACCGTTCCCGCCGGAAGAAATCGTCGAGCAGCAGAAGGCTTTGGACTTCGATAACGGTTGGGCGCGCCCGATCGTCTTGCAGAACCTGCGCCTCGCCGCCTGATCCCTCAGCGACACACGCTCCAGCGCCCGACATCGACATGAAAGTGATTGCGGTGGGCGACGTTGTAATCCGGACTCAACACCACACTGAACGCCTCACAGGCGCCATCGCGCACCTGCCGCAGAAACCGCGCGTCCTGATTCTGTTTCGGCCAGTCCTTGAGCACGCTGATGCTGCGCCCGTCGGCCAGCCGAAAACCGCTGATATCCAGCGCATCGGCACTGGCATGCCGACTGAGCGCCCCGCTCTCGCGGTTATAGACATTGCGACAGGCAAAGCTGCCGAGGTGATCAAGCCGCGCCACCCTCTGCCCGTAAACAGATTGCGCGGCGGGTTGCAGGGTATGCCGTTCAAATAGCGCGTAAGCCACCGCCAGCGGGCAACTGGCGAGGAAGCTGCTGCTCAGCGCCACCTCGCCGCCCTGCACGCGCACGGTGCCGATCAGCGGGCACTTGGCATCGGGACTGTCGGCTTGCGCGGTGACGCGCAGACCCGAGTTGCTCAGGACTTGTGAGCATAATTCGGGATTGCCGCGCAGGCGCATCAGCTTGAAACCGGTCAACCAGTTCGGCGCGGCCTTCACGTCCAGCGGCGCCCACGGGTTCCACTCGGCCGGGACGTCGAGCCAGCCGCGCCAGACGCTGAGCACGGCACCCGCGATGATCAGCAGTAACGACAGCGCGATCCAGCGACCCATGCTCAGCCTTTGAAAAACTGATTGGCCTTGGCGTACGGCATCGACTGCGACGTAAAGCCGAACGTCCCGCGCTGCTGGATCTCTTCAGCCGCGCGGAAGAACTCGCCGAACGCTGCCAAGGCCAGCGCCGAGCCGGTGCTGATCCTGCGCACGCCCATTTCTTCCAACTCCTGTACGGTCAGTTTCAAACCGCCGGACATGAGCACGTTGACCGGTTTTGGCGCCACCGCGCGCACCACCGCCAACACCTCTTCGGCGCTACGCAAACCCGGCGCATACAGCACGTCGGCGCCCGCCTCGGCAAAGGCTTGCAGGCGGCGAATGGTGTCGTTGAGATCGGGATTGCCGTGCAGATAGTTTTCCGCGCGGGCGGTCAAGATGAAGGGAAATGGCAGCGTGCGCACCGCAGCGACGGCGGCTTCGATGCGTGCTACGGCGTGTTCGAAGCAGTAGATCGGCGCATCGGCACGGCCCGTGGCGTCCTCGATCGAACCACCGACCGCGCCGGCCTCGGCCGCACGCAGCAGGCTTTTCGCGCATTCGGCGGGGTCATCGGCGAAACCGTTTTCCAGATCCACCGCTACCGGCAAATCCGTGGCCGCGACAATCGCCCGGACGTTGGCCAAAGTGTCATCGAGACTCAGGGCGCCGTCAGCCTTGCCCTGGGAAAACGCGTAACCAGCGCTGGTGGTCGCCAACGCCTGATAGCCCAGACTGGCGAGCATCTTCGCCGAGCCGGCATCCCACGGATTGGGAATCACAAAAATCCCCGGACGCTCGTGCAGGGCCTTGAAGGCCTGGGCTTTGCGGGTTTGTTCTTGAAGGGCGTGGGCGTCCATCGGCAGGCTCCTGGGCAGGGGAAAAATCCGCATTCAGAGCAAGCCGAGTTGCTCGGCGGCGGGTTCTCTGTATAGCTCAGGCAGGGATGGCAGGCCAGGCAAACGTTGCATCAATTGTGCGTGAAAACGTTGCGCCAGCTTCGCCGCCATGACGTTGTCGGCGGTGTGCAGGAAGATGTACGGCGTGCGGCCCTCTTCGATCCACTCGGCGATTTTAGCCACCCACGGCACCAGGAACGGATCATTGGCTTCCAGCTCCGGGTGGCCGATAAAGCGCACCTGCGGGAACTGGGTAAACGCCGCCGGCCGCGTCGGCACCCGCGGCTTTTTCGATTGCGCGTGGATCACCGAAGACTCGGTCGACAGGCAACTGAACAGCGCCCGTGGATCGAGGCAGATGCGTTCTACGCCACGGTCGAGCAGCAAGCGATTGAGCAGGCGTTCGCTCTCACCCTTGGCGAAGAACTGCTCGTGACGCACTTCCACCGCCAGCGGTCGGTCCAGCGCGTCGATGAACGAGGTCAGCTCCGGCAGTCGATGCGGGGTGAAGCTTTTCGACAGTTGCAGCCACAGCGGCGAAACACGTTCGCCGAGCGGGCTGAGAAGATTTACGAAGGTTTCGGCGGCGGTCAGTTGATCGCGCAGATCACCGCTGTGGCTGATATCGCCGGGAAACTTGGCGGTGAAGCGAAAGTGTTCGGGCATGGTCTCGGCCCAGCGCTGCACGGTGGCCGGCGAGGGGCTGGCGTAGAAGGTCGTGTTGCCTTCGACGGCATTGAATACTTGGGAGTAGAGAGCGAGGAAGTCGGAAGTCTTGGCGTCTTCGGGGTACAGATACTCGCGCCAGGCGTTTTCACTCCAAGACGGACAACCAAGATAGTAAGGCAGATCCATCAGATGTACAGGTCGAGGCCCAGCACATCCGCATCCCAATCGACAAAACCGGCGGTGCTCAGGTAGCTGGCCAAGGCCATCGCTACGCTTTTGCTCATGGCACGGTGATAAATCATGTCTTGCTGACGGGCGGGCAGATTGGCCAGGCGTTGTGCGGAGGCTTTGGCAGCGCGGGCGGCCAGTTGCTCTTCAGTCGGGAATTCCAGCTCGCCGTCGATATCGTCGACGGATTCATCCAGCGCCACATTGCCTTTGCGAGGCTTGCGCTTGATGGGGTAGGACTGAGAGGAGAGGCCGTCTATACGCATAATTTCATGCTCGGTATCGATGATGGCAATTTAGCGGCACTTGACCGACTTAGCAAATTGCCGAGTGATAACTAGAACACATAAAGCGCAAAAGGTTTAAAGCCCGGGGTTGGAAACTGACGATTGGCAGTGACTTTAAGTGAACACCGAACCTGTGGGAGCGGGCTTGCTCGCGAAAGCGGTGTGTCAGGCACTTGGATAGAGACTGACATGGCCTCTTCGCGAGCAAGCCCGCTCCCACAGGTTTTGTGGTGAATCAGCGAGCCTTGGGGGTGGCGACTTTGTCGCGCAGGTAAACCGGTTGCGCGTCATCGGCAGGGATCGACTCGCCGCGTTCCCAGGCAAACCGCGCCAGGGTCAGCAGGTCTTCGGCGTGAGGCAGCATGCCGGCATCGGAACCGCTCGGTTTGACCGCGATCCGCTCACCGTAACCCCAACCGGTACCGGCACCGAACCATTCGCCGCTGGCATCGGCCGGCAGCGCCGCGACTTCCGGCGGCAGCACCGCCTCGGCACCGAGCAGACGCATCTCCCCCGCCGTCTCGCGATAGCAGCCCCAATACACTTCGTCCATACGCGCATCGATGGCGGCGGCGACCTGGCTGACGCCGTGTTCGCGATACGCACGTTGCGCCAGTACGGCGAGGTTCGACACCGGCAACACCGGACGATCCAGCGCGAACGCCAGCCCCTGCACCACGCCGATGGCAATCCGTACACCGGTAAACGCACCCGGCCCACGACCGAACGCGATCGCATCAACCGCTTGCAGCGTGGTGCCGGCGTCGGCCAGCAGTTGCTGGATCATCGGCAGCAGTTTCTGCGCGTGCAGACGCGGGATCACCTCGTAATGACTCGTGACCTTGCCGTCATGCAGCAAGGCAACGGAGCAAGCTTCGGTCGCGGTGTCCAGGGCCAGCAAGGTGCTCATCGATGTATCCAAAACAGGTGAGGGAAAAAGTGCGTCAGTATAAACAACTACGGCCCGCAAGCGGGCCGTGGATGATGCAGCCAATCAGCTTTTTCAGCTCAGCGCTTCAAGCACCTTGGCGGTGATCGCTTCAACCGAACCAACGCCCGGAATGTGGCTGTACTTTGGCTTGCCAGCGTTTTTGGCGGACAGGCTCTGATAGAACTCCACCAGTGGCTTGGTCTGCGAATGGTAGACCGACAGGCGATGACGCACGGTTTCTTCGGTGTCGTCCTTGCGCTGCACCAGCTCCTCGCCAGTGATGTCGTCTTTGCCAGCGATTTTCGGCGGGTTGTAGACGATGTGGTAAACGCGGCCGCTGGCCTCGTGAACGCGACGACCGGCGATACGCTGAACGATTTCTTCGTCTTCAACAGCAATTTCAACCACGGCGTCCAGCTCGACACCGGCGGTTACCAGTGCTTCGGCCTGTGGAATGGTGCGCGGGAAACCGTCGAACAGAAAGCCGTTGGCGCAATCCGGTTGAGCGATGCGATCCTTCACCAGCGCGATGATCAGGTCATCCGACACCAGGCCGCCGGCATCCATGATGCTCTTGGCTTGAACGCCCAGCGGAGTGCCAGCCTTGACCGCTGCACGCAGCATGTCGCCGGTGGAGATTTGCGGAATGCCGAATTTCTCGGTGATGAACTTAGCCTGAGTACCTTTACCGGCCCCGGGAGCTCCCAGCAGAATGACGCGCATCGATGTGCTCCTCAATTTTTTATATAGAAAACAACGGGATTCGCCTCTTTGGGCCAATCTCAAAAAAACGGGTCGTGGCCGCACAAACGGCCAAAGGCTGATCAAGATACACAGCAGGCTGCGCCCACACAAGACGCCAAAAGTCGGAGAAACCGGCGCCTGCCGCGACCTTGCGACGCGGTAACCCAAGTCGCAACCCCATCATTAACTGTCGCCTGCCCGCACTTTGTGCCTGTGTACAAAGCAGCACCCGGCCTGTGCACCGGGCGCCTGATACCACCGCAAAAACCTTAGCCGGTATTTCGCAAACCGGCGGCAATCCCCGCCACAGACACCAGCAGCGCCTGCTCCACCGGGCTGCCCTGCTCGACATTTTGCTGCCGTGATCGGGCCAACAGCTCAGCCTGCAATAGATGTAGCGGATCAAGATAAGTGTTGCGCAGACGGATGAATTCCAGGGTGTCTGGGCTATGTGCCAGCAGTTGCGACTGCCCGGTCAGGCCGAGCACCACCGCACACGCCTGCGACAATAGGTCGCGTAACTGCGCGCCCAACGGCAGCAAGTCCGGCTCGACCAGACGCTGGTCGTACGACAGCGCGATGTCGGCGTCGGCCTTGGCCAAAACCATTTCCAGCATGTCGATACGGGTGCGGAAGAACGGCCACTGTTCGCGCATCTGCCCGAGCAGTTCGCCTTCGCCGCGCTCCAGCGCCTTGCTCAGCGCAGTTTCCCAGCCGAGCCACGCCGGCAGCATCAGCCGCGTTTGCGTCCAGCCAAAGATCCACGGAATCGCCCGCAGGCTCTCGATCCCGCCGGCACGGCGCTTGGCCGGACGGCTGCCAAGGGGCAAGCGCCCCAGTTCCTGCTCCGGCGTCGATTGGCGGAAATACTCGACGAACTGCGGATTCTCCCGCACCACGGCGCGGTACGCGGCGACGCCATCGGCGGCCAGTTCATCCATCAGGTGTCGCCATTCGGGCGTCGGTGGCGGTGGTGGCAACAACGTCGCTTCCAGCACGGCAGCCAGATACAGATTGAGGTTCTGTTCGGCGATGTCCGGCAGGCCGAATTTGAATCGAATCATTTCGCCCTGCTCGGTGGTGCGGAAACGCCCCGCCACCGACCCCGGCGGCTGCGACAGGATCGCCGCGTGCGCCGGACCGCCGCCACGGCCCACGGTGCCACCGCGACCGTGGAACAACAGCAGTTCGACTTGCTGCTCGCGGCAGATCTCCACCAGCCGCTCCTGCGCGCGATATTGCGCCCACGCCGCCGCGGTGGTGCCGGCGTCCTTGGCCGAGTCGGAATAACCGATCATCACTTCCTGCGGGCCTTGCAGCCTCGCGCGGTAGCCCGGCAGCAGCAACAGACGCTCCATCACCGGCCCGGCGTTGTCGAGGTCGGCGAGGGTTTCGAACAGCGGCACCACGCGCATCGGCCGCAGCACGCCGGACTCTTTGAGCAGCAGTTGCACCGCCAGCACGTCGGAGGCGGCGCCCGCCATCGAGATCACGTAGGAACCCAGCGAGGCGCCCGGTGCGGCAGCGATTTCCTTGCAAGTGGCGAGCACTTCAGCGGTGTCGGCGGACGGTTTGAAATGCGCCGGCAACAACGGGCGACGATTGCTCAATTCGCGGGAGAGGAAGCTGATGCGCTGTTCTTCATCCCAGTCTTCGTAGCGACCGAGGCCGAGGTAGTCGGTGATTTCGGTCATCGCCGAGCTATGCCGCGTCGAGTCCTGACGCACATCGAGGCGCACCAGGAACAGGCCGAAGGTTACCGCCCGGCGCAGACAATCGAGCAACGGCCCGTCGGCGATCACGCCCATGCCGCACTCGTGCAGCGAGTTGAAGCACAGCTCCAGCGGATCGAGCAGATCGCGGTTGTTGTGCAACACGTCGGCTGGCGCTGGCGTTGTTGCGCTCAGCGAGGCGTGCGCCCAGTTGCGCGTGGCGCGCAGGCGTTCGCGCAATTGCTTGAGCACCGCCCGGTAAGGTTCGGCGCTGTCGCCGGCCTTGGCCTTGAGCGCATCGCTGGCCTGCTGCATCGACAGCTCGGCGGCCAGGTGATCGACATCGCGCAGATACAGGTCGGCAGCCATCCAGCGCGCCAGCAACAGCACTTCGCGGGTCACTGCGGCCGTGACATTCGGGTTGCCGTCACGGTCGCCACCCATCCACGAGGCAAAGCGAATCGGCGCCGCCTCCAGTGGCAAGCGCAGGCCCGTCGCTTCATACAGCGCCTTATCGGCCTTGCGCATGTGGTTGGGAATCGCCTGCCACAGCGAGTGTTCGATCACCGCAAAGCCCCATTTCGCTTCGTCGACCGGGGTCGGCCGGGTGCGGCGGATTTCTTCGGTGTGCCAGGCTTCGGCGATCAGCCGTTGCAGGGTGTTCTGGATCTGTTCGCGCTCGGCGCTGGTCAGATCGCGATGATCCTGGGCGGCCAGTTGCGCAGCGATCGCGTCGTACTTCTGGATCAAGGTGCGCCGCGCCACCTCGGTCGGGTGGGCAGTCAGCACCAGTTCGATTTCCAGGCGCGCCAGTTGTCGGGCCAGGGATTCGGCGCTGTGGCCTTCGTTGCGCAGGCGGGCGAGCAGTTCCGGCAGTACGCGAGACTCGAACGGCGCCGGTTGCGACTCTTCGCGGCGATGAATCAATTGATACTGCTCGGCGATGTTCGCCAGATTGAGAAACTGGTTGAACGCCCGCGCCACCGGTAGCAGTTCGTCTTCGCTCAACTGATTGAGGCTGGCACTGAGTTCGGCGTCCATCGAGCCACGGCGGTCGGCCTTGGCGCCCTTGCGGATCTGCTCGATCTTGTCGAGAAATTCCTCGCCGTACTGGTCGCGGATGGTATTGCCCAACAGCTCACCCAACAGGTGAACGTCCTCGCGCAAGCGTGCATCAATATCGGTCATCAGCAGTTCTCCAGCGTTAATCGGGACGGCGCAGAAACGAATGCTTTGCCCAGAGAGTGCCGCTCTACGGCGCTTCTTACAAGCAGACGACGAAGGGACTTTAAACCTTGGGGCTTGGAGCTAGTCTCAACAGTAAGCCGCACAACGGCTTGCCGCCGGCCCCGCCGGACACTCACCCAGGCCTGCCACGAGCAGGCGCGAAATGAGGTCATCATGAAAATTCGTGAACTCGCCCAGCATTGGGAAGAAAACGCCAAGGGTCGACTGACCGACACTGGCTACACGATTCATCTGGACGTCGAGGCCGCTGCACGACTGGCGGCGATCGCCGAGATGTACCCCAAACGCCACCCGGAAGAACTGCTCGGCGAACTGATCGGCGCCGCGCTCGAAGAATTCGAGGCGAGCCTGCCGTATGTGAAAGGTTCGACGGTGGTGGCGACTGATGAGGAAGGTGATCCGCTGTATGAAGATGTCGGGCCGACACCGCGGTTTCTGGCGCTTTCTCGCCGGCATCTGCAGGATTTGTCCGCCGCTGCCGGCAAGCAAAAGCACTGACACAACAAAGATCAAACTGTAGGAGTGAGCCTGCTCGCGATAGCGGTGTATCTGTAGTTTTTGATGCTGACTGACACAATGCTATCGCGAGCAGGCTCACTCCTACAGGGTCGTGTTTCCTTTTGAAAAGTTGTCTGACTTTTCCCCGCGCGTACCTCTCCCCGCCTCCAAAGTTCCCGGTTTAGAGCCTTGTCCATCTGGTCAAAAAAAAATTTGGCGATAGGCCATCTTTTCTGAACTTTTGAAAAACGCCTCCGGTCGGAAGCTGTAACCACGCCTGGAACGAGCGTTTCAAAAACGCGCTTTTACACGACGCTTGCGGCTCCTCGACCAGGATGGATTTTCGGTTTTATCAGGAGTTAAACAATGGAGTTGAAGACCATGAAGACCCAAACCTCGTTCTCCCACCTGCGCGGTCTGAAACTGGCCGCTCTGGCCATCGGCACCAGCTTCGTACTGGCCGGTTGCGCCGGTAACCCGCCGACCGAGCAGTACGCCGTGACTCAATCGGCCGTCAACAGCGCCGTCAGCGCCGGTGGTACCGAGTTCGCTGCAGTGGAAATGAAGCAGGCTCAGGACAAGCTCAAGCAAGCCGAAATTGCCATGCACGACAAGAAGTATGAACAGGCTCGCACCCTCGCCGAACAAGCTGAATGGGACGCTCGCGTAGCAGAACGCAAGGCTCAGGCTGCCAAGGCCGAACAGGCTGTGAAGGATTCCCAGAAAGGTGTTCAGGAACTGCGTCAGGAAAGTCAGCGCACCGTGCAGTAAGCGCGCATCCCGAATCGCAAAGCTGAAACTTTTATCGATAGAAAGGACGACAAATTATGCGTAAGCAACTGATGATCCCCGCTCTTCTGGCCGCAAGCGTTGCCCTGGCTGCCTGCTCTACTCCGCCTAACCCGAACCTGGAACAGGCGCGCACCAACTACGCCGGCCTGCAGGCCAACCCACAGGCGAGCAAAGTCGCTGCCCTGGAAACCAAGGACGCCAGCGATTACCTGGACAAGGCCGACAAGGCTTATCTGGACAAGCAAGACGCAGCCAAGGTTGACCAACTGGCCTACCTGACCAACCAGCGCGTGGAAGTGGCCAAGCAGACCATCGCCCTGCGCACCGCTGAAAACAACCTGAAAAACGCTGCCGCGCAACGTGCCCAGGCGCGTCTGGACGCTCGTGATCAGCAGATCAAACAACTGCAGCAGAGCCTTAACGCCAAGCAGACCGATCGCGGTACCCTGGTGACCTTCGGTGACGTGCTGTTCGCCACCAACAAGGCTGACCTGAAATCCAGCGGTCTGGTGAACATCAACAAACTGGCGCAATTCCTTCAGGAAAACCCTGATCGCAAAGTGATCGTCGAGGGTTACACCGACAGCACCGGCGCGGCTTCGTACAACCAGTCGCTGTCCGAGCGTCGTGCCACCTCGGTACAAGTCGCTCTGATCAAGATGGGCGTCGATCCTTCGCGCATCGTGGTTCAAGGTTATGGCAAGGAATACCCGGTTGCCGATAACAGCAGCGTTTCCGGTCGTGCGATGAACCGTCGTGTGGAAGTGACCATTTCCAACGACAACCAGCCAGTGATGCCACGTTCGGCGGTCAGCTCGAACTAAGCAACACGCGTTAACGCAAAAGCCCCGCCTGAGTGATCAGGCGGGGCTTTTTTTGGCCTTACACATTCCCCCCTTGTGGGAGCGGGCTTGCTCGCGAAAGCGCTGGATCAGTCGGAATATAGAGTGACTGACACACCGCTTTCGCGAGCAAGCCCGCTCCCACAGTTTTTATCGGGTTATGGTTCGAGTTTCTGCGGCGTTTCCTGGCCCATGCAGCGCACGGCTTTTTTCTGCGCATTGATCAGCACCCCGGTCAGGCCTTTCTGTTCGGTGTCGAACAGCACCAGCACGCCGTCGATGCACTGTGCCACTTGCGGCGCCGGGTCCAGCGAGACTTTGTAGTCTTCGCCCGGCACGGTCTTGAGCATGGTGAATTCGTTGAGCAGCAGCGCATCCTCGGGTTTGGCGAAGTGCAGGTAGCCGTAGTACCACAGCGCCCCGACCGTGCCGAGGATGCTGCAGATACCGGTGATGATCAGTGGGATGGCGTTACGTTCTTCAGTCATTGCGGACTCTCATCTTCAGAATTCGGAGGTTGCGGATAATTCGGGATCTCGCCGAGGCGGCGCAGGCCGTTGAAGTGTTCGGGATCTTCCAGATAGCGCAGCATTACCTGGCGCCAGACCGGGTCGCCGAAGGTCTGCACGTGACCGCCGCGGGTCAGCTGCAGCACGCGCGGTGGCGGCGCAGCCTGATACAGGCGGATGCCGTTGGACATCGGCACCAGCGGGTCGTCGATGCTGTGAAAGATCAGTTTCGGCACGCCGTTAAGCTGCGGCATCGAGTTGATCGCGCTGTGACTGTCCGGCACCAGCCACGACAGCGGCACCTGCAACGGCCAGGTCAGCCACGAGGTGCTGAGGGCGTACTGGCCGACACTGCGGTAACTGGCGGGCACACCGTCGAGTACCAAGGCCTTGAGCTGTTTCTGCCGCTCGGGATGCTGCACCAGCCAATGCACGGCCATCGAGCCGCCGAGGCTCTGGCCGAGCAGGATCAGCGGCTTGCCTTTGACCTCTGGCGCCTTGTCGAGCCAAGAGAACGCGGCGTCGATGTCCTGATAGATCGCCGGCAGGCTCGGTTCGCCCTCGGACAAGCCGTACCCGCGATAGTCCACCAACAGCACCTGATAGCCGTTTTTCGGCAACCACCAGCTGCCGCCGAGGTGCATCGGCAGGTTGCCGCCGTTGCCGTGCAGGTGCAGGACTGTGCCTTTGACTTCGACGCCAGGTTTGGCCGGTAGCCACCAGGCGTTCAGCTTCAAACCATCCGCCGTGACCAATGTGACGGTGCGGTATTCGAGCTTGGCTTTTTCCGGGGTGAAGATCTGGCCCGGCTCGGGGTAGAACAACAACGAACTGCAACCACTGAGGGTCAGGAGCAGGCAAAGGATGCCGAGGATTCTCATCCGGTGAAACCTCGCGAAAAAGTGGAATTAACGCAATCAAATGTGGGAGCGAGCCTGCTCGCGAAAGCGGTGTGTCAGCCAACAATCATGTTGAATGTTAAATCGCATTCGCGAGCAGGCTCGCTCCCACAGGAAATATTGGTTGTTCAGAGGATATTGGAGTAATCCGCCTCGATCCGGTCCAGGCTCAGGTGATTGAGGAAGTTGGAGAAGCACATCCACGCCGACAGCGCGTTCATGTCGCGGAACTGTTCCGGCAAATATTTCGGCGGCACCACCAGACCTTCATCGACCAGTTGACGCAGGGTACGCATGTCCTCCAGCGTGGTCTTGCCGCAGAATAGCAGCGGTACCTGCTCAAGCTTGCCCTTACGCACGGCCAACTGAATGTAGTTGTAAACCATGATAAAGCCCTTGAGATAGGACAAGTCTTTGGTGAATGGCAGACCGGTCGGGGTCGAACCACGGAACACCCGGCTGGCGTTGCCGTAGCTTTCGGCCATTTCAAAGCCCTGCTCGCGGAAGAACTCGAACACCTGCAAAAAGTCCGCGCCCTCCTCGACCATGTGAATGGCGCGGGTGCGGTTGGTCAGTTTGCGCAGGCGACTCGGGTAGGAGGCGAAGGTGATGATTTCCATCAAGATCGCCAGGCCTTCCTGGGTCACCGTCGACGACGGTGGGCCTTTGGACAGGAAGGTGCAGATCGGCTGGTTCAAGCCATTGAGCGTGGTGCCGACGTGCACCAGACCTTCGTGGACTTCCAGTGCACGCACGTCGCGGTCGTTGAACAGCGCGTCAGTGCGGATCTTGATGTAGTCGGCGCCTGCCGCCGCGTCGGCGACGATGCCGTCGGACTCGAACACGCGGATGGTTTCCTCGGCCTCGCCAAACACCTTGTTCAACCGGGTTTGCAGCAGATGCACGGCATCCTTGGCGGTGAGGATCTTCGGTTCGTCCTTCAGGTCGCCACGGCCATCAATGTTGTTCAGGTAGTCGGACATCATCAGGCCGAGGTCGGCCAGGGTCGGGTCGCCGGCGTGGAACGCATCGGAGGCGGCGCCGTAGAGTTCCTGGGAGATCAGGCCGAAATCCTCGGTGCCGCGCGCTTCGAGCATGCGCACCACCATGCGGTATTCCTTGCACATGCGCCGCATGATCTGCCCGACCGGGTTGAACTGGCCGAGCTGGCGGGTGATGTCGCGCTCGATGTTCTGGAATTCCAGTTTGACCTTGCTCGAATCGAAGGACAGCGGCCGATTGAGGTAGTAGTCGCGATCCACCGCCGGCATTTCCTTGCCCTTGGCCTTGAGAAAGCCCTTGCGGATGTTCTCGTCCCACTTCACCGCATCGAGCACGCGGATCGGCGTCTGCGCCAGCACAATGCGATCGGACAGCGTGCGTATCGTCTGCTGGTAATCGTCCACCCGAAACTCCTGTAGAAAACTGAATTATTTGGCGCGGGCCTGGCGCTGATAGCGCGCGGCCTCGACGAAGACATCGGAATTGGCCGGATCGTCGAGGTAAGCAAAGACCTTGTCGAGGCTACTGTCGACCTGCACGCCGTCGCCGTCGTCTTCAGTCTGGAAAGCCTTGCCGTCGAGGGTTTGCTGTTTGATCGCCTGATTGATCTGTTCGAGGTCGAGGTTGTACACCACCAGCTCGTGTTTGTCGGTGAGTTCGAAACCGGCGATGGTGTATTGGCCACCGTAACGCGCCGGCACTTTCGCCGACAGGTACCAGCGACTGCCATGGCGCGACACGGTGAACGGGTACGCCTCGCGCTCGTGAGGCCGGGCCTTGAACCAGGTGATGGCCTGATAGCGATCGTTGCCGACGCGGGTCAGCTCAAGGTTCATCGGCTCGCCCCAGGCATTGGTGCTCGACCACGTGCCCAGCAGGCCCCTGGGCGCCGGGTCACTGGCAGGCAGCGGGTCCTTGAAGGTCACCAGACAGCCACTGAGCAGCAGGAACGACAAGGCGATCAGCACGCCACGCCAGGCTTTCATTCAATACTCCCTATGAACATATCCCGCCCTGACGATCACCACTTTCACCTGTGGGAGCGAGCCTGCTCGCGAAAGCGGTGTGTCAGGCAACAAAGATGTTGAATGTCAGACCGCATTCGCGAGCAGGCTCGCTCCCACAGGGATTGGCGTCAGACCGAGGCCAGGACCAGATGCATATACCGCGTCAGAATCCCGAGCATGTCCTGTTCGGCCAAAGGCTCGGCGTCGTTGAGCAGGCCCTGATATTCCATCCGTCCGATAATCGCCGTCAACACCTTGGCATCCTGCTGCGGTTCACGCGAGCCCAGCACCTGGAACAACTGGCAGGTGCCTTGCAGCAGAATCTGCTGATGCGAGCGCACCAGATCCGCCAGCCGCGGGTTGAGCAGCGCTTCCTGGCGGAACGCCTGCTCGGCCATCAGGTGTTCGCGGCGATTGACCAGTTGCCGGTGCACATAGTCGGCCATCAGCCGCGCGATGTCGTCGGCCAGTTGCGAGCGCGACTCGGGGCTGCCGTCACCACTGACGACCATCTCGCGCAGCAGGCCTTCGTTGTTGATCCACAGCTTGGCCATGTAGGCCGCGCTGCGTTCGACGTATTGGGCGAAGGTATCGGTGAGCAGGTCATCGATATCCTTGAAGTAATAAGTAGTGGCCGACAGTGGCACACCGGCCTCGGCCGCCACCGCACGGTGGCGCACGGCGCGCACGCCGTCACGCACGACAATGCGCATCGCCGCGTCGAGAATGTCCTGTCGACGCTGCTCACTGCCCTGTCGGCTGGCCTTGCGGCCCTGGTACTGAACACTTTCAGCGACCGCAGTGGCGATACCCGCTGCACCTTCTTGAGCGATTGCAACCATCACGACTGGACTTCCTCTGCTATTGCAAAATTAACCAATTGATACATTTGTACCAGACAGGCAATAAAAAGCCGCCTGTTTTAGGCGGCTTTTTAACTGAAACGTTTACGCTTGCGGTCGCATGTGCGGGAACAGGATCACATCGCGGATCGACGGCGAGTTGGTCAGCAACATCACCAGACGGTCGATGCCGATACCTTCACCGGCAGTTGGCGGCATGCCGTACTCCAGCGCGCGCACGAAGTCGGCGTCGTAGTGCATGGCTTCGTCGTCGCCAGCGTCCTTGTCGGCCACCTGCGCCATGAAGCGCTCGGCCTGGTCTTCCGCGTCGTTCAACTCGGAGTAGGCGTTGGCGATTTCACGGCCGCCGATGAACAGCTCGAAACGGTCGGTGACGTTCGGGTTCTCGTCGTTACGACGGGCCAGCGGCGACACTTCGAACGGGTACTGAGTGATGAAGTGCGGCTGCTCCAGCTTGTGCTCGACCAGCTCTTCGAAAATCATCACCTGCAGCTTGCCCAGACCTTCGAAGCCCAGCACCTTGGCGCCGGCCTTCTTGGCGATGGCGCGCGCCTTGTCGATGTCGTTCAGGTCATCGGCGGTCAGCTCAGGGTTGTACTTGAGGATCGAGTCGAACACCGACAAACGGGCAAACGGCTCGCCGAAGTGGAACACCTTGTCGCCGTACGGCACGTCGGTGCTGCCCAGCACCATCTGCGCCAGTTCACGGAACAGTTCTTCGGTCAGGTCCATGTTGTCTTCGTAGTCGGCGTAAGCCTGGTAGAACTCCAGCATGGTGAATTCAGGGTTGTGACGCGTCGAAACGCCTTCGTTACGGAAGTTGCGGTTGATCTCGAACACTTTCTCAAAACCGCCAACCACCAGACGCTTCAGATACAGCTCAGGCGCGATACGCAGGAACATTTCCATGTCCAGCGCATTGTGGTGGGTTTCGAACGGCTTGGCTGCGGCGCCGCCAGGAATGGTCTGCAGCATCGGCGTTTCGACTTCGAGGAAGTCGCGCTTCATCAGGAAGCTGCGGATGTGCGCGATCACTTGCGAACGCACGCGGAACGTCTGGCGCACGTCTTCGTTGACGATCAGGTCAACGTAACGCTGACGGTAGCGCTGTTCGGTGTCGGTCAGGCCGTGATGCTTGTCCGGCAGCGGGCGCAGCGACTTGGTCAGCAGGCGCACGTTGGTCATTTCGACGTACAGGTCGCCCTTGCCGGAACGCGCCAGGGTGCCTTCGGCGGCAATGATGTCGCCCATGTCCCAGGTCTTGACGGCGGCCAGGGTGTCTTCGGACAGGGTTTTACGGTTGACGTAGACCTGGATGCGACCGGTCATGTCCTGGATCACCATGAACGAGCCACGGTTGAGCATGATGCGACCGGCAACCTTGACCGGGATTGCAGCCTCGGCCAGCTCTTCCTTGGTCTTGTCCGCGTATTTCTTCTGCAGATCTTCGCAGTAGTTTTCGCGGCGGAAGTCGTTCGGGAAGGCGTTGCCCTTGGCGCGCTCGGCAGCCAGCTTTTCCTTGCGCAGGGCGATCAGGGAGTTTTCTTCCTGTTGCAGGGCTTGCGGGTCGAGTTGTTGGTCGCTCATGTCTTCAGATATTCCATCAGGTTCGTTGCCCCCGGACCTGACGGCCCGGGAATCGCCAGCTGAGCTGGCTCCTACAGGGATCGCGTTGCATCAGCGACCCTGTGTGCGTCTTTTACAGCCCCGATTTCAGGCTGGCTTCCAGGTATTCGTCGATGTCGCCGTCGAGCACCTTGTCGCAGTCGCTGCGTTCAATGTTGGTGCGCAGGTCCTTGATCCGCGACGCGTCGAGCACGTACGAACGGATCTGATGACCCCAGCCGATGTCCGACTTGGTGTCTTCCAGCGCCTGGGAAGCGGCGTTGCGCTTCTGCATTTCCTGCTCGTACAACTTGGCCCGCAGCATTTTCATGGCGGTGTCCTTGTTGGCGTGCTGGGAACGTTCGTTCTGGCAGCTGACCACGGTGTTGGTCGGTACGTGGGTGATACGCACGGCCGAGTCGGTGGTGTTTACGTGCTGACCACCGGCACCGGAGGAACGATAGGTGTCGATCCGCAGGTCTGCCGGGTTGATTTCGATTTCGACCTTGTCGTCGATCTCTGGCGAGACGAAAACCGCAGAGAACGAGGTGTGGCGACGGTTGCCGGAATCGAACGGGCTCTTGCGCACCAGACGGTGCACGCCGATCTCGGTACGCAGCCAGCCAAAGGCGTATTCGCCCTTGATGTGCACGGTCGCGCCTTTGATACCGGCGACTTCACCGGCCGACAGTTCCATGATGGTCGCGTCGAAACCGCGTTTGTCCGCCCAGCGCAGGTACATGCGCAGCAGGATGTTGGCCCAGTCCTGGGCCTCGGTGCCGCCGGAGCCGGCCTGGATGTCCAGGTAGGCGTTGTTCGGGTCCATCTCGTGGCTGAACATGCGGCGGAATTCAAGCTTGGCCAGTGACTCTTCAAGCCCTTGAAGCAGTTCAACGACGTCGTTTACCGCGCCTTCGTCGTTTTCTTCAACGGCCATGTCGAGCAGCTCGCGGGAATCGGCCAGACCGCTGGACAGCTCATCCAGGGTGTCGACGATCTGCGCCAGCGATGCTCGCTCGCGGCCCAGTTCCTGGGCGTATTCAGGTTTGTTCCAGACTGCAGGATCTTCAAGCTCGCGATTGACTTCGATCAGACGCTCATGCTTTTGATCGTAGTCAAAGATACCCCCGAATAGTTTCGGAGCGCTCGGACAGGTCCTTGATGGTGTTCAGGATCGGGTTGATTTCCATGACGGGCAGCACTCGTTGGCGAACTTTTGAAAGCCGGCGAGTATAACGTAATCACGCTGTCACGGCAGCCCGTCTGGCGGCTGTTAAGGCGATTCACTTGACATCGCCTGGTGCGCATCCTCTGTGGGAGCGGGCTTGCTCGCGAAGGCGGTGTGTCATTAAGCATTGATGTCGAGTGATACTCCGCCTTCGCGAGCAAGCCCGCTCCCACAGGGGATTTGCAGGTTCGAGAGACCTATTCGATACCCACCTGATTACGCCCGTTGTTTTTCGCCAGATACAACCCGCGATCCGCCGCCGAAATCAGCAGCCGGCAATCGCTGCCCGCCTGCGGCACCATGGTCGCCAAACCGATGCTGATGGTCAGGCTCGCCCCTTCGCTCGGGGTGTTGTGCGGAATCTTCAGCGCCGCCACGGTCTGGCGCAGTTTCTCCGCCACCAGGCGTGCGCCGCCCGGCGAGGTGTTCGGCAGCACCAGGGCGAACTCTTCACCGCCGTAGCGTGCCGGCAGGTCCGACGGTCGGGCGCTGGCGTCGCGGATCGCCGTGGCGACCTTGCGCAGCGCCTCATCGCCTTCGACGTGGCCAAAACTGTCGTTGTAGGACTTGAAGTAATCGACGTCGATCATCAGCAACGACAACTGGCTCTGGTCGCGCAGCGAGCGGCGCCATTCCAGCTCCAGGTACTCGTCGAAGTGCCGGCGGTTGGACAGCCCGGTCAGGCCGTCAGAGTTCATCAGCCGTTGCAGCACCAGGTTGGTGTCGAGCAACTGCTGCTGGCTGACGCGCAACGCACGGTACGCCGCATCGCGCTGCAGCAGGGTCATGTAGGAGCGCGAGTGATAGCGGATGCGCGCCACCAACTCGATGGTGTCCGGCAGTTTCACCAGATAGTCGTTGGCCCCGGCCGAGAACGCCGCGCTCTTGATCAGCGGGTCTTCCTTGGTCGACAGGACGATGATCGGGATGTCCTTGGTCGCCGGATGATTGCGGTATTCGCGCACCAGGCTCAGGCCGTCGAGGCCGGGCATCACCAGATCCTGCAGAATCACCGTCGGCTTGATCCGTACCGCCTGGGCGATGGCCTGGTGCGGATCGGAGCAGAAGTGGAAGTCGATGTTCTCTTCATTCGACAGCCCACGGCGCACGGCTTCGCCGATCATCGCTTGATCGTCCACCAACAACACCATGGCGGCGTTTTCGTCGGTTTTAATGTCGTCGATCTGTAAATCATTCATGGGCGGTCACCTGAGTACTGCGGGGGCCAGGATTGCGGAATAGCCTGTTCATTTGGGGAAAACCTCCAGCAATCGTGGCGCTATCTTTTCCAGTGGACGGATTTCGACGGCCGCATCGATCGCCGCTGCTGCCTTGGGCATGCCGTACACCGCACTGCTTTGCTGATCCTGCGCGATGGTCAGATAACCCTGCTGGCGCATGAGCTTAAGCCCTTGCGCCCCGTCGCGTCCCATCCCGGTCAATAAAACCCCGATGGCATCACCGTTCCAATAGCTGGCGACACTTTCGAAAAACACGTCGATCGAAGGCCGGTAGATCTCGTTGACCGGCTCGGCGGTGTAGGCCAGCGTGCCGTTTTTCAATAAGCGAATATGGTGGTTGGTGCCGGCCAGCAGCACCGCGCCGGCCTGCGGTGGCTCGCCCTCGCGGGCCAGGCGTACATCGAGGCCACTGGCGCTGGCCAGCCATTCGGCCATGCCCGCGGCAAACACCTGATCCACGTGCTGCACCAGCACGATGGCGGCCGAGAAATGGCGTGGCAGGCCCTTGAGCAGCACTTCCAGCGCGGCCGGTCCGCCGGCAGACGAGCCGATCGCCACCAGCCGCTTGCACGACGCCGAACTGCGGTGGGGCGTCGGCACCGGGCGCGAGCGCGGGGTTTTCTCGCCGATCAGCCAGCCGATGTTGAGGATCTTGCGCAGCAACGGCGCCGCCGCTTCCTGCGCGTTCCCCGCACCAATGGCCGGGGTATCGACCACGTCCAGCGCGCCGTGGCCCATGGCTTCGAAGACCCGGTGCACGTTCTGCTGACGGTCGACCGTGACGATAACGATCGCGCACGGGGTTTCGGCCATGATCCGTCGCGTGGCCTCGACGCCATCCATGACCGGCATGATCAGGTCCATCAGGATCAGATCCGGGGTGTTTTCGGCGCACAACCGCACCGCCTCGGCGCCGTTGTTGGCGACCCAGACCACCTGATGCGCCGGCTCGAAGGCCAGCGCACGGCGCAAAGCCTCCACCGCCAGGGGCATGTCGTTGACGATTGCGATTTTCATGCCCGCGCTCCTCCAATGAGCTCAACCACTGCATCAAGCAGGGCGTCGTCATGAAAACTGGCCTTGGCTAAATAATAGTCGGCGCCAGCGTCCAGTCCACGACGCCGATCCTCTTCACGATCCTTGTACGAGACCACCATCACCGGCAGCGATTGCAGGCGGTTGTCACGGCGCAACAGGGTCACCAGTTCGATGCCATCCATGCGCGGCATGTCGATGTCGGTGATCAGCAAATCGAAGTCCTCCGAACGCAGCGCGTTCCAGCCGTCCATGCCGTCCACCGCGACCGCCACGTCGTAGCCGCGATTGAGCAGCAACTTGCGTTGCAACTCGCGCACGGTCAGCGAGTCATCGACCACCAGAATCCGTTTGCGCGCCACTTCGGCGGCCTGATTGCCATGGCGAGCAATACGCTCCAGACGCCCGGTGTTGAGCAGTTTGTCCACCGAGCGCAGCATGTCTTCGACATCGACGATCAGCACCACCGAACCGTCGTCGAGCAGCGCCCCGGCGGAAATATCCTGAACCTTGCCCAGTCGCTCATCCAGCGGCAGCACCACCAGCGTGCGCTCGCCGACAAACCGCTCGACCGCCACCCCGTAGACCGCGTCACGCTCGCGGATCACCACGACCTTGAGGGTTTCGCCGCTGCTCTGACTGGCCGGACGATTCAGCAACTGACTGGCCGCGACCAGCCCGACATGCCGACCTTCGTGCCAGAAATGCTGACGGCCCTCGATCTGCACGATGTCCTGTGGCTCCAGGTCGCACATGCGCTCGATGTGCGCCAGCGGAAACGCATAAGCCTCCTCGCCGACTTCGACCACCAGACTGCGCACCACCGACAGGGTCAGCGGCACTTCCAGATGAAAGCGGCTGCCCTCGCCCGCCGTCTGCTCCAGCACCACCGCGCCGCGCAGTTGCCGCACCATGTGCTGCACCGCATCAAGACCGACGCCACGCCCGGACACTTCGGTCACCGTGTCGCGCAGGCTGAAGCCCGGCAAGAACAGGAAGGTCAGCAGTTCTTCTTCGCTCAACTGCGCGGCAGTTTCTGCCGGTGACAATTGGCGTTCAACGATGCTGCGGCGGACCTTTTCCAGATCGACGCCATTGCCGTCATCGCTCAACTCCAGCACCAGCAAACCGGCCTGATGCGAGGCACGCAGGCGGATCAGGCCTTCTTCGGACTTACCCTTGAGCAAGCGTTGTTCCGGGGTTTCGATGCCGTGATCGACCGCGTTGCGTAGCAAATGAGTCAGCGGCGCTTCGAGCTTTTCCAGCACGTCGCGATCGACCTGGGTCTTCTCGCCTTCGATCTCCAGCCTTACCTGTTTGCCGAGGCTGCGCCCCAGGTCTCGAACCATGCGCACCTGACCGGTGAGCACGTCGGCAAACGGGCGCATGCGGCAGGCCAGCGCGGTGTCGTAGAGCACTTGGGCGCGCTGGCTGGCTTGCCAGGCGAACTCGTCGAGCTCGGCGTTCTTTTCCGCGAGTAATTGCTGAGACTCGGCCAGCAAGCGCCGCGCATCTTCAAGGGCTTCCTGGGCCTCAAGGCTCAGCGCATGTTCCTTGAGATGCACGTTGAGGCTTTCCAGTGCCCGCAGGCCATTATTCTGCATGCGTTTGAGACGCTGCATGGTCGCCAGATGCGGCTTGAGGCGCTGGGTTTCGACCAGCGATTTACTCGACAGGTCGAGCAGGCTGTTCAGGCGTTCGGCGGTGACCCGCAGCACGCGCTCGCCGCCCTCGGTGGTGCGCTTGTTCTTGCGCGGTGCCGGGTCGGAGGTTTCCAGCGGTGTCTCGATCACTTGCGCCGGAGTTTCAATCGGTGCAGGCGCAGGCGGCGGCGCCTGCATCTGCAACTCGGCCATCGGCGGTGGCGCCACTGTGGGCGCTGCCGAAGGGTCGAGCAGGAGTCCCATCAACGCCACATACGCTTCGATGTCCGCTGCTTGCGGAGCATTCGCTGGCGTGGCGATGCGCATCAACAGATCGGTGCCTTGCAACAGCGCATCGATGTGCTCCGGACGCAACAACAGCCGACCTTCCTGCGCGCTGACCAGGCAATCTTCCATCACATGGGCGACGCTGACACCGCTGTCGATGCCGACGATCCGCGCCGCGCCCTTGAGCGAGTGCGCCGCACGCATGCACGATTCCAGATAGTCGGCCTGAGTCGGGTTGCGCTCCAGCGCCAGCAGCCCGCTGCTGAGCACCTGGGTCTGGGCTTCGGCTTCCAGGCTGAACAGCTCCAGCAGCGAGGCGTCGCGCATTTGCTCGGGGGTCATGTGAGGCTCCGGGTCACGGCGGACAGCAGCTGTTCTTCATCCAGCCAGCGCAGGCTGCGCCCCCGGAATTGCAGGACACCACGGGTGTATTTGGCGCTGGCCGTGCTGTTGTGCTCACCGCCGGCACGCGACGCGGCGTCGAGAATTTTTTCATCGATGGCGTGGATGCCGTCGACCTCGTCCACCGGCACCACCACCGGTCCGCCGTGGGCGGCGATGATCAGCATGCGCGGCATGATCCGCGCGCCAGTGGCCGGTGCGGCGTTGCCATCCAGATCGAGCAACTCGACCAGCGACAGGCACGCGACCAGCGCGCCGCGCACGTTCGCCACGCCGAGCAAGGCCCGCGAACGCTGGTGCGGCAACGAGTGAATCGCCTGCAGCGGCGCTACCTCCACCAGGCTGCGGGTGGCCAGCCCCAGCCATTCCTCGCCGAGGCGGAACATCAGCAGCGAACGGGTTTTCACATCGGTTTCGACCGCCACGGCGACCGGGTCGCGTTCGTCCTGCTGCAATGCATAACGGTCAAGCAGGCGCGTGGCGGCGGCGGAATACACCGCGCAGTTGCGGCAATGAATATGCTCGGCCAGCAACGGGCACGACTTGTCGCCATGAATACCGATACGGTTCCAGCAATCATCGATGGCCCGGGCGTCTTCGTGGGTGACGTTCAAGGTGTCGGACGGGATCATCGTTTACGCTCACTGTCGGCGGTGCGGCCGCTGCGGGCGGCACGTTCCTGCAATCGTCTGGCACCGGCGCTGTCGCCCTGGGCCTGCAGCAAGGCGGCCAGGTGCATCAACGCTTCGGGGTGTTGCGGTTCAAGGTACAAGGCCTTGCGGTAATGACTCTGGGCTTCGAGCGCGGCACCGGCAACATCGCTGAGCAGACCGAGCCAGTAAAACACCTGCGCCACCGGTTCGTGACTGCGCAGATACTGCTCGCATGCCGCGCGGGCCTCGGCGCTTTTGCCTTCGTTGGCCAGCGCGGCGATGTTGGCGAGCAAGGTCGCCGCGTCCGGGTTGGCGCTTTTGCTGTTGACGGGCAACGATGCAACGCTGGCAAACGGCCGCGGACGCACCGGCGGTGATACTGGCGGCGGACTGCGCAACGGTTGGCGCACCGGCAATGGCGTCGGGGTCGGCAACGACAGCGGTTCCGGCGCCGGATCATTATGTCGACTGAAGGCAAACGACTGCGGGATGCCGATCGAACGCATGCCCAGGCGCCCGAGCAGACTGCCCTCGGCCGGGCCGATGAACAACACGCCATCAACGTGCGTCAGACGCTTGAGCACTTCAAAGACTTGCTTCTGCGTCGGCTGGTCGAAATAGATCAGCAGGTTGCGGCAGAACACGAAATCGAACGGCGGCTCACCCGCCAGCAGCGTCGGATCCAGCACATTGCCGGCCTGCAGGCGCACCTGCTCACGCACCGCTTCGCTGACCCGATGGCCGTCCTGCTCGGCCGTGAAATGACGCTCGCGAAAATCCAGATCCTGACCCCGAAACGAGTTCTTGCCGTACAGCCCCCGTCGCGCCTTGTCCACCGACAGCGGGCTGACGTCCATGCCGTCGACCTTGAACTGATGCGGCTTGAGCCCGGCATCGAGCAAGGCCATGGCAATCGAATAGGGTTCTTCGCCGGTGGAGCACGGCAGGCTGAGAATGCGCAGTGCGCGCATGTTGTTCAATTGGTCCAGACGCTTGCGCGCCAGCTTGCCGAGGGTGGAGAAAGATTCCGGATAACGGAAAAACCACGTTTCGGGGACGATCACCGCTTCGATCAACGCCTGCTGTTCGTCCCGCGAACCTTGCAGCAGTTGCCAGTATTCATCGCTGTGCGCCGCTTGCGAGAGCGTGGTGCGTTGGCGCACCGCGCGCTCGATGATCGCCGGCCCCACCGAAGTGACATCCAGGCCGATGCGTTCCTTGAGGAAATCGAAAAAACGCTGGTCGCTGCTCATGACTGCGCCTCAAGTGGCGCCGGGAACAGCAGGCTGCGCACCGCGTCATCCAGCAAGTCGTTGACCCGCACCCATTGCACCAGCCCCTGGGCGTCTTCGCGCACCGGGCCGAGGTACGGCGCCTGACGATTGTCCAGGCCATACGGCTGAAAATCTTCGGGATTGCAGCGCAGGGTGTCGGTCGCCTGCTCAAGGATCAGCCCGAGCCAACGCGGCGGCTGCAGTTCATCCGGACGGTAATGCACCAGCACCAGCCGCGTACTGGTGCGCGCCTCGGCGGGATGGCCGAAAGTCAGCGCACTGAGGTCGATCGCCGGCACCACCGCACCGCGATAGGCGAACACCCCGGCGACCCAGTTCGGCGCTTGGGCAATCGGCTTCAACGGCAGGCGCGGCAACACTTCCGCCACCTCGGTGGCGCGCAAGGCGTAACGCTCGCTGCCGATGCGAAACAGCAGGAACAACGCCTGCTTCGCCACCGGCGCAGCGCTGCGTTTGGCGGTGACTTCGCTCATCAGACTTTGAATCGCGAAACGCCGCTGCGCAGCCCGACGGCCACCTGGCTCAGTTCGTCGATGGCGAAACTGGCCTGACGCAGCGACTCGACGGTCTGGCTGCTGGCGTCGCCCAACTGCACCAGCGCATGGTTGATCTGTTCGGCACCGGTGGCCTGGGCCTGCATGCCTTCGTTGACCATCAACACCCGCGGCGCCAGCGCCTGCACCTGATGGATGATCTGCGACAGTTGCTCGCCGACCTGCTGCACTTCGGCCATGCCCCGGCGCACTTCTTCGGAGAACTTGTCCATGCCCATCACGCCAGCAGACACCGCCGACTGGATCTCGCGGACCATCTGCTCAATGTCGTAAGTGGCGACGGCGGTCTGATCCGCCAGACGCCGTACTTCGGTGGCGACCACGGCAAAACCACGCCCGTACTCGCCGGCCTTCTCGGCCTCGATGGCAGCGTTGAGCGACAGCAGGTTGGTCTGATCGGCGACCTTGACGATGGTCACCACCACCTGATTGATGTTGCCGGCCTTCTCGTTGAGGATCGCCAGTTTGGCATTGACCAGATCGGCTGCGCCCATCACCGAGTGCATGGTGTCTTCCATGCGCGCCAGGCCTTGCTGGCCGGAACCGGCGAGTACCGAGGCCTGATCGGCGGCGGTGGACACTTCGGTCATGGTGCGCACCAGATCCCGCGAGGTGGCGGCGATTTCACGTGAGGTCGCGCCGATTTCGGTGGTGGTGGCCGCGGTTTCGGTGGCGGTGGCCTGTTGCTGCTTGGAGGTGGCGGCAATTTCGGTCACCGAAGTGGTCACCTGCACCGAGGAGCGCTGGGCCTGGGACACCAGCGAGGTCAGCTCGGTCATCATGTCGTTGAAGCCGGTTTCCACCGCGCCGAACTCGTCCTTGCGATCCAGATTCAGCCGGCTGCTCAAGTCGCCGGTACGCATGATTTCGAGGATTTTCACGATGCGGTTCATCGGCGCCATGATCGCGCGCATCAGCAGCAGACCGCAGGCACCGGCCGCGAGCACGGCCACCAGCAGCGAGACGAACATGCTGACCTTGGCCGCCGCCACGGCTTCGTCGATGTTGGCCATGGCCTGATCAGCGACCCGTTTGTTTTCGCCGATGATGTCGTTGAGTTTCATGCGGCCGGTGTACCAGGCCGGGGTCAGCTTCTCGGTGAACAGCTTGACCGCTTCGGCTTCCAGATTGCGCTTGTGCAGATCGAGTACCTGATCCTGAATCTGCATGTAGGTGTCGTGATCCTTCTCGAACGCGGCGAACTCGACCCGGTCTTCGTCGGTGGTGACGGTGTTGCGGTAGTTGGCCATCTGCTCTTGCAGACGGTTTTCGAACGCCTTGTAGTCCGCCGCATCTTCACTGCTGATACCCTGCCCTTCCTTGAGGCCGAGCAGTTCCTGGGTCTGCAGATAACTGTCGACCCACGCGCCGCGGATCATCGAGCTGTAATAGACGCCGGGAACGGCGTCATCACGCACGCTGCTTTCACTGGCTTCGATTTTCAGCAGGCGGGAATACGAAACGACGACCATCAGCAACATGATGGCGATAATCACCGCAAAGCTCGCCAAAATGCGTTGGCGCAACGTCCAGTTCTTCACAGTGATTCCTCGTGCCTAAGTCGAAATGCGGGGAGTATAGCCGAGGGCGGTGTTTCATTTATAAGACGCTTTTTAACCCTCGGGCCGGCCCGACTTGGTTCGCGGGAAGGCTCTGGGGTGGGACTGTCCGACAATCCGGGGCTGGCGTGCCAGTGATGGAATGGCAAAAAGGGGCGCTGGATCGGCCATTGCTGTGGATGCGCGGCTGAAAACGCAATCGTGAGCAGGCTTCGGCGTCTGGCCCAAAACCTTGTAGGAGCTGCGGCACGCTGCGATCTTTTGCTGTTGGCTTAAAAAATCAAAAGATCGCAGCGTACCGCAGCTCCTACATGAATACCGTGCTAAGGCAGTTCTATTGCGATGCCAGGCGCACCTGCTTCTCCAGCTCCACCTTCAACCCCGGCTCCAGTTTCAGTTGCTTGGCCAACTCCTCCAGATACGCCTTTTCCATAAAGCTCTCCTCATCCACCAGCATCACGCTGGCGATGTACATTTCCGCCGCCATTTCGGGGGTGCTGGCGGCGCGGGCGACATCTGCGGGATCGAGGGGTTTGTTGAGTTCGGCGTGGAGCCAGTGCTGTAGCTCCTGATCGTTGTCGAGTTTGGTGAATTCGCCTTCAATCAGTTGACGTTCGCGGTCATCGATATGGCCGTCAGCCTTCGCGGCGGCGACCAGCGCCTTGAGAATGGCCTGGCTGTGTTGTTCGGCTTGCGCCGGTGGCAGTCGATCCAGGGTCTGCGGTTCGGTTTGTGGGGCGGTGCCTTTCTGGGCGTTCCAGTTGCCGTAAGCCTTATAGGCCAGCACACCAAGGGCAGCGAGGCCACCGTAGACCGCAACTTTGCCGCCGACCTTGCGCGCCTTTTTGCTGCCGAGCAGCAGGCCCATGGCCCCGGCCGCCAGAGCACCACCGCCTGCACCCGAGATCAGGCCTCCCAGAGCACCGGAGCCTGAAGACCCACCCAGCAAACCGCCCAGCCCGCCAGCCGCGGGTTTGTTCTGCGCGCCACCGGCCTTGTTCTGCAAAAGATCCTGGCCAGACTTGAGTAGTTGATCGAGCAATCCACGGGTGTTCATGTTCCGCCTCCAAAACAGGGGTTATCCGGATCTATCAGGCCCTCAGCCTAGTTCGAAAGTGCCCCGCCCCTGCTTGCGAGTGTGCTTCCAGATGTTGCTCCGCCTGCAGCAGCCCTTCGCGAAAATAGATATACACTCAGGCCAATCTATAAAAACCGCCCACCGGGTACCCTCCTCATGATGACCCTGCGTCAGATCCGTCACTTCATCGCGGTGGCCGAGACCGGCTCTATTTCCGCCGCCGCGCAAACCGCGTTCATTTCCCAATCGACCCTGACCCTGGCGATTCAGCAACTGGAAGAGGAAATCGGCGTCAGCCTGTTCAGCCGCCACGCCAAGGGCATGACCCTGACTCACCAGGGCCATCAATTCCTGCGGCAGGCGCATCTGATTCTGGCAACGGTGGATAACGCCAAACGCAGCTTGCAACAGAGCACCGATCAGGTCGCCGGACAGTTGATCGTCGGCGTAACCAGCCTGGTCGCCGGTTACTACCTCGCCGATTTGCTTACCCGATTCCAGCGCGCCTATCCCAACGTCGAGATTCGGGTGATGGAGGACGAGCGGCCGTACATCGAGCATTTGCTGGTCAGCGGCGAGATCGATGTCGGCGTGCTGATTCTCTCCAACCTTGAAGACCGCCACGCCCTGCAGACCGAAGTGCTGACTCACTCGCCGCATCGTCTGTGGCTGCCGGCCCAGCATCCACTGCTGGAACACGACAGCATCAACCTCGCCGATGTCGCTCGCGAACCGCTGATTCAACTGAATGTTGATGAAATGGATCGCAACGCCCAAAGACTTTGGCGCGGCGCCGGGCTGCAACCGAAGATCACTCTGCGCACCGCCTCTACCGAAGCCGTGCGAAGTCTGGTGGCGGCGGGTTTGGGTGTGTCGATCCAGCCGGACATGACTTATCGCCCATGGTCACTGGAGGGCGACATCATCGAAGCGCGGCCGATTGCCGACCTCAACCAGACCCTCGATGTCGGTCTGGCCTGGCGCCGTGGGACCGCGCGCCCTGCCCTGGTTGATCCATTTCTGACCGTGGCCCGCGAGCAGCCGCACGGCGGACGCAAGCCATCTATTTAATCGAATGCCACCTTCAGTATTTAGAATTTGTCGACCTCGGAGCCGCGCACTAGTCTTGCTGCATCTATAAGACGGTCGGCTCCCGGGCACGGGAGCAACAATGACCACACAAGAAAAGAGATCGCGGAAAATGGCTGGCGTGCAGACCCCGATGTGTACCGCGTTGCTGATCGACGGCGAACTGGTCGCCGGGCAAGGTTTTGTCGAACCGATCCTCAACCCGGCCACCGGTGAAGTCCTCACCCACATCGCCGAGGCCAGCACCGAGCAGGTCGAAACGGCGATCCTCGCCGCCCACCGCGCCTTTGCCGAATGGTCACGCACCACGCCGCAACAACGTTCCAACCTGCTGCTGGAAATCGCCAGCGCGGTGGAAAAACACGCTGACTACCTCGCCCGTCTCGAAGCGCTGAACTGCGGCAAGCCGCTGCACCTGGCGCGTCAGGACGATCTGACCGCCACCGTCGACGTGTTCCGCTTCTTTGCCGGTGCCGTGCGCTGCCAGACCGGCCAGCTCAGCGGCGAATACCTGCCGGGCTACACCAGCATGGTGCGCCGCGATCCGATCGGCGTGGTGGCGTCGATTGCGCCGTGGAACTACCCGATCATGATGGCCGCGTGGAAAATCGCCCCGGCCCTCGCCGCCGGCAATACGCTGGTGTTCAAGCCGTCCGAACACACGCCGCTGTCGATCCTCGCACTGGCGCCAGCACTCGCCGAGATCCTGCCACGCGGGGTAATCAACATCATCTGCGGCGGCGGTGAAGGCGTCGGCAGTCATCTGGTCGGGCACGCCAAGGTGCGCATGGTCTCGCTGACCGGCGATATCGTCACCGGGCAGAAGATTCTCCAGGCTGCAGCGAAAACCCTGAAACGCACACACCTGGAACTCGGTGGCAAGGCCCCGGTGATCGTCTGCAATGATGCCGACATTCAAGCGGTGGTCGACGGCGTGCGCACCTACGGTTACTACAACGCCGGGCAGGACTGCACCGCCGCGTGCCGGATCTACGCGCAAACAGGCATTCACGACAAATTGGTCGCCGAGCTCGGCGCAGCGGTCAGCAGCCTGCGCTTCGCCGGCAAGCGCGATGCCGACAACGAGATCGGCCCGCTGATCAGCACCCGCCAGCGCGACCGCGTCGCCAGTTTCGTCGAACGCGCCCTCGGCCAGCCGCACATCGAGCGGGTGACCGGCGCGGCGGTGCATTCCGGTGCCGGGTTCTTCTACCAGCCGACGTTGCTGGCCGGTTGCAAACAGACTGATGAAATCGTCCAGCGCGAAGTGTTCGGCCCGGTGGTCACCGTGACCCGCTTCGACGAACTCGCGCAAGCCGTGGACTGGGCCAACGACTCCGAATACGGCCTCGCCTCGTCGGTGTGGACGCAGAATCTGGATAAGGCAATGCAGGTCGCCGCCCGCTTGCAGTACGGCTGCACCTGGATCAACAGCCATTTCATGCTGGTCAGCGAAATGCCCCATGGCGGGCTGAAACGCTCGGGATACGGCAAAGACTTATCCAGTGATTCGTTGCAGGACTACAGCGTGGTGCGGCACATCATGGCCCGCCACGGCCAGCATCTCTGACTACGCTAATAACAAGCCGCCAACGGCATGCTTCACCACGTTCACAACTGCCCCGACCATAATTTAAAGAAGAGGGTTCAACCATGTTCGTGCACAAGACCGCACTGCTCAGTGCAATCACCACAGCCTTGCTGGCCAGCGCCAGCCTGCAAGCTGCCGAGCCGCTGAAGGCGGTCGGCGCCGGCGAGGGTCAGCTGGATATCGTGGCCTGGCCGGGCTACATCGAACGTGGCGAGAGCGACAAGGCTTACGACTGGGTGAGCGGTTTCGAGAAGGAAACCGGCTGCAAGGTCAACGTCAAGACCGCCGCGACCTCCGACGAGATGGTCAGTCTGATGGCCAAAGGCGGTTACGACCTGGTCACCGCATCGGGTGATGCCTCGTTGCGCTTGATCGTCGGCAAGCGCGTGCAGCCGATCAACACCGCATTGATCCCGAACTGGAAAACCCTCGACCCACGTCTGAAAGATGCGCCGTGGTACGTGGTCAACAACCAGACCTACGGCACCCCGTATCAGTGGGGCCCGAACGTGCTGATGTACAACACCAACGTGTTCAAGACGCCGCCGACCAGCTGGAACGTCCTGTTCGACGCGCAGAATTTCCCCGACGGCAAACCGAACAAGGGTCGCGTGCAGGCCTATGACGGCCCGATCTACATCGCCGACGCGGCGCTGTACCTGAAGACCGCCAAACCTGAGCTGGGGATCAAGGATCCGTATCAACTCACCGAAGCGCAGTACAAGGCTGTGCTTGATCTGTTGCGCGCGCAGCAGCCATTGATTCACCGTTACTGGCACGACACCACGGTACAGATGAGCGACTTCAAGAACGAAGGCGTGGTGGCGTCGAGCGCCTGGCCGTATCAGGTCAACGGCCTGATCAACGAGAAACAGCCGATCGCTTCGACCATCCCGAAAGAAGGCGCTACCGGTTGGGCCGACACCACCATGCTGCACGCCGAAGCCAAGCATCCGAACTGCGCGTACAAGTGGATGGACTGGTCGTTGCAGCCGAAAGTCCAGGGTGACGTGGCGGCGTGGTTTGGTTCGCTGCCAGCCGTGCCGGCGGCGTGCAAGGAGAGCGAACTGCTCGGCGCCGAGGGTTGCAAGACCAATGGCTTCGACCAGTTCGACAAGATCGCCTTCTGGAAAACCCCGCAGGCCGAGGGCGGCAAGTTCGTGCCTTATAGCCGCTGGACTCAGGACTACATTGCGATCATGGGCGGCAGGTAAGCCCGAGAGCAACTTGGTCTAACTCCCTTTCCCCTCTCCCCCCTGGGGGAGAGGGCTGGGGTGAGGGGGTGGCTTTTGACTTTGCTCTTGATTGAAGGGCGACGGCCAATGAGGCCACTCTCACCCCCCGCCCTCTCCCGGAGGGAGAGGGAGCTAAAAGCGGATCGCATTCACCGTTAGATGTTTCAGTTTTTTCAGAAGTCCAGGCGAGGGCCGCTGCGACGGCCCGCGCCTTTTTGGAGCACCGCACCATGACGCTTGCAGTCCAATTCACCAACGTTTCCCGGCAGTTCGGCGAGGTGAAGGCCGTTGACCGGGTTTCCATCGATATCCAGGACGGCGAGTTCTTTTCCATGCTCGGCCCTTCCGGCTCGGGCAAGACCACCTGCCTGCGCCTGATCGCCGGTTTCGAACAACCGAGTGCCGGCTCGATCCGCATTCACGGCGCCGAAGCCGCCGGTCTGCCGCCGTATCAACGTGATGTGAACACCGTGTTCCAGGATTACGCGCTGTTCCCGCACATGAACGTGCTGGACAACGTCGCCTACGGTTTGAAGGTCAAGGGCGTGAGCAAAACCGAACGCCACAAGCGCGCCGAAGAGGCGTTGGACATGGTCGCCCTCGGCGGCTACGGCGCGCGTAAACCGGTGCAGTTGTCCGGCGGTCAACGCCAGAGAGTGGCCCTCGCCCGCGCCTTGGTCAATCGCCCACGGGTGCTATTGCTTGATGAGCCGTTGGGCGCGCTCGATTTGAAATTGCGCGAGCAGATGCAGAGTGAACTGAAGAAGCTGCAACGCCAGCTCGGCATCACTTTCATCTTCGTCACTCACGACCAGACCGAGGCGCTGTCGATGTCCGATCGCGTCGCTGTATTCAACAAGGGCCGCATCGAACAGGTCGACACCCCGCGCAATCTGTACATGAAACCCACCACCACATTCGTCGCCGAATTCGTTGGTACTTCGAATGTGATTCGTGGCGATCTCGCACGGCAAATCAGCGGCCATCCGCAGCCGTTTTCGATCCGCCCCGAGCACGTGCGTTTCGCCGAAGGGCCGCTCGCCAGCCATGAAATCGAAGTCAGTGGTCTGCTCCACGACATCCAGTATCAGGGCAGCGCCACGCGCTATGAACTGACGCTGGAAAACGGCCAGACCCTGAGCATCAGTCACGCCAACAATCAGTGGATCGACAGCAGCGCACAACACCAGACCGGCCAGCGCCTGAGCGCACGCTGGGCGCGGGAAGCGATGATTCCGCTGCACGACACCGTCGCGAGCGGGGTCTGAAATGAGCACGCTCGCAATGACCCAGGCACCGCCGTTGCGGCGGTTCTCCAACCTGCTCTATCGCAAACCGAACCTGTATTTGTCGCTACTGCTGGTGCCGCCGTTGCTGTGGTTCGGCGCGATCTACCTCGGCTCGTTGCTGGTGCTGTTGTGGCAGGGGTTCTACACCTTTGACGACTTCACCATGGCGGTCACCCCTGACCTGACCCTGGCGAATTTTGCCGCGCTGTTTCAGCCGTCGAACTTCGACATCATCCTCCGCACGCTGAGCATGGCCATCGTCGTGTCGATCGCCAGCGCTATCGTCGCGTTCCCGATTGCCTATTACATGGCGCGCTACACCACGGGCAAGACCAAGGCGTTTTTCTACATCGCGGTGATGCTGCCGATGTGGGCCAGTTACATCGTCAAGGCCTACGCCTGGACGTTGCTGCTGGCCAAGGGCGGTGTCGCGCAGTGGTTCGTGCAACATTTGGGACTGGAGCCGGTGTTGCAGTTCATACTCGGCATTCCCGGTGTCGGCGGCAGCACCTTATCGACCTCTCATCTGGGGCGGTTCATGGTGTTCGTCTACATCTGGCTGCCGTTCATGATCCTGCCGATTCAGGCCTCGCTGGAACGTCTGCCGCCATCGCTATTGCAGGCTTCCGCCGACCTCGGCGCCAAGCCGCGCCAGACCTTCATGCAGGTGATTCTGCCGCTGTCGATTCCCGGAATTGCTGCCGGCTCGATCTTCACGTTTTCGCTGACCCTGGGCGATTTCATCGTGCCGCAACTGGTGGGCCCGCCGGGCTACTTCGTCGGCAGCATGGTCTACGCGCAGCAAGGTGCGATCGGCAACATGCCGATGGCCGCAGCGTTCACGTTGGTGCCGATTGTGTTGATCGCGGTTTACCTGTCCATCGTCAAACGACTGGGGGCCTTCGATGCACTCTGAGCGCGCTTCACTGGGCCTGCGCATTGCCGCCTGGGGCGGGTTGGTGTTTCTGCACTTCCCGATCCTGATCATCTTTCTTTACTCCTTCAACATCGAGGAAGCCGCGTTCAGCTTTCCGCCGAAGGGCTTCACCCTGCACTGGTTCAGCGTGGCGTTTTCGCGGCCGGATGTGCTGGAGGCGATCAAGCTTTCGCTGCAGATTGCCGCCATCGCCACCTTGATCGCGATGGTGCTCGGTACGCTGGCTTCGGCAGCGTTGTACCGCCGCGATTTCTTCGGCAAGCAGGGCATTTCGCTGATGCTGATTTTGCCGATCGCGCTGCCGGGGATCATCACCGGGATCGCGCTGCTGGCGACGTTCAAGACACTGGAGATCGAGCCGGGGATGTTCACCATCATCGTTGGTCACGCGACCTTCTGCGTGGTGATCGTCTACAACAACGTCATCGCCCGTCTGCGGCGTACTTCGCAAAGTTTGATCGAAGCCTCGATGGATCTGGGTGCCGATGGTTGGCAGACCTTTCGCTACATCATCCTGCCGAACCTCGGCTCGGCGTTGCTGGCCGGCGGCATGCTCGCGTTTGCGCTGTCGTTCGACGAAATCATCGTCACCACGTTCACCGCCGGGCATGAGCGCACGTTGCCGTTGTGGCTGCTCAACCAGCTCAGCCGCCCACGGGATGTGCCGGTGACCAACGTCGTCGCCATGCTGGTGATGATGGTGACCATGCTGCCGATTCTCGGCGCGTATTACCTGACCCGGGGTGGCGAGAGTGTCGCGGGCAGTGGTGGGAAATGAATATCTGACAAACACCAAAATCCCCCTGTGGGAGCGAGCCTGCTCGCGAAGAAGCCGACACATCCAGCATTGATGTCGGCTGACACACCGCTTTCGCGAGCAGGCTCGCTCCCACAGGGTTATCGATTCGGCCAGAACAATAAAAGTGTTAGTGAGGACAACAACATGCAAACCAGACTCTTGATCAACGGCCACCTGGTTAACGGCGAAGGCCCGGCCCAACCGGTGCTCAACCCGGCGCTCGGCAGCATACTGGTGGAGATCAACGAAGCCTCCGAGGCCCAGGTCGACGCCGCCGTGCGCGCCGCCGACAACGCCTTCGCCGAGTGGTCGCAAACCACGCCGAAAGACCGTTCGCTGCTGCTGCTCAAACTCGCCGACGCCATCGAAGCTCATGGCGAGGAACTGGCCAAACTCGAATCCGACAACTGCGGCAAACCCTACAGCGCCGCACTGAACGACGAGATCCCGGCGATTGCCGATGTGTTCCGTTTCTTCGCCGGCGCCAGTCGTTGCATGAGCGGTTCGGCCGGTGGCGAATACCTGCCCGGCCACACCTCGATGATCCGCCGCGACCCGGTGGGTGTGATCGCCTCCATCGCGCCATGGAACTACCCGTTGATGATGGTCGCCTGGAAAATCGCCCCAGCCCTCGCCGCCGGTAACACCGTGGTGCTCAAGCCGTCGGAACAGACCCCGCTGACCGCGTTGCGTCTGGCCGAACTGGCGTCGGAAATCTTCCCGGCCGGTGTACTCAATCTGGTGTTTGGTCGCGGTCCTAGCGTCGGCAGCCCGCTGGTGACTCACCCGAAAGTACGCATGGTCTCGCTGACTGGCTCCATCGCCACTGGTTCGAACATCATTTCCAGCACCGCCGACAGCGTCAAACGCATGCACATGGAACTGGGCGGCAAGGCGCCGGTGATCATCTTCGACGACGCCGACATCGATGCGGCCGTTGAAGGCATCCGCACCTTCGGTTTCTACAACGCCGGACAGGACTGCACCGCCGCGTGCCGGATCTACGCGCAGCAGGGCATCTACGACAAGTTTGTCGAGAAGCTCGGCGCGGCGGTGAGCAGCATCAAATACGGCTTGCAGGATGATCCGTCGACCGAGTTGGGGCCGCTGATCACCGCGCAGCATCGCGACCGCGTCGCTGCTTTCGTGGAACGCGCCGTGGCGCAGTCGCACATTCGCTTGATCACCGGCGGCAAGGCTGTGGAAGGCGACGGTTTCTTCTTCGAACCGACGGTGCTGGCCGACGCGCAGCAGGATGACGAGATCGTCCGCCGTGAAGTGTTCGGGCCGGTGGTGTCAGTAACCAAGTTCACCGATGAAGCGCAGGCGCTGGAGTGGGCCAACGACTCCGACTACGGCCTCGCCTCCTCGGTGTGGACGGCAGATGTCGGACGCGCGCATCGCTTGTCGGCGCGGTTGCAGTACGGCTGCACCTGGGTCAACACCCACTTCATGCTCGTCAGCGAAATGCCGCATGGCGGTCAGAAATTGTCCGGCTACGGCAAGGACATGTCCATGTATGGGCTGGAGGACTACACCACGGTTCGGCATGTGATGTTCAAGCACTAAGCCTTTAAAAGCTTCGCGAGCAAGCCCGCTCCCACAGGGGGACGCATTCCAAGGTGGGAGCGGGCTTGCTCGCGAAGGCGTCACCTCGGTTTCAGGAAGAAAACCGGCATTACGCACCACCAGGATCCCAAAACAATAACTACCGACCCGGGCGGCGCCCGCAAAGCCCCGCCACGGCTTCGGCCATCCGAAATCTGCCGATTTCCCGGAGCAAACACCCATGAGTGCCTCACCCGAATTCTCCGCAGCCGTTGCCGACAGCGATGCCGAACAACTGCGCAAACTCGGCTACACCTCCAACTTCAACCGCAGCATGAGCCTGTGGGAAAACTTCGCCCTGGGCTTCACCTATCTGTCACCGGTCGTAGGGGTTTATACCCTGTTCGGCCTGTGCCTCGCCGCTGGCGGCCCACCGATGTTCTGGGCTTACCTGCTGGTCGGTTGCGGCCAGTTGCTGGTGTGCCTGATCTTCGGCGAAGTGGTTTCGCAGTTCCCGATTTCCGGTGGCGTTTATCCGTGGGCGCGGCGTCTGGTCGGCAAGAAATGGGCGTGGATGGTCGGCTGGATTTACTCCATCGCCCTGTGCGTGACCATTGCGGCGGTGGCTGTCGGTGCCGGCCCGTATCTGGCGGCGATGCTCGGGTTTGAGCCGAGCAACAACACCAACATCGTCATCGCGCTGGTGCTGACCTTGTTCGCCACGCTGGTCAATCTGAGCGGCACCAAAGTGCTGGCGCGTATCGCCATGTTCGGCTTCCTCTGCGAACTGGTCGGCGCAGTGATCGTCGGCGTGTACCTGCTGATCTTCGAGCGTCACCAGCCTCTGAGCGTGCTGTTCAACACCTTCGACATCCGCGTCGACGGCTCGTACCTGCCGGCCTTTCTCACCGCCTCGCTGGCCGGGATGTTCCTTTACTACGGCTTCGAGGCCTGCGGCGACGTTGCCGAAGAAACCCCGAACCCCAGCGCAAAAATCCCGGTGGCCATGCGCATGACCATCTACATCGGCGGCATCGCGGCGATGTTCGCCTGCCTGGCGCTGATCCTCGCCGTGCCGGACATGCAAGCGGTGATCAACGGCACCGACAAGGACCCGGTCACCACCATCCTCAACAACGCCTTCGGCCCGATCGGCTCGAAAGTGGTGATGGGCGTGGTGATGATTTCCTTCATCTCCTGCGTCATCAGCCTGCAGGCTGCGGCGAGTCGTCTGCTGTATTCCTACGCTCGCGACGAAATGGTCATCGGCAGCCGACTGCTGAAAAAGATTTCTCCTACAACCCAGGTGCCAGTTGCCGCACTGTTCGTGTCCGGTGTCCTGCCCGCCCTGATCATCGCCCTCGGCTTCTTCCTGCAAGACGCCGTGGCCACCATCGTCAGCTTCGCCGCCATCGGCATCTACCTCGCGTTCCAGATGATCGTGCTGGCTGCCCTCTACGCCCGCAGCAAAGGCTGGAAACCCAGCGGCAAATTCACCCTCGGCGCGTGGGGCTGGCCAGTGAACATCGGCGCGCTGGTGTATGGCGTCGGCGCAATCATCAACATGGCCTGGCCACGCACGCCGGATGCGGCGTGGTATGTGAACTATGCGATGGTGCTGAGCACGGCCATCGTGATTGGATTGGGGTTGGTTTATATGTGGATCGGCAAGCCGTATGACCATGGGAAGGCGCCGGCTGGGGATGCGTGGAAGGTGAGTCGCTAAATATCAGCAACCTGCCCGCAGGGAGGCGGACAGGGTGCAGGGTGCTAGATCAGTTGCGGCCTGGATAAGGTCTCGAACTCATCCATCAGCAAATGGATTTCCGTACTGGGATTGGGCTCACCACTGACGGCGACGTCCTCAAGCACTTTCGGCGCAAGCGTTCTCGCCCGCTGGAACGGCTCACCCAGCAACTGGGTGAAATAACTGATGTCCCTACCCTTCTCATAGCCCGCCATGTCGGGTTTCGTCCTCAAGCACTTGCTCACCAGGTCACCTGGGGAGTTTTTCCCCACGGCCCGGAATGGCTTGCGACTGAAACCAAAGTGCAAAAGAAGCCAGAACTCGAAACACGGATACGATGCGATAACGTAGATTTTTGGATGCGATCTGGCTGTATTCAACGCGCGCTCGAAACACAGATGTGTATCGCGATCCACCACACAAAATACCTTGTCAAAGCGTTTCTGCCGCATCACCGCCCGCTCCACGATACCGCTCGGGTGTGTCACGCCGCAATGGACGATCTCAACCTGAGCCCGGGCCCGAAAGTGAAACGCGGCCTCCTCCAGATAACGCTTTCCCGACTTACTGTCCTCGCAGAGCACCAGCACTTTGGGCTGTGGTTTGAAGCGTGACGCTTTTCGATCAAACGACTTGCTCGAACTCACCATGGTCAGCCCTGCCTGATCAGTGGCAGCCCGCGATAGCGTCCCTCGAAATAGCGCTTCTCGACGTCCTCGCTTTCCCGGCCTTCAAAGTCGTGCACGGAAAACAGACTTGTCGCGCCATATGCATCACGCTCCGAAATCCAGAACTGATCACGTCGCAGAATTTTTTCATTCATCAAGTGCGTGTCGTGAGTGGTGAAAATCAACTGAGTATTCAGCCCGCTGTCCAGATGTTTGCCAATCAGGACCCCGACGATTTCAGGATGCAGACTGCTGTTCAATTCGTCGACACAGAGAACGCCGCTGCCGCCAGCCTGATTCATCATGAACCACGGCAACCAGAAGCCGATCAGGTTCTTGGTGCCGCACGATTCTTCGGCAAAATCGAATTCAGCCTCGCCTGAGATACTGGCATGCGTCAGGGTCAACTTGTCTCCCTGCGCAGCGGCAATAAACTCCTTCAACGTCATCTTTCGATTGTCTGGAGGCGCAGTGGAATGCTCCGAACTGAGCTGGATCGCAGATACCGGAATATCCAGAGCGCAGAGAAAATCACGCAGATCACTGGTATGACTTTCAACCATCTGCAGAAAACGAATCGATGCGGTAGAGAGGCCCTGCATATTGCTCTGCTCGACTACCAGCAAACCTCTTTGAAACCAGCAAAATGGTGCGCGCAACTGCGTCAGCTCTTCGCTGCTGTGGGTAACGGCTTGTGCAATAAACAGCATCCTGGGACTGGTCAAACGCCGCCACGCACAATGCACGTCCTTACCGCCTTCAAGGGCTTTACCAAAGGTGTAATGCTCACCGAGGGAATCAACTTGACGGTTGTAGAGCAAGGTTTCCTTTCCTTTTGGATAACAGAGCAATTGTTCATGGACAATGCGCTGCGCTGTCAAGCCGAGCACGAATCGATAGCGCAACCCGCTTTGAACAAAGTCGTATTCAAAAACGCTGGGCGCTTCTCTTAGCGTCTCGTCAAAGCGAAAGGATGCAACCGGTAGTACGTCGCCATGGATGCCTGCGGGTGTCGCCAGCAATCTGCCGACGATGCCCATTGCGCGAATGAGCGACGATTTGCCAGAAGCGTTGGGTCCGTAAATGGCGGCGACCTTGAGCAGGTCCGGGAGCTTTTCAGTGCTCGTGCCGGCGCTGAAGACGTTTCGCGCCTTGCTCAGCCGAGGGCTCGCGACCATGGACAGCGTTTGCCTGTCCCGGAACGAGCGGTAATTGGAAACGGAAAATTCGATCAGCATGGATAAAACCTGCAGTTCGTTGCATGAATCTCCATAAATAAATGAAAAAACGCGCCTCAGACGCAGCCTGGCTGCAAGCAATGCAAAAACAGGCATTTCCTACAGACACAGCCTCCCCCAAAAAGCCCAATTTCCTACGCTGCGCGTCCACAGAGTAGACTTGTCGCCGCAAGCGCCTGACCGATAGGCTTTATCCCGTCGCTGCCAAATCAGCGACCCGGGGTCGAAGCCGGAAACTGTCAACGCGGTGCTTGCATGCCCTCCATTGAACTGTGGCTCTCGTAGCTTCAGTTTTGCTTTATGGCGGGCCGTGTGGCGCGGGCCTTCTGGCTTTTCCGTGTTTGACTGGAAGTATCCCGACTTCGAACGCCATACGGTTCGCCACCCAACTTGTCGAGGAGTTGATGGCGACTTTCCTACTCAAATCGGAAGTCACTACATGTCTGCACAAATCCAAAACTCATCGTCGACCCACTTCACCCCCACCGCCTTCACCCGCCACAACCGCTTCCTCCACGCCTTCATGCAAGACCACGAAGCCTGGTTCTGCGTGCAAGATCTCGGTCGCTTGATGGGTTACCCCCTGAACGAACGCCTTACCCTGAAACTCGATCCCGACCAGCGTCGCCATGTCCTCCTGCGTCGGAACGGCGAAATCATCGATTGCGCGATGGTCAGCGAGTCCGGCCTGTTCGCCCTGCTCGTCCATCACTTCGTCCCGGAAAACCGACACCTGCGCCAATGGCTGAGCCATGAAGTCATCCCGATGCTGCGCGAAACTCAATCAAGCCCTGTGGAAAACCACCCGAGCTTGAGCTCAATGCATTGGGCAGGCGTTACCGTACCGCTGCTGCACTGGCAACAGCAGGCGTGGGTCAAATGGCGGGATGTGCCGGAGTTGATGCGCGGCCAGCGGCCGTATCCAGTCCTGGGAACGTGTAGCTGATCCAAATAAAAAGGGGCGGACCTTTCAGTCCGCCCCTTTTTATTTCCACTCAAAACCGCGAAACACTGCGCATCGCATCCACCAGATACCGCATCGCAATCCGGTCGCTCTCCGACAACTCGCGATAACGCTCCACCAGCTTCAGCTCTTCAGAACTCAAACGACGCCTTCTGCGGCCGCTGCCGAGGCAGGGGAAGATGCCGAGCATTTCGGCGATACCTTGTATTTTTGCCATGGACGATGTCCTTCAATACTTCAAAGAATTGCTAAACCACCACATCGCCCTGCCCCTTACAGCAGCGCCGTGTGCCCTACCGGTCAACACCGGTCATGCCCATAGAATAGAAATTAAATCGGCGCTGAAAAGCGGTTTTTAGAGTAATTAGTCGAAAAAAGCAGATATGCCGCATAAATCAGAACGCCCTGTCAGATTTTTAACCGACATGTCTTGTTTCATTGACACTCTGTCACTGTGAATCAACGAATTTTGCTCGGCGAGCGAACCGTTTAAGCTAGCCGGCATCTGTTTATAGTCCGTTGCGTTTGGCCGAAGGCTTGTCCGAACCGTAATTTCTGATCCAGCACGTGCCAGGAACGGCGCGGGATTGCTCACGACAGGTTGTATTTATGCACCGCAGGAATTTGCTCAAAGCGTCGATGGCCATTGCGGCTTACACCGGTCTCTCGGCTTCCGGCCTGCTGGCCGCCCGTGCCTGGGCCGCCAATGGTGGCGCCGCCGACGGCGAGGCCCAGGCTTTCGACTTCGAAGCGCTGAAGCGCCAAGCCAAGCAATTGGCCGGAACAGCCTATCAGGACAGCAAACAGGTGCTGCCGCCGACTTTGGCGACCATGACCCCGCAGAACTTCAACGCGATCCGCTACGACGGCGATCATTCGTTGTGGAAAGAAAACAAGGGTCAGCTGGACGTGCAGTTCTTCCACGTCGGTATGGGTTTCCGTCAACCGGTGCGCATGTACAGCGTCGATCCGAAGACCCGCACCGCCCGCGAAGTGCATTTCCGCCCGACGCTGTTCAACTACGAAAACACCTCGGTCGATACCCAGCAGCTCAAGGGTGACCTGGGCTTTGCCGGTTTCAAGCTGTTCAAGGCGCCGGAGCTGGATCGCCATGACGTGGTGTCGTTCCTCGGCGCCAGTTATTTCCGCGCGGTGGATGCGACTGGCCAATATGGCCTCTCGGCCCGTGGTCTGGCCGTCGACACCTATGCGAAAAAGCGCGAAGAATTCCCTGACTTCACCAAGTTCTGGTTCGAGACTCCAGAGCAGAACGCCACCCGTTTTGTGGTCTACGCCCTGCTCGACTCGCCGAGCGCCACCGGTGCGTACCGCTTCGACATCGATTGCCAGGCCGAGCGCGTGGTGATGGAGATCGACGCCCATATCAACGCGCGTACCGCCATCGAACAACTGGGCATCGCACCGATGACCAGCATGTTCAGCTGCGGCACCCACGAACGCCGCATGTGCGACACCATCCACCCGCAGATTCACGACTCCGATCGCCTGGCGATGTGGCGCGGCAACGGCGAGTGGATCTGTCGCCCGCTGAACAACCCGGCGACCCTGCAGTTCAACGCGTTCGCCGACACCGATCCGAAAGGCTTCGGTCTGGTGCAGACCGACCACGAGTTCGCCAACTATCAGGACACCGTTGACTGGTACAGCAAGCGCCCGAGCCTGTGGGTCGAACCGACCACCGCGTGGGGCGAAGGCTCCATCGATCTGCTGGAAATTCCTACCACCGGCGAAACGCTCGATAACATCGTCGCGTTCTGGACCCCGAAGAAGCCAGTGGCCGCCGGCGACTCGCTGAACTATGGCTACAAGCTCTACTGGAGCGCCCTGCCACCGGTCGGCACGCCGCTAGCGCGAGTGCATGCGACCCGGTCGGGTATGGGTGGTTTCGTCGAAGGCTGGGCACCGGGCGAGCATTACCCGCCGGTCTGGGCCCGACGTTTTGCCGTGGACTTCACCGGTGGCGGTCTCGATCGCCTGCCGCAGGGCACCGGGATCGAACCGGTGGTCACCTGCTCCAACGGCAAGGTGCAGGACTTCAGCGTGCTGGTGCTCGATGACATCAAGGGTTACCGGATCCTGTTCGACTGGTACCCGACCAGCGACAGCGTCGATCCGGTGGAACTGCGCCTGTTCATCCGCACCAATGACCGCACATTGAGCGAGACCTGGCTGTACCAGTACTTCCCGCCGGCGCCGGACAAGCGCAAATATCCTTGATGATTTGAGGCGCCTGTAAGGGCCTCTTCGCGAGCAAGCCCGCTCCCACACTGGATCCCGGTCGATCACACAGTTTGCGACCGACACAGAACCAGGGTGGGAGCGGGCTTGCTCGCGAATGCGTCAGAACATTCAACATCGGTTATTGAAGAAACTGCGTCAGGTCAGTGGGCAATACAGATGAATGTCTCTGGGTTCTTGATCAAACAACTCTGGATCCGCCTGATCAACCAACCGGCAACCCTGTCTCTGATAAAACTCCACAGTGTTGCGCGATTCAGTCGCTGAAACATACAACGCCTCGGCACCGAATCGCCGGCCCTGCTCGCAGGCCAGCGCAAACAACTTCGCCCCCAGCCCTTGCCCGCGGTAATCACGGCTGATGTGCAGAAACTTCAACTGGCGCATGCTCAACCCCTGATTGTGAATAACCCGGTTATCCACAACCACCGCCGCGACCAGCGCCTGCCCATCGAAAACCCCGTACAACCAGCCACCGCGCCGCAAGCACTTCTCCAGCGCCAGCGCGTTTTCCTCAGCTTCTCCTTCCGGCCAGCCACGCATGTCGAAATGCACCGGATACAGAATCAATTCACCGTTTTCCAGCCGATAACATTCTTCAACCAGCTCACTGCGGTCGATCTGCGCCAGCAGCGGCAAGTCGTGTTCGGTCAGTTCTCGCTCGATCAACATGCTCGACTTCCTTGGCAAATGGCAGGCAAGAAAAAACCCGCCGGTTCAATGGCGGGTTTATAGACGTTGCGCCGGTTTGAAATCAATCGCGCAGATCGGATTCGTGAATCGGCTGATCACGATGGGTCGCGCGCTGATACTGCGCCGGCCATACCGCTTTGCGCCCGCCCAGATCATCGTCGGCATGCAGCGGCCAGTACGGGTCACGCAGCAGCTCGCGGGCGAGGAAGATGATGTCGGCCTGACAGGTGCGCAGAATGTGCTCAGCCTGCGCCGGCTCGGTAATCATGCCGACGGTGCCGGTGGCGATGCCTGATTCCTTGCGCACCCGTTCGGCGAAGCGCGTCTGATAACCCGGCCCCACCGGAATCTCGGCGTTGGCGGCGGTACCACCGGAAGAGACGTCGATCAGATCCGCTCCCAGTGCCTTGAGGCGGCGCGCCAGCTCCACGGTTTCATCCGGGTTCCAGCCGTCTTCGACCCAGTCGGTGGCCGAAACCCGGACAAACACCGGCAACTCTTGTGGCCAGACCTCGCGCACGGCCTCGGTGACTTGCAACACCAGCCGAATACGGTTTTCGAACGAACCACCGTATTGATCGCGGCGCTGATTGCTCAATGGCGACAGAAACTGATGCAGCAGATAACCATGGGCGGCATGCACCTCGACCACGCTGAAACCTGCGGTCAACGCGCGTTTGGCCGCAGCAACGAAGGCCTGGATGACTTCGGCGATTTGCCCTTCATCCAGCTGCTTGGGTTGCGTGTGTTGCGGGTCGAAGGCAATCGGTGACGGCCCGACCGGGATCCAGCCGCCATCCTCCGGTTTGACGCTGCCGTGTTTGCCTATCCATGGCCGATGGGTGCTGGCCTTGCGCCCGGCATGGGCCAGTTGAACGCCAGCAACCGCACCCTGAGCGGTGATGAAGCGGGTGATGCGTTGCAGCGGTTCGATCTGTTCGTCGTTCCACAAACCGAGGTCTTCAGCGGTGATTCGCCCGTCGGCGGTGACCGCCGTGGCCTCGGTAAAAATCAGGCCGGCACCGCCCACCGCGCGGCTGCCCAGATGCACCAGATGCCAGTCGTTGGCCAGACCGTCGACGCTGGAATACTGGCACATCGGCGACACGGCGATGCGGTTGGGCAGGGTCAGTTGGCGAAGGGTAAAGGGTTCGAGCAGCAGACTCATGGGGCACCTCTCAAATCAGTGGGCAGGCTCCAGGGTTCTGTTTGAAAAGTCGACGAGTGACAGGAAAAAGGTGCAGCACCCGCCCCCGCGGGCAAAACATTCGACAGACGTCACAAGGCCAATCAAGCAGTGCTTAGAGCCTAGTCGACAACCGGGGATGAGGGAGGGTTCAGAGTGATTCAGTGTGTGAAAGGGTGCTTTCGCGAGCAGGCTCGCTCCCACAAAGTCAACACCGTGCCTGTGGGAGCGAGCCTGCTCGCGAATGGCGTCAGCGCGGTTCGATGTGGGCAATCATCAGTTGCACCGTCTCGTTGCCCCGGAACTCGTTGACGTCGAGCTTGTAGGCCAGCTCGACCCACTGAATGGTCGGGTTCGGCCAGACATCACGGTCGATGCCGAAAGCGATGCCATCCAGCTTCACCGACCCGCACTCGCTTTTCAGCACCACTTTCAGGTGCCGCTCGCCGACCACCCGCTGCTCGACCAACTGGAACACGCCGTGGAACAGCGGCTCCGGAAAGTGCTGACCCCAAGGCCCGGCGTGACGCAGGGCACGGGCCAGTTCAAGGTGAAACTCTTCAACGGCCAGCGTGCCATCCGAAAGCATGCGCCCGGTCAGGTCTTCCTCACGAAGTTGCCGACGCACTTCGGCATCGAAAGCCTCGGCGAACAGCGGAAAATTCTCTTGCGGCAAGGTCAGACCGGCCGCCATCGCGTGGCCACCGTACTTGGCAATCAGGTTCGGATGCTGCGCCGCCACCACGCTGAGGGCGTCGCGAATGTGGAAACCCTGCACCGAACGCCCCGAGCCCTTGAGTAAACCGTCACCGGCATCGGCGAAGGCAATCGTCGGACGGAAATAACGTTCTTTCATCCGCGAAGCGAGAATGCCGATCACGCCCTGGTGCCATTCGGGATCGAACAGGCACAGGCCGAACGGCATCGATTCCACCGGCAAGTCCTTGAGCTGGGCCAGCGCCTCGCGCTGCATGCCCTGCTCGATGGATTTGCGATCCTGATTCATGCCGTCCAGTTGCGCGGCCATTTCCCGCGCCAGATTGGCGTCGGCAGTGAGCAGGCATTCGATCCCGAGGCTCATGTCGTCCAGGCGCCCCGCCGCGTTCAGGCGCGGGCCGACGATGAAACCCAGGTCGGTGGAGGTAATCCGCGCCGCGTCACGCTTGGCCACTTCAAGAATCGCCTTGATCCCCGGTCGTGCGCGCCCGGCGCGAATCCGCTCAAGGCCCTGATGCACCAGAATCCGGTTGTTGGCGTCCAGCGGCACCACGTCGGCAACGCTGCCCAGCGCCACCAGATCCAGCAGTTCGCCGATGTTCGGCTGCGGCTTGCTCTCATACCAGCCGAGGCTGCGCAGGCGTGCACGCAAGGCCATCAACACGTAGAAAATCACCCCGACCCCGGCCAGCGCCTTGCTCGGAAACTCGCAGCCGGGCTGGTTCGGGTTGACCAGCGCATCGGCCAGCGGCAGTTCATCGCCGGGCAAGTGGTGGTCGGTGATCAACACCTTGAGCCCGGCCTTCTTCGCCGCCGCCACGCCTTCGACGCTGGAGATGCCGTTGTCGACGGTGATCAGCAACTGCGGTTCGCGGGTCAGGGCAACCTCGACGATTTCCGGGGTCAGGCCATAGCCATATTCGAAGCGGTTCGGCACCAGATAATCGACATGCGCCGCGCCCAGCAGACGCAAGCCAAGCACGCCGACCGTACTGGCCGTCGCGCCATCGGCGTCAAAGTCACCGACGATCAGAATCCGCTGACGCTGCTCCAGCGCCGTCACCAGCAGATCCACTGCCGCCTCGATGCCCTTGAGCTGCTGGAACGGAATCAGCCGCGCCAGACTTTTATCCAGCTCCGCCTCGGACTGCACACCCCGTGCCGCGTACAAACGGGTCAGCAAAGGTGGCAGGTCACCGAGAAACGGCAGCGTGGCAGGCAACGGTCGAGGATCAATACGCATGGGGTAACGGAAACTTCTCTTGAATACGTAGGATTAATCAGTGAACGACGCAGGATCAGCCGCGTTCACCGGCCAGCCATTCCAGCTGGACTTCGTGCTGACCACGGTCGTCAGTGACGAAGATCGTGCCTTCGCTGATCATCACGTCCCACTTGATGACGCGCGGCATGTCCTTGGCCAGGGTTTCCAGCACTTCCTGCGGCACAGCGGCGATGTTGACGTTTTTCAGGTTCTTGGCCACCGGCACCACTTTGCCTTCCCACACGCGCAGGCTGCCGTAAGCCAGCAGGCTGGTGCGCTCGGTGCGACGCGAGCACCAGGTCAGACGATCAGCGTCTGGCTGACCGACTTCGATCCAGTGCAGAACGCGGTCATCCAGGCTTTTTTCCCACAGCGCAGGTTCATCCACGTCCGACAGACCACGACCGAACGAAAGCAGTTCGTTGTACCAGAGCGCGTAAGCCAGCAGCCGCACGGTCATGCGCTCTTCGGTTTCCGAAGGGTGACGGGCGATGGTCTGCTTGACGCTCTCGTAGACGCTGCGGTCGAGGTCAGTGAGGTTCAGTTCGAATTTGTAAGTGGTAGACGGCTGGGCCATGAACGGGCTTCTTGATACGAGGAAAGTCGGCAAGTCTAACCGATGCCGTAGGCAATCATCGAATTGATGGCGATCAACCTGCGGCGTCTGACAGCCGGCTATGTTAAAACGCTGTATCCGCTCAGCCTTGTCCTACAGGATTCAGTATGCCGTTCGCCAACAAACCGCTCAGCGGTGTGAAAGTCATTGAATTGGGTACGTTGATTGCCGGGCCGTTCGCCTCGCGCATCTGCGGCGAGTTCGGCGCCGAAGTGATCAAGATCGAATCGCCCGACGGCGGTGATCCGCTGCGCAAGTGGCGCAAATTGTATGAAGGCACCTCGCTGTGGTGGTTCGTCCAGGCGCGCAACAAGAAGTCGCTGACCCTGAACCTCAAGCACCCCGACGGCCTGGCGATCCTGAAAAAACTGCTGGGCGAAGCCGACATCCTGATCGAGAACTTTCGCCCCGGCGTGCTGGAAAAACTCGGGCTGAGCTGGGAAACCCTGCATGCGCTGAACCCGAAGCTGGTGATGGTGCGTCTGTCCGGTTTCGGCCAGACCGGGCCGATGAAGGATCAACCGGGCTTCGGCGCGGTCGGCGAGTCCATGGGCGGTTTGCGCTACATCACCGGCTTCGAAGACCGGCCACCGGTGCGCACCGGGATCTCCATCGGTGACTCGATTGCCGCGTTGTGGGGCGTCATCGGCGCGCTGATGGCGCTGCGTCATCGCGAGGTCAACGGCGGTCTCGGCCAAGTGGTCGATGTCGCGTTGTACGAGGCGATTTTCGCCATGATGGAAAGCATGGTGCCGGAGTTCGACGTGTTCGGCTTCATCCGCGAGCGCACCGGTAACATCATGCCGGGCATCACGCCGTCATCGATCCACACCAGTGCCGACGGCAAGCACGTGCAGATTGGCGCCAATGGCGACGCGATCTTCAAGCGCTTCATGCTGATCATCGGCCGCGAGGATCTGGCCAACGACCCGACACTGGCGAGCAACGACGGGCGCGACAGTCGCCGCGACGAGTTGTATGGCGTGATCGACCGCTGGGTCAATTCGCTGCCGCTGCAAAGCGTGCTCGACCTGCTCAATCAGGCAGAAGTACCGGCCAGCCGGATCTTCAGTGCCGAGGACATGTTCAGCGATCCGCAGTACCTCGCCCGGGAGATGTTCCTGCAGGCGAAACTGCCGGACGGCAAGCCTTTCAAGATGCCGGGCATCGTGCCGAAACTCTCCGAGACACCGGGTACTTCCGAATGGGTCGGACCGCAACTCGGTGAACACAATGCGCAGGTACTGCACGATCTTGGCTACGACGAACAGCAGATCGCCCGGTTGCGCGCAGACGGAGCTATCTAAGCTGAAACATCGGCAGACATCGGACGCCAACCGCGCCCACCACTGGTGGACGTGGCGGCTGTTCGGCCTGTTGTTTCTGCTCGCCCTGCCCGCCTGGGCGCAAGCGAAACCCACGCTGGTCTGGTTGCTGCGCGACCTGCCGCCCCTGACCATCTTCGAAGGCCCGAAAAAGGGCCAGGGCGTCATCGATCAACTGATGCCGATGCTGATCGCCGGCATGCCGCAATACGAACACACGCTGATGCGGGTCAATCGCGCCCGCGGCATGCAGATGCTGCACGAGCCGTCCTTTACCTGCGATCCGTCGCTGATCTGGAGCAAGGAGCGCACGCAATGGATCACTTTCTCTATCCCGGCGTTTCGCGCTGTCAGTAATGGTCTGGTGGTGCGTCAGAAGGATCGCGACGTACTGGCGCCGTACCTGATCGACGGTGAAGTCGATCTGCCGGCATTTCTGGCCAATGGCGAGATCAAGGTCGGAGTTGTCGCGGAACGCAGTTACGGAGAGTATCTCGACAGTCTGCTCAAGCAGGCTCCCGGCGGTGCGTTGACGCCGCATTATGGCAACGACGCCCTGAGCAGCCTGCTGGCGATGCAGCGCCTGGGGCGTCTGCAAGTGGTGCTGGGTTACTGGCCGGAGATCCGCTATCAGGCGCAGCAGGCGCAAATTGCCGAAGACGAACTGGTGTTCTTTCCGATTCGCGGCACCGGCAAGTATCTGTCTGGCTTTGTCGGGTGTTCCGATACTCCTCAGGGCCGTCAGGCGATCAGTGAGATCAACCAACTGCTGCGTACCCTGCCCCACGAGCAACTGAACCAGTCGTATGCCGACTGGCTGGACCCCGAAATGCGCACGGATTATCTGCAACAGGCGCGGATTTTTTTCGAGCAACAGGCCACGCAGTAAAACCTGCGGGCAAAAAGAAACCCCGAGCAGTGGGGAGACAACTCGGGGTTAAACGCGGTCTGCTTAAAGACCCGTAGCAGCAAGCGACAAGCACCGGAGCACAATGCTTGATCCTGCTGTTATGGGGTCTGACTGACGGGGATGCAGGAAGGTTCCCACAAAAAATATTTCATCTTTACAGGGCCGCACGCTTATCCAGCGCCGCATTGCGCAAGGCCGCAATCACACAGGGCTCCAGCCGCCCTTCAGCGATCAGGACGTCACGGTGCAAACCGTCGACCACATCGGTCAGCAGGCGTTTGTCGCTCAACTGCGCCTGATTGAATTCGCGCTCCACCACGAGGGCGCCGTTGCTGTTCTTCAGCGTCACCAGGCATTCGCCATGGGCGCCACACGGAGTCAACGTCACCTGATACGGGCTCAGAGCCTCACCGAGCAATAGACTGATACTTTCCATCTCGATCTCCACTCAATAGTCCGAAAACATTGTGCCTGGGGCGTGTTCACAATAAATGACCACCGGCCCGAGAAGAAAGTTCTGAATACCGCGCTGCTCCCGGAGCAGTTAGCGGTCTGTCAGAGCATGCACGGTGAAGATGACAGAAACATAACCATCGGCTCAAGCCCCCGCCGGATGGGCTGCCGCTTGCAGGTAGCTGTCCAGCAGCCCGCGCATCAGCACCGCCGAGACCGGCGTTTGCAAACGCCCCAGGAGTTTCAGCTCCTGCTGGTGCAGCAGGCTTTCGAGATCACTCAGCAGGCCGGGTGCCACACGCCCCAGCAGGATAAGCGCCCGCGCTTCCCGCCCGGCCACCAGATGACGGATCAGCGCCAGGCCCTCTCCGCCGCGCAGTTGCGGATCGCAAATCGCTATGTCGACCCGGGTGCGGCGCTCCAGCGAGCACTTTGCGGACGCCAGCGACGGCGCTGTCAGCACGTCGTAGATACCGACCGCATTGAGCATCTGGTGCAACGCCATCATTCGATAAGGATCGGGTTCGAGAATCAGTACTTTGAGCGAGCGCATGGACGACCTCTGAAACGGCAATCGCGGACTCGTCCGCAGTTGCCGCCCACTTTAGGGCAGCCTCCTTCAGTCCCCCATCGGAAAAGGAAACGCGTGATATAGGAAATTTCCCTATATCAATGCGGATGTCCCGTCGTTGCCGCATCACGCCGGGTGATGTCCGTCCACCCGCCGAGCAGGCCTCGCAACTCCCCACTGGCACAGTAAAACGGCACCGTCCATTGATAGATGTCGCGATTACCCTGCTTGAATTGCAGGCGACGTCTGCTGAAGCGGGTTCGGCGGGTTCTCAGCTGAATCATGAACTCCTCATGCAGCATGCCGGCGGTGGCACGCGGCAGGGCATCGACGTCGATCAAGCGACACCCCTGCACCTGCTCAAAGCGGATCGACAACGCCTCTTCGTAGCTTTTGTTACAGAGGATCAGACGCCCTTCCAGGTCGCGAACGAACACCGGGTCAGGCATGGCGTCTATCAGCGCGCGCTGGAAGACCAATTGATCACCGAGTTGGCTTTGCACGTCTCGATGCTGTTTGATCAGCGCCGCCATTCGCCGATGCCATAACAGCGACAACCCACAAAAAGCCCCCACCACAAACACACCCCAGTAGCCCAAACGCGACCAGTGTTGCCAGCCCGCAGCAGCTGGTTTCGGCCCGATGCCGCCCAGCCAGTTCAGGCGAATGGCCCGCAGTTCGGAAGCCGGGAACGCTTCAAGCGCCTTGTTCAGGATGCTCAGCAATTGCGGCTGACCCTTGCGCACGGCCAGAAGATCCGCCTCCCATTTTCCCTCCAGCAATTCGCCAACCTTCAGCAAGCCTGAGGGATAGAGCTGCGCACCGATTTCGTTTTCGATGGTGGCATAGGCCTCACCGCTTTCGACCAGCGCCCGTGCCTCGGCATAGGTTTTCACCGAACGTAATTCGATGGACGGATAATCGCGTCGGATCACCCCCTCCAGCGCATGCCGACCCGGCAACACCAGCACCCGTTTGGCCAACTGCTCCAGCGATTGCACTCCAGGCTCGCCGGCGCGGCCGACAAATACCCAACCGGCACCGCCAAAGGCATGACTGAAATCCAGACTCAAACGGCGCTCATCATTCATCGCCAGAGTCGTGCTCATGTCTGCGGCACCGGTTTCCAGGCGCTCGAGCATCTGCGCGGTGGAAAACGACTCCCGGTAAACGAATTGCAACCCGGTCATGGCGCTGATGCGTTTGAGCACATCATTGTTCAAGCCGCTCCAATGACCATGCTCATCCAGAAACAGGTACAACGGGTACTGCTCCGCCGCCACGATCACCGTCGGGTTATCGCGAACCCATTGCCGCTCTGCTTCATTCAGCACAACGGTGCCGATGTTCAACTGCTCTTCATCATGCGCGAGATGCGCCGCAACGCCCACGCGCCAGCCAACCAACAGGCACAGCAGAAAAACCCGCTTCAGGGCGTGTTTCCATCCTCTTTCAAACAGCATTGCCACTTCCTTCGTGATCGACTCACCCGTCCTTCATGGGCGAAAACCCGAGCAGTGTGGCAGCAGAAACAAAAAAGCCCGTCAGGAGACGGGCTTCAAAATGTGACAGCTTTTTCGGCTTACAGCGGCTTGCCGCGGTTGCCGTGCTGGCTGACAAAGGCCTGTACGGCTTTCAGCTCGTTTGGCAGAACGGTGCAGCGCTCGTTTCGCTCAAACAAATCAGAAAGATGTGCAGGCAGTTCGAGAGCTTTTCCTACACCCGCTTTCTCCACGGCATCCGGGAATTTCACCGGATGTGCGGTACCCAGGATCACCATCGGGATGTCCAGGCTGCGGCGGCATTCGCGCGCGGCCTTGACGCCGATGGCGGTGTGCGGATCCAGCACTTCGCCGCACTGCGCGTAGACTTCAGCGATGGTTTCGCAGGTTTGCGCATCGTCCACGGCCAGCGAGTCGAACAGCTTGCGGGCTTCGGTCCAGCGCTCTTGCTCGACGCTGAAACCACCGCCCTGCTTGAACGAATCCATCAGCCCGGCAATCGCCGCGCCGTTGCGACCGTGCAGGTCGAACAGCAGGCGTTCGAAGTTCGACGAAACCATGATGTCCATCGACGGCGACAGCGTGGCGTGCAAGGTTTCCTTGACGTACTGGTTGCCGCTCATGAAGCGGTGCAGGATGTCGTTGCGGTTGGTGGCGACGATCAACTGGTTGATTGGCAGGCCCATGTTGCGCGCCAGGTAACCGGCGAAGATGTCGCCGAAGTTGCCGGTCGGTACCGAGAACGCCACCGAACGCGCCGGGCCGCCCAGTTGCAGGGCTGCGTGGAAGTAGTAGACGATCTGGGCCATGATCCGCGCCCAGTTGATCGAATTCACCGCCACCAGACGCGTGCCCTTGAGGAAGCTCTGGTCGGCGAAGCTGTTCTTGACCATTTCCTGGCAGTCATCGAAGTTGCCTTCGATGGCGATGTTGTGGATGTTCTCGCCGACAATGGTGGTCATCTGCCGACGCTGCACTTCGGACACACGGTTGTGCGGGTGCAGGATGAAGATGTCGACGTTTTCGCAGTGCTTGCAGCCTTCGATGGCGGCCGAACCGGTGTCACCCGAGGTGGCACCGACGATGACCACGCGCTCGCCGCGCTTTTCCAGCACGTAATCGAGCAGACGACCGAGCAGTTGCAGGGCGAAGTCCTTGAACGCCAGGGTCGGGCCGTGGAACAGCTCGAGCACCCATTCGTTGCCGTTGAGCTGACGCAGCGGCGCAACAGCGCTGTGCGAGAACACACCGTAGGTTTCTTCGAGGATCTTTTTGAAATCGGCGTCCGGGATGCTGCCGGTCACGAACGGGCGCATGACCCGGAAAGCCAGCTCGTGATACGGCAGGCCGGCCCAGGAAGCGATTTCTTCCTGGGTGAAACGTGGCAGGTTTTCCGGGACGTACAGACCGCCGTCGGTGGCCAGACCGGCCAGCAGGACGTCTTCGAAATTCAGGGCCGGTGCCTGGCCGCGGGTACTGATGTAACGCATGACTGACTCCAATGGAGAGTGTGCACAACAGTGGCCCCTTTCACGGGGCCATTGCAGGACAACGACTTAGTTCAGGTGCTCGACGCGGATCCGCACAACCGGACCATTCACGCCGGCCAGGGCTTCGAGGGCGGCGATTGCATCGTTGATACGCTGCTCGACCACGCGGTGGGTCAGCAAGATCATCGGCACCAGACCGTCGTGTTCCTCGACTTCCTTCTGCATGATCGACTCGATGTTGATGCCGCGCTCCGAGAGGATGCTCGCCACCTGAGCCAGTACGCCCGGATGGTCCTTGGCCTGGATGCGCAGGTAGTAGGCACTTTCGCAGGCTTCGATCGGCAGGATCGGATGCGCCGACAGCGAGTCCGGCTGGAAGGCCAGGTGCGGCACGCGGTTTTCCGGATCGGACGTCATGGCGCGAACCACGTCCACCAGGTCGGCGATCACCGACGAAGCGGTCGGCTCCATGCCGGCACCGGCGCCGTAGAACAGGGTCGAACCGGCAGCGTCACCGTTGACCATCACGGCGTTCATCACGCCGTTGACGTTGGCGATCAGGCGATCGGCCGGGATCAGCGTCGGGTGTACGCGCAGCTCGATACCGGCAGCGGTGCTGCGCGCCACACCGAGGTGCTTGATGCGGTAGCCCAGCGCTTCGGCGTAATTCACGTCGGCGGTGGTCAGCTTGGTGATGCCTTCGGTGTAGGCCTTGTCGAATTGCAGCGGAATGCCGAACGCGATGGAAGCCAGAATCGTCAGTTTGTGCGCGGCGTCGATGCCTTCGACGTCGAAGGTCGGATCGGCTTCGGCGTAGCCCAGCGCTTGCGCTTCGGCCAGCACGTCTTCGAAGGTGCGACCCTTCTCGCGCATTTCGGTGAGGATGAAGTTACCGGTGCCGTTGATGATCCCGGCGACCCAGTTGATGCGGTTGGCGGACAGGCCTTCACGGATCGCCTTGATCACCGGAATGCCACCGGCCACAGCCGCTTCGAACGCCACGATCACGCCTTTCTCGCGTGCCTTGGCGAAAATTTCATTACCGTGAACGGCAATCAGTGCCTTGTTCGCGGTGACCACATGCTTGCCATTCTCGATGGCCTTGAGTACCAGCTCGCGGGCAACGGTGTAGCCGCCCATCAGCTCTATGACGATGTCGATCTCAGGGTTCGTGGCCACTTCGAAGACATCGTTGGTAATCGCAATACCGGTCGTCTGGAACTGAGGCTTTGGCGTGCGCATGGCAATTTGTGCCACTTCGATCCCACGCCCGGCACGACGAGCAATTTCCTCGGCGTTGCGCTGAAGTACGTTGAAGGTACCGCCACCGACGGTCCCTAACCCACAGATGCCTACTTTGACCGGATTCACTGTGAACTCCCCATGAAACGGCCGACGCAAGGTCGGCCGGAAAACAACCGCGTGTTCGCGGCTCTCTATTAATGGCCCGGCGATGTTGCTGCCGGACCATGATCGTCAAAGGCTGACCGTGACGATGCGAATTACTTGGCGCCCAGCGCCAGTTTGGCGACTTGTGGCGCCGGCTGGTAGCCCGGAATGACTTGTCCGTCAGCCAAAACGATGGCCGGTGTGCCGTTCACGCCGATCGACTGACCCAAAGCGAACTGTTTGGAAACCGGGTTCGCGCACTTGGCGGCCTTGATTTCCTTGCCATCGACCATTTTGTCCATGGCGGCTTTCTTGTCGGTCGAGCACCACACGGCTTGCAGTTGCTCGTCACCCGGCGAGCCGAGGCCCTGACGCGGGAACGCGACGTAACGCACTTCGATGCCGCGCTTGTTCAGCTCAGGCACTTCAGCGTGCAGCTTGTGGCAGTACGGGCAGGTGGTGTCGGTGAACACGGTGATGTGCGATTTGGTTTCGCCCACCGCCGGATACACCACGGTTTCGGCCACTGGAATGGCATTGATCAGTTTGGAGATGCCCAGGCGTTCGGTCTTCTCGGTCAGGTTGACCGGTTTGCCGTCCTTGAGCTGGAACAGGTAGCCCTGAACGATGTACTGGCCGTCGGCGCTGGCGTACAGCACGCGGCTGCCCTTGAGCTTGACTTCATACATGCCCGGCAACGGGCTGGCGCTGATGCTTTCTACCGGAACCTCGAGTTCGAGTTTTTCCAGGCTTTGACGAATGGCTTTGTCGGCCGCGTCATCGGCGACGGCAAAGGTGCTGACCAACGCAATGGCTGCGGCGGCGAAAATCTGGGTCAGACGCATGAGAACTCCTGAAGGCGGACAAATGAAACGGTCAGAACGCCCGTGCCGGAACACCGGGTCATAACCGTCCATCGTGCAAACCGGCAAAGCCTACCACATAAGGCTCGCATGGCCGAATGCGCCTGACACAAGACACTCAAGGCTGACTGGCACACATTATTGTGGTGAGGGGATTTATCCCCGATGCAGGCGCTGCGGTCGTAAATGGATACTTTGGTGTTTTTATTAAACCCAAAGTTTTTGGGGCTGCTGTGCAGCCCATCGGGGATGAATCCCCTCACCACAGGTAATGACTCCAACATTGAAGGTTGCATCAGCCTCTTGGGTGGTGTTTGGCATGGAGGTCCTGCAAGCGCGCACGCGCCACATGGGTGTAGATCTGCGTGGTCGACAAATCACTGTGCCCCAGCAGCATCTGCACCACCCGCAGATCGGCGCCGTGGTTGAGCAGGTGCGTGGCAAACGCATGGCGCAAGGTGTGCGGCGACAGCGATTTGCCGATCCCGGCGACTTTGGCCCAATGCTTGATCCGGTGCCAGAAAGTCTGGCGGGTCATCTGCTCGCCGCGCTGGCTGGGAAACAGCACATCGCTGGGGCGCCCGCCGAGCAGCTCGCTGCGGCCATCGCGCATGTAGCGTTCGACCCAGACAATCGCCTCCTCGCCCATCGGCACCAGCCGCTCCTTGCTGCCCTTGCCCATCACCCGCAACACGCCCTGACGCAGGTTGACCTGCTCCAGCGTCAGACTGACCAGTTCGGTCACCCGCAGACCACAGGCATACAACACCTCAAGCATGGCGCGGTCACGCTGGCCGATGGCTTCGCTCAGATCCGGCGCCTTGAGCAGCGCCTCGACGTCGGCTTCCGACAGCGACTTGGGCAAAGGCCGACCGAGTTGCGGCATGTCGACGCGCAAGGTCGGATCGACCGTAATCAGCTTTTCCCGCAGCAGATAGCGATAAAAGCCACGCACACCGGAAAGAAATCTGGCGGTGGAACGCGGTTTGTAGTTCTGCTCCAGACGCCAGGACAGGTGATCGAGGATCAACTCGCGACCGGCATTGATCAGCTCGAGGTTTTTCTCCTGCAGCCAGCCATTGAACAGCGCCAGATCGCTGCGGTAAGCGCCGCGGGTGTTGTCGGACAGGCCTTTTTCCAGCCACAGGGCGTCGAGGAATTGGTCAATCAGCGGATGGTCGATGGCAGGCATGGGCGCTCAAGACACACAACCTCCGAGGCTGTGCGCAAATGTAGAGTGAACTGTAGGAATGGCCGCTAGTCTTTCATAGCCCGCTAATTCAAGGAACAGGGAGCATCAATGAACGAGCAGCAAATTCTCTTGGCATTTGGCGGGATCGGCGCCGCGGCGCTGGGTTGCCAGTGGCTGGCATGGCGCCTGAAGCTGCCGGCAATTCTGTTTCTGTTGCTGACCGGGATTCTCGCCGGGCCGGTGCTGGGCTGGCTCAACCCGCAGGAAATGTTCGGCCCGCTGCTGATGCCGCTGGTGTCGCTGGCGGTAGCGTTGATCCTGTTTGAGGGCAGTCTGACCCTGCACCTGTCGGAATGGCGCGAGATCGGCAGCGTCGTGCATCGGCTGGTGACAATCGGCGCGCTCACGACCTGGGTGGTGATTGCCGTCGCGACCCACTTCCTGCTTGGCTTCGACTGGCTGCTGGCGATCCTGTTCGGCAGCCTGACGCTGGTGACCGGCCCGACGGTGATCGTGCCGATGCTGCGGGTGGTGCGGCCGAAAGCCTCGATCGCCAACATCCTGCGCTGGGAAGGCATCGTCATCGACCCGATCGGCGCCCTGCTCGCGGTGGTGGTCTACAGCTTCATCATTGCCCGCTCCGAAGGAAACGGCCTCGAACAGAGTCTACTGACCTTCGGCGGCGTGATTGTCTGCGGCAGCGTATTCGGGGTGGTCGGCGGCTGGGTGCTAGGCACCGTCATCCGTCGCCAGTGGCTGCCGGAATACCTGCACAACCTCGCCTCGCTGGCGGCGGTGCTGGGAATTTTCATTGCGTCCAATCAGGTGATGCACGAGTCCGGCTTGCTCGCGGTAACGCTGATGGGCATGTGGCTGGCAAACATGAAGGGCGTGGATGTGCGGCACATCCTGCACTTCAAGGAAAACCTCAGTGTGCTGCTGATTTCCGGGTTGTTTATCCTGCTGGCGGCGCGGCTGGATCTGCATGCCCTGATCGGCCTCGGGCCGTTGGTGCTGATTCTGCTGCTGGTGATTCAACTGATCGCACGCCCGTTGAACGTGCTGTTGAGCACCGCAGGTTCCAGCCTGAGCTGGCGTGAACGCGCCTTGCTGTGCTGGATCGCCCCGCGCGGGATCGTGGCGGCGGCGGTGTCGGCGATTTTCGCGATTCGCCTGGATCAGGCCGGACACGAAGGTGCGCTGCTGCTGGTGCCGCTGACTTTCGCGGTGATCATCGGCACCGTGGTGCTGCAAAGTGCAACCGCTCGACCACTCGCACGCTTGCTGAACGTCGCTGAACCGGCGCCGAGCGGTTTCCTGATCGTCGGCGCCAACGGCCCGGCGCGTCTGCTGGGCAAATCGTTGCAGCAACTGGGCAGCCGCGTGCTGTTGACCGATTCGAGCTGGGAGAATATTCGTGCGGCGCGCATGGAGGGTTTGCCGACGTACTTTGGCAACCCGGCTTCGCAGCATGCCGATGCGCATCTGGATCTGGTGGGGCTGGGCCACTTGCTGGCGCTGTCGCCTTCGGGCGAGCTGAACACCCTGGCGGCGATGCGCTTTCGCCATGACTTCGGTCATCAGCGTTTGTTCGGCCTGGCCAGTGGTCAGGAAAGTCGTCGCAGTGACAAGCATCGGGCAAGCCTGGAACATCGCGGCAATCAGCTGGGGAGCGAGGCGCTGACCTACGCCAAGCTGGCCAGCCTGATCAGCAACGGCGCCGAGGTCTACAGCACGACGCTGACGGACGGTTTCGGTTGGGAGGATTACCAGGCATTGCATGGCAATCGGGCGACGCTGCTGTTCATGCGCGATGACAGTGGCTGGGTGCATGTGGTGACGCCGGAGACCGTTTTGAAACCGGGATCCGGGTGGACGTTGTTGGCGTTGATTCAGCCTGAGAGCAGCGGTGCCTGAGCTGCTCGCGAATGGCGCGACTCGGTTCCAGATCAGGCTGCAAACCCAGGCAGCACCGGCACCGGCCGCTTGTCATCATCAATAGCGACAAAGCTGAACTGCCCATGAATCGCCTTCTCGCGGCCATCGCAACTCATGCTCTCGACAAACACTTCCACCTCGACCTTGAGGCTGGTATTGCCGACCTTGATCACTTTACCGACCAGTTCGACGATGGAGCCGGCCGGGATCGCGTGGTTGAAGTCGATGCGGTCGGTTGAAACAGTCACCAGCGGCAGGCGGCAGAAGCGGGTGGCGGTGATGAACGACACTTCGTCCATCCATGCCAGCGCGGTGCCGCCGAACAGGGTGTTGTGGTGGTTGGTGGTCGGCGGGAAGACGGCTTTGGTCACGCGGGTTACCGAGAGTTCGGTACGGCGCTGGATTTCCTGGTCGCGGGTGGTCATGGTTCTGGCCTGAAACAAAAATGCTGTGGATAAATTACAGGCAACAAAAAAGCAGCCCGTAGGCTGCTTTTTTCTGCATCGGAAGCTGGACTTAAGCCAGTTTTTCCTTGATGCGAGCTGCTTTACCCGACAGGTCGCGCAGGTAGTACAGCTTGGCTTTACGTACGTCACCGCGACGTTTAACAGCCATGCTGTCGATCTGCGGGGAGTAGGTCTGGAAAGTACGTTCTACGCCAACACCGTTGGAGATTTTACGAACGGTGAACGCACTGTTCACGCCGCGGTTACGCTTGGCGATGACAACGCCTTCGAACGCTTGCAGACGGGAACGATCGCCTTCCTTCACTTTCACCTGAACGACAATGGTGTCGCCTGGGGCAAAGGTAGGGATTTCTTTGGTCATCTGCTCTGCTTCGAGTGCAAGGATGATTTTGTTGGTCATGCTGTGCTCCTAAGGTAAATCAACTGATCTACCATCGATACGTTGTTAACTATCGTCCCGCTCGCGGATGTATTCCTCGAGCAGCTTCTTCTCTTCTCCAGAAAGCGAGCGGCTTTCCAGAAGATCGGCGCGTCGTTCATAGGTCCTACCAAGGGACTGCTGTAAACGCCAACGCCGGATATGCGCGTGATTGCCACTTAGCAACACGTCGGGAACACGCTGATCCGCATACACCTCAGGTCGGGTGTAGTGCGGGCAATCCAGCAGACCATCCGTAAAGGAATCTTCCTCAGCGGAATCCGCATGCCCTAAAGCTCCAGGCAGCAGTCGTGTAACCGCATCGATCATGACCATGGCCGGCAGCTCGCCGCCAGACAGTACATAGTCACCAATCGACCACTCTTCATCGACATGAGCCTCAATAAAGCGCTCGTCAATGCCTTCATAGCGGCCGGCAATCAGGATCAATGCATCCGATTTTGCCAACTCGCGTACCGCCGACTGAGTCAGTTGACGGCCTTGGGGGGACAGGTAAATCACCTTCGCCGCCTCCCCGGCTGCTACCTTGGCCTGAACCAGAGCATCTTCCAGGGGCTTGATCTTCATCACCATGCCCGGACCACCGCCAAACGGGCGATCGTCCACAGTGTGATGCCGATCCGTCGTGTAGTTCCGCGGATTCCAACAGGTCAGCTGCAACAGCCCCTGTTTGACCGCACGACTGGTAATGCCGTACTCACTGATGGCCGAGAACATCTCGGGGAACAGCGTAATGACGTCTACGCGCAGGCTGGCCATTGCTTAGAAGTCCGCGTCCCATTCCACCCGCATCACGCCTGCATCCAGGTCGATTGCCAGCACGCATTGCTCTGTGTAGGGCAACAACCGCTCGCGATCATCCAGGCTGCCCGCGCAGGGCTTGACCACCAATACATCGTTCGCGCCGGTCTCCAACAGGTGATCAACCTTGCCGAACAATTGCTCGTCCTGGTTGATGACGCTCAGACCCTGCAACTGGTACCAGTAGTACTCGTCGCCTGTCAGGTTGGGCAAAAGGCTTCGCGAGATGCAAATCTCGTAACCGCTCAGAAGACGGGCTTCATCGCGATCGTCGAGGCCTTTGAGCTTGGCAACCAGATCCTTTTGAGTGGATCGGCCGCTGACCAGCTCGACCTGTTTCACCACGCCTTCGCGCCGAAGCGTCCAGTTGCGGTAGTCCAACAGGTTTTCAATCGGATCGGTAAAGGAAAAGACCTTCACCTCGCCGCGAACGCCGTGAACCGAAAAAATCTTGCCGACAACGATCAGGTCATCAGCTTTTTCTGGCGTCGCGCTCATACTGCTCAGGCTGCAGCCTTGGCAGATTCCTTCAGCAACTGAGCAACACGCTCAGATGGCTGTGCACCAACGCTCAGCCAGTAGGCTACGCGCTCTTGGTTCACGGACAGACGGATTTCCTGACCACGGGCAACAGGGTTGAAGAAGCCAACCTGTTCTTTGTGGGAGCCGTCACGCGGGTTACGCGAGTCGGTTACGGTCAGGTGGTAAAACGGGCGCTTTTTGGAGCCGCCAAGGGCAAGACGGATTGTTAGCATGTGAACATCGTTCCTGTAGTCGGTGCTGCAAATCTAAATGCACAGCGGGCATGGGTGCCCGAAAGGCCGCATATTCTAAGGAATATCCGGACTTTTGCAAATGACTTTTTCCGGCGCCTATGGCATGCCGTGCGGATTTGCATATAGAGCCGTCGATGAAAACGGCCAGTCAGCTCCCGCCGAGTGCGGGTTTGCTGTTGATCCTGCGTCCTTGCAGGGTCTGCGCCGGTGCGACGACCGGCGAAGTCTTGGTGCCCTGAATCACATTTTCGGCATGCCGCCGCCGGGCAACATACCGCCCATGCCGCGCATCATTTTCGCCATTCCGCCTTTGGCGGTGAATTTTTTCATCATCTTCTGCATCTGCTTGTGCTGCTTGATCAAGCGACCGATGTCCTGCACCTGAGTGCCGGAACCCATGGCGATCCGGCGCTTGCGCGAACCGCTGATCAGCTCAGGGTCGCGGCGCTCGGCCGGGGTCATGGAGTTGATGATGGCTTCCATCTGCTTGAACTGCTTCTCTGCCGCGTTCTGGGCATTGCCCATTTGCGACAGGTTAACGCCGCCGATGCTCGGCAGCTTGTCCATGAGGCCGCCGAGGCCGCCCATGTTCTTCATCTGTTGCAGTTGATCGCGGAAGTCTTCGAGGTCGAAGCCCTTGCCCTTTTTCAGCTTCTTGGCCAGTTTGTCGGCCTTGTCCTTGTCGAGGGTCGCTTCAGCCTGTTCGATCAGGCTGAGCACGTCGCCCATGCCGAGGATCCGCGAAGCGATACGCTCGGGGTGGAACGGATCGAGCGCTTCGCTCTTCTCGCCCATACCGATGAACTTGATCGGCTTGCCAGTGATTGCGCGGACCGACAGTGCGGCACCGCCACGGGCATCGCCGTCGACCTTGGTGAGGATCACCCCGGTCAGCGGCAGCGCATCACCGAAGGCCTTGGCCGTGTTGGCGGCGTCCTGACCGGTCATGGCGTCGACCACGAACAGGGTTTCCACCGGGTTGATCGCGGCGTGCAGCGCCTTGATCTCGCCCATCATCTCTTCGTCGATGTGCAGACGACCGGCGGTGTCGACGATGACCACGTCGATGAATTTCAGTTTTGCTTCTTTAATAGCCGCGTTGGCGATGTCGACCGGCTTCTGGCTCAGATCGGACGGGAAGAACGTCACGCCGATGTCGTTGGCCAGGGTTTCCAGCTGTTTGATCGCAGCCGGACGGTAGATGTCCGCCGACACGACCATCACCGACTTCTTCTTGCGTTCTTTAAGGAAGCGCGCGAGTTTGCCGGCGGTGGTGGTTTTACCGGCACCCTGCAGACCGGCCATCAGAATGACGGCGGGCGGCACGGCGCTCAGGTTCAAGTCTTCGTTGGCCGCGCCCATCAGGCTTTCGAGTTCGGCCTGGACGATCTTCACGAAGGCCTGGCCCGGCGTCAGGCTGCGCGACACCTCGGTGCCGACAGCGCGCTCCTTGACCGAATTGACGAAGTCCTTGACCACCGGCAGGGCGACGTCGGCTTCGAGCAACGCCATGCGCACTTCGCGCAGGGTGTCTTTGATATTGTCTTCAGTCAGCTTGGCCTTGCCGGTGACATGGCGCAGCGTCTGCGAGAGACGGTCGGTTAAGTTTTCAAACATTGCGCGATCCTTTCAGGCCCTGTGTAGACCGGGATAATGGCGGCCCAGACCGGATTCAACATGTGCTCGGCGAGCCTGCGGCGTGGGCAGGTCGCGGATTATAGCGAAGACTGCGTCGGGCGGACACCTCGCACTTTCGTGGTGTGGCGGTTCTATGCCAAACTCAGCGCCTTTCGGGCCTGCCTAACAGGATTTATGCTCCCCTTGTCACCCAGTTTGCTGACTACCATCGCCGCCGCGCTTCTTTATGCCGCTGCGACCCTTTATCAGGGCACCCGCCTGGCCTCCGGCGCCAAGGCGAACAAGCGCCTGCTGGTTACGCTCGGCATCCTCGCCGTGCTGGCCCACAGCGCCAGCCTGCTCACTCACCTGCTGACGCCGATCGGCCTGGGCCTGGACTTCTTCAGCGCCGCCAGCCTGATCGCCGCGGCCGTCATCGCCCTGACACTGCTGGCCTGCTCGCGGATCCCGGTGGAAAACCTGCTGGTGCTGCTGTTCCCGCTCGGCGCGGCGACAGTGCTGCTGGCGCAGTTCGCCCCGGCCGGCACGGTACAGATCATCGACGAAGAACCGGGCATCCTCGCCCACATCCTGCTGTCGATCCTCGCCTACGGCATGTTCACCATCGCGGTGTTCCAGGCCTTGCTGCTGCTGGTGCAGGATCACCAGCTCAAGCACAAGCACCCGTCGGGCCTGATCAAGAACTTCCCGCCGCTGCAAACCATGGAAAGCCTGTTGTTCGGTTTCCTCTGGGCCGGCTGGACGCTGCTGTCGCTGTCGCTGATCTCCGGCTGGCTGTTCGTCGAGAACCTGTTCGCCCAGCATCTGGTACACAAGACCTTGCTGGCGTGCCTGGCCTGGATCGTGTTCAGCGTGCTGCTGTGGGGCCGTAATCGCCTTGGCTGGCGCGGCCACAAGGCAATTCGCTGGACCCTCGCCGGTTTCTGCCTGCTGATGTTGGCGTATTTCGGCAGCAAACTGGTTCGTGAATACATCCTGCACATCTGACGGGCGGCATAAATGGACGGTTTGCCCATAGGGCCGATGCTCGCGGTATTTGTCCTGCTGATTTTATGGTCGGGGCTGTTTACCGCCGTCGAAATCGCGCAGCAGCACTTGCTCGCGCAACGCACCGCCTCGCGCGCCAGCGATAAGCCGCTGGCGAAGCTGAGCTTCCCGCTCGACAGCCTGATCCTGTGCAACACCCTGTGCCGCGCCCTCGCGGTAATCATTGCCACGCTGCTGGCGATCTTCCTTTGCGAGGAGAACGGCCCGTGGGCCGCCTGCCTCGGTGCCGGTGCCGTGTTGCTGGTGTTTGCCGACTACTTTCCGCGCACCGTGGCCCAGCGCTACCCGGATGCGGTGCTGTCGTTCGGTAATACCCTGCTGGCGGTTCCGCTGAAGATTCTTTACCCGCTGGCGTGGCTGCTGAGCCGCATCAGCGGTTTGCTGCTGCGTCCCTTCGCGCGCAAACCCCAGGTGGTGCAGCAAAGTGAAGACGAAGAACCTGCCGACCCTGATAACGATCCGGAACACCCGTCTCGCACCCACCCGGTCTCAGGCATCCATGCGCTGGACAACATCACGGTCAACGACATTCTGGTGCCGCGCAGCGATGTCGACGGCATCAACCTCGACGACTCGATCGAAGCGATCGTCGAACAACTGCGCCACAACAAACGCACGCGCCTGCCGGTGTTCCACAGCGACATCAACCAGGTCGAAGCGGTGCTCAACACCCGGCAGATCCGCCATCTGCTCCACGATGGCCAACTGAGCCGCGAAGCGCTGCTGGCCGCCAGCTACGAACCGTACTTCGTCCCGGAAAGCACGCCGCTGCAACTGCAACTGCTGAACTTCCACAAGCAGCAGCGCCGCCTGGGCATGGTGGTGGATGAGTACGGCGAGGTGCTGGGCATCGTCACCCTGGAAGACATTCTCGAAGAAATCGTCGGCGAATTCGAAAGCGAGCACAGCCTCGACAACCCGCACATCCATCCGCAGGCCGACGGGCGCATGGTGATCGACGGCACAGCGTCGATCCGCGAACTGAACAAATGCCTGGGCTGGCATTTGCCGAGCGACGGACCGAAAACCCTCAACGGCTTGGTGACCGAGGCGCTGGAGACCATTCCGGACAGCGCGGTGTGCTTGAAGATCGGGCGTTATCGACTGGAGATTCTCGAGACCGAGGACAACCGGGTGAGCAAGGTGCTGATCTGGCATACAAGCTTGGTGCCCGCCAAGATCTAAGCGCTGTTGTGGCGAGGGAGCTTGCTCCCGCTGGGTTGCGTAGCGACCCCACCCTCTTGGCGGCCGCTGCGCGCCCGAGCGGGAGCAAGCTCCCTCGCCACAGTAAGCCCGACAGCTGCGATCTTTGCTCTTGTTCATTCGTTAGCCCCCTTCCTATAATCGAGCCGCTTACCCAAGCGCCGCCGAGCCCTGTGCTTACCCCGCACGCCAACGGTTTCGGTAATTTTCCGCACCACCCCGACGACTGTTCCTACTCGAAACAGCGCTCGCGTCTCATCCCACATCCCTGGGTGTTCAACCATAATAATTCGCTCCAACGGAGCTCATGACTGTCAGGGATCACCGCATGACGACCAGTACCGCTTACAGCGCCACCGCGCCTGCCCAGCCGACCAACTCCGCCACCCGCGTGGCGACGGCGAGCTTCATCGGCACCGCCATCGAGTTCTACGACTTCTACGTTTACGCCACCGCCGCTGCACTGGTGATCGGGCCGGTATTCTTTCCGCAGACGTCCGGCACCGCGCAGATGCTCTCGGCGTTTCTCACCTTCGGCATCGCCTTCCTCGCACGGCCGCTGGGTTCGGCGCTGTTCGGCCATTTCGGTGACCGCATCGGGCGCAAATCGACACTGGTCGCCTCGCTGTTGCTGATGGGCGTGTGCACCACGCTGATCGGCGTGCTGCCGGGTTACGACAGCATTGGCGCCTGGGCACCGATTCTGTTGTGTGTGCTGCGTTTCGGTCAGGGTTTGGGATTGGGTGGCGAATGGGGTGGCGCCGCGTTGCTGGCCACGGAGAATGCGCCCAAGGGCAAACGGGCGTGGTTCGGCATGTTCCCGCAGCTTGGCCCGTCAATCGGCTTTCTTGCAGCCAATGGCCTGTTCCTGACCCTGGCCATGACCCTCGATGACGAGCAGTTCCGCAGCTGGGGCTGGCGGATTCCGTTTCTGCTCAGCGCGGCACTGGTGATGGTCGGCCTGTATGTGCGCTTGAAACTCCACGAAACCCCGGTGTTCGCCAACGCCATTGCCCGTCAGGAGCGAGTGAAAGTGCCGCTGGTCGAGCTATTCAGCCAGTACTGGGCGCCCACTCTGCTCGGCGCGGCGGCGATGGTGGTGTGCTATGCGTTGTTTTACATCTCGACGGTATTTTCCCTGAGCTACGGCGTGTCCACCCTCGGCTACAGCCGTGAGACGTTTCTTGGACTGCTGTGTTTTGCCGTGCTGTTCATGGCCGCGGCAACACCGTTGTCCGCCTGGGCCAGCGACCGTTACGGGCGCAAACCGGTGCTGATCGTCGGTGGTGTGCTGGCGATTCTGTCCGGATTCCTGATGGAGCCATTGCTGACGCAAGGTTCGACCTGGGGCGTGGCGCTGTTCCTGTGCATCGAGCTGTTCCTGATGGGCGTGACGTTTGCCCCGATGGGCGCGCTGCTGCCGGAACTGTTTCCGACCCACGTGCGCTATACCGGCGCATCGGCCGCTTACAACCTCGGCGGGATCGTCGGCGCCTCGGCGGCTCCGTTCTTCGCACAGAAACTGGTGGCAATGGGTGGTTTGAGTTATGTCGGCGGGTATGTGTCGGCGGCAGCGGTGCTCAGCCTGATTGCTGTGCTGTGCCTTAAGGAAACGAGGAATAACGATCTGAATCAGGTTGCCTGACAGGAGATCAAAAGCTTCGCGAGCAAGCCCGCTCCCACATTGGAATGCATTTCCCTGTGGGAGCGAGCTTGCTCGTGAATGCCGCGCCTGGGTTTACAGCTCTACAACAACAGCCTGAGCAGCCCGGGTCGCCTTGGCACGCGCCGCCTCAATCGACTCATCCCGCGCCAACGCCACGCCCATCCGGCGCTGACCATTGACTTCAGGCTTGCCGAACAGACGTAACGCCGTATCCGGCTCGCTCAGCGCTGCGCCCAGGTTGGCGAACGCGGTCTGGGTCGACTGCCCTTCCACCAGAATCACTGCCGAAGCGGATGGGCCGAACTGACGGATCAGCGGCACCGGCAGACCGAGAATGGCGCGGGCGTGCAGGGCGAACTGCGACAGATCCTGAGAAATCAGGGTCACCAGACCGGTGTCATGCGGACGCGGCGAAACTTCGCTGAACCACACCTGATCGCCCTTGATGAACAGTTCGACGCCGAACAGACCGCGACCACCCAAAGCCTCGGTCACAGCCTTGGCCACGCGCTCGGACTCAGCCAGAGCAATCGGGCTCATGGCTTGCGGCTGCCAGGATTCCTGATAGTCGCCCTTCTCCTGACGGTGACCGACCGGTGCGCAGAACGTGGTGCCGCCGATGTGGCGCACGGTCAGCAGGGTGATTTCGTAGTCGAAATCGATGAAGCCTTCGATGATCACCCGACCTTTGCCGGCGCGACCGCCCTCTTGCGCGTAATCCCAGGCCCTCTGCACATCATCGGCGCTGCGCAGCAGGCTCTGGCCTTTACCCGACGAGCTCATGACTGGCTTGACCACGCACGGGAAGCCCAGGTCCTGAACGGCTTTGCTGTAGTCCTCGAAGGTGTCGGCAAAGTGGTACGGCGAGGTTGGCAGGTCCAGCTCTTCAGCGGCCAGGCGGCGGATGCCTTCGCGGTTCATGGTCAATTGCGCGGCGCGGGCGGTCGGAATCACGGTGAAGCCTTCGGCTTCCAGCTCGACCAGCGTGGCGGTGGCGATGGCTTCGATTTCCGGCACGATGAAGTGCGGCTTCTCGGCTTCGATGACTGCACGCAGCGCGGCGCCGTCGAGCATGTTGATCACGTGGCTGCGGTGCGCCACCTGCATCGCCGGCGCGTTGGCGTAACGGTCGACGGCAATCACTTCAACGCCCAGGCGTTGCAGCTCGATCACCACTTCCTTGCCCAACTCACCACAGCCACACAGCAATACGCGGGTCGCGGTCGGCGACAATGGAGTTCCGATACGGGTCATCTCAGGTCCTCAAAGAAGCGGATCATCGAGGAAAGCAACGCCAGACGCGCTTTCCATGGGGAGAAAGCGCGGCATTTTACATGAACCGCAGGGTTTGGCTCAGCTGGCGACAGCCTGTTTGCGCTCGCGCCAGGCCATGATCAGCCAGACGGCAGTGACGCCAGCGAACTTCGAGACCAGTGCAGTGATGATCACCGGTGGCGTCATCTGGTCGATCATGCCGAAAAAGATGAAGGTATCGAGCGGAATGCTCAGCGCCGAGCTGATCCACAGGCGGTCGCGCAACGGCCGTTTGGTGACGCTGAACACCAGCCAGTCGATGATTTCCGACACCGCGAACGCCGTGGCGCTGGCCAGGGCGATGGACGGATCGGAAGTGACGTAGGACAACACCAGCGCCGCCAGCATCGCCACGAGCGCACCGTGACCGAAACGGGTTTGCACCATGTCGCGCAACACGAATACCAACCCGCCCCAGGCCGACCAGATGATGTCCAGGTGTGGCGCGGTGGAGAAAGCGAAGTTGATCAGCACGACGCTGCTGATGTAGGCGATGAGGAAAATCATGGCGGCGACCTGGGAAATTGGCGCACAGGTTACTTCAGGCTTGGAGTCGGGCCAATAAGAAGTGGCGACTGTTCTGGCCTCTTCGCGAGCAAGCCCGCTCCCACAGTTGATCGAATGTGAACACAAATCCAATGTGGGAGCGGGCTTGCTCGCGAAGGCGGTTTGTCAGACGCCAGATTTCCCGGGGATCATCCACACCAACCCACTCGCCTTCGCCCGCTCATGACACAACCCCAGCACCACCCGCCGCTCGTCATTGGTCATCCGCCCCCAGCGGGTGATCTCAGCGACCGTACGCTGGCAACCGGTACAAATATCGTCGTCATCCAGTGCGCAGATATTCACACACGGCGAGGCAACCGGTCTTTCGGGAGTACTCATTCTTCCTGCTCGACCAGATCACGCGCATAGCGCTGCGAGTTATGCACATAGTGCGCGGCGCTGGCTTCGAGCATCTTCTTCTGCGGCTCGGTCAGCTCACGCACGACCTTGCCCGGCGAGCCCATCACCAGCGAGCCATCGGGGATCTCCTTGCCTTCGCCGATCAGCGAATTGGCGCCGATGATGCAGTTCTTGCCGATTTTCGCCCCGTTGAGGATCACCGCGTTGATGCCGATCAGGCTGTAGTCGCCGACGGTGCAGCCATGCAGCATGGCGTTGTGACCGATGGTCACGCCGGTGCCGATGGTCAGCGGATAGCCCATGTCGGTGTGCATCACCGTGCCGTCCTGGACGTTGCTGTTCTTGCCGATCAGGATCAGTTCGTTGTCGCCGCGCAATACGGCGTTGAACCAGACGTTGGCGCCCTCTTCCAGTCTGACCTTGCCCACCAGCACGGCATTGGGCGCGACCCAGCTCTGTGGATGGGTGTCGACGCGGGCGTCGCCCAGGCGGTATTTCATCTTGTTTTCCTCAGGGCTCACGATGACGGGCCATTCGAGCGATGGCTTCAGGTGTTGATATAGCTTTTGGGCGGATGATGCAGGCTGATCTGTTCGTCATAGAGCAGATTGATCAGTTCGACGATCATGATAGCGGTCAAACCCCAGATCTTGAATTCGCCGTAGCGATAACTCGGCACATACCAACTACGGCCCTGGTAATCGATACGGTGCGTGTGTTCGCGCGGATCTTTGCGGAAAAACTCCAGCGGCACGTTGAACACCGCTGCGATCTCGGCATCGTTGGCCTGGTATTCGACGAAGTCCGGGATCACCCCGACATACGGCGTGACCTTGATGCCGTGCAGGGAGATCAGCGGGCTGAGCGGGCCGATCACCTCGACCAGCCCCGGTGGCAGGCCGATTTCTTCCTCGGCTTCGCGCAGAGCGGTGAAGATCAGATCGGGGTCTTCCGGGTCGCGGCGACCGCCGGGAAAGGCCACCTCGCCGCCATGGGTCGAGAGGCCGCTGGCGCGCAGGGTCAGCACCAGCTCGGGTTCGTCACTGCGGGTGATCGGCACCAGAACAGCGGCCTCGGGGAAACGTTTATCGGTCTCCAGCGTGCGCGGTGTGTGGTTGCTTACCCTATGCAGTAGCTCGTCCAGCATGAGTGTTCTCGATCTGTGCCTTACCCTGCATCATGCACCAATCATTGCAGCCGCCCAAGCCCCTGACCGGGCCATGTCGCGAAACGACAACTTGCCGACCGGCACCGCTGCACGCCAAGATAGGCGCAGCATTCAGGAACCCCAGCATGAAATTTTGCAGCCAGTGCGGCAACCCGGTGACCCAGCGCATTCCCGAAGGCGACTCGCGGCTGCGATTTGTCTGTGACAGCTGTCAGACCATTCACTATCAAAACCCCAATATCGTCGCTGGTTGCGTCGCGACCTGGGGCAGTAAAGTGCTGCTCTGCCGCCGCGCCATCGAGCCACGCCTCGGTTACTGGACGCTGCCCGCCGGTTTCATGGAAAACGGCGAAACCATCGAGCAAGCCGCGATCCGCGAAACCGCCGAGGAAGCCTGCGCCCGAGTGCGTAATCTGAGCATCTACACGCTGATCGACGTGCCACACATCAGTCAGGTGCATGTGTTCTTCCGCGCCGAGCTGGCGGATCTGGACTTTGCCGCCGGGCCCGAAAGCCTCGAAGTACAACTATTCGACGAAGCCGACATCCCGTGGGACGAGCTGGCTTTCCGCACCGTGGGGCGTACCTTAGAATGCTTCTTCGCTGATCGCCGCGCCGAAAGCTACCCGGTTCGCTCCGAATCGATTCCGCCGTTGACGCAGCCTGCCATCACCTAAAAGCTTCTATAAATAAAATATCTGCGTCACTCCCTGGGGAATCGTTTCAATGCGCTGGTTGCTTGCCCTGTTTTGCCTGTCGTTCGTCACCGTGTCCCAAGCGTCATTCGTGACCACCGTGACGCCGTCGAATACCCCGATGATCGAAAAAATCCTGGTGCTCAAATCGGCTCATCAACTGCAATTGATCGCCGACGGCAAGCCGATCAAGACCTATCGCATTTCCCTGGGCAAGGGCGCGAAAAAAGGACCGAAACTGATTGAAGGCGACAAACGCACGCCCGAAGGTTTCTACTGGATCGACTGGCGCAAGGTCAGTGAAAAATTCAACCTGGCGATGCACATCTCCTACCCGAACATCAGCGACTCGGCCCGTGCCCGCCGCGAAGGCGTCGAGCCTGGCGGGATGATCATGATCCACGGCACCCCGGATTCGGAAGAAACCCCGGAAGACCTGTTTCACACCCTGGACTGGACCGACGGCTGCATCGCCATGCGCAACATGGACATGCGCGAAGTCTGGGGTCTGGTGCCGGACGGCACGATGATCGAGATCCGTCCTTAACCAGCGACCACTGGTCACCTGAAAAAAATAAATCAAAAGATCGCAGCCTGCGACAGCTCCTACAGGGTTGATACCACTTCCCACTGTAGGAGCTGTCGCAGGCTGCGATCTTTTGCTTTCTAAAGCCCACCCCTAATACCACTTCAAGCCACAACCCTCGAAACCCGCCATTTCATTGGGCTACACGCCAATTCCCCGCGTTGACATGGTATTCAAGTGGTATTAATTTCCGCCCCACAAGCGAGCCACAACAATCCTATACTCGCGTCGGAAATGACCTACATGAACGACCTCCAGGCCCTACGCCCAGATGACTCCCAGCCGACGCCGCTGTACCTGCAGCTGGCGCGCAATCTGGAATCGGCGATCCATTCCGGGCAGTGGAAGGCCGAGCAGGCGATGCCCTCCGAACGCAACCTCAGCGAGCAACTGGGTATCTCCCGGGTCACCGCACGCAAAGCGCTGGAAGTGCTGCTCGATCAAGGTCTGATCCGCCGCCTGCAAGGTTCCGGCACCTTCATCACACCCCGTCTGGAACAACCGCTGTCACGCCTCTCGGGCTTCAGCGAAATGCTTCGCCTCAAGGGCTTTGTCCCCAGCTCGCAGTGGCTGGAACGCGAAATCACCCTGCCGACTCACGAAGAACTGATCCGCCTGAGCCTGTCGCCGAACGACAAGGTCGCGCGCATGAAACGCCTGCGCAAGGCCGACGACACGGTGATGGCCATCGAGATGAGCACCCTGCCCGCCTCGATCATGCCCAAGCCGCACCTGGTCGGCGATTCGCTCTACGAATACCTCGACGGCATCGGCAAACCGATCGTCCGCGCCCTGCAGCACATCCAGGCGATCAACGCCTCGGACGAGTTCGCCGCGCTGGTCGGCATCGCCCCCGGCACCGCCATGCTGCTGATGACCCGGGTCGGCTACCTCGAAGACAACACACCGATCGAAGTCACCGACACCTATTGCCGCAACGACTACTACGACTTTGTTGCAGAGCTGCGTCGTTAAGAGCGGCCATAAGCGAGAACCAATATGTCCGAAGACAACATCCTCACCGCCAGCGGCTGGGTTCGCGGCCGGCTGATCCACGAACACGGCAAAGTCGTGTCGATCGAAGGCGTGCCCTGCGATCCGGCCGACAATGACCTGCCGTATCTGCTGCCGGGTTTCATCGACCTGCACGTGCATGGCGGTGGCGGCAAAGACATCATGGAAGGCGCCAGCGCCTTCGAGACCATCACCAAAACCCACGTGCGCTTCGGCACCACTTCGCTGCTGGCCACCACCATGACCGCGCCGAGTGCCGAGATCTCCAGCGTGCTGAAAGAGGTCGGCGAGTTCTGCGAACAGCGTCCGCAAGGTGCCGCCCGCGTCCTTGGTGTGCATCTGGAAGGCCCGTACATCAACCCCGGAAAACTCGGCGCGCAACCGAATTTCGCCCACACCGCGTTGATGGCCGAGGTCGAGGAATACCTGGCGCTGGCGCCGATCCGGGTGATCACCATCGCCCCGGAAATCGCTGGTCACGACGGATTGATTCGTGAACTGAGCAGCCGCGGCATCCGCATGCAAATCGGCCACACCCTCGGCAGCTATGAGGAAGGCGTCGCCGCCCTGGATGCCGGCGCCACCAGTTTCACCCATTTGTACAACGCCATGAGTCCGCTGCATCACCGCGAACCGGGGATCGTCGGCGCCGCGCTGGCCCACGCCAAATTCGCCGAACTGATCCCGGACTTGCTGCACGTGCATCCCGGTGCGATCCGCGTGGCCCTGCGTTCGATCCCGTGCCTGTACTGCGTCACCGATTCGACCGCCGCCGCCGGCATGCCCGACGGTGAATACAAGCTCGGCAGCCACACCGTGACCAAATGCCTGGGCGGCGTGCGCCTGCCCGACGGCACGCTGGCCGGCAGCACGCTGACCATGGATCAGGCCCTGCGCAACCTGGTGAAGATCGGTCTGCCGATCGCCGAGGCTTCGCAGCGTCTATCGCAATTTCCCGCCGACTACCTCGGCATCACTGAACGCGGGCGCCTGCAACCGGGGGCCTGGGCCGACTGCGTGCGGCTGGATCGCTCGCTCACACTGACCGCCGTCATGGTCGAAGGAGAAGACATTGACTTCAAAAATGCTTGAAGAGGCGCTGTCCTCGTTCGAGGCCGTGCAAGCCCAATTGCAACAACTCGACCCGCAGATGATCGAGATCGCCGGGCGCCTGCGCCGTCAGCCACCACAAGTGGCGATGACCGTCGCGCGCGGCAGCTCCGACCACGCGGCGAGCTACTTCGCCTACCTGACCATGCAGCAACTGGGGGTGCCGGTGGCGTCGTTGCCGATGTCGGTGGTGACCATGCAGCAGGCGCCGCTGAAGGTCAGCGGTCAGGTGGCGTTCGCGTTCTCGCAATCGGGGCAGAGCCCGGACCTGGTCAACAGCCTGCGTCTGTTGCGCAAGCGTGGCGCCCTCAGTGTGTCGATGGTCAACGCTGCCGATTCGCCGTTGGAAGCCGCATGTGAATTCAGCCTGCCGTTGCTCGCCGGTATCGAAAGCAGCGTCGCCGCAACCAAGAGTTTTATCGCGACCCTCAGCGCCAGCGCCCGGTTGATCGCGCACTGGAAAGAAGACCACGAACTGCTGGAAGCGCACAACGCTCTGCCCGAAGGCCTGCGCGAAGCGGCGCAGCAGGACTGGAGCGCGGCCATCGATGCCTTGCGAGATTGCGAACGGCTGATGGTCATCGGCCGTGGCGCCGGTTTTGCCATTGCCCAAGAGGCCGCGCTGAAATTCAAGGAAACCTCGGCCATTCAGGCCGAAGCGTTCAGCAGTGCCGAAGTCCGTCACGGCCCGATGGCGCTGATCGACGAGCATTACCCGTTGCTGGTGTTCGCCCCGCGCGGTGCCGAACAGGCCGGTCTGATCAGCCTTGCGGCAGAGATGCGTCAACGCGGCGCTCGCGTGCTGCTGGCCGCGCCGGACGACATCCTCGAACGCGACCTGACCCTGAGCCGCGCCGAACACCCAGCCCTCGACCCGATTCTGGCGATCCAGAGCTTCTACGTGATGGCCGCAGGTCTCGCCGTGGCCCGTGGCATGGACCCGGATCAGCCGCGCCACCTGAGCAAAGTGACCCGTACGCACTAAGCCCGAATGACTGCACACCTGATGAGACCGAGCCATGCACAACAACAATAAAGAGCTGACCCTCAGCGCCCCGCTCAGCGGCCCGGTGCTCACGCTCGCCAAAGTCCCGGACGCGGTGTTCGCCAGCGGCGCGATGGGTGACGGCATCGCCATCGACCCGCTGAATGACACCCTGTATTCGCCCTGCGCCGGGGAGATCATCCACGTCGCCCGCACCGGCCACGCGCTGACCGTGCGCGCCGACAACGGCGCGGAAATCCTTCTGCACCTGGGCCTCGATACCGTTGAACTGAACGGCGAAGGCTTCTCGATGCTGGTCAAGGAAGGCACGCGGGTCAGCAACGGCCAGCCGTTGTTGCGCTATGACCTGGACAAGGTCGGCCAGCAGTGCAAAAGCCTGGTCAGCCTGTTGATCCTGACCAACAGCCAGGATTTCCAGGTGCGCCCGATCACACTCAAAGCGGTGAAGGTCGGCGAGCCGTTGCTGCACATTATTGCCCGCAACGGTGCGGCTGCGAATGTTGAAGAAACTGGCGGGCCTGAGGTGCGTGGGCAAGTGTTGGTGGCTCATCGCGGCGGTCTGCATGCGCGCCCTGCCGCACTGATTCGGCAGACCGCACAAGGCTTCAAGAGCCAGTCGCAGCTGCACTTCGCTGGTAAGTCGGCGCCGTGCAACAGCCTGATCGGGCTGATGGGACTGGCCATCGGCGAGCAGGATGAGGTGCAGGTCAGCTGTCAGGGGCCGGACGCCGAAGCCGCGCTGCAAGCCTTGCTCAATGCCTTGGCGACCGCCCTGCCCGATGATCATCACGCTGCTGCACCGGTCAACGCCGCACCGCGCAAACGCCCCGCCGAGGCTGGCGTATTGCAGGGTGTGTGCGCCGCACCGGGTCTGGTCGGCGGGCCGCTGTTTCGCCTGAACGCGATCAGCCTGCCGGCAGATGCGGGCAATCATGCTCCGCTTGAGCAACTGCAGAAACTTGAAAGCGCGCTGAATCAGGTTCGCGGCGAAATCAACGCTACCCTCGCCCAAGCGAAAAAGCACAAGAGCACCGACGAAGAAGCGATCTTCTCCGCGCACCTGGCACTGCTCGAAGACCCGGCCCTGCTCGACGCCGCGCAGCATGCTATCGACCAAGGCACAGCGGCGACCCACGCGTGGAGCCAGTCGATCGACGTGCAGTGCGAAGTGCTGCAACACACCGGCAGTGCGCTGCTGGCCGAACGCGCCAACGACCTGCGCGACCTCAAGCAACGTGTCCTGCGCGCCCTGCTCGGCGAAGCCTGGCATTACGAAGTGCCGGCCGGCTCCATTGTCGCTGCGCATGAACTGACGCCGTCGGATCTGCTGCAACTCAGCGCGCAAGGTGTCGCCGGGTTGTGCATGGCCGAGGGCGGCGCGACTTCGCACGTGGCGATTCTGGCGCGCGGCAAAGGTCTGCCGTGCCTGGTTGCACTGGGCGCCGCTTTACTCGATCAAGCACAGGGTCAGTCGGTGGTGCTGGATGCCGATGGCGGCCGCCTCGAACTGACGCCGAACACCGAACGCCTGGCCGAAGTACAACAGGCGCAAATCGAGCGTCAGCAACGCCGCGATGCGCAACAAACCAAAGCCCATCTGTCCGCCGAAACCCGCAATGGCGTGGCGATCGAAGTGGTCGCCAATGTCGCCTCCAGCCATGAAGCGGCAGACGCCTTTGCCAACGGCGCCGATGGCGTCGGCCTGCTACGCACCGAATTTCTGTTCGTCGACCGGCAGACCGCGCCGGACGTCGACGAGCAGCGCGCCGCCTATCAAGCCGTGCTCGATGCCATGGGTGAGCACTCGGTGATCATCCGCACCATCGATGTCGGCGGCGACAAGCAACTCGACTACCTGCCGCTGCCCGCCGAAGCCAATCCGGTACTCGGCCTGCGCGGCATTCGTCTGGCCCAGGCCCGTCCGGAAATCCTCGATCAGCAATTGCGCGCACTGCTGCAAGTCAGCCCGCTGCGCCGTTGCCGGATCCTGTTGCCGATGGTCACCGAAGTCGACGAACTGCTGCACATCCGCCAACGGGTCGATGCGCTGTGCATCGAACTGGGTGTGACTCAGCGCCCGGAAATCGGCGTGATGATCGAAGTCCCGGCCGCTGCATTGCAGGCCGAACAACTGGCCGAGCACGCCGACTTCCTGTCGATCGGCACCAACGACCTGTCGCAATACACCTTGGCCATGGACCGCGACCACGCAGGTTTGGCCGCCCGCGTCGACGCCCTGCATCCGGCACTGCTGCGGCTGATCGCCATGACCTGCGCAGGCGCGGCGGTGCACAAACGCTGGGTCGGCGTGTGCGGTGCCCTCGCCTCCGATCCGCTGGCGACACCGGTGCTGATCGGCCTCGGCGTGACCGAGCTGTCGGTGAGCCCGGTGCAAATCGGTGAAATCAAGGATCGCGTGCGCCAGTTGCACGAAGCCGAATGCCAACGCCTCAGCCGCGACCTGTTGAAACTCAACAGCGCCGCTGCGGTTCGTCACGCCTGCCACCAGCATTGGCCTCTGCACTAACAACAAGCTCTCTATAAAGAGCAGGGAGAACCACCATGTACCAACTCTTCATCGAAGGCCTGCAACGCCTCGGCCGCGCGCTGATGCTGCCGATCGCGATCCTGCCGATTGCCGGCCTGCTGCTGCGTCTGGGTGACACCGACCTGCTGAACATCGCGATCATTCACGATGCCGGCCAGGTGATCTTCGCCAACCTGGCGATGATCTTCGCCATCGGCATCGCTGTCGGGTTTGCCAAGGACAACAACGGCACCGCAGGCCTGGCCGGAGTGATCGGTTACCTGGTGATGATCTCCACGCTCAAGGTGCTCGACCCGAGCATCAACATGGGCATGCTCGCCGGGATTGTCAGCGGCCTGATGGCCGGCGCGCTGTACAACCGCTTCAAGGACATCAAGCTGCCGGAGTACCTGGCGTTCTTCGGCGGCCGCCGGTTCGTGCCGATCGTCACCGGATTTGCGGCGGTCGGTCTGGGCGTGGTGTTCGGCTACATCTGGCCGCCGATCCAGCACGGCATCAACAGCTTTGGCAGCCTGATGATGGAAAGCGGCAGCTTCGGCGCGTTCGTCTTCGGCGTGTTCAACCGCCTGCTGATCGTCACCGGCCTGCACCACATCCTCAACAACATGGCGTGGTTCGTGTTCGGCAACTTCACCGACCCGACCACCGGCGCACTGGTCACCGGCGACCTGTCACGCTACTTCGCCGGCGATCCAAAGGGCGGCCAGTTCATGACCGGCATGTTCCCGATGATGATCTTCGGCCTGCCCGCCGCATGCCTGGCGATGTACCGCAACGCGTTGCCAGAGCGGCGCAAGGTCATGGGCGGGATCTTCCTGTCGATGGCTTTGACGTCGTTTTTGACCGGCGTTACCGAGCCGATCGAGTTCGCCTTCATGTTTCTCGCCCCGCTGCTGTATCTGCTGCATGCGCTGCTGACCGGGTTGTCGATGGCGATCACCAATGCGCTGAACATTCATCTGGGCTTCACCTTCTCCGGCGGTTTCATCGACATGGTGCTCGGTTGGGGTCGCTCGACCAATGGCTGGCTGGTGATCCCGGTCGGGCTGGCTTACGCCGTGGTGTATTACGCGGTGTTTGATTTCTGTATTCGTCGTTTCAATCTGAAGACGCCGGGGCGTGAGGATGTGGCGGCGGCTGACAAGGCAGTTCTCACCGAGAACGAGCGCGCTGCGGCTTACATCAAAGCCTTGGGCGGTGCCGAGAACCTGGTCACCGTTGGCGCCTGCACGACTCGTCTGCGCCTGGAAATGGTCGATCGCAACAAAGCATCCGATGCCGATCTGAAAGCGCTGGGTGCGATGGCGGTTGTGCGTCCGGGCAAGGGCGGCAGCTTGCAGGTAGTGGTCGGGCCACTGGCCGACAGCATCGCCGACGAAATCCGCCTCGCCATGCCGGCGCTGGGGCGTGCGTTGGTGGCTGCGCCTGCGGTGGTGGTCGAGGAATCGAAGGCTGCATTGGTCACTGCACCGGAAGCCCAACAATGGCTGACTGCCTTGGGCGGTAGCGAGAATGTGCTGCAGCTGGACTGCATCGCCCTGACCCGCATTCGCCTGCAACTGGTCGATGGTAAAGCGTTGTCCGAGGCTCAGTTGAAAGAGCTGGGTTGCCAGGGTGTCAGCCCGCTGGAGGGTGGGGTCTGGCATTTGTTGATTGGCGAGAAAGCGGCGAGTTTGAGTGGAGCGATTGAGGCGTTGGTGAACCGGAGTGAGGTCAGCGCCAAGGTATAACCCACAGCGAAACTCAACAGCCTCACTGATAAACGGAAAGCCGCTGGGCTGTGGAGCTCAGCGGCTTTTTATCAAGTGTTTACTAAGCCTTGACGGTGAACGTACGTGCTTGGGAGTGAAGGACCCGTCCTCTGGCCGTGATCGAATGAACTCCCAATGACAAAGCCGTCAAGATAAAGTGCCAATTGCCTGCAGCGTCAGCAACAACTCGCCCCTTCAAAGTAGCACCGTCGAAAATCTGGAGTTCATCGCCGGCAGACGCCAAGCCGCTCGACTGCACAACAGTGGAGGAGGTCGTACCGCCGTTTGGAATCTCCTCGCCTTGGCTGTCTTTCATGGAGGTAATTACCGGCACAGTGTTTTTTTCAGTAGACATCGCAAAATCCTTCTTACCTGTTGTGAATGGAAGTCTCATCAGACAGAAGTTTGCCGAATCGCACCACTGTCAGAAATTACAGGTAAGCGGTGGTTTCCGATGATTGGTCATCATCAAGACGAACCTAAGCATTGAATCCAAAACTTGATCGCCGACGGCCCGCTCCCACGTGAGGTCTCAATTCCCCAAAAAGGATATGAGATCCGCGACGGGACGAGCCGGTTTGCAATGATCATCCGATGAATCAGGTTTGCGGATCGACTCGATCCAGCGCTCGATTTACCGCCAGTTCGGCGAGCATGACGATTTGCTGAATCGCCAGTGCGGTACTGCGTTGCAGGCCGCTGAGTTCGCTGGCGAAGTTGCTGGCCATGGCACTGGCGCAGGCCAACGATTCGTAGGCGTGGGCCAGCAGGGTTTCTGTGTCGATGCTGGGGTTGACCAGGAACATCGTGCTGGGCTGATGCGCCTCAGCGGGTTGCGGGGTGAAGTAGAAATCGACAGCGCGCTTGATGGCTTCACGGTCTTTCGTCAGGTCTTCAACCCGGATGGCGTCTACGGGTGGTGCTATGGTTTCGTTGGGTGGGTCGGGGATCAGTTTGTCCATCGAACAAGTCCTTTTAAGTGTTGTAGCCACTTGTTCCCGATCTCACTCGAAGAAGAGGTGGCAGCTATGTACGGAGTGAGATTACCGGTAAGGACCCCAAATCCGGCCGGACCGAAGTCCGCCCGTACATAGCCGCCATAATGAATTGCTGACAGCGAAAGCTGGCCGCAATTATGGGGGCACTTGTCTGGGGATCCAAATCGGGTATCTCACCTCCCGGTCGCTGAATTGGCAGCGACAGACGAAGCCTAGAGACCGGACGTCCGAGGGACAACCTGAAAACCTTGTGGGAAGCTTCTGGTAATTCCACACACTCTTAAACACAAAACATCCCGTGTAGGAGCTGCCGAAGGCTCGGGCCGCGTTCGGACGATCTTTTGATCTGCCCTTTGACTGTAAAAAACCAAAGTCAAAAGATCGCAGCCTTCGGCAGCTCCTACAGGTGAGTACTGCACCAGATAGAGACTGGTCGGCTGTCAGGCCGCCATCGCTGGCAAGCCAGGCTCCCACAGGAGTTGTGGGCATCTGCAATGGATCAGTGAGCTATCAGGACGCCTTCGCGAGCAAGCCCGCTCCCACAGTTTGAACCCGGTGTATTCAGGTAGAGATTGGTCGGCTGTCAGGCCACCTTCGCCAGCAAGCTGGCTCCTGCAATTTAGCAAGCGCACACCCCATGCGGCGAAGCCGCCCCACTCCAGGATGAGCGCAAGCTCGGCTGTCGCTCTTGATCTTGATCCACGGGCGACGTCGGAAGGCTGAGTGGAGGGATTGATCCGGGCGTGGGAGCGCAGCGACCGTTTGGCGCAGCCAAACACAGCGAGAGGAGGTGCAGCGAAGCAAACCGGAGGCGCTGCGCCCGGATCAATACCGGAGCGAAGGGACCCCGAGCCTCAGCGAGCGGGCCGAACGCAGGAGCAAGCGTTTTGGGTTACTTTTTAGGCGTTTGTAAAAAGTGACTCGCCGTAAGGGCGAAACCGCCAGCCGCTGCACCCGAAGCAACGGATATTCACACAGTCAGCCAGAGCATGGTCGCCTGTCAGGGCGCCATCGCGAGCAGGCTCACTCCTACAGAAAAGCAAATCGCAGGCAACAAAAAACCCGCAGACAATCACTCATCTGCGGGCTTCCCGTTCCAGCGGCAGAAAGATCAGAAATCCTCCAGCCGCCACACCTCATAAGCCGGCGTCTCGTAAGGGTGGCTCAACTTCAAAGCAGCCACCACATCACCAATCAAAGCGTCACAAACCACAAGCTCAACCTTCCATTCCTCGACCCGCTCAACCTGCCCCGCCTCACCAATGAACGGCTGACTGCCGTCCAAAGGCCGAAACTGACCAGACCCAAGCACCTGCCAAGCACAGTGGTCATAGTCCCCGATCCGCCCACCACCGGCAGCGAATAAAGCGTCCTTGACCACCTCGACATGACTGTCAGGAACAAAAAATCCGAGCTTGTACACGACGCTTAGTTCACCCACACGCGAGCATTACGGAACATGCGCATCCAAGGAGCATCCTCGGTCCAGTCTTCCGAACGCCACGAGTTCTGCACCGCGCGGAACACCCGCTCCGGGTGCGGCATCATGATCGTCACACGACCGTCGCGGCTGGTGAGACCGGTAATCCCGCGCGGCGAGCCGTTCGGGTTGGCCGGGTAGGCTTCGGTGACCTTGCCGTGGTTGTCGACGAAACGCATCGCCACGCAACCGGACAGATCGGCTTCCAGCAAGGCTTCTTCGCTGGAGAACTCGGCATGGCCTTCACCGTGCGCGATGGCGATCGGCATACGCGAACCGGCCATGCCCTGCAGGAAGATCGAGTTCGATTCCTGGATCTGCACCATCGCCACGCGCGCTTCGAACTGCTCGGAGCGGTTGCGCACGAAATGCGGCCAGAACTCGCTGCCCGGGATCAGCTCGTGCAGGTTGGACATCATCTGGCAACCGTTGCACACACCGAGGGTGAAGCTGTCGTTACGCTCGAAGAAGCCCTGGAACGCATCGCGGGCACGGCTGTTGAACAGCGCCGACTTGGCCCAGCCTTCACCGGCGCCGAGTACGTCGCCGTAGGAGAAGCCACCGCAGGCCACCAGACCTTTGAACTCGTTCAGGTCGACGCGGCCAGCGAGAATGTCGCTCATGTGCACGTCGATCGCGTTGAAACCGGCACGGTCGAACGCTGCCGCCATTTCCACCTGACCGTTGACGCCCTGCTCACGCAGCACGGCAACCTGTGGGCGGATGCCTTTCTTGATGTAAGGCGCGGCGATGTCCTGGTTGACGTCGTAGCTCAGCTTGACGCTCAGGCCCGGGTTGTCTTCTTCCAGCAGCGCGTCGAATTCTTGCTCGGCGCAGTCGGCGTTATCGCGCAGACGCTGGATCTGGTAGCTGGTCTCGGCCCACTGACGTTGCAGCAGACGACGCTGGCCTTCGAACACCGTGTCACCGTTGAAGGTGATGTTGATCTGGCCGTTGTTGATAGGCTGACCGATCACCGACACGCAGTCACCCAGACCGGCCGCGCTGAACTGCGCGAGGATGTCTGGCGTGGCGTCCTGACGAACCTGGATCACCGCACCCAGTTCTTCGTTGAACAGGATCGCGGCGATTTCTGCCGAATTTTCAGCAACGCTGTCCAGGTTCAGGCTCAGACCGCAGTGGCCGGCAAAGGCCATTTCCACCACGGAGGTCAGTAGACCACCGTCGGAACGGTCGTGGTAAGCCAGCAGGTGACCGTCGGCGTTGAGGCCCTGGATCACCGCGAAGAAGGCTTTCAGGTCTTCGGCGTCGTCGACGTCCGGCGCCTGCTTGCCGAGCTTGCCGTGAACCTGAGCAAGGATCGAAGCACCCATACGGTTCTGACCGCGACCGAGGTCGATCAGGATCAGGTCGGTGGTGCCCTTGTCCATGCGCAGTTCCGGAGTCAGGGTCTGACGGATGTCAGCCACTGGGGCGAAACCGGTCACGATCAGCGACATCGGCGAGGTCACGGTTTTTTCTTCGCCGTTGTCGTTCCAGCGGGTGGCCATGGACATGGAGTCCTTGCCCACCGGAATGGTGATGCCCAGCTCAGGGCACAGTTCCATGCCGACCGCTTTCACGGTGTCGTACAGACGCGCGTCTTCGCCCGGGTGGCCGGCGGCGGACATCCAGTTCGCCGACAGTTTGATGTCGGAGATCTTGTTGATACGCGAAGCGGCAATGTTGGTCAGGGTTTCGCCGATGGCCATGCGGCCCGACGCCGGAGCGTCCAGCAGCGCCAGCGGAGTGCGCTCGCCCATGGCCATCGCTTCACCGGTGTAGACGTCGAAACTGGTGGCGGTGACGGCGACGTCGGCCACCGGAACCTGCCACGGGCCAACCATCTGGTCACGGGCGACGAGGCCGGTGATGGTGCGGTCGCCGATGGTGATCAGGAAGCTTTTGCTCGCCACGGCCGGGTGATGCAGGACGCGCTCGATGGATTCGCTGATGTCGAGGTTAGACGGATCGAAATCGTCGCCCAGCTCGGCTTCGCGAACCACCGAACGGTGCATGCGCGGGGCCTTGCCCAGCAACACTTCCAGTGGCATGTCCACCGGGTTGTTGCCGAAGTGGCTGTCCGTCACGGTCAGTTGCGGCTCGGCAGTGGCTTCGCCGACCACGGCGAACGGGCAGCGCTCACGTTCGCAGATCGCCTGGAAGCGCTCGAAGTCGGCCGGGCCGACCGCCAGAACGTAACGTTCCTGGGATTCATTGGACCAGATTTCGTGCGGGGCCATGCCCGGCTCGTCGTTGGGAATGTTGCGCAGTTCGAAACGGCCACCACGGTCGCCGTCGTTGACCAGTTCCGGGAAGGCGTTGGACAGACCGCCCGCACCCACGTCGTGGATGAAGCTGATCGGGTTCTTGTCGCCCAGTTGCCAGCAACGGTCGATGACTTCCTGGCAGCGACGTTCCATCTCAGGGTTTTCACGCTGTACGGAAGCGAAGTCGAGATCCGCCGAGCTGGTGCCGGTGGCCATCGAGGAAGCGGCGCCGCCGCCCAGACCGATCAGCATTGCCGGGCCGCCAAGCACGATCAGCTTGGAGCCGACCAGAATCTCGCCTTTCTTGACGTGTTCTTCACGGATGTTGCCCATGCCGCCCGCGAGCATGATCGGCTTGTGGTAACCACGAACTTCATCACCGTGCGGGGTGGAGATCGACTGTTCGAAGGTACGGAAGTAGCCGGTCAGGGCCGGACGACCGAATTCGTTGTTGAACGCGGCGCCGCCCAGCGGGCCTTCGATCATGATGTCCAGCGCGGTAACGATGCGCTCAGGCTTGCCGTACGGCACTTCCCACGGCTGTTCGAAGCCCGGGATCTGCAGGTTGGACACGGTGAAACCGGTCAGGCCGGCCTTTGGCTTGGCGCCACGACCGGTTGCACCTTCGTCGCGGATCTCGCCACCGGAACCGGTGGAGGCACCCGGGAACGGGGCGATCGCGGTCGGGTGGTTGTGGGTTTCGACCTTCATCAGGATGTGCACCGGCTCCTGCACCGCGCCGTACTGGCGGGTTTCCGGATCCGGGAAGAAGCGGCCGGCGACGTTTCCGACGATCACCGAAGCGTTGTCCTTATAAGCGGACAGCACGCCTTCGTTGTGCATCTGATAGGTGTTCTTGATCATGCCGAACAGGCTTTTTTCCTGGCTTTCGCCGTCAATATCCCAACTGGCGTTGAAGATCTTGTGGCGGCAGTGCTCGGAGTTGGCCTGGGCGAACATCATCAGTTCGATGTCGTGCGGGTTGCGCTTGAGACCGTTGAAGGCGTTGACCAGATAATCGATCTCGTCTTCGGCCAGGGCCAGGCCCAGCTCGGTGTTGGCCTTTTCCAGCGCGGCGCGGCCGCCACCAAGAATGTCGATCGCGGTCAGCGGCTTCGGCTCGGCGTGGCTGAACAGACCGGCGGCCTGTTCCAGATTGCCCAGAACGATCTGGGTCATGCGGTCATGCAGCACGTCGGCGATTTGCTGGGCCTCGGCGTCGCTGAACTGGCCGGCCACGTAGAACGCGATGCCGCGTTCCAGGCGCTGGATCTTGCTCAGGCCGCAGTTGCGGGCGATGTCGCTGGCCTTGCTCGACCATGGCGAGATGGTGCCGAAACGCGGCAACACCAGAAACAGACGACCGGTCGGCTCTTGTACCGGAACGCTTGGGCCGTACTTCAGAAGGCGCGCAAGCACCTGCTGTTCGTCGCCGGTCAGGACGCCGGTGACTTCGGCGAAGTGAGCGAATTCAGCATACAGGCCACTGACAGCTGGAACCTTCTGGCTCAGTTGCTCAAGGAGTTTGCTGTGGCGAAAGGCAGAAAGGGCAGGAGCGCCGCGCAGGATCAACATCTTCGGGACAGCCTCGGGAAGGGGTGTGCTTTGAGGCCGTGCATTCTAGCCTAAACCGCCCTCAACATCACCCGAAACGCTACGCACGGTTGCACTCGGATATCAATCTGTGTTTCTGCCTTTGAAGTCAAATTTAAAGGGTGTGCGAGCAGCGCTTATTTTTTCTGTCACAAAATGCCGTTCAGCCCCATTCCTGCGGGGTTTCGTGCGGTTTTGTGACGTCTAGCAGACAAGCCGCTCACTGTCGAGATATGGCGCCCGCAGCCGTTTGCGTATACTGCGCAGATGTTTTTCCCAACGGCTTTGCGTCCGCGGTACGCCAAATGGCTGATCGCAACCGGACTCTTCCTGATGCTCGGTGGCTGTGTTGATAAACCCAACACACTCGAGCGCGTAAAGGAGGATGGTGTGCTGCGGGTGATTACCCGTAACAGCCCCGCCACCTACTTTCAGGATCGCAGCGGTGAAACCGGCTTCGAATACGAGCTGGTGAAACGCTTCGCCGACGATTTGGGGGTCGAACTGAAGATCGAGACCGCCGACAACCTCGATGACCTGTTCAATCAGATCGGCAAGCCGAACGGCCCGGTGCTGGCGGCGGCAGGTCTGGTCAGCAGCGAGGATCGCAAGAAGCAGGTGCGGTTTTCCCACTCCTACCTCGAAGTCACTCCGCAGATCATCTACCGCAACGGCCAGTCGCGCCCTACCGACCCGGGCGATCTGGTCGGCAAGAAAATCATGGTGCTCAAGGGCAGCACCCACGCTGAACAACTGGCGGAGCTGAAAAAGAAATTTCCAGGCATCGAATACGAAGAATCCGACGCCGTTGAAGTGGTCGACCTGTTGCGCATGGTCGATGAAGGCCAGATCGACCTGACGCTGGTCGACTCCAACGAAGTGGCGATGAACCAGGTGTACTTCACCAACATCCGCGTGGCCTTCGACCTCGGCGATGCGCGCAGCCAGAGTTGGGCGGTGGCCGCCGGCGAAGACAACAGCCTGCTCAACGAGATCAACGCCTACCTCGACAAGGTGCAGAAGAACGGCACCCTGCAGCGCCTGAAAGACCGCTATTACGGCCATGTCGATGTCCTCGGCTACATGGGCGCCACTACCTTCGCCCAGCACTTGCAGCAGCGCCTGCCCAAATACGAACAGCACTTCAAGACCTACGCCAAGAAAGAGAAAGTCGACTGGCGCCTGCTGGCGGCCATCGGTTATCAGGAATCGCTGTGGCAACCGGCAGTCACTTCGAAAACCGGCGTGCGCGGTTTGATGATGCTGACCCAGAACACCGCTCAGGCGATGGGCGTGTCGAACCGTCTCGATCCCAAGCAAAGCATCATGGGCGGCGCCAAGTACCTGGCCTACATGAAGGATCAGCTCGACGAATCGATTCAGGAACCGGACCGCACCTGGTTTGCGCTGGCGGCGTACAACGTCGGCAGCGGTCACCTCGATGACGCACGCAAACTGGCGTCCCGCGAAGGCCTGAACCCGGACAAGTGGCTGGACGTGAAGAAGATGCTGCCGCGCCTGTCGCAGAAGCAGTGGTACAGCAAGACCCGCTACGGCTACGCCCGGGGCGGCGAGCCGGTGCATTTCGTGGCGAACATCCGTCGCTACTACGACATCCTGACCTGGGTGACCCAGCCGCAGCTTGAAGGCGATCAGGTGGCCGAGGGCAATCTGCATGTGCCCGGTATCGACAAGTCAAAACCGGCTCAAGAGCCTGCCCCGCTCTAACCACCGCCCCAAAAACAAATGTGGGAGCGAGCCTGCTCGCGAAGGCGTCGTGTCAGTCGACATCATGGTTGACTGATTTACCGCTTTCGCGAGCAGGCTCGCTCCCACAGGTTTTTGTGTCGAGGCTTAGTGCTTGGCGGCAGCCAAGATCAGCGCCTTCATCTCGGACACTGCAGACTTGAACCCGACGAACAACGCATGCGCCACCAGCGCATGGCCGATGTTCAATTCGTTGATGCCCTTGATCGCCGCCACGGCTTCGACGTTGTGATAATGCAGGCCATGCCCGGCGTTGACGATCAGGCCCTGCGCCAGACCGAACGCCACGCCGTCCGCCACACGCTTCAGCTCTTCAGCGACTTCGCTCGGAGTTTCGGCATCAGCGTAACGCCCGGTGTGCAGTTCGATGGCCGGCGCACCGACGCGCTTCGACGCAGCGATCTGGCGTTCGTCAGCATCGATGAACAACGACACTTCGCTGCCGATCTTCGACAGGCGCTCGACCGCTGCCCTGATGCGTTCTTCCTGCCCCGCTACATCCAGACCGCCTTCAGTGGTCAGTTCCTGACGGGTTTCCGGGACGAGGCAAATGTGCGCCGGACGGATGCGTTCGGCGAACGCCATCATTTCTTCGGTGACGCCCATTTCGAAATTCATGCGGGTCTGCAGCACATCCTTGAGCAGCAGCACGTCGCGCTCCTGAATGTGCCGGCGGTCTTCACGCAAGTGCACGGTGATGCCATCGGCGCCCGCCTCTTCCGCGTCCAGCGCTGCCTTGACCGGATCCGGGTAGCGTGTGCCACGGGCCTGACGCAGGGTGGCGACGTGGTCGATGTTCACGCCAAGAAGAATGCGATTGCTGGTGGTCACGGATGCGCTCCTGAAGGGAAATATTCGGCGCACAGCATATCAGGGCTTGCGAAATAGCTCGCGGCTGACGAGGGGGCGACCGCCCAAGTGCACGGCCAGTGCCTGACGCATCAGACGCTTGGCGGCAGACAGTGCGCCGGGAGCGGTCCAGTCGGCTTCGGCCATGGCCAGCAGTTCGGTGCCGTTGAACAGGCCCGGCTGCAACAGAAACACCCGTTCAAGCCCGGCGTCCACTTGCAGACGATAGAGACCGTCCGGCGCGACCGGTTCGCTGTGGATATCGGTGTTCAGGGAGAAGCCGTAACCGAGATCGTCCAACAGGCGCCATTCGAAAGAACGCAGTAGTGGCTCCAACGGGCGACCCTCGGCCAGGGCCAGCAGTGTTGCAGCGTAATGGTCGAACACCGCCGGGTGCGGGTCTTCGGCAGGCAGCAGGCGGATCAGCAGCTCATTGAGATAGAGGCCACTGAACAGCGCCTCACCGACCATCCAGGTCGCGTTGCCGGCACTTTCCATTCGCCCGACGTTCTTCAATTCACCCTTGCCACGAAACTCGACTTCCAGCGGCACGAACGGTCGCGCCAATGTCCCGGCCTTGCCCCGCGCACTGCGCAACACCGCCCGCAGCCGCCCTTGCGGCGTGAGGAAGTCGACCAGCGCGCTGGTTTCGCGGTAGGCGCGCGAATGCAGGACGTAGGCGAGCTGGACGGGAGGTGGGGTTTGCGACATGGAGTTCTCGATGAAGAAACGCAGTTTTTACACACCACCCAAAAACCAAATGTGGGAGCGAGCCTGCTCGCGAAAGCGGAGTGACAGTCAACATCAATGCTGAATGTTACATCCCTTCGCGAGCAGGCTCGCTCCCACAGTGGGTATCGGTGTTCTCTGGAACGGTGATTACAGGTCGCCGTAACCCAGCGAACGCAGTGCACGCTCGTCGTCGGACCAGCCGCCCTTCACCTTGACCCACAGGTTGAGCATGATCTTGGAGTCGAACAGCAGCTCCATGTCCTTGCGCGCCTCGGTGCCGATGCGCTTGATGCGCTCGCCTTTGTCGCCAATGATGATTTTCTTCTGGCCGTCACGCTCGACGAGGATCAGCGCGTGGATGTGCAGGGTCTTGCCCTGCTGCTTGAACTCTTCGATCTCGACGGTGATCTGGTACGGCAGCTCGGCGCCCATCTGGCGCATGATTTTCTCGCGCACCAGTTCAGCGGCGAGGAAACGGCTGCTGCGGTCGGTGATCTGGTCTTCCGGGAAGAAGTGATCGTTCTCCGGCAGGTGATCGGCGATGACCTTTTCCAGCGCGTCGAGGTTGTGCCCGTGTTGCGCGGAAATCGGGATGATCTGTGCGTTCGGCAGCTGTTCCTGCAACCACGACAGGTGCGGCATCAGCTCGGCCTTGTCTTCGATGCGGTCGGTCTTGTTCAATGCGACGATCAGCGGGCCGGTCACGTACTGCACGCGCTCCAGGACCATCTGGTCTTCTTCGGTCCACTTGGTGCGATCGACTACGAAGATCACCACGTCGACGTCTTTCAATGCTGCCGAAGCGGTTTTGTTCATGTAGCGGTTCAGGGCCTTTTCGCCCCCCTTGTGCATGCCGGGGGTGTCGACGTAGATCGCCTGCACGTCACCCTCGGTCTTGATCCCGAGCATGTTGTGACGGGTGGTCTGCGGCTTGCGCGAGGTGATCGCGAGCTTCTGGCCGAGGATGTGGTTGAGCAACGTCGACTTGCCGACGTTGGGACGGCCGACGATGGCAACGTAGCCACAGCGAGTTGCGTTTGTATCAGTCATTGCCATTCTCCACGCCCAGGGCAATCAGTGCTGCGGCGGCCGCTACCTGTTCGGCAATACGACGGCTCACACCCTGACCTCGGCTTTTTTCATTCAATAAGACAACTTCGCACTCGACGAAGAAGGTACGGCAGTGCGGCTCACCCTGGATATCCACCACTTCGTAGCGTGGCAGTTCGCAACCGCGCGATTGCAGGTGTTCCTGCAGACGGGTCTTGGGATCCTTGTTGGTGTCGACCAGCGTCAGGCCTTCGAACTCACCGGCCAGCCAGGCCAGTACGCGCTCGCGAGCGACGTCCATGCCGGCATCGAGGTAGATCGCGCCGATCAACGCTTCCAGGGCATCGGCCAGAATCGATTCGCGACGGAAGCCACCGCTTTTCAGTTCGCCCGAGCCCAGACGCAGGTAGTCGCCCAAGTCGAAACCACGGGCCAGTACGGCCAGTGTCTCACCCTTCACCAAACGTGCACGCAAACGCGACAATTGGCCTTCGCGGGCCAGCGGGAAGCGATCAAACAGCGCCTCGCCGGCGACGAAGTTGAGGATGGCATCGCCGAGGAATTCCAGGCGTTCGTTGTTACGCCCGGCAAAGCTGCGGTGCGTGAGGGCCAGCAGCATCAGCTCCTGATCCTTGAAGGTGTAACCGAGCTGGCGCTCGAGACGGCTTAGAGAAACGCTCACGGTTTACCCACGCTGAGTTCGTGGCTGGATTCCACTGCCATCGCCGGGGTACGGCGCAGGCCTGGGACAATTAACGCTGTGTTCAAAAATGACGTCCTGAATATCGTGGCTTCATGCCCTGGTGCCGATTTGTGTCGACTCCAGAAATGCATTCGGCGCTGTGGTCAACAGCGCCGTGATTGATTACTTGATCAGGCCAACCCGCGAGAAATTCGGCAGGTGGCTGAGTTTCGGTTCCGGCCAGCTCATCCAGACAGCGAAGGCTTTGCCGACGATATTCTGGTCGGGAACCATGCCCAGCAGATCCTTGGGAATGTTCGGGTCATCCCAGTAGCGACTGTCGTTGGAGTTGTCGCGGTTGTCGCCCATCATGAAGTAGTGCCCGGCCGGCACGGTCCAGGTATGGTCCGGCGTAGCGCGGTAGCGGCTCATTTCCTTGCGGATCAGGTGCTCGGCAGCGCCGAGTTTTTCCTTGTAGAGTTCCGCGCTGCCCAGCGTGCCCGGCTCGGAGCCGACCAGTTGCTCGGCAATCGACTCGCCATTGACCAACAGACGCTTGTCGGCGGTGTAACGCACCGTATCGCCCGGCAGACCGACTACACGCTTGATGTAGTTGACGTTCGGGTCGCTCGGGTAGCGGAACACCATCACATCGCCACGCTGCGGATCACCGACTTCGATGATTTTCTTGTCGATCACCGGCAGGCGGATCCCGTAAGAAAACTTGTTCACCAGAATGAAGTCGCCGACGTCCAGGGTCGGTTTCATCGAGCCGGATGGAATCTGGAACGGTTCCACCAGGAACGAACGCAGCACCAGCACGATGAACAGCACCGGAAAGAACGACTTGCCGTATTCAACCAGCAACGGCTCTTTGTTCAGCTTCTCGACCACCACGGGCTCGGGCTGGCTGACACTGCCTTGATAAGAGGCAATGGCAGCACGCCGACGCGGCGCCAGGAACAGCAGATCGAGCAACGCCAACAGGCCGCAGACGAACACGGCGATGACCAGCAACAGCGGGAAATTTAGTGACATAGGACCTGACTATTCCAACCTGAGCACGGCAAGGAAGGCTTCTTGTGGAATTTCCACGTTGCCGACCTGCTTCATGCGTTTCTTACCGGCCTTTTGCTTTTCAAGCAGCTTTTTCTTACGGCTTACGTCACCGCCGTAGCATTTGGCCAATACGTTCTTTCTGAGTGCCTTGACGGTTGTCCGGGCAACGATCTGACCGCCAATGGCCGCCTGGATCGCCACGTCGAACATCTGACGAGGAATCAGTTCTTTCATCTTCTCGGTCAACTGGCGACCTTTGAAGTGCGAATTGTCACGGTGCACGATCAACGCCAGGGCGTCGACCTTGTCACCGTTGATCAGCACGTCCAGTTTCACCAGATTAGCCGATTGGTAACGATCGAAATGGTAATCCAGCGAAGCATAGCCACGGCTGGTGGATTTGAGACGGTCGAAGAAGTCCAGGACCACTTCGTTCATCGGCAGGTCGTAGGTCACCTGGACCTGATTGCCGAGGAACAGCATGTCGACCTGTACGCCGCGTTTCTCGATGCACAGGGTGATGACGTTACCCAGGTGCTCCTGCGGAACCAGGATGTTGGCCCGCACGATCGGCTCGCGCATGTCTTCGATGGCCGACACATCCGGAAGCTTGGATGGGTTGTCGACGTAAATCGTTTCACCGGTTTTCAGCACCAGCTCGAAAATTACCGTTGGCGCGGTGGTGATCAGGTCCAGGTCGTATTCGCGCTCGAGGCGCTCCTGGATGATCTCCATGTGCAGCATGCCGAGGAACCCGCAACGGAAGCCGAAGCCCAGTGCGTCGGAGCTTTCCGGGGTGTACTGCAGCGACGAGTCGTTCAGGGTCAGTTTCTGCAGCGCTTCGCGGAAGTCCTCGAAGTCGTCGGAGCTGACCGGGAACAGACCGGCGTAAACCTGCGGCTGAATGCGTTTGAAACCGGGCAGAACCGGTACATCCGGAGTCGAGCTCAGGGTCAGGGTGTCACCGACCGGTGCACCGTGAATGTCCTTGATGCTGGCGATGATGAAGCCCACTTCGCCAGCCTTGAGGTCAGCGGTAGCAGTGTGCTTCGGATTGAATACACCAACGCTGTCGACCAGGTGGATCTTGCCGGTGGATTTCACCAGGATCTTGTCGCCCTTCTTCACGCGGCCATGACGCACGCGCACCAGGGAAACAACGCCCAGGTAGTTGTCGAACCAGGAATCGATGATCAACGCTTGCAGCGGATCTTCGATGTTGCCGGTCGGCGCAGGAATCGTCGCGACCAGACGCTCGAGCACTTCGTCGACACCCAGGCCGGTCTTGGCGCTGCAGGTGACGGCGTCGGTGGCGTCGATGCCGATGATCTTCTCGATCTCGTCCTTGACGCGGTCCGGCTCGGCCTGTGGCAGGTCGATCTTGTTCAGCACCGGCATGACCTCGAGGCCCTGCTCGATGGCGGTGTAGCAGTTGGCCACGGACTGGGCTTCAACACCCTGACCGGCATCGACCACCAGCAACGCACCTTCACACGCGGCCAGGGAACGGCTGACTTCGTAGGTGAAGTCGACGTGACCCGGGGTGTCAATGAAGTTCAGCTGGTAGGTGACGCCATCTTTGGCTTTGTAATAGAGGGTAACGCTGTGGGCCTTGATGGTGATCCCGCGTTCGCGCTCCAGATCCATGGAATCCAGTACCTGGGCTTCCATTTCACGCTCGGCCAGGCCACCGCACATCTGGATGAAACGGTCAGCCAGCGTCGACTTGCCATGGTCAATGTGGGCGATGATGGAGAAATTGCGGATATGACTCAAATCACTCACGGATCAACACTCAAAAAGGCTGCAGGCTTGGCCCGCCGAAAAATAGCCGGGAATTGTACCTGATACACGGCGCAAGCGTCACGTTCGCCTGTCACCCCGATTGCATACGAAAACGCCCCGATCTGTCGACCGAGGCGTTTTCGCGGTTACAGCGTTGGCAACAACGCGGCCATCAGCCGGCCCGTCGCAGCAACCACACACCCGCCAGCGCACAGACCGTGGCCGGCACCAGCACCGCGAACAGCGGCGAGAAACCGAACACCAGGCTCGAAGGGCCAAGCAGATCCTGGACGATGCGGAAGGTGAAGCCCACCAGCACACCGGTGAACACTCGCTGACCGAGGGTGACCGAGCGCAACGGACCGAAGATGAAGGAGATCGCCATCAGCACCAGCGCGGCGGTGACCAGCGGCTGCAACACCTTGACCCAAAATGCCAGCCAGTAGCGGCCATTGCTCAGGCCTTGATCCGCCAGATAGTGGATATAGCCCCACAGACCGGAAATCGACAGCGACTCAGGCGCCATCACCACCGTGTTGAGCAGTTGCGGGCTCAGCGACACGTCCCACTCCTCGCTCGGCGCATTCACCACTTCGGTGCTGCGCTCGTGGAACACCGTGGTGGTCACGTCGCTGAGCAGCCAGCGCTTGCCGTCGAACTCCGCACGCTTGGCGAAGCTGGAGCTGAGCAGGTGGCGCTCTTTGTCGAAGTGATAGCGGGTCACCCCATACAACAGGCCGTCGGGTTGCACGGCGTTGATATGGATGAATTCCTCACCCTGACGGTGCCACATGCCGTGCTTGGCGCTCTGCGCATCGCCGCTGCCTTGCGCCAGCGAGCGATTGGCCTGGGCCATGCTTTCGGTGGCCGGTGCCACGTACTCGCCGATCAGCACGCCGGCCAGCATCAGCACCAGCATCGGCTTCATGACGGCCCAGACGATGCGCCCGATGGACACACCCGCGGCACGCATGACCGTCAGCTCGCTGCTGCTGGCCAGACTGCCAAGGCCGATCAGACAGCCGATCAGCGCGGCCATCGGCAACATTTCATACAGGCGACGCGGCGCGGTGAGTAGGACGAAGCTCAGCACATCGGTCAGCGTGTAGGTATCGCTGACGTCGCTCATCTCGTCGATGAAGGCAAACAGGGTCGCCAGACCCAGAATGATCGCCAGCACGGCGATGATCGCCACGAATACGCTGCTGCCGATGTAGCGGTCGAGTTTAACCACGGGCCACCTCCAGCGCAGCGCTGCGACGGCTGGCCAGCTTCAGGCGCAACGGCTCCCAGTACAGCAGGCCGAGACCGATGACCAGGAAGATCCCGTGCACCCACCACAGGCCAAGGGCCGGCGGGATCTTGCCTTTTTCGAGGGCGCCGCGGGCGGCAATCAGGATGGTCAGGTAAGCCATATATAGAAGAATCGCCGGCAGCAGCTTCAGGAAACGGCCCTGACGCGGATTGACCCGCGACAGCGGCACCGCCATCAGGGTCACGATGAACACCAGCAACGGCAGGGAAATCCGCCATTGCAGTTCGGCCCTGGAACGCTCGTCGTCGGCGCCCAGCAGGGTCGAAGTCGGGATCGCGTCACGGTCGGTGACTTCGTCACTGGCATCAGGTTTTGGCAGCAATACGCCGTAGGTGTCGTATTTGATCGCGCGGTAATCGGCCTGACCCGGGCTGCCGTCATAGCGATAGCCGTTGTGCAGGATCAGGTAGCGGTTGCCGTCAGAGTGGATCTCCTGACGGCCCTTCTCGGCCACCAGCACGGAAATCCCGCGGTCCTTCTGATCGGAGCCGAGGTTTTTCTGCGAGATGAACACGCCACCGAGGTTGACTCGATCGTCGGTCAGGCTTTCGGTGTAGGTCACCCGAGTGCCGTCACGCAACGCCTGGAAACGGCCAGGTTCGAGGGTATCGAATTCGGTCAGGGCGTCCTGCTTGTTCAGCAGCAACTGAAACTGGTTAGCGCCTTGCGGGGCCAGACTCAGGCTCAGCCACGCCACCACCAGTGCCACCAGCGTCGCCGGAAACAGGGTCATGCGCAGCAGACGCTGCTGACTCATGCCGGTGGCCGAGAGCACGGTCATTTCGCTTTCGAGGTACAGCCGGCCGTAAGCCAGCAGGATCCCGAGAAACAGGCCCAACGGCAGGATCAGCTGCATGAAACCCGGCAGACGGTAACCCATGATCAGGAACAGCGATCCCGGATCGAGTTGGCCCGCAGCGGCCTGGGCAAGGTATTTGATGAAGCGACCGCTCATGATGATGACCAGCAGCACGGCGCTGACGGCGCTCAGGGTCAACATCACTTCACGGGACAGATAACGGAAGACGATCAAACCAGACACTCCAGGGTTGTCAGGCTAAGGCGGCCAAACAAGCAAACGTTTCGAGCGACCCGCAAGGCAGAGCCGTCGAAAAAAGATGCGGCATTATCCTGTGATTGAGGGCGCCTGTCACTGCGCACACTCACCCAAGCGTAGATTCCGTTGAAGATCGCACAACCGAGGGTTGTCAGGCGCGGTGAGCGAGGTTCAAACTGCCGCCTTCGTCGCAGGCACAGACCTGCGCCTCTTCTATCTATAAGCAGGCGACTGCGGACACCGTCGAACGCCTGTGTGTTGACCATTCATTCAGGGATCCGGACATGGAACTGGTTGTAAAAAGCGTTAGCCCAGAAACGTTGAAAACCGCCACCCTGGTGGTTGCCGTCGGCGAAGGCCGCAAACTCGGCGTCGCCGCCAGACAGGTCGACGAGCTGAGCGGTGGCGAGATCAGCGCCGTGCTCAAGCGTGGCGATCTGGCCGGCAAGGTCGGTCAGAGCCTGCTGCTGCACAGCCTGCCGAATCTGAAAGCCGAGCGCGTGCTGCTGGTCGGCGTGGGCAAGGATGAAGAACTGGGTGACCGTCCGTTCCGTAAAATCGTGGCTGGCATCCTCAATACCCTGAAAGGTCTGGGTGGCAGCGATGCCGTGCTGGCCCTGGATGAAATCATCGTCAAGAACCGCGACAGCTACGGCAAGACCCGTCTGCTGGCGGAAACCCTGGTGGACGGTGAATACACCTTCGACCAGTTCAAGAGCCAGAAAGCCGAACCGCGCGCCCTGAAGAAAATCACCCTGCTGACCATCAAGGCTGCTCAGGCTGAAGTGCAGCGCGCCGTGAACCATGCCACCGCGATCGCCAACGGCATGGCCTTCACCCGTAATCTGGGCAACCTGCCGCCGAACATCTGCCACCCGACCTTCCTCGGCGAGCAAGCCAAGAACCTCGGCAAAGAGTTCAAGGATCTGAAAGTCGAAGTCCTCGACGAGAAGAAGATCAAATCCCTGGGCATGGGCTCGTTCTACGCCGTCGGCCAAGGCAGCGCCCAACCGCCGCGCCTGATCGTCATGCAATACAACGGTGGCAAGAAATCCGAGAAGCCTTACGCGCTGGTCGGCAAAGGCATCACCTTCGACACCGGCGGCATCAGCCTCAAGCCGGGCGCCGGCATGGACGAAATGAAGTACGACATGGGTGGCGCGGCCTCCGTGTTCGGTACCCTGCGTGCCGTGCTCGAACTGAAACTGCCGATCAACCTGGTGTGCATCCTCGCCTGCGCCGAAAACATGCCGAGCGGCAATGCTTCGCGTCCGGGCGACATCGTCACCACCATGAGCGGCCAGACCGTGGAAATCCTCAACACCGACGCCGAAGGCCGTCTGGTGCTGTGCGATGCCCTGACCTACTCCGAACGCTTCAAGCCGCAAGCGGTGATCGACATCGCCACCCTGACCGGTGCCTGCGTGGTTGCACTCGGTGCACACACGTCTGGCCTGCTGGGCAACAACGACGAACTGATCGAGCAACTGCTCAGCGCCGGCAAAGCCGCTGACGACCGCGCCTGGCAACTGCCGCTGTTCGACGAATACCAGGAGCAACTGGACAGCCCGTTCGCCGACATCGCCAACATTGGCGGGCCGAAGGCCGGCACCATCACCGCCGCGTGCTTCCTGTCGCGCTTCACCAAGAACCTCAACTGGGCGCACCTGGACATCGCGGGCACCGCATGGACCAGCGGCGGCAAGGACAAGGGCGCCACCGGCCGTCCGGTTCCGCTGCTGACCCAATACCTGCTGGACCGCGCCAAAGCCTGAAACCGATGAACCTGGGCGGCGTCACTCTACGGTGACGCCGCTCAAGGCTCAGGAACCGCAATGACCAAAGTCGACTTCTATATCCTGCCCAGCGCCGACCCATCGGCTCGCCTGGACTTTGCCTGCAAGCTCACCGAGAAAGCCTGGCGCATGGGCCATCGCATCTACCTGCATTGCAGCGATGCTGCTCAGCGTGACGATCTCGATGCGCGCCTGTGGGCGTTCAAGGGCGAAACGTTCGTGCCGCACGGCCCTGCCGAGAGCGAACCGGACGGTTTGATAGTGCTGGGACTGGGCGCTGACTGCGGCGAGCATCAGGATCTGCTGGTCAACCTCGACCTGAAAGTCCCGGCTTTCGCCAGCAAATTCGCCCGCGTGGCGGAAGTGGTGGTGGAAGATCCGACGATTCGCGCGGCGGCACGGGAGAGTTTCCGTTTCTACCGCGAACAGGGCTATCCTCTGCAAGATCACCGTTTACAGCGACTCTGAGTACGCCGATGGACACTCCAAAACCGCTGCAAAAGCCCGCACACCTGCTGGACGATCTCGAATCGATCCGCCAGTTGCTCGGCGATGACAACCTGCAACCGCCCTTGCTGACCGACACGGTCGAGGACGGCGAACAGGAACAGATTCCGATGCTGTTCGAGGCCGTCGACGCCACGCCGCCGACCATCGAACCGCCACCTGCTCCGGCCCCGGCACCTGCTGCCGCACCTGTGGATAAAGGCCCGGACGCCCTGCTGCACCTGGACAGCGAACTGCGCGCCGCTGCGCAATTGATCATGCAGGATGTGATCGACGACTTCGCGCCGCACATCGAAACCGAAATCAAACGCCGCCTCGAGGCGCGGATGGAACGGCTCCTCAGCCAGTACGAATAACCCGGATGGATCTCCTTGTGGCGAGGGGATTTATCCCCGATCGGCTGCGCAGCAGTCGTGAACCCTGCAAATACGCAGCGTGATTGAAATATTAGGGCTGCTGCGCGGCCCATCGGGGATAAATCCCCTCACCACAAGGCTCCCCCCAACATTCGTGTCCGCCCAGCCTCCCCCCGCTCGCCCTCGGCCCCATGCCCCGCTATACTTCCCGGCTTTTCCTGAATAAATGCCAATAGGGTCCCGCCGCGCATGGATAAGACCTACCAGCCGCACGCCATTGAAACTTCCTGGTACAACACCTGGGAGTCCGAGAACTATTTCGCACCGCAAGGCGCGGGCGATTCCTACACCATCATGATCCCGCCGCCGAACGTCACCGGCAGCCTGCACATGGGTCACGGTTTCAACAACGCGATCATGGACGCCCTGATCCGTTTCCGCCGCATGCAGGGTCGCAACACCCTGTGGCAGCCGGGCACCGACCACGCCGGTATCGCCACGCAGATGCTGGTGGAGCGTCAACTGGAAGCCACCGGCCAGAACCGCCATGACCTGGGCCGCGAGAAGTTCCTCGAGAAAGTCTGGGAGTGGAAAGATCAGTCCGGTGGCAACATCAGCCGCCAGATCCGCCGCCTCGGCTCGTCCGTGGACTGGAGCCGCGAGCGCTTCACCATGGACGACGGTCTCTCGGAAGCGGTTAAAGAAGCCTTCGTACGCCTGCACGAAGACGGCCTGATCTACCGCGGCAAGCGTCTGGTCAACTGGGACACCAAGTTGCACACGGCGATTTCCGACCTCGAAGTGGAAAACCACGACGAGAAAGGTTTCCTGTGGAACCTCAAGTATCCGCTGGCTGACGGCGCGAAAACCGCTGAAGGCAACGATTTCCTGATCGTCGCGACCACCCGTCCGGAAACCATGCTCGGTGACTCCGCCGTCGCGGTTAACCCGAACGATGAGCGCTACAAAGCCCTGATCGGCAAATTTGTCGAGCTGCCACTGGTTGGCCGCCGCATCCCGATCATCGCCGACGATTACTGCGATCCAGAGTTCGGCACCGGTTGCGTGAAGATCACCCCGGCCCACGATTTCAACGACTACGAAGTCGGCAAGCGCCACAACCTGCCGCTGCTGAACATCTTCGACAAGAACGCCAACGTGCTGCCAGCAGCCCAGGTGTTCAACCTCGACGGCACGTTGAATGACAGCATCGACGGCAAGATCCCGGCCGAATACGCCGGTCTCGAGCGTTTCGAAGCGCGCAAGCAGATCGTCGCTGCGTTCGACGCCGCCGGCCTGCTGGTCAGCGTCGACGATCACAACCTGAAAGTGCCGAAAGGCGACCGCTCCGGCACCGTCATCGAGCCGTGGCTGACCGACCAGTGGTACGTGTCGACCAAGCCTCTGGCTGAACCGGCGATTGCCGCCGTTGAAGACGGCCGTATCCAGTTCGTGCCAAAACAGTACGAAAACATGTACTTCTCGTGGATGCGCGACATCCAGGACTGGTGCATCAGCCGTCAGCTGTGGTGGGGCCACCGGATTCCGGCCTGGTACGACGAGTCGGGCAAGGTCTACGTCGGTCGCGACGAAGCCGAAGTGCGGGCCAAGCACAACCTCGGCCCGGACGTTGCACTGCAACAGGACAACGACGTGCTCGACACCTGGTTCAGTTCGGGCCTGTGGACGTTCTCCACCCTAGGCTGGCCGGAAAAGACCGAGTTCCTGAAGAAATTCCACTCCACCGACGTACTGGTGACGGGCTTCGACATCATTTTCTTCTGGGTTGCCCGGATGATCATGCTGACGATGCACCTGATCAAGAACGAGGACGGCACGCCGCAAGTACCGTTCAAGACTGTTTACGTGCACGGTCTGGTGCGTGATGGCCAGGGCCAGAAAATGTCCAAGTCCAAGGGCAACGTCCTGGACCCGCTGGACATCATCGACGGTATCGAGCTGGAAGCACTGGTGCAGAAACGCACCTCCGGCATGATGCAGCCAAAACTGGCGAAGAAGATCGAGAAGCAGACCCGCGACGAGTTCGCCGACGGCATCGCCAGCTACGGCACCGACGCCCTGCGCTTCACCTTCTGCTCGTTGGCCTCGACCGGTCGCGACATCAAGTTCGACATGGGCCGCGTCGAAGGCTATCGCAACTTCTGCAACAAGATCTGGAACGCCGCGCGTTATGTTCTGGACAAGGGCGAAGACTGCGGCCAGAACGGCGAAGCCTACGAGCTGTCGCTGGCGGATCGCTGGATCATCTCGCAACTTCAGCGCACCGAAGCCGAAGTGACCCGTCAACTGGATCAGTTCCGTTTCGACCTCGCCGCGCAAGCGCTGTACGAGTTCATCTGGAACCAATACTGCGACTGGTACCTGGAACTGTCCAAGCCAGTGCTGTGGGACGAAAACGCGCCGGTCGAGCGTCAGCGCGGCACCCGTCGCACGCTGGTGCGCGTACTGGAAGTGGCGCTGCGTCTGGCGCATCCGTTCATGCCGTTCATCACTGAAGAAATCTGGCAGCGCATCGCGCCGCTGGCCGGCATTCAGGGCAAGACGATCATGCTGCAGCCTTGGCCGGTGGCCAACGAGGAACGCATCGATCCAGCCGCCGAAGACGACATCGAGTGGCTCAAGGGCCTGATGCTCGGCACACGTAACATCCGTGGCGAAATGAACATCGGCCCGGGCAAACCGCTACCGATCTACCTGAAGAACGTCAGCGCTGAAGATCAGCGTCGCCTGACAGAGAACGAGGCGCTGCTGAAGAAACTGGCGCGTCTGGAATCGATCACCGTTCTGGCGGCTGGCGAAGAAGCGCCGCTGTCCGCCACCGCTCTGGTGGGTGAGATGGAAGTGCTGGTGCCGATGGCCGGTCTGATCGACAAGGGCGCCGAACTGGCACGTCTGGACAAGGAAATCCTGCGTCTGCAGGGCGAAGTCCAGCGGGTTGGTGGCAAGTTGTCCAACGCCGGTTTCGTCGACAAGGCCCCGGCCGAAGTCATCGAGAAGGAACGCGCCAAACTGGCCGAGGCTGAACAGGCCCTGGGCAAACTGGCCGAGCAGCACGCGCGGATTTCCAGCCTGTAAGGGCAAGCCGCAATGAAAAAGGGAGGCCCGCAAAGGCCTCCCTTTTTTATTCAAGAATCGCTACAAATCCCCTGTGGGAGCGGGCTTGCTCGCGAAGGCGGTGTGTCATTCAACCTATGTGTTGGTGGACACACCACTTTCGCGAGCAAGCCCGCTCCCACAGTTTGAACGGTGTTGCCTTTAGATGTGGGACAATACCCGCCACTTTCAGCCATACCCGAATCGATCACACCCATGAACGCCCCCCGCACCCCCAAACCTGCGCGCAAGAAGCCTGATGCCGCGACCCCGGCCAAAGCCGTCGAGCCGCGTGAAAAGGCCAGCCTGCACCCGCGCAATCGCCACCAGGGTCGCTACGACTTCCCGGCGCTGATCAAGACCACGCCGGAACTGGCGAAATTCGTGATCACCAACCCGTACGGCAAGGAAAGCATCGACTTCGCCAGCCCCGACGCGGTGCGCGTGTTCAACCGGGCGCTGCTCAAGGCGTTCTATGGCATCGAGCATTGGGACATCCCGGCGGACTATCTGTGCCCACCGGTCCCGGGCCGTGCCGATTACGTGCATTTCCTCGCCGACCTGCTGGCCAGCATGAACGACGGCAAGGTCCCGCGCGGTGCGATCGTCAACGTGCTGGACATCGGCATGGGCGCCAACTGCGTTTATCCGCTGATTGGTAACAGCGAATACCGCTGGCACTTCCTCGGTTCGGAAATCGACCCGACGGCCGTGGCCGCCGCCCGAGCCATCGTCCAGTCCAACGACCTGAACAAGGTCATCAAGCTGCGCCAGCAGGAAAACCGCAAGCACATCCTGATCGGCTTGCTGGAGCCGGGCGAGCGCTTCGACCTGACCATGTGCAACCCGCCGTTCCACGCTTCGATGGAAGAGGCGACCAAGGGCAGCGAGCGCAAATGGCGCGCACTGGGCAAGGCAGACCCGAAACGCAAACTGCCGGTGCTGAACTTCGGTGGCCAGTCCGCCGAGCTGTGGTGTGAAGGCGGTGAAGCGCGTTTCGTGACACAACTGATCGCCGAAAGCGCGCACTTCCAGCACAAGGTGCTGTGGTTCAGCACGCTGGTGTCGAAAGCCTCGAACCTGCCCGCCATCGAAACCGCGCTGAAGAAGGCCGGCGTGCTGGAAAGCCAGGTGGTGGAGATGTCGCAAGGGCAGAAACAGAGCCGCTTTGTGGCGTGGACCTTTCAGACCAAGTCCGAGCAGCAGATCTGGCGGCGCGAGCGCTGGGTTCGCTGACACTGAGCTACTTGTGGGAGCGGGCTTGCTCGCGAAAGCGGTGTATCAGCCGACATCAAGGTGACTGACACACCGCTATCGCGAGCAGGCTCACTCCTACAAAGGTTCGAGGTGCATCGCCAAATCGCAGGCACAAAAAAACCGTGCCCGGATCACTCCGGTGCACGGTTTTTTATCGCTGCGTCTTACTTGTTCACAGCGTCGGTCAGGCCTTTGGCCACAACCAGCTTGATCACTTTCTTGGCAGGGATTTCGATGGCAGCGCCAGTCGAAGGGTTACGGCCAGTGCGGGCAGGACGCTCGGTCACTTTCAGCTTGCCGATACCTGGCAAGGTGATTTCGCCGCCGTTTTCCAGCTGATCGGCAACGATTTGGCCCAGTTGGTCCAGAGCGTTACGCGCGGTGGTTTTCGGCGCGTCGATAGCTTCAGCGATGTCAGCGATCAGTTGGTCTTTAGTAAGAGCCATGTAGTGTTCCTTCCCTATCAAATTCATATGGATTGCAGAGTGCAGTGTCAGCCATCGAGCCCGATCTTCTGGATCTGGCACCCTCGGCGATAACCACGACGAGTCGGGTTATAGATGCCGAAATCAGGGTTTGGTTCGACCTGACAAATGCTGATTGCACGCTTAACGCAGTGACTTCGCGTAAGACCGGGCAAAACTAGCACAGAGACGGGGAAATATCCGCCTCTAGCTACCCATTTGGTCAGCTTTATTGCTCTAAATCGGTAAAAAACTGCATAAGGGCACCCACCCGCCCTGGATTTGCCCTTCACCCCGCGCCAAAACCAGTGGTTGCGGTACACTGGGCGCTTTTTCGGGGGAGCCTGCCCTCCTCCCTTCCACCAGCCGAGAAGCCCATGCCGATCCGTCATTGCATCGTCCACCTGATCGACAAAAAACCCGACGGCACGCCCGCAGTTCTGCACGCCCGTGACTCTGAACTGGCTGAGTCCGCGGCCATCGAGAACATGCTCGCCGACCTCAACGAGAGCTACAACGCCAAACAGGGCAAAGCCTGGGGCCTGTTCCACCCGGAATCCGGTGCGTTCCCGTTCAGCGGCTGGCTGAAGGAATACATGGAAGGCGGCAAGGACTTCGCCGCGTTCAGCAAAGTCGCGGTCGAGCATCTGCAGAAGTTGATGGAAGAGTCGAACCTGTCGGTCGGCGGCCACGTGCTGTTCGCCCACTATCAGCAAGGCATGACCGACTACCTGGCGATTGCCCTGCTGCACCACAGCGAAGGCGTGGCGGTGACCGATGAGCTGGACGTGACGCCGTCGCGTCACCTCGACCTCGGCCAGCTGCACCTGGCGGCGCGGATCAACGTCTCCGAGTGGCAGAACAACAAGCAGTCCAAGCAGTACATCTCGTTCATCAAGGGCAAGAACGGCAAGAAGGTTTCGGAATACTTCCGCGACTTCATCGGCTGCCAGGAAGGTGTCGATGGCCCGGGCGAGACACGCACGCTGCTCAAGGCCTTCAGCGACTTCGTCGAGAGCGAAGACCTGCCGGAAGACTCCGCCCGCGAAAAAACCAAGACCCTGGTCGATTACGCCAGCAGTCAGGCCAAGCTCGGCGAGCCGATGGGCCTGGAAGAGCTGTCGGAGCTGATCGACGAAGAACGGCCGAAAGCCTTCTACGATCACATCCGCAACAAGGACTATGGCCTGTCGCCGGAGATTCCGGCGGACAAACGCACCCTTAACCAGTTCCGCCGCTTCACCGGCCGCGCCGAAGGCCTGTCGATCAGCTTTGAAGCGCACCTGCTGGGTTCGAAGATCGAGTACGACGAAGAGGCTGGCACCCTGATCATCAAGGGCCTGCCAACCTCGCTCACCGATCAGCTCAAGCGCCGCAACTGATGCTCGGCAATGTGCTGAAGAAGGTTGCGCTGGTTCTGCTGGTGGTCGTGGTCTATCAGAACTGGGGCAAGATCGAGCGGGTGTTCAACCCGTCGCAGATGGTCTCTGAACAGGTTCGCGCCAACGCCCATGTCGTGCTGTATGCCACCGACTGGTGCGGCTACTGCAAGCAGACCAGGCGCTTTCTCGACAGCAAGGGGATTCCTTTCAGGGAATTTGATATCGAGAAGAACGCCGAGGCGCGCAAGGCGTATGAGGCGCTGGGTGGGCGCGGGATTCCGCTGATCGACGTGAATGGCACGTTGATTCGCGGGTTCGACCCGGATGAGATCCTCGCCGCCCTGAAATAACAACTGTGGGAGCGGGCTTGCTCGCGAAAGCGGTGTGCCAGTCAATAATGATCGCGACTGATTCACCGCATTCGCGAGCAAGCCCGCTCCCACAGGTTTTGTATCTGACTTGCGAGATCAGCGAGCTTCGATGCGGAAACCAAAGCGCGGGAAGTGCACATGCACCACGCCGCCACGCGGGTCTTCACGGCGCAGGATCAGCTCTTCGCGGCCAGCAAACAGCAACTCACCCACCACCGGATCAACCCCGTAATCTGTCGCGGCAATCGCCACCTGCTGCCCGGCCTTGAAACCGTTCGGATCGACAAACTGCTCATCCGGCAGCGCCGCCGGCGTCGAACTGCGCGCCACTTCCAGCGCCTCCTCGGCAGTCATTTCGCTCGCGGCACCATGACCAAAGCCCAGCACACGGCCCAGCCAGGCAGTCACGGCCGGATATTCATCGACCAACGGCGCAGTGACGTGCGTCGCCTTGAGGAACCACAGCGGATGCGCCAGGGCGAAGTCGGCAATCGACGGCTCACCGAACAGGAAGTCGCCCTGCTCGCGCTGCAACTGCTGCTCAAGCCGCGCCATGATCGTTGGCCATTGGTGCTTGGCCTGTTCGGCTGACAGCCGGGTGGCGCTGCCGCCACTGAACAAGCCGGCACGGTCAGCAATAAACGCTTTGATCGCTTCCGGCGGCAACTTGCCGAAACGCACGGCCACCGATTCCGGCTGGAATACCAGGCTGACTGCATGCTGGAACACCACCGAATCGGCCCAAGCGGCGAAGCTGGCGCCGGTCATTTCCTGGCCTTCCGGGAAAAACGCCGGCAGGGCTTTTTCCTGCTCCAGACGACGGGCGATCAACGATGTATCGCAATAGATGTCGGCGCCGATCTGCAACACCGGGGTCTTGCGATAGCCACCGGTCAACGCGGTCAGATCCGGCTTGGGCATCACCGGCGAAATGTGCACCGAGCGCCAGGAAAGCCCCTTGAAGCCCAACAGCAGACGAGCCTTTTCGGCAAATGGAGAGGTCGGGTAATGATGCAGAATCAACTCGGACATGCTCGGCTCCGCCGCACAGAAAGTGAGTCCGCAGCTTAGCGTGCATTTGATTAGCAGCCTACAGATCTGCCTGATGGGAACCGATCAGTCAGATTGATAAGACGCGACCAGGCATTCCTTGGCGCTCTTGCGCAGCTTTTTGATCAGCCGTTCCTGGCGCAGCGCGTCGCTCTTGTCGCGGCAACGCTCGGTGTAGACCAGCGCCATCGCCGGGCTGGACAGGAAGAAGCGTGCGCCCTTGCCGCTTTGATGCTTGGCGAAGCGGCGCACCGGGTCGTCGCTGATCCCGCAGTACAGCGAACCGTTGGCCGCGCGCACGAGGTAGACGAACCAGGCCTTGCTCGCTGGCTCGACGACTTCAACCGGTTTTTCGCTGAGGCTGGTCACTTCGGGATCTGGATGTGTAGGAAACAGGCCGCGATCTTATCAGCGAGTAGCCTGAAATGCCTTCAGACCTTTCAGCGCCTGCGCCCGGACCGCGTTGCGCACCAGCGGAGTCCAGCCGAGCAGCAGGCCTTTGAAACCCAACGCCTGCCGCGACCAGCGCCACAGGTCGAAGTGATCGTGGTGCTCGCAGATCTTGCCGTCGCGAAAGACGAAGCGCGCCTGGATATCGTTGATTACCACGTTGCCGGTCTGGCTGAACAGGTAAGTCGCCACCCAGTGCGCGCCGCCGCTGCGCTCGTCGGCGCGGACATTGTCGAAAGTCAGGGAGAAGTCCTTGGCGCGGGTGGTGAGCATGCGCCACATGTCGCCGACATCGCGCCCGCGCAGTTCACCGAAGGCCGGATCGCTGAACACCACATCGTCGGTATAGCAGGCGGCCATGGCCTCGGCGTCGAGGCGCTGGAAGGCCTGGTAGAAGCGGGTGATCAGGGCGGCGTGGGCTTCGCTCATGGGCAAACTCCGGAAATGGACAGATTGCCAGCACGATAAGCTGCAAATCGCAGAAACACTATCGGCATTCGTGCACCGAATGCCACGCAAGATTCAAAGCACCGCAAAAACTGTGGGAGCGAGCTTGCTCGCGAAGAGGCCGGCACATTCAACATGATCTGTGCCTGAACCACCGTCTTCGCGAGCAGGCTCGCTCCCACATGGGATATCACTGGCCCCAAAAAAGGGTTAAGCGTCAGATTTTTTCGCTTTGCACTTGCACGTACAGCGCCCGGCCGGCACCCAGCCCGGCAATGATCGCACCGGTGCCAATGATGCCGAAGATCCAGCCCACCGCATTCCAGCCGCCGGTCCAGTCATGCACCACGCCGACCGCGAACGGTCCCATCGACGCCAAGGTGTAGCCGAAGCCCTGGGACATACTCGACAGGTTCGCCGCCACATGCGAATCCCGCGAGCGCAACACGATCAAGGTCAACGCCAGACTGAACGTACCGCCCTGCCCCAGCCCCAGCAGAATCGCCCAGCCCCACAGCCCTTCAATCGGCGCATACAGGCAACCGAACAGACCACCGAGGGTCAGCGCCATCACCACCACGATCGCCAGGCGCTGATCCTTGCCACGGGTCGCCAGCCACGGCGCAGCCAGCGAACTGGCGAGCTGGATGATCACCGAACCGGACAGCACCAGGCCGGCCTGGGTCGGAGTCAGGCCGCGGCCGATCAGGATCGACGGCAACCAGCCGAACACGATGTACGCCAGCGACGATTGCAGGCCCATGTACAAAGTCACTTGCCACGCCAGTGGATCGCGCAGCAGACCTTTCACCCGATAGGCGACGTTGTGCGCGCCGTGTTTCTGCCCGACTTGCGGCAGCCAGAACAGCGCCGCCACCAGCGCCGGGATTACCCAGAAGCCCAGGCCCAGTGCCCAGCTGTGGTCGAAGTGTTCGCTCAACGGCACGGTGGAACCCGCGGCCATTGCCGCGCCCAGGCACAGGGCCATGGTGTACACGCCGGTCATGGTCCCGGCGTGTCTGGCGAAGTCGCGTTTGACGATGCCCGGCAGCAGCACGCCGATAATGCCGATGCTCGCACCGCCAAGCACGCTACCTGCAAACAGCCCGATCTCACCGAAGTTGCTGCGCACAATAATCCCGGCGGCCAGGGTCAGCAGAATCCCCAACACCACCCGTTCAGCGCCGAAACGCCGCGCCAGAATCGGCGCCAGCGGTGCGAACAAGCCCAGGCACAACACCGGCAACGTGGTCAGCAGACCGGCCTGAGCCGCAGACAGGCCAAGGCTTTTCGACACTTCGCTGAGCAGCGGCGCCATGCTCGACAGCGCCGGGCGCAGGTTCAGCGCCACCAGAATCAGCCCCAGCAACAACAGCCACGGCCGGCGCACCAGCGGATGGCTTTGCTGCACTTGCTCGTCATCGGCCTCGGCGTCGATCAGTAGCTCTTCGAGCTCCGCCGTGCGCTTGGGGATTGGGAGGTTTTTCTCGCTTTCAAGGTTCATTGATCAACTGCCTCGATATGGCTTTGGCCCGTTCCGGGTCGCGTTGTTCGACGGCATCGAGCAACTCGATGTGCAGGTCGAACACTTCCTGACGGCGCGGGACGATGTTCAGCGTCTGGCGCAATTGCGCGCCGACGATGCTGGAGAAATAGCGATACAACTCGCTGAGGGTGGGGTTGTGCGCGGCGTCCACCAGACGGCGGTGGAACACCAGATCGCAGGCAATGTAAGTGTCGAGATCGCCGTGGTAGTGGCTCCCGCTGGTGCCGAGCGCTTCGCGCAGTGCGAGCAGGTCTTCATCGGTGCGGCGCAGCGCGGCCAGGCCAATCGCCTCGACTTCGAGGATGTGCCGGGTCTCGCGCGCCTGCTCCAGCGAGCAACGGGACAACGCCTTGAGCGTGTCCATCGGATCGACCACTGCGCGCAGATAACTGCCGTCGCCCTGCCGGATTTCGATCAACCCGGAAAACGCCAGCACGCGCATGGCTTCGCGCACCGTGTTGCGGCTGATGCCCAGTTCGGCGCACAACTCAGGCTCGGTCGGTAGCCGTTCGCCGACCTGCCACACGCCATCGGTTATGCGCTGGCGCAACTGATCCAAGGCCTGATCGACCAGGGATCGCTTGATCAAAGGTGAGATGTCTGTCATGAAATTCGCCCTTTCATCCAATCATAGGATGAATTTTCTGACATGGTAGTCAGGCAGCCGAATCGGCACAAGGGGCAAATCGCGGGCAAAAAAAACCCGGAACAGGTCCGGGTTTATTTCACTGGCTGATTTCGATCAATGCAGGATCTGGCTCAGGAACAGCTTGGTACGGTCATTTTGCGGGTTGTCGAAGAAGTCGTTCGGCGCCGCCTGTTCGACGATTTCGCCCTTGTCCATGAAGATCACACGGTTGGCCACGGTGCGGGCGAAGCCCATTTCGTGGGTCACGCAGAGCATGGTCATGCCGTCCTCGGCGAGACCGATCATGGTGTCCAGCACCTCTTTCACCATCTCCGGGTCGAGTGCCGAAGTCGGTTCGTCGAACAGCATGATTTTCGGTTTCATGCACAGCGCACGAGCGATCGCCACACGCTGTTGCTGACCGCCGGACAGTTGCCCCGGGAATTTATGCGCCTGCTCCGGAATGCGTACGCGCTCCAGATAATGCATGGCGATTTCCTCGGCCTTGCGCTTGGGCATCTTGCGCACCCACATCGGCGCCAGCGTGCAGTTCTGCAGGATGGTCAGGTGCGGGAACAGGTTGAAGTGCTGGAACACCATGCCGACTTCGCGACGGATCGCTTCGATCTGCTTGAGGTCGTTGGTCAGCTCCACGCCGTCGACAACGATGCGCCCCTGCTGGTGCTCTTCCAGACGGTTGAGGCAGCGGATGGTGGTCGATTTGCCGGAACCCGACGGGCCGCACAGGACGATGCGCTCGCCCTGTTTGACGTTGAGGTTGATGTCTTTCAGCACGTGGAACTGGCCGTACCACTTGTTCACGCCCTGCATCTGGATAATGCCTTCAGGGCCGACAGGCTTTTTGATTGCTTCGCTCATTTACAGAGAACTCCTAACGCTTGTGGCCAGTGTCGAGCTTGCGTTCCAGATGCATGGAATAGCGCGACATACCAAAACAGAAAATCCAGAACACCAAGGCGGCGAACACGTAGCCTTCGGTGGCCATGCCCAGCCATTTCGGGTCGGCAGCGGCTTGCTTGACGCTGTTGAGCAGGTCGAACAGGCCGATGATGATCACCAGGCTGGTGTCCTTGAACAGCGCAATGAAGGTGTTGACGATGCCCGGAATCACCAGCTTCAGGGCTTGCGGCAGAATCACCAGGCCCATGGCGCGCCAGTAACCGAGGCCCATCGCCGCAGCCGCTTCGTACTGACCTTTGGGGATCGCTTGCAGACCGCCGCGCACCACTTCGGCAACGTAGGCCGACTGGAACAGGATCACCCCGATCAGCGCCCGCAGCAGCTTGTCGAAGTTCATGCCTTCGGGCAGGAACAGCGGCAACATCACCGAGGACATGAACAGCACCGTGATCAACGGCACGCCGCGCCAGAACTCGATGAAGGTCACGCAGACCACACGAATCGCCGGCATGTTCGAGCGCCGGCCCAGCGCCAGAATGATCCCCAGCGGCAAGGCGCCGGCGATACCCACGGTGGCGATGACCAGGGTCAGCATCAGACCGCCCCACTGGCTGGTCGCCACGGCGTCGAGGCCGAACACGCCACCGTGCAGCAGGCACCAGGCGACAATCGGGTAGATCACCAGGAAGCTCAGACCGTACACCGCTTTACGCGGGAAGCGCGAGATGAACAGCGGTGCCACGCCGATCACCGCCAGCCACACGGTCAGGTCGACGCGCCAGCGCAGGCCGGTCGGGTAGTAGCCGTACATGAACTGGCCGAAACGCTGCTGAATGAACACCCAGCAGGCGCCGTCCCTGGTGCAGTCGGCGCGGGTGGTGCCGACCCAGTTGGCATCGAGAATCGCCCAACTGAGGATCGGTGGTACCACGAGGTAGATCAGATAAAACGCAAACAGGGTCAGCAGGGTGTTGAGCCAGCTGGAAAACATGTTCGCGCGTATCCATGCCATCGGGCCGAAGACCTTGGCCGGCGGTGGCATGTCGGGTTTGAAAGTATGGGTTGTCATGCGCGTTTCCTCACCGCTCGATCAGCGCAATGCGCTTGTTGTACCAGTTCATCAGCAGGGAAATGCTGATACTGATCGCCAGGTACACGCTCATGGTGATGGCAATGACTTCGATGGCCTGACCGGTCTGGTTGAGCACGGTGCCGGCGAACAGCGAAACCATTTCCGGATAACCGATACCGGCGGCCAGCGACGAGTTCTTCGCCAGGTTCAGGTATTGGCTGGTCAGCGGCGGAATGATCACTCGCAAGGCTTGCGGAATGATCACCTTGCGCAGGGTCGGGCCGTTGCGCAGGCCGAGCGAACGCGCCGCTTCGGTCTGGCCATGGCTGACCGACTTGATCCCCGAACGGACGATTTCCGCGATGAACGCGGCGGTGTACACGGTCAGCGCCAGGGTCAACGCGAGCAGTTCCGGGATCAGCACCCAGCCGCCGACGAAGTTGAAACCCTTGAGTTGCGGCATTTCCCAGTGCAGGGGGGCACCGAAGATCAGCGCGCACAAGGTCGGGATCACCAGCAGGATCGCCAGGCCGGTCCAGAACTTGTGGAACGGGACGCCGGTGTCTTCGAAACGCTTGTTGGCCCAGCGGCACATCAGCACGATGGCGACAATGGCCAGCACCACGCTGATGAAGAACGCCCAGAAGCCGTCAGCCATTTGCGCGGCCGGCATGTTCAGGCCACGGCTGCTGACGAAGAAGGTGTCGCCGAAGTTGTGGCTGTTGCGCGGTCCCGGCATGGTCAGGAATACCGCGAAGTACCAGAACAGGATCTGCAGCAGCGGCGGAATGTTGCGGAACACTTCCACATACACGGTCGCCAGTTTGCTGATGATCCAGTTCGGCGACAGCCGCGCCACACCGATGATGAAGCCCAGCAGGGTCGCCAGGATCACGCCGATGAAGGTCACCAACAGGGTGTTGAGCAGGCCGATCACGAACACCCGAGCGTAACTGTCCGCTTCGGTGTAGGAGATCAGGTGTTGAGCGATGCCGAACCCGGCACTGCGCTCCAGAAAGTCGAAACCGGAGGTGATGCCCCGGTGCTGCAGGTTGGTCTGGGTGTTATCGAACAGATACCAGCCCATGGCGACCACCGCCACGACGGTGATGATCTGAAACAGCCACGCACGCACTCGCGGATCGCTGAGGCTGAGCCTCTGCTTTGGTGCGCCGATTGAATTTTGCATGAAGTGCCCCGGAAGAAATGGAACAGAACATCACCCGGCGGTTGGCCCGCCGGGTGATAGAACCATTAGCGCACTGGTGGTGCGTACTGAATGCCGCCGTTGGTCCACAGCGCGTTCAGGCCACGGTCGATTTCCAGCGGAGTGCTCTTGCCGAGGTTTTTCTCGAAGATTTCACCGTAGTTACCGACCTGCGAAACGATTTTCACAACCCAGTCCTTCGGCAGTTTCAGGTCTTTGCCGTATTCACCGTCAGCACCCAGCAGACGGGCGACGTCCGGGTTCTTGGTGGATTTGGCTTCTTCCAACACGTTTTTCGAGGTCACGCCGGCTTCTTCAGTGTTCAGCAGCGCGTAGCCAACCCAGCGAACGATCGCCAGCCACTCGTCGTCGCCGTTACGTACGACCGGGCCCAGTGGTTCTTTGGAGATGGTTTCCGGCAGCACCACGTAGTCTTTTGGCGAAGCCAGTTTGCTGCGCTGTGCGTACAGCTGCGACTTGTCGGAGGTCAGCACGTCGCAACGACCGGATTCCAGCGACTTGGCGCTTTCATCGGAGGTATCGAAAGTGATCGGGGTGTACTTCAGGCCGTTGGCGCGGAAGTAGTCGGACACGTTCAGTTCGGTGGTGGTACCGGCCTGGATGCAGATGGTTGCACCGTCCAGTTCCTTGGCACTTTTCACGCCCAGCTTGTTGTTGGCCAGGAAGCCCACGCCGTCGTAGTAAGTGATGAAGCCCGGGAATTTCAGGCCCATGCCGGCGTCACGCGAGCTGGTCATGGTGGTGTTGCGCGAGAGCAGATCGATTTCGCCGGACTGCAGCGCGGTGAAGCGCTCCTTGGCGTTCAACTGGCTGAACTTGACCTTGTTGGCGTCGCCGAATACGGCAGCGGCCACAGCGCGGCAGACGTCAGCGTCGATCCCGAGGATCTTGCCCGAAGCGTCCGGCACCGAGAAACCCGGCAGACCGTCGCTCACGCCACATTGCACGAAACCTTTCTTCTGCACGGCATCCAGGGTTGCACCCGCCTGAGCGAACCCGCTGACGCCGAGTACTGCTGCTGCAGTCACGACCGCCAGAGTGGATTTCAACATCTTCATTCAAACCTCCAGTTTTGCTCTTGTTGTGTCGGAGCTTGAGTCCAGTCGCACCCTTTTGAGGCGTTGTTGACCCGTGTTGGCTTTTTTTGGGGTCAACCGACGTAAGACCTTCGCTATGAGTCTAGTAGGAGAAAATCCACATCATGGACAACTCACTTCTCACCAATCGGCCGAACGGGCTGTAGCCCTTTCACGTTCGCTTTGCCCGTAGCGGCCATTGGCGAACATCCATCACCGGATTCTTTGCAATCCCGTCGCAAGACGTACACTGATAGTGTTACCGCAAGGCGTAGGACGCTTCGTACAGAATCCTCCATAGCAAAGCCCGTACCACACCGCTTGCTGAAGCGATTGCGCGACAGGTCAATAGCAAAACTTGTAGCCTTGCGACATCTTCTTAACGGATCGACCGGACGCGCACCTCAATCACGCACTTATTGAGAGCGCCCGCACATTTTTGGAGCAGCCATGACCGACCCCCTGATTCTTCAACCCGTAAAGCCTGCAGACGCCTGCGTAATCTGGCTGCACGGCCTCGGCGCGGACCGCTATGACTTCTTGCCGGTCGCCGAAGCGCTGCAGGAAAGCCTGCTGACTACCCGCTTTGTATTGCCGCAAGCGCCAACCCAGCCCGTCACCATCAATGGTGGTTACGAGATGCCGAGCTGGTACGACATAAAGGCCATGAGCCCGGCGCGGTCGATTGACCGTGAGCAGTTGGAAGCGTCGGCGGATCGCATCATTGAATTGATCGAAAAGGAGCGCGCCAGCGGAATAGACGCTTCGCGGATTTTTCTCGCCGGGTTTTCCCAGGGGGGCGCCGTCGTTCTGCACACCGCTTATATAAAGTGGCAAGGTCCGTTGGGTGGCGTACTTGCCCTGTCCACCTATGCCCCGACCTTCACTGATGAGATGGAGCTTTCAGCCAGTCAGCAGCGTATTCCCGCGCTGTGCCTGCACGGCCAGTTCGACGGCGTGGTGCAGAACTCGATGGGGCGCAGCGCCTATGAGCATTTGGTGAAGCATGGTGTCACCGTGACATGGCAGGAATACCCAATGGAGCACGAAGTGTTACCCGAAGAAATTCGCGACATCGGCGTCTGGCTGGCTGAACGCCTGCGTTGATCGTTTCAGCGCGAACGCCCCTTTGATCATCCCACTACGCCGCGCCCGTTTCTTGCATTACACTGGCCGGCGTACATTCCTTAACCAATTGATGAGATGACCGTGCTCAAAGCACTCAAGAAAATGTTCGGTAAAAGCGAGGCTGAGCAGCTCGCGCCAGTCCCCAGTGCGCCGTCGCACGTCCCCGGCCCTCGCAGCGATGCGCCCAAGGCTGAACGTCCGGCTCCGGTAGCGACACCCCAGCCCGAGCCGCAACCTGCCGTCGCCACCGAACCGGTCCGCGCCGAAGCGCCGAAACCACCCCGGCCGCGCCGCGAACCGAAGCCCAAGGCACCGGTCATTCCCTGGAAACTCGAAGATTTCGTTGTCGAACCCCAGGAAGGCAAAACCCGCTTTCACGATTTCAAGCTCGCTCCGGAACTGATGCACGCCATCCAGGACCTGGGCTTCCCGTACTGCACGCCGATCCAGGCGCAGGTGCTGGGTTTCACCCTCGCCGGCAAAGATGCCATCGGCCGCGCGCAGACCGGTACCGGCAAGACCGCCGCGTTCCTGATCTCGATCATCACTCAGTTGCTGCAGACGCCGCCGCCGAAAGAACGCTACATGGGTGAGCCCCGTGCGCTGATCATCGCGCCGACCCGCGAGCTGGTGGTGCAGATCGCCAAGGATGCTGCAGACCTGACCAAGTACACCGGCCTCAACGTGATGACGTTCGTTGGCGGCATGGACTTCGACAAGCAGCTCAAGCACCTCGAAGCGCGCCACTGCGACATCCTCGTCGCCACCCCGGGCCGTCTGCTCGACTTCAACCAGCGCGGCGACGTGCATCTGGACATGGTCGAAGTGATGGTGCTGGACGAAGCCGACCGCATGCTCGACATGGGCTTCATCCCGCAAGTGCGGCAGATCATTCGCCAGACCCCGCCGAAGTCCGAGCGTCAGACCCTGCTGTTCTCCGCGACCTTCACCGAAGACGTGATGAACCTGGCCAAGCAATGGACCACCGATCCGGCAATCGTTGAAATCGAAGTCACCAACGTGGCCAACGAAAACGTCGAGCAGCACATCTATGCCGTGGCCGCGGCTGACAAATACAAACTGCTCTACAACCTGGTCAACGACAACGGCTGGGAACGCGTGATCGTCTTCGCCAACCGCAAGGACGAAGTGCGCCGTATCGAAGAACGCCTGGTGCGTGACGGCATCAACGCCGCGCAACTGTCCGGCGACGTGCCGCAGCACAAGCGCATCAAGACCCTCGAAGGCTTCCGCGAAGGCAAGATCCGCGTGCTGGTGGCCACCGATGTCGCCGGTCGCGGCATCCACATCGACGGCATCAGCCACGTGATCAACTTCACCCTGCCGGAAGTGCCGGACGACTACGTACACCGCATCGGCCGTACCGGTCGCGCAGGCGCTGACGGCGTATCGATCAGCTTCGCCGGCGAGGACGACTCCTACCAACTGCCGTCGATCGAAGAGAAACTCGGTCGCAAGATCAGCTGCGAAACACCGCCGACGCACCTGTTGCGCGCTGTTGAACGCAAGCGTCCGCAGCCGCAGTAAGCGATCTGTAACGCAAAAAGCGCAGCCGGCAACGGACTGCGCTTTTTTTTGCCCGGCGTTTTCAACAGGCGCTTGCGATAGACAACTAAAAGTCCATAATGGACAAATTAGTTTATATCCAGACCGCGGAGCCTGACATGTCCAGTACACCCTACGTGATCGACCACACCCAGGCCCGCGAGCTGCTGGCGCGCATCGACGTGCCGCAGATCCTGCGAAAACTGTTCCGCGACCTCGCCGCCGGCCACGCCGTGCAACCGGCGCAGCAGTTGGTGGAGTTTCCGCAGGGCGCCGGCGACTTCATCAATTATCTGGGGGTGCTGGCCGAGGACGGCGTGTACGGGGTCAAGACCTCGCCGTACATCGTCCGCGAGCAAGGGCCACTGGTGACAGCGTGGACCCTATTAATGTCGATGAAAACCGGCCAACCGCTGCTGCTTTGCGATGCCGGCGAGCTGACCACCGCACGCACTGCAGCGACCACCGCCGTTGCAGTCGATGCCCTCGCCCCGCTGAATGCCCAACGACTGGCGATCATCGGCAGCGGCAAGGTTGCCCAGGCTCATTTGCATTACGTGAAAGGTCTGCGCGACTGGCAGAACATCAGCGTGTATTCGCCGAGCCTGTCTGAAGACGCTGAAACCCGGGCGCTGCTGAAAGAGATCTACCCGGGGGTGAAGATTGCCGACAGCCGCGATGTCGCCCTCACAGACGCGGACGTGATCATGCTCTGCACCTCGTCCGCCGGCCCGGTCATCGACCCGGCCAGCTTGAGCAAACCGGCGCTGATCACCTCGATCAGCACCAACGCGCCACGCGCCCATGAGGTGCCGCCGCAGAGCCTGGGCGACATGCAAGTGTTCTGTGACTATCGGCTGACCACGCCGGGCTCGGCCGGTGAGATGTTGATCGCGACCGAGCAGCATGGCTGGGACAAGTCTGCGATTGTCGGTGACCTCGCCGACCTGCTCAGCGAGAAAGTGCCGCGCCCTGATTACGACCGTCACGTATTTTTCCGTTCAATTGGCCTGGGCCTGGAAGACATTGCGCTGGCGAATGCGGTTTATCAATTAAATAACTGACACCACACATCCCATTGTGGGAGCGGGCTTGCTCGCGAATGCGGCCTGACATTCACCGAAGATGTCGACTGATACACCGCTTTCGCGAGCAGGCTCGCTCCCACAGTGGACTAGTGAACGCCTTGATATTGCGTAAACACCGGAGACCTTTCATGAGCCAGGCAGATTTCATCATCATCGGCGGCGGGATTGCCGGCGCTTCCACCGGTTTCTGGCTGTCGCCCCACGCCAAAGTGATCGTGCTCGAACGTGAATCGCACCCGGCCTATCACTCCACCGGGCGTTCTGCCGCGCTGTACACCGCCGCCTACGGTACGCCGCAGGTGCGCGCGCTGACACTGGCCAGCCGTGAGTTTTTCGACCATCCGCCGAGCGGCTTTTGCGAGCACCCATTGCTGACACCGCGCGGCGAAATGACCGTGGACTTCAGCGGTGACGCCGCCGAGCTGAACAACCAGTACCTCAGCGCCAAAGCCACAGTGCCAGAAATGCAGCTGCTCAGCGCCGACGAAGCCTGCGCCCGTCTGCCGATCCTGCGTCGGGAAAAAGTCCACGGCGCGATCTACGATCCGACCGCCAGTGACATCGACACCGACGCCCTGCATCAGGGCTACCTGCGCGGTATCCGCCGCAACAACGGCGAGGTGCACACCGATTGCGAAGTGCTGGGCCTGACGCGCGACGCCGCTGGCCTCTGGCAGGTGCAAACCAACGGTCAGACCTTCAGCGCGCCGGTCATCATCAACGCCGCCGGCGCCTGGGCTGACCAGATCGGCGCACTGGCTGGCGCTCAAGCGCTGGGCCTGCAACCGAAACGCCGTGCGGCGTTCATTTTCGCCGGCCCCGAGGGCGTGGACATTCATCACTGGCCGATGCTGGTCAGTCTCGACGAGTCCTTCTACATGAAACCCGACGCCGGGATGTTCCTCGGCTCGCCGGCCAACGCCGACCCGGTCGAACCGCATGACGTGCAACCGGAAGAGCTGGACATCGCCATGGGCATCTATCAGATCGAAGAGGCCACGACCCTGACCATTCGCCGCCCGACCCGCACCTGGGCCGGACTGCGCAGCTTCGTCGCCGACGGTGATCTGCTCAGCGGTTTCGATCCGCAGGTGCCGGGGCTGTTCTGGGTCGCGGCCCAGGGCGGTTACGGTATTCAGACTTCACCGGCCATGGGCCAGGCCAGCGCGGCATTGGTGCGTGGTCAGCCGTTGCCTGAGTCGTTGCAGCAGTTCGGCCTGAGCAGCGCCATGCTCTCCCCTTCACGACTGCGCTGATGGCCCCTGCGGATGACGCGCCCAACGGATTGCGGCACACTCGCAGCGCCCCCGTGCACGGGGGCGCTGACGCCGCCTGGAGCTCCACAATCATGACCGCCCCCGAATTCGATCCGGCCCTGGATAACTTCCGTGCCATCGCCGACGCCATCGCCACGCTGTTCTTTCCCCACGCCGAGGTGGTGCTGCACGACCTGCGCACGCAGAAGGTCGACTACATCGCCAACAACCTGTCCAAGCGCGAGATCGGCGACGATTCATCGCTTGAAGACATGCTCAGCGAGGAGGTCAGTGAGCGCAACATCGGCCCGTACGAAAAGCTCAATTGGGACGGCCAGAAAATCCGCAGCCTGAGCACCGTGCTGCGCGACCGCGAAGAGCGGCCGCTGGCGGTGCTGTGCATCAACCTGAATATTTCGCTGTTCGAGAATGCCAAGGCTGCGCTGGATCTGTTCCTGTCGCCGAGCAAACTGATCCCGCAGCCGGATTCACTGTTTCGCGATGACTGGCAGGAACGCATCAACACCTTCCTCCACGCCTGGCTGCGCGAGCGGCAGCTGAGCCTGAATCTGCTGACCCGCGATCACAAGCGCGAACTGGTGCTGGCGCTGCACGCCGAAGGCGCGTTCAAGGGCAAGAGCGCCTCGAACTATGTGGCCAATGTGCTGAACATGGGGCGGGCGACGGTGTACAAGCATTTGAAGGAATTGAAGGGCTGAAGATCTGCATTGGCATTTCCGGCCCCATCGCGAGCAGGCTCACTCCTACAGTTGGAATGCGTTCCCCTGTAGGAGTGAGCCTGCTCGCGATAGCGGACTATCAGTCGCCGTAGATGTCGGACTTGAAGTACTTCTGGGAAATCTTCTGATATTCGCCACTCGCACGAATCCCGTCGATGGCCGTGTTCAACTCGCTGACCAACTCGGTATTGCCCTTGCGCACCGCAATCCCCGCGCCCTCGCCCACGTACTTCGGATCCTTCAGCTCCGGCCCGACAAACGCATAGCCCTTGCCGCGTGGCATCGACAGGAAATCGTTCAGCGGGATGGTGTCGGCGAAAATCGCATCGAGCCGCCCGGCCGCCAGGTCCATGTAGATTTCTTCGTTATTGCCGTAGCGCTTGACGTTGATGCCCTTCGGTTCGAACACCTCGGTAGCATAACGATCGGTGGTGGTGGCGCGCTGCACGCCGACGGTCTTGCCCTTGAGGCTGGCGTATTGGTCATCGACCGTGGCGCCTTCCTTCATCACCAGTCGCGACGACGTGAAGTAGTACTTGTGGGTGAAATCCACCGACTTCTTGCGGTCTTCGTTGATGGTCATCGACGACAGCGCCATGTCGATTTTCTTCACTTTCAGCGAAGGGATCAGGCCATCGAACTCACCCTCGACCCACACGCATTTGACCTTCATCTGTGCGCACAGGGCGTTGCCGATGTCGTAGTCGAAACCGACGATTTCACCCTTGTCGGTTTTCGAAGCGAACGGTGGATAAGCGGCCTCGATGCCGATGCGCAAGGTTTTCTCGGCGGCAAACGAGCTGGTGCACGCCAACAGGCTCAGGGCCAGACCGGTAATCAGGGGGAGTTTCTTCATGTTCGTTCTCTCGCGGGTTGTTGTTGGTTTGGCAAGACGAAGAAGAGCAGCTGGAAGCAGGGAGCTACGAGCGGCAAGATTGACGTTTTTTTGTACTTATAAATCCATGTTGGACTTATATGTACATTCCGTCAATTGGGCAAAGAAAGAGGATTTTGGTGATGCAGGTGACGTCGCGAGCAGGCTCGCTCCCACAGGGGATCTGTAGCGAACACAATATCTGCGTTCATGAAGATCCAATGTGGGAGCGAGCCTGCTCGCGAAGACGGACTTGAAGGCGCTATAAAAACTATTTTTTCCAGCGATCCGCAGCGGCATGATCACTGTCACGCCCCTCGACCCAGCGCGGGCCGTCACTGGTGTTTTCTTTCTTCCAGAACGGCGCGCGGGTTTTCAGGTAGTCCATGACGAAAGCGCAGGCGTCGAACGCCGCCTGGCGATGGGCACTGGCCGCACCGACAAACACGATCGGCTCGCCAGGCTCCAGCGCGCCGATGCGGTGCAGCACTTCCAGCTTCAACAGCGGCCAGCGCTGCTCGGCCTCGACGGCAATCTTGCCAAGGGCTTTTTCGGTCATGCCCGGATAATGCTCGAGGAACATACCCGCCACATCCAGACCGTCGTTGAAGTCGCGCACGTAGCCGACAAAACTCACCACCGCGCCGACACCGACATTCGCCGCGTGCATCGCGTTGACTTCAGCGCCGGGATCGAACGCCGTGGACTGCACTCGAATCGCCATGCCTCAGCCTCCGGTCACGGTGGGGAAAAATGCCACTTCGTCGCCATCGCTCACCGGCTCGTCGAGCTGGCACAGGTCTTCGTTGCGCGCGCACATCAGGTTCTGTTCGCTCAGCACTTCGGCACCCTGGCGTTGCGCGAGCAGCGCACGCACAGTGTCGACCGTGGCGAAATCGCCTTCGACCTCCACCGAGTCCACGCCCAGTGCTTCACGATAACGGGCAAAGAATTTAACCGTCAGCTTCATGGCTGCTCCGCCTGAAAATGCCCGCTCTTGCCGCCGACCTTCTCCAGCAGACGCACGCTTTCGATGATCATGCCGCGATCCACCGCTTTGCACATGTCATAGATGGTCAGTGCGGCGACGCTGGCAGCGGTCAGTGCTTCCATCTCTACGCCGGTCTGCCCTGACAGCTTGCAGCGGGCGACGATGCGCACACTGTCGTCACCTTCGGCGCTGAGCTCGACCTTGACCCCGGTCAGCATCAGCGGATGGCACAGCGGGATCAGATCGCTGGTTTTCTTCGCCGCCTGAATGCCGGCAATGCGCGCCACGGCAAACACGTCGCCCTTGGGATGGCCGCCGCTGACGATCATCTGCAGGGTTTCGGGGAGCATGCGCACCAGCGCTTGGGCCGTCGCCTCACGGAACGTCACGGCTTTTTCAGTGACGTCGACCATGTTGGCGCGACCTTGGGAATCGAGATGAGTCAGCACGGGATTACTCCTGATCAGGAGCAGGGATTGTAAACCTGTGGGTCAAATTTCCGCATCACTGATTATGAAATCACCACTGTCCCCTGTGGGAGCGAGCCTGCTCGCGAAAGCGGATTCAGATTCACTATAGATGTCGACTGATACACCGCATTCGCGAGCAGGCTCGCTCCCACAGGGGATATGCATTTATCAATAAAAAACCGGGCGGCTTTTGAGCCACCCGGTTTTGTTGGAAGGGTTACAGATGCGATTCGGCGTATTCGGCCAGAATCGAGCGTGGCACCCCTTGCAGGGTGATGTGCACCCCGTTGGGGAAATCCTTGAAGCGTTCGGTCAGGTAGGTCAGCCCGGAGCTGGTCGCGGACAGGTAAGGGGTATCGATCTGTGCCAGGTTGCCCAGGCACACCACTTTGGAACCGGCACCGGCCCGGGTGATGATGGTTTTCATCTGGTGCGGCGTGAGGTTCTGGCATTCGTCGATCAGGATCAGGCTCTGCTGGAAGCTGCGACCACGAATGTAGTTGAGCGATTTGAACTGCAACGGCACTTTGCTGAGGATGTAATCGACGCTGCCATGGGTGTTTTCGTCATCCATGTGCAAGGCTTCGAGGTTGTCGGTGATGGCGCCCAGCCAAGGCTCCATTTTTTCCGCTTCGGTGCCGGGCAGGAAGCCGATTTCCTGGTCCAGGCCCTGCACGCTACGGGTCGCAATGATCCGGCGATAGCGCTTGCTGACCATGGTCTGCTCGATCGCTGCAGCCAGCGCCAGAATGGTTTTACCGGAGCCGGCGGCACCCGACAGATTGACCAGGTGAATGTCCGGATCCAGCAAGGCATACAGCGCCAGGCTCTGGTAGATGTCACGCGGTTTGAGGCCCCAGGCTTCCTGATGCAGCAGCGGTTCCTGATGCAGGTCGAGGATCAGCAGTTTGTCTTCCTGGATTTCCTTGATCCAGCCGACAAAGCCTTGTTCGTCAATGATGAACTCGTTGATGTGCACCGCCGGCAGGTTGTCGATCAACTGCACCTGATGCCAGGTGCGGCCGTGATCCTGACGGGTTTCGACTTTGCTGACGCGATCCCAGAAGGAGCCGGTCATGTTGTGATAGCCGTTGGGCAGCAGGGACACGTCGTCGACCAACTGGTCGGTGCTGTAGTCCTCGGCATCGATCCCGCAGGCGCGCGCCTTGAGGCGCATGTTGATGTCTTTGGTAACCAGCACCACGGCCTTCTTCGGATCACGGGTGTGCAGGTCGATCAACTGGTTGATGATTTTGTTGTCGTTCAGATGCTCGGGCAGAATCAGGTTCGATTCGGCCTGTTTGCTCATCAGAATTGACAGCAAGCCCTTTGGCCCGCCCTTGCCGCGCTGGATCGGCACACCCAGTTCAACGTCCTCGGGGGAGGCATCGCCCAGGGTCTTGTCGATCAGCCGGATCGCCTGGCGGCATTCGGCAGCAACGCTGTGATGGCCGCTCTTGAGCTTGTCCAGCTCTTCGAGCACGGTCATCGGGATCGCGACGTGGTGTTCTTCGAAATTCAGCAGGGCATTTGGATCGTGAATCAATACGTTGGTATCGAGTACATAAAGGATTGGCTGGTTGGAAGAAGGGCTACGTCCGTGATCATCCATACTCGGTCACCTTTGTGGGAGCCATTCGACGCAATACCTGGGCGGTGCTGCGCCTCGAAGTGACTGCCGAATTCATCCACGAGGGCCTGGATGAACTGCACACAAAAGGAGTCTTGGAAGACGCCACCTGTGTTGCAGGTTTCGGCGGTCTGTCTTCGTAATACTCCAAAACCCATGACATAAAAAAGCACTTTGACGGTTTTTTTAAGTTTATTTTGCAGAGTGACGAAAAGCCCTTGGCGGACCGTCCAGACCCCGCTAAAGTCGGAAGTCCGCCTGCATCGAATTCTCTGGAAAAATCGCCCCAAGCCCAATGTTTCCGGGCTTTTTCCGTTTGTCAGCGAAACCCGTCCTGACAGTCTTCAAAGCCGATGCCGCTTTGCGCAGTTTGCGTGATCAGCCACGGCAACGCGGTCTTCACCGCATCCTGTTTCATGTTGAAATTGATCACCCCGTGACGCCACAGCAGCATCAGGGTCAGCACCCGCTGCGCACTCTGTGCGCCCTTGAGCTTGCCGGCACCATCCTGGGCATCGATGTCCCACAGCGCCACTTGCAGGCCCTGATTGCGCAAGAAGCTGCCGGCATCACTGCGGCGCTGCCCCACCGGCGGACGGAACAGCGGCACATAGTTCTCCGGCAACTTGTTCTTCACCAGATCGGCGCTGCGGCGCACCGAGTCCTGCCAGTCCTGCCAATAGCTGTGGGAACGGAACTCCCAACCCTGCACGCCCACACACTGTTTCGAGAACTCCGATTGCAGGTTGCTCAGCGAGCGATCGGCCAGACGCGCCTGTACATCCTTGCCCAACAGGAAGAACGTGCCGCTGAGATTGGATTTGCGCAAGTAGTCGGCAATCCAGTCGGTGTTGTCCGGCTGCAGATTGGCGGCGCTGTCGAAGCTCAGCAGAAACAGTCGATCGTGCATCTCGTCGCCGTTGCGCTCGTAGTCGCCGAATTGATCGACTTCGCTGCTGGTTTGCGGTGACAGCGCGGCCTTGCGCATCAGCTCGTCCAGATACTGCAGATGAAACAACCGGCTCGGCTCGGCCCACTTGGTGTAATAGCTGTCGTCGCTGACCACGAACTTGGCGGCCTGCTCGCGCAGGGTCGGCAGGTCTTCGACGAGGAAGCAGAACGAGGCATCCTGATCGCAGCTCTGCTGGGCGAAGTTGTAGTTGGCCAACAGACGTTCCCAGAGCCGCTGGCGCAGGCGGCTGATCGCGTCGACGTTGACCGTGCGCAGCCCAAGGCGCTGGGCCAGCGCGGCCTCGTCCAGCGCTTCGGTGCCGAGCAGGCCCCGGGCGAACATGAGGATTTCCGCGCGCGAGGCGACGTCGAACAGCGTCGGGCTGCTCAGTTGCTCCGGCCAGGTGCTGCGATCCAGCGTCGCCACATCGCCCGGCGCCGCCATGGCCCCGAAGCTCAACAGCCACGCGGTGAATAAAAGAACAATGCGCAAAGGGGTGTCTCCATAACCAAACCCGCGCGGCACTATAGCTGATCCCGCACGATTCCCCTCAGCCACTCCGATTCCCTGTGGGAGGGGGCTTGCTCCCGAATGCGGTGTGTCATCCAACAGATGGGCAGGCTGATACGGCCTCTTCGGGAGCAAGCCCCCTCCCACAGGGAAATGTGGCGAGCCGTCGATCACCTATGGGCTTGATAGCTGGAGTCAACCCGGCCAACCCCCTAGAATCGCCCCCACGATTAAAGGAGACGACTTCATGCTGATGGTGATTTCCCCCGCCAAGACCCTCGATTACGAAACACCGCCGGCGACCCAGCGCTTTACCCAGCCGCAATACCTCGATCACTCTCAGGAGCTGATCCAGCAGCTGCGCGAACTGAGCCCGGCACAGATCAGCGAACTGATGCACGTGTCCGACAAGATCGGCGGCCTGAATGCCGCGCGTTTCGGCTGCTGGACGCCCGCCTTCACCCCGGAAAACGCCAAGCAGGCGCTGCTCGCGTTCAAGGGTGACGTGTACACCGGCCTCGACGCGCAATCGTTCAGCGAAGCTCAGTTCGACTATGCGCAAAAGCACTTGCGCATGCTCTCCGGTCTCTATGGCCTGCTGCGTCCGCTGGACCTGATGCAGCCGTATCGTCTGGAAATGGGCACCAAACTGGCCAACGCCCGTGGCAAGGACCTGTACGCGTTCTGGGGTACGCGCATCAGCGAATGGCTCAACGAAGCACTCGTCGAGCAAGGCGACGATGTGCTGCTGAACCTGGCCTCCAACGAGTACTTTTCGGCGGTCAAACGCAGCGCCCTGAACGCCCGGATCATCAACACCGACTTCAAGGACCTGAAGAACGGCCAGTACAAGATCATCAGCTTCTACGCGAAGAAGGCCCGCGGCCTGATGAGCCGTTTCGTGATTCAGGAAAAAATCAACGATCCTGCCCTGCTCAAGCAGTTCGATGTGCAGGGTTATCGCTACAGCGCCGAGCAATCGAAACCGGACAATCTGGTGTTTCTGCGCGACCACGCCCCGGAATAAAGCATGCCCATTGCACGACTCTTTCTATAAAGAGTCGTGCAGCTCGCACGACGTCAAAAATCCCTCGCCACATTTCGCCGTTTTATTGGCGCCATAAAATCGTCCCCCGCAATTCTAATTTTAGTTTCACTCGACAGCCGCACTTTTTTTCAGTAGTGGCACGTAAATTTTTTTACGGTAGTGGCACAAAACTATCTAGCTCGATTACGCACCGATTAACAAAGGCCCAAATCGAAAGTGCTATCAAATTGAGACCAGTGCCATCTTTGGCAATATTTCAAAAAATTTCAGATTTCGCGATGAGCGGGTAGGAACTATGTCCAAATGCATAGCTCATACCACCGGTAACGATTCTCGCCGAGTTTGTACGAGATAACTTACGCAGAGCGGAGAACCATGTAACCAAGTTGTCACAGCAACTTGCCTAGATGGTTCACTCATCTGATCAACTAACGATGGATAGGTGATACGCACCATAAACATCCTCTACAAGGCCAAGGCTGCGCCCCTGTAATTGTGCTCGCCTGAGCACCCAACCGCTTGATCTACGGGCCTTTCGTCCGACATCAGGTGGACTGAACACATGCACAAGAGTCTTCCAGCAAGAAGTTCCGCTGCATAACAGGGCAAGTCATAACAACTAAGGCCTAGTTGCGCACATCTTGAGTGCACTTATTTAGACACTCGGAACTTAGTATGCCTGCACACGGCATTGTGGCGCCTGTATGCCGCACTTTCGAGTGCACTATGACCGCTGAACACCATTAACTCCGGCCATCTAATGGCTTGATAAAACACAGAGGTAATTGCGATGCGCATCAGCATATTTGGTTTGGGTTACGTTGGCGCAGTGTGTGCCGGTTGCCTGTCTGCACGGGGCCATGACGTGGTTGGCGTCGATGTTGCCAAAGACAAGATCGACATGATCAACGCCGGCAAGTCGCCGATTGTGGAACCGGGTCTGGGCGAACTTCTGGCTCAGGGTATCGAGACCGGTCGTCTGCGCGGTACGACCAACTTCGCCGAGGCGATTCGTGACACCGACCTGTCGATGATCTGCGTCGGTACGCCGAGCAAGAAGAACGGCGACCTGGAACTGAACTACATCGAGGCGGTGTGCCGCGAGATCGGTTTCGTACTGCGTGAAAAAACCACCCGCCACACCATCGTGGTACGCAGCACCGTGCTGCCGGGCACCGTCGCCAACGTGGTGATCCCGATCCTCGAAGACTGCTCGGGCAAGAAGGCCGGTGTCGATTTCGGCGTCGCGGTCAACCCGGAATTCCTGCGTGAGTCCACCGCGATCAAGGACTACGACCTGCCACCGATGACCGTCATCGGCGAGTTCGACAAGGCCTCGGGCGACGTTCTGCAATCGCTGTACGAAGAACTCGACGCGCCGATCATCCGCAAGGACATCGCGGTCGCCGAGATGATCAAGTACACCTGCAACGTCTGGCACGCGACCAAAGTGACCTTCGCCAACGAGATCGGCAACATCGCCAAAGCGGTCGGCGTCGATGGTCGTGAAGTGATGGACGTGGTCTGCCAGGACAAGACCCTCAACCTGTCCCAGTACTACATGCGCCCGGGCTTCGCCTTCGGTGGTTCGTGCCTGCCCAAAGACGTGCGCGCCCTGACCTACCGTGCAGGTTCGCTTGACGTCGAAGCACCGTTGCTCAACTCGCTGATGCGCAGTAACGAATCGCAAGTGCAGAACGCCTTCGACATCGTTGAAAGCCACGACAAACGTAAAGTCGCCCTGCTCGGTCTGAGCTTCAAGGCCGGTACCGACGACCTGCGCGAAAGTCCGCTGGTGGAACTGGCCGAAATGCTGATCGGCAAGGGTTACGACCTGAGCATCTACGACAGCAACGTCGAGTACGCCCGTGTTCACGGCGCGAACAAGGACTACATCGAGTCGAAGATCCCGCACGTGTCGTCCCTGCTCAACTCGGACTTCGATTCGGTGATCGACAACTCCGACGTGATCATCCTCGGCAACCGCGACGAGAAATTCCGCTCGCTGGCCCAGGAAGCACCGCAAGGCAAACAGGTCATCGACCTGGTCGGCTTCATGGCCAAAGCCACCAACCCGGGTACTCGCACTGAAGGTATCTGCTGGTAAAGCAGCGCCAAGCGACAAGCCTCGAGCTGCAAGCAAAGCGTTTCGCTTGCAGCTTGAAGCTTGCAGCTCGAAGCCTCTCTTACCTTGGATGACGTCGATGACCAAGCTCAAACATTTCTTTCTGCAATCCGCCGGCTGGCTTTTGTTTCTGAGCCTGTTGTTGGGCCTGGCCTTGATGCTGCCCACGTCCACGTTCGACTCCGAGTCGAAGGACTTTATTTTCCTGATTGGCGCCGTGGGTATCTGGCGCTACTCGATGGGTGCAACGCACTTTGTGCGCGGCATGATTTTTCTCTACATCGTTTACCCGCACCTGCGCCGCAAAGTGCGCAAGCTGGGTAAGGCGGCGGACCCGTCGCATGTGTTTCTGATGGTCACCAGTTTCCGTATCGACGCGCTGACCACCGCGCAGGTCTACAGCTCGGTGATCCGCGAAGCCATCGACTGCGAACTGCCGACCACCGTGGTCTGCTCGATCGTCGAAATGTCCGATGAGCTGCTGGTCAAGGCGCTGTGGGCGCGGATGAATCCGCCAGACCGCGTGAAGCTCGACTTCGTGCGCATTCCCGGCACCGGCAAGCGCGATGGCCTGGCTTATGGTTTCCGCGCGATCTCCCGTCACCTGCCGGACGACCGTGCCGTGGTGGCCGTGATCGACGGCGACACCGTGCTCGGCGAAGGCACCGTGCGCAAGACCGTGCCGTGGTTCCAGCTGTTCGGCAACGTCGGTGGCCTGACCACCAACGAATTCTGCGAAGTACGTGGCGGCTACATCATGAGCGAATGGCACAAGCTGCGTTTCGCCCAGCGTCACATCAACATGTGCTCGATGGCCCTGTCCAAGCGCGTGCTGACCATGACCGGGCGTATGTCGGTGTTCCGCGCCACCGTGGTGACCGATCCGGAATTCATCGCCGACGTCGAAAGCGACTCGCTGCAACACTGGCGCCTGGGCCGTTTCAAGTTTCTCACCGGCGACGACAAGTCGAGCTGGTTCAGCCTGATGCGCCTGGGTTACGACACCTTTTACGTGCCGGACGCCGCGATCAACACCGTTGAGCATCCGCCGGAAAAGAGCTTCATCAAGGCCAGCCGCAAACTGATGTTCCGCTGGTACGGCAACAACCTGCGCCAGAACTCGCGAGCGCTGGGCCTGGGTGTGAAACGCCTCGGTGCCTTCACCTCGGTGGTGCTGTTCGATCAGCGCGTATCGATGTGGACGTCGTTGCTGGGCCTGACCGTGGCGATCATCGCCAGCTTCAAGTACGGCGGCGCGTTCATCCTCGCCTACCTGCTGTGGATCGGTATCACCCGCCTGATTCTGACCCTGCTGCTGTCGTGCTCCGGTCACCGGATCGGCCCGGCCTATCCCGTGATTCTGTATTACAACCAGATCGTCGGTGCGCTGGTGAAGATCTACGTGTTCTTCCGCCTCGACCAGCAATCCTGGACGCGCCAACCCACTTCCCTGACCCGTGATCTCGCCAGCTTTCAACGTTGGTTCAACACCTGGTCGTCTCGGACCATGACCTTCTCCGCCGGCAGCATTTTCGTCGCCGTGCTGCTGATGATGGTCTGACCTGCCCCTATTGAATTAACAAGGAAATCGCCCCCATGAATACCGCCGTCAACGCCAACGTAGTGCATGAATCCGAAGCCCAGCGTCAGCACGCCCGAGTGAAAATCCCGGCCAAACTGCGCTTCTTCGGCCCGGACCGGACGCCGGTCGAAGCGCGGGTCCTCGACCTGTCCGCCGGTGGTCTGGCGTTCAACGCCGGGCAACTGCCGCTGACCATCGGCGAGGTGTACAAGGCACGTCTGCAATTCGTCATCGACAACCTCGGTCTGGCCATGGACGTCGAACTGCAAGTGCGCTCCTACGATCGCCAGAGCGGCCGCGCCGGTTGCCAGTTCCAGAACCTGGAACCGCAGGATATTTCCACCCTGCGCCACCTGATCACTTCGCACCTGGCCGGCGACATCGTCAGCATGGGTGAAGTACTGGCGACCCTGCAGCGCGACAACTTCACCAAGGCGCGCAAGGTCAAGGACGGCGGGAGCGGCATGACCCCGTTCGGGCGTCTGAAAGCCGTGACTTTCAGCGCCGGCATTTTCGCCATCGGTCTGGTCGCTTTCGGTTTCGTCTTCAAGTCGGTGTACGGCATGTACTTCGTCAGCCACGCGCAAGCAGGTCTGGTCAGCGTGCCGGGAATGAACATCACCATGCCGCGTGACGGCACGGTGCAGAGCCCGGTCAAGTCCGACGGCGTCGCCGCCAAAGGCGCGCCGCTGGCGACCTTCAGCACCAGCATGCTCGACGTGCTCAAGGGCCATCTGGACGAAGACCAGTTGCAACCGGCCAAGGTTGAAGAACTGTTCGGCAAGCAAATGACCGGCACCCTGACTTCTCCGTGCGATTGCACCGTGGCCCAGCAACTGGTGGCTGACGGTCAGTACGCGAGCAAGGGCGACGTGATTTTCACCCTGGTACCGCGCAACACCCAGGCCACCGTCGATGCGCGCTTCTCCTATCGCCAGTTCGGCGACGTGCGTCCGGGGACGCCAGTGAGCTTCCAGATCGCCGGCGAAGACCAGACCCGCACCGGCAAGATCGTCAGCAGCACCAGCCTGAAAAGCGCCGACCTGTCCTCCGACATCCGCGTGCAGATCCAGCCGGACGAACCACTGGACAGCAGCTTCGCCGGGCGCCCGGTGGAAGTGAACAGCGATCGAGGTCCGAACCTGAACTGGCTGATCGACAAAGCCATGGCTGCCGGTCTTTAAGTCGAGGACATGCCTGTGACTACTCCTATCTTGAACACACCGCCGAACCTGTGGGAGCGAGCCTGCTCGCGAAAGGATCAGCGCGGTTTGTCTGAAGTACCGAGTCGACTGCTTCGCGAGCAGGCTCGCTCCCACATGGGTTTGATGGTGTGCTCGCTGGCACTGGCGGTAAGTCTCGCCGGTTGCGCCGGCCTGCCCGACCAACGCCTGGCCAACGAAGCGCTCAAGCGTGGCGACACCGCCACCGCCGCGCAAAACTACCGCGCACTGGCTGATCTGGGTTACAGCGAGGCGCAAGTCGGTCTCGCCGATATCCAGGTCGACAGCCGCGACCCCGAGCAGATCAAACAGGCCGAAGCGACCTACCGCGCCGCCGCCGATGTTTCGCCACGGGCCCAGGCCCGTCTCGGTCGCCTGCTGGTAGCCAAGCCCGGGTCAACCGAAGCCGAGCACCACGAAGCCGAAAGCCTGCTGAAAAAAGCCGCCGCCAATGGCGAAGGCAACACGTTGATCCCGCTGGCGATGCTGTACCTGCAATTCCCGCACAGCTTCCCGAACATCAACGCGCAGCAGCAGATCGATCAGTGGCGCAAATCCGGCTACCCCGAAGCCGGTCTGGCGCAGGTGCTGCTGTATCGCACCCAAGGCACTTACGACCAGCATCTGGATGACGTGGAAAAGATCTGCAAGGCCGCGCTCAACACCACCGACATCTGTTACGTCGAACTGGCCACGGTCTATCAGAAACGGGCCCAGCCGGAGCAACAGGCCGAGCTGCTCAAGCAGATGCAGGCCGGTTACAGCCGTGGCACGGTCAGCGCGCAGCGCGTCGATTCGGTGGCCCGCGTGCTGGCCGATTCGACCCTCGGCAAGACCGACGAGAAGACCGCGCAGTCGCTGCTCGAACCGATCGCACCGGGCTACCCGGCATCGTGGGTGACCCTCGCGCAACTGCTCTACGACTTCCCGGAACTGGGCGACGTCGATCAGATGATGAAGTACCTGGACAACGGCCGCGCCGCCGACCAGCCGCGCGCCGAACTGTTGCTGGGCAAGCTCTACTACGAAGGCAAACTGGTGCCGGCCGACGCCAAAGTCGCTGAAGAACACTTCCAGAAAGCCGTCGGCCGCGAAGTCGCCGCCGACTACTACCTCGGCCAGATCTATCGCCGTGGTTACCTGGGCAAGGTCTATCCGCAGAAGGCTCTCGACCACCTGCTGACCGCCGCGCGCAACGGCCAGAACAGCGCCGATTTCGCCATTGCCCAACTGTTTTCCCAAGGCAAGGGCACCAAGCCCGACCCGCTCAACGCCTACGTATTCAGCCAATTGGCCAAGGCGCAGAACACCCCGCAAGCCGATGAACTGGCGACCACCCTGGCCGCGCAATTGCCGCCCGAGCGTCTGGCCGAAGCCCAGCGCCTGCTGCAACAGGAACAGGCCAGCCGTGGCGCCCTGAACCAGAACACGCTGCAACTGCACGCCCTGCAAGAAGAAGACGGCGAGGAATCCCTATGAAGTTGAATCCCTTTGTGAAGGCCGGCATTGGCCTCACGTTCGCGCTGATCTGGTCTTGCCCGACACTGGCCGCGATCACTGAAACCAAGAACTTCGGCCTGGAAGTGAAAATCACCGGCCAGTCCGAAGACGACCGCGACCTCGGCACCGCCAGCGGCGGCGACGTCAACGGTGTGGGCCTGGACCTGCGTCCTTGGATCTACGGCGAAAGCGGCGCGTGGAGTGCCTACGCCATGGGCCAGGCCGTGACCTCGACCGACATCATCGAGACCGACACCTTGCAGCAGTCGGACGGTGAGCAAACCACCGACAACAGTGATCGCAAAACCAAGAAAAACTACTTGGCGATGCGCGAGTTCTGGGTCGGCTACAGCGGCCTGACGCCGTACCCCGGCGAGATGCTCAAGCTCGGTCGCCAGCGCCTGCGCAATGACGACGGGCAATGGCGCGACACCAACATCGAAGCGCTGAACTGGACCTTCGACACCACCCTGTTGCGCGCCAACGTCGGTGTTGCCGAACGCTTCAGCGAATACCGCACCGACCTCAAAGAGCTGGCACCAAAAGACAAGGATCGCCTGCACGCCTACGCCGATGCCGCCTACCAGTGGACACCCGGCAACTGGGTCGGCATTCGTGGTCATCACACTCACGACGACGGCAAACTGGATTATCCAGAGCCGGGCGTTGCCGGTGATTCGCTGGACAAAAAAGAGAACGGCGATATCAGCTGGCTCGGCCTGACGGCCGACAGCGACGCCTACAACTGGCGCAACACCAACACCGTCAACTACTGGGGCAGCATCACCGGCATGAGCGGCGACCTTGATTCGGTCAACCCGCTGAACGCCGATGGCAGCCGTCCGGCCCAAGCCAAGCGCAGTGATGACATCAACGGCTGGGCCACCGATCTGGGCGTGCGTCTGCGCCTCGATCCGCAGTGGCAGGTCGGTGCGGCCTACGCCCGCGCCAGCGCCGATTACCAGCAGAACGGTCTGGAAAGCAACCGCTCCAACTACACCGGTACCCGCTCGCGCGTGCACCGTTTCGGCGAAGCATTCCGTGGCGAAATGAACAACATGCAGACCGCGACCCTGTTCGGTTCGTGGATGCTCAACGACCAGTACGACGCCAGCCTGATCTACCACAAGTTCTGGCGCGTGGACGGCAACAAGCCGGTGGGCAGCAACGGCATCAACGCCGTGGAAAACAACACCGACGACGTCACCGGCGCGATCCTCTCCAGCACCTCGCTGCCGCTGCAGGATGGCAACAAGGATCTGGGTCAGGAAATGGACCTGGTGGTGACCAAGTACTTCAAGCAAGGCTTGCTGCCGGCGGCGTTGAGCCAGTCGATCGACGAGCCGTCGGCGCTGGTGCGCTTCCGTGGCGGTGTGTTCAAGCCCGGTGATGCCTATGGCAGCCAGGTCGATTCGTACATGCACCGCGCGTTCATCGACGTGATCTGGCGCTTCTGATGCAAACCGCCAAGGGAGTGCCCGACATGCACCATGCAAGGAAAGGCTCGCTCAGCCTGTTGGCCGGCGCCATGCTGCTGGCCTCCGCTGGCGCGTTCGCCACGGTGGAACCGGCCAAGCCGGTGACCACCGCCAAAGAGCTGCAACAAGCCAAGACCTACACCGTCAGCAGCGCGCCGACCGAGGCGCTGGAACTGGCCAAGCCGAAACTGCCCGACCTGTCCGGCTTCACCGCCGAAGCCGCTGCCGCGAAGATCAATCGCAGCAAACCGGGCAAGATCAGCGTGCGCCGGATGATGCAGGAAGACGCCCTGAAGGACTTCATCGGCGGCGACAACAAGATGGCCGAATGGGTGGTGCGTCAGCACGGCATCCCGCAGGCGATCTTCGTCGACGACGGCTACCTGAACCTCAAGGATCTGGCGCAGAAACTGCCCAAGCAGTACTTCAGCGAGACCTCGCCGGGCGTGTACCTGGCGAAGCTGCCGATCGTGGTAGGCCGTAAAGGCATCCTTGAAATCGACGGCCAGACCCAGGAGTTGCGCCTGTCGCAAGAGGCCGGTTCGTTCCTGGTCAACGACGGTCAGCTGTTCGTGCGTGACACCAAAGTCACCGGCTGGCGCGAGAAGGACAACGGCCCGGCCACCTTCCGTTCGCCGAAGGAATTCCGGCCGTTTCTGCTGGCCTGGGGCGGCACCGAGACCTACATCGTCAACAGCAAGATGGCCAGTTTCGGCTACGCCAACAGTAAGTCGTACGGGGTGAGTATTTCCCAGTACACGCCGAACATGGCCAAGGTGCTCAAGCGTCCCGAGCCGACCGGCTGGATCGTCGGCTCCGAGTTCTCCGACATGTGGTACGGCTTCTACTGCTACGAGACCCGCGACTTCGTGGTCAAGGGCAACACCTACAAGGACAACATCGTCTACGGCATCGACCCACACGACCGTTCCCACGGTCTGATCATTGCCGAGAACACCGTCCACGGTACGAAGAAGAAGCACGGCATCATCATTTCCCGAGAAGTGAACGACAGCTTCATCTTCAACAACAAGAGCTACGACAACCACCTCTCGGGCCTAGTGATCGACCGTAACAGCGTCAACAACATCATCGCCTACAACGAGATCTACAAAAACCACACGGACGGCATCACGCTTTACGAGTCCGCCGACAACCTGCTGTGGGGTAACAAGGTCATCAGCAACAAACGTCACGGCATCCGCATTCGTAACAGCGTGAACATCCGCCTCTACGAAAACGTCGCCATGGCCAACGGGCTGACCGGCGTCTACGGCCACATCAAGGACCTGACCGACACCGACCGTGACATCAAGCTCGACCCGTTCGACGCGCAAGTCTCGCTGATCGTGGTCGGCGGTGAACTGGCGGCCAACGGCAGCGGCCCGATGGCCATCGACTCGCCGTTGAGCGTCGAGCTATATCGCGTATCGATGCTGGCGCCGACCAAATCCAGCGGCATCAGCTTCAACGGCATCCTCGGCGAGCGCCAGGATGAAATTCTCGACCTGCTGGTACGCCAGCAGAAAGCCGTGCTGATCGACCCTGTCGAACGCCAGACCGAATTGCAGGACTGAGGATAATTTTATGCACCCACACTTGATCAAATTACTCAGCCTGTCGGCCCTGACCGTGGGCATTCTGGCGGCCAGCAATGCTGCCCGCGCCGATGACACGGCGGGCGCCACCCCGCCAAAATTCAGCGCCGAACCGTGCTGCAACCTGTGCCCGGCCGCCCATGACGCGAAGAACTACACCACGCGCTACCAGCAGAACTTCACCACCCTGGTGCAGGCGCAGGGCGACTGGCTGTTCCGTACCCAGGAAGATTTGCGCACCGAGTTCAACACCACTCCGGCCGGCTACAAACGCCTGCAACAGCTGCACGATGCGTTCAAGGCCAAAGGCGTCGAACTGGTGATCGTCTATCAGCCGACCCGTGGCCTGGTGAACCGCAACAAGCTCAATCCGCAGGAAAAAGCCGCGTTCGATTACGAGAAAGCGCTGGGCAACTACAAGACCATGCTCGGCCGTTTCGCGCAGATGGGTTACGTGGTACCGGACCTGTCGCCGCTGACCAACGAATCGCTGCCGGACACCCTGCCCGCCCACGATTTCTACTTCCGCGGCGACCAGCACTGGACCCCATACGGTGCCCAGCGCACAGCGAAAATCGTCGCCGAGAAGGTCAAGCAGATCCCGGCCTTCGCCGACATTCCCAAGCGTGAATTCGAAACCAAACGCACCGGGCGCATGGGCAAGACCGGCACCCTGCACAACATGGCCGGGCAACTGTGCGGCACCAGTTACGCGATCCAGTACATGGACCAGTTCACCACCGAGCCGAAAGGCGAAGCCGGTGACGGCGACCTGTTCGGTGACTCCGGCAACCCGCAAATCACCCTCGTGGGTACCTCGCACAGCGGCAAGAACTACAATTTCGCCGGCTTCCTCGAAGAGGCCATTGGCGCCGACATTCTCAACGTCGCCTTCCCCGGCGGTGGTCTGGAAGGTTCGATGCTGCAGTACCTCGGTAGCGACGAATTCCAGAAGACCCCGCCGAAGATTCTGATCTGGGAATTCTCGCCGCTGTACCGCCTCGACCAGGAAACCATCTATCGCCAGATGATGTCCCTTCTCGACAACGGCTGCGAAGGCAAGGACGCGCAAATGTCCGCCAGCACCACGCTCAAGCCTGGCGGCAAACAGGAACTGCTGGTCAACAGCAAAAACCTGAACCTGCAGAACAGCAGCCATCAGGTCGACATCCGCTTCGCCGACCCCTCGGTGAAAACCCTGCAAGCCACCCTCTGGTACATGAACGGTCGCCACGAGGACATCAAGATCGAGAAACCGGAAACCTCCGACACCGACGGTCGTTTCGCCTTTGAGCTGCGCACGGACGAAGACTGGGCCTCGCAAAATCTGCTGGCTGTCGAAGTCCAGGGCCCCGAAGCGGGCACCGCGCCGCAAAAAGTCGAAGCGAAAATCTGCAAACGCAACGTATTCCCGGGCGCTGGGCCACAAACCGCTCAGCTCGGGCAATGAGGTCTGCTATGCGAAATCGAACGATCAAACACTTGCTTGCGCCATCCCTGCTGACCCTGGCGATGTTCGCCGGGGCCACTCAGGCCGCCGCACCACTGCGTCCGCCGCAGGGCTATTTCGCGCCTGTGGATAAATTCAAGAGCGGCGACAAGAGCGAAGGCTGCGACGCGATGCCGGCGCCGTACACCGGGCCCCTGCAATTTCGCAGCAAGTACGAAGGCTCGGACAAGGCCCGCGCGACCCTGAACGTGCAATCGGAAAAAGCCTTCCGCGACACCACCAAGGACATCACCACGCTGGAGCGCGGCACCGCCAAACGAGTGATGCAGTTCATGCGCGACGGTCGTCCGGAGCAGCTCGACTGCACGCTGAACTGGCTGACCGCGTGGGCCAAGGCCGATGCGTTGATGTCGAAAGACTTCAACCACACCGGCAAATCGATGCGCAAATGGGCGCTGGGCAGCATGGCCTCTTCGTACATTCGCCTGAAGTTCTCCGACTCGCATCCGCTGGCCACGCATCAGCAAGAAGCGCAGCAGATCGAGGCGTGGTTCAGCAAGATGGCCGATCAGGTGGTCAGCGACTGGGACAACCTGCCGCTGGAAAAAACCAACAACCACTCGTACTGGGCCGCGTGGTCGGTGATGGCTACCGCCGTCGCCACCAACCGTCGCGACCTGTTTGATTGGGCAGTGAAGGAATACAAGGTCGGGGTCAATCAAATCGACGCCGACGGCTTCCTGCCCAACGAACTCAAGCGCCAGCAGCGCGCCCTCGCCTATCACAACTACGCCCTGCCGCCACTGGCGATGATCGCCAGTTTCGCCCAGGTCAACGGTGTCGATCTGCGTCAGGAAAACAACAGCGCGCTCAAGCGTCTGGGTGACCGGGTGCTGGCCGGGGTGAAAGACCCGGATGCGTTCGAGGAAAAGAACGGCAAAAAACAGGACATGACCGACCTGAAAGAGGACATGAAATTCGCCTGGCTCGAACCGTTCTGCACCCTCTACACCTGCCCGGCGGATGTGATCGAGAAGAAGCACGGCATGCAGCCGTTCAAGACCTTCCGCCTCGGCGGCGACCTGACCAAGGTCTACGACCCGTCGCATGAGAAGGGCAACAAGGGTTCGTAAGAGTGAATGCAATCCCCTGTGGGAGCGGGCTTGCTCGCGAATGCCGTCTGACATTCAAAACTGATGTCGACTGACACACCGCCTTCGCGAGCAAGCCCGCTCCCACAGTGAAGTGATGTCGCCCCCTGAATTTTCACGGGGGGTTTGGGGGGGCTTTGGCCCTTGACTGTTGGTTCAAACATGGAGAGATCGGGATGGTATTTTCATCCAACGTGTTCCTGTTTCTGTTCTTGCCGATCTTTCTCGGCTTGTACTACTTAAGCGGGCAACGCTATCGCAACCTGTTGCTGCTGATCGCCAGCTACGTGTTCTACGCGTGGTGGCGGGTGGACTTCCTGGCGCTGTTCGCCGGCGTCACCCTGTGGAACTACTGGATCGGCCTGAAAGTCGGTGCCGCCGGCGTGCGCACCAAACCGGCACAGCGCTGGCTGCTGCTCGGCGTGGCGGTCGACCTGTGCATCCTCGGCTACTTCAAATACGCCAACTTCGGCGTGGACAGCATCAACGCGATCATGACCTCGTTCGGTCTGGAGCCGTTCATCCTGACCCACGTGCTGCTGCCGATCGGTATCTCGTTCTACATCTTCGAGTCGATCAGCTACATCATCGACGTGTATCGCGGCGACACCCCGGCCACCCGCAACCTGATCGACTTCGCGGCGTTCGTGGCGATCTTCCCGCACTTGATTGCCGGCCCGGTCCTGCGTTTTCGCGACCTCGCCGACCAGTTCAACAACCGCACCCACACCCTCGACAAGTTCTCCGAAGGTTGCACGCGGTTCATGCAGGGTTTCATCAAGAAAGTCTTCATCGCTGACACCCTCGCCGTGGTCGCCGACCACTGCTTCGCCCTGCAAAACCCGACCACCGGGGATGCCTGGCTTGGCGCGCTGGCCTACACCGCACAGCTGTATTTCGACTTCTCCGGTTACAGCGACATGGCCATTGGTCTGGGCCTGATGATGGGTTTCCGCTTCATGGAAAACTTCAAGCAGCCGTACATCAGCCAGTCGATCACCGAGTTCTGGCGCCGCTGGCACATCAGCCTGTCGACTTGGCTGCGTGACTACCTGTACATCACCCTCGGCGGTAACCGTAAAGGCACGCTGATGACCTATCGCAACCTGTTCCTGACCATGCTCCTGGGTGGTCTGTGGCACGGCGCGAACATCACTTACATCGTCTGGGGCGCCTGGCACGGCATGTGGCTGGCGATCGAAAAAATGCTCGGCATCAACACCTCGCCGCGCAGCCTCAACCCGATCCGCTGGGCGCTGACCTTCCTGCTGGTGGTGATGGGCTGGGTGATCTTCCGTGCCGAAAACCTGCACGTCGCCGGGCGCATGTACGGCGCGATGTTCAGCTTCAGCGACTGGTCGCTGTCGGAACTCAACCGCGCCAGCCTCACCGGTCTGCAAGTGGCGACCCTGGTGGTGGCGTACGCAACCCTGGCGTTCTTCGGCCTGCGTGATCTGTACACCAACCAGCCTCCGGTGAAGAGCAAACCTGAAGTCAACGTCGAGGCCAACGGCCCTGCCACCGCGACCCCGGGCATGATCAAGGCAGCCCCCGGCGAGAACCCGGCGAGCATCCATGAGCCTGGCTACACCGTCGGCGTCGAGGCGCAGGTGCAACCGGCCTACTGGACGGCGGACTGGTCACGCTACGTGATGCGCGGGCTGATCCTGCTGCTGTTCATCGCCTCGATTCTCAAACTCTCGGCGCAAAGCTTCTCGCCGTTCCTTTACTTCCAGTTCTGAGGGATCTGACATGACCCGCTCATTACGCATCTTCTACATCGCGCTGTTTCTGGTGACCCTGCTGGTGCTCGGTCTGTGGTCGGTGCGCAGCTTCTTCGGCTTCAGCACCAACGCCGATGCGACCGTGCTTAACGGTCGCTGGACCAAAGCCGTGGAAACCCACTACGACGATCAGTTTCCGATCAAGCGTCTGGGCACCAACCTCTGGGCGGCGCTGGATTTCAAACTGTTCAACGAAGGTCGTCCAGGCGTAGTGCTCGGTCGCGATCAGTGGCTATACAGCGACGAGGAATTCAACCCGATCGTCAACGAAGAACTGAACCTGCAAGGCAACTACGCGCTGGTCGAAGGCGTGCGCCAGACCCTGAAAGAGAAAGGCGTGAAACTGGTGATGGCCATCGTGCCGGCCAAGGTGCGTCTGTACCCGGAACACCTGGGTGAAGTGAAACCGGCGAGCATCCACGCCAACCTCTATCAGGACTTCCACGCCCGTGTCGCCGCAGACAAGATCCTCGCCCCGGACCTGCTTGGCCCACTGCAAAAAGCCAAGCAGAACGGTCAGCAAGTGTTCCTGCGCACCGACACCCACTGGACCCCGGAAGGCGCTGAAATCGCCGCCAACACCCTGGCCAAGACTATCGCCGACAAGTTCCCGCTCAGCGGCGAGCCACAGCGCTTTGTCACCACGCCAGCGGAGAAGGTCACGCACAAGGGCGACCTGCGTCTGTTCCTGCCACTGGATCCGCTGTTTGAAAACCTGATGCCGGCACAAGAGCCGCTGCAGAAGCGCAACACCGTGGCCGCCGAGCAGCCTGCCGGTGACGACGCGCTGTTCGCCAGCAGCGAAGTACCGGTCGCACTGATCGGTACCAGCTACAGCGCCAACCCCAACTGGAACTTCGTCGGTGCGCTGAAACAAGCGCTGCACAGCGACGTGGTCAATTACGCCGAGGACGGCCACGGCCCGATCCTGCCGATGCTCAGCTACCTGAAAAGCGATGACTTCAAGAACAGCCCGCCACAGGTGCTGATCTGGGAGTTTCCTGAACGATATCTGCCTGTGAACAACGAAATCGGCGACGCCGACCCACAGTGGGTCGCAGAGCTCAAACAAGCCGGTGCTCGCCAACAAAACGTAGCTATCAACACTAAATCCGAGACGCCCGATCGGGCGCAAAACTGAAAGAGAGGTAACACCATGACTTTCACTACTACTCCTCGTCGTCTCGCCAAACGCTTCGCATTGGTTGCGGGTCTGAGCGTGCTGTCGGTCCAGGCCTTTGCCGGTGGTGACGCCGCGCTGTACGGCCCGACCGCGCCGAAAGGCTCGACCTTCGTGCGCGTCTACAACGCCAGCAACGCCGAAGTCAGCGCCACCGTCGGCAGCACCAACCTGAGCGACGTTGCGCCACTGGCCAGCAGCGACTTCAGCTTCATGCCGGGCGGCGACTACAGCGCCAAGGTCGGCAGCCAGACCCTGCCGGTCAAACTCGCCGGTGACCACTACTACACCCTGGTCAACAACGCGTCCGGCGCGCCGCAACTGATCGAAGAACCACCGTTCAAGAACAAGCAGAAATCCCTGGTGCGCGTGCAGAACCTCAGCGACAAGCCGCTGACCCTGAAGACCGCCGACGGCAAGACCGACGTGGTGCCGAACGTGGCTGCCAAGGGCCGTGGCGAACGTGAAATCAACCCGGTGAAAGTCAGCCTGGCGCTGTACGAAGGCGACAAGAAAGTCGGCGACGTGAAACCGGTCGCCCTTGAGCGCGGTGAAGCAGCGGTGCTGTACGTCACCGGTTCCGGCAGCAGCCTGTCGCCAGTCTGGGTGAAACGCCCGGTGTCGACTCGCTAACCAATTTCATGAACTGACGCAGTAACCCTGTGGGAGCGAGCCTGCTCGCGAATACGGTCCGACATCCAACATCAATGTCGACTGATGTACCGCTTTCGCGAGCAGGCTCGCTCCCACAGGGCCTCTAACCAATCGATTTTTATGGAGTAAACAATATGATTCCGGTGATCTTGTCAGGTGGTAGCGGTTCACGTCTTTGGCCGCTTTCGCGTAAGCAATTCCCTAAACAATTCCTGGCCCTGACCGGTGAACACACGCTGTTCCAGCAAACTCTGGAGCGCCTGGTGTTCGAAGGCATGGACACGCCGATCGTGGTCTGCAACAAGGATCACCGCTTCATCGTCAACGAACAGTTGGCCAACCGTAACCTCGAATGCCAGCGCATCCTGATGGAACCGTTCGGCCGCAACACCGCACCAGCGGTAGCGCTGACTGCAATGATGTTGGTCAACGAAGGTCGTGACGAACTGATGCTGGTGCTGCCGGCCGACCACGTACTGGAAGACCAGAAAGCCCTGCAACGCGCCCTCGCCCTGGCCACCGTCGCCGCCGAAAACGGCGAAATGGTGCTGTTCGGCGTGCCGGCGACCAAACCGGAAACCGGTTACGGCTACATCAAGTCCACTGGCGATTCGCTGCTGCCGGAAGGCGTCAGCCGCGTCTCGCACTTCGTCGAAAAACCCGACGTCAAACGCGCCACCGAATACGTCGAATCCGGCGGCTACTACTGGAACAGCGGCATGTTCCTGTTCCGCGCCAGCCGCTTCCTCGAAGAGCTGAAAAAGCACGATCCGGACATCTACGACACCTGCCTGCTGACCCTCGAGCGCAGCCAGCAGGACGCCGACACCGTTACCCTGGACGAAGCCACCTTCGCCTGCTGCCCGGACAACTCCATCGACTACTCGGTGATGGAAAAAACCCAACGCGCCTGCGTGGTGCCGCTGTCCGCTGGCTGGAGCGATGTCGGTTGCTGGTCGTCGCTGTGGGAAGTCAACGAGAAAGACGCCAACGGCAACGTCAGCAAAGGCGATGTGGTCATCCAGGACAGCAAGAACTGCATGATCCACGGCAACGGCAAACTGGTGTCGGTGATCGGTCTGGAAAACATCGTCGTGGTCGAAACCAAGGACGCGATGATGATCGCCCACAAGGACAAGGTTCAGGGCGTCAAGCAGATGGTTAACACCCTCAACGAGCAGGGTCGCAGCGAAACCCAGAACCACTGCGAGGTCTACCGTCCGTGGGGCTCGTATGACTCGGTGGACATGGGTGGCCGCTTCCAGGTCAAGCACATCTCGGTCAAACCGGGCGCGTGCCTGTCGCTGCAGATGCACCACCACCGCGCCGAGCACTGGATTGTGGTCAGCGGCACTGCTGAAGTGACCTGCGATGACAACGTGTTCCTGCTCTGCGAAAACCAGTCGACCTACATCCCGATCGCCTCGGTGCATCGCCTGCGCAACCCGGGCAAGATCCCGCTGGAAATCATCGAAGTGCAATCGGGCAGCTACCTGGGCGAAGACGATATCGAACGCTTCGAAGATATCTACGGTCGCTCCACCCCGATCGAACGTGGCGTGTCGGTGAAAACCATCGCGCAGTGATCGCCCGGCAATGAGAAGCCCCCGTCCAGCCCGCTGCGTCCCCTATCCGCAGTGGGTTGGGCGGGGGCTTTTTTTCAACTCAACGAATGTTGTCGAGTCAGCCTTGGCCGGGAATGTCCCCCCAGCGATTGCTGCCTTCCCGCGTAGGGAGCCGGTGCGAGCAGTCCGATAAAGTCCTGGGTCCGCCGCAGGCTCTGCAGCGTACTGGACGTTTGCATCGACAAGTCGGAGACCGCTTCGAAAAGCTCCGGATCCGCGCTGCCGGTGGTTGCCAGCTCGGTAAGGATGGCCTGCGTCCTGAACTCGACCATGTCGATGTTTGCCGAAAGATGTTCATAAGTGTTGCTTAACGCCTCAGCATTCAGTCCCTGCGCTGCATGGATGAATTCCCGCCCCGTCTGGAACAGCCCCCGAGTTTCTGGTCCCAGTTTTTCAGAGACTGCCTCGATCACTTTGCCCTCGACCTTGGCGCGCGCCATTTGGGTCAAGCGTGATCGACCGTCGGCTGTGCGCGGATCATGCGCTGCCAATTGCAGTTTCACTGTGGCAAGACTCAGCTTCTTTTTCGGCTCGACGCTTTCAACCAGAACCTTGGGATTCAATTCGCTGCCCTTGAAATGGATAGGTCGGTTCAACTGATAGGTGTCCACCACCTTGTCGATGGCTGTACCCGCCAACTTATCGGCGACCTTCGTGCCAATCTTGCCCCCAAGCGAACCGGCTACCGGTCCGAACACGGTGCCCATTGCAGTGCCAATCGTGCCCCCTGCGGCTTGAGCGCCTGCGCTGAACATGCTGCTGGCCAGTTGCGTCCCGACGCGCCTGGCCAAGGCCTGAAACCGGTGTCGCGCCTGAGTGTGATTGAGCAATGAGTTTCTGACGTCCGCTGCCGCCGAGGTCATCGTGCTCATTAATGCCTGCTGCTTTTGCACACTGTCAGCCAACTCAGATGTGGCGGTCTTCCCGCCCCCATCGGTGTCGACATGGTTCATGGGCGAGTTACCCACCATCTGATACAGGTTCGGCCCGTCGATAAAGCCTTTCGGGTCAGGATTCAACCAGCGCTGCAACCACGGCATGTAATAGCGATAGCCGTAATAATAGAGACCTGTGGCATCGCGCTCCTTGCCCGAATAACGCAGGGTTTTGTAACTGGCCTCGGTGTCCTTGCTCCACGCCGTTTCACCGAACGGGAAGAAAGTTTCTTGACTGATGAGCCGGGCATCCTCGCCCAGTTCCAAGCAGGTCGATCCGAGATGATCCGTCAGCGTGTACCGATAATGGTCATTGGAACCGGTGGGCGGAGCACTTTCCCAGTGCAGCACGTGTACACGGCTGATGTGGCCCTCGACGGAAATCACTTGCAGTTGTTCACCGGTGGCCGTGTCGGTACGTAGCTCCAGCCCAGGCAAATAGCGCACCTGGGCCGAGACGCCGCGGGCATTCGTCTGTAACGAGCGAATCTTGCGCACACGTTGGCCGGCACCGTCGTAGCAATAGTGTTCACGGTCATTGGGGCCGCTGGCACGTTCGACCGGCGTGACCGCTTGCAACTGATTACGCAGATTCCACGTCAATGAACTCCCCGCGTACAGCGCTCGCAAATTGCCACGGGCATCGAACGCCGCGGCAATCTCCTCTTCCGTCGGTGGCACGCCATTACGGTAAGGCAAACAGCGATTACTTGATCGCGCAGCTTTGAGCTCGCGGCCATTGCGCGCGCCAACATGCGTCAGCAGCAGCAGATTGCCGGATTCATCGTAGTCGAAGGTCTGTCGATAATTGCTCACTGCTGCCGGATCGTCACGTCCGATGGACGCCGGACCTTGAGTAGCAGCACCTGCTTCCCAACCGGTGGCCACATGCAACTGGTAGAAGCTGTCATAGTCGAAACGCCTGACAGGATCGATACGCTGGTTGGCGAAATACCGGATCGGCAGTGCCTTGTCCTCGATGCTCAGCAAGTTGCCCATCGGGTCATAGTCGTAGATCAGATGTTGCAATACCTCGCCCCCGACTTTCCTCGCATGGCGGGTTCGCAAACGACCGTCCTCGGGCTGATAGGTCAGCGTCGTCAGCACACCATTGCCCGCCAGTTCCTGAGTGACTTGCCCATCAGCGTTGTAACGAATGTCGCTCACCAGCGTTTGCGCTTTGGTCTGGTGCCGCAATTGCAGATGGCAGGCACGCAACTGACCGTCCAGCGTCAACTCGCGGTCCTGTCGATTATCACGTGCATCGACTTGTTCGAGTACCTGCCCCAGCGGCCCGAAGCGCCAGCGGGTCGTTGCACCGTCACCGGGCTCCAGCAAGCGCTGGCGGTCATCAACGTTTTGCGGCCAATCGGGGACGCTGGGGTCGAGGGTGAAGTGCCGCGTGCTTTCAATGCATTGCCCACTGATTGCAAAGCTTTGCGAGCACACACTACCCGCCGGATCATCGTGCCGAATCAACTGGCCCAGCTGATTCCGGGAGGGATCACCCGCGCCGGGCTGACCGTAAGTGAGACGTTCGACGCACCGCCTAGGCTCGGATGCGCCTTCTTCGAACACGGCAATCGGACGCAGCAGCGGGTCGTGTTGCACCTCGCGCCAGGTCTCTCGACTGTCCCAGTCGTACAGCGTCTCGGCACCCAGCCCGTACAACGCCAGCTGCGTACCGGCATCGACGCTGTCGGAGCGCAGCGTTTGCCCGATCAACGAATAAAGGGTGCGCAGATTCGCTGGCGTCAGCGGCTCGGTCGTTTGCAGTGCCCACAGGCGCGGATCCCACTGTTCCACAACCCTTCCGGCAGCGTCACGCACCGTGCGATTGACGCGGGTTTGAGCTGGGCAAAGGTCGTCGGCACGCCAATAACCAACCGTCCGAACCTGCAGTCCGCGCGGGTCGCTTACTGAAAGCGTCGGTGTTTTGCCATGTTTGTTCATCAGCTTGCTCCCGGCACTAGCGTTATCCATGCTTCAGGGCATCAGAGCATCCGCGCTTTGCGATTTTCAACTGTCAGAAATTACAGTACCGACTGACGGTACATTCGGAATACGCGCGAATGTCCATTGCGCCGGCCCTCCGGTAGGATGGTACTCACGAACCAAGGAGCCTTCCCTCATGTTCATCGGCATCCTGCTGATCATCACCTGGTTGATTCTGCTGCTGCGCTATCCCGCCAAGGCTGTGCCGGTCTCCGTGGCCGCGGCTATCGGTCTGGGCCTGGTGGCCATGTGGGTGGTGTGGCTGGACAACCGCGAGCTCAAGCAACTGGCGCGCCTTGAGATGCGCATCAGCTATGCACCGGAACAATGCCCGGCAGATCGGCCGCTGCAATTGAAAATGAAAAACGGCAACGACGTGCCGCTGACTGAACTGCGCTGGCGCATCGCAGCTTACGCGCCGGGCGACACGGTCAATCTGGCCGACAACCAATACACCGCCCCGCGCTATCGCGGCCCCGGCGAACTGCAGGCCGGTGGCGACTGGGAAGACTGCCTGCCGATGCCTCCACTGCGCCCCGGTTATCGCCCACAAACCCTGGAGTTTCGTGCCGAGCGCTTGCAGGGCAGTTTCTCCGACTGATCCCCCTCCTCCCATTTTTTGCACAAGGAATGCGCCATGCCCGTTGCGTTGATTACCGGTTGCTCCAGCGGCATTGGCCGCGCCCTCGCTGACGCGTTCAAAGCCGCCGGTTACGAGGTCTGGGCCAGTGCGCGCAAGGCTGAAGACGTCGCGGCCCTCGCCGCTGCGGGGTTCAGCGCAATCGCGCTGGACGTCAATGACAGTGTGGCGCTGGAACAACTCGCTGAGCGCATCAACCAGCAACACGGCGGCCTCGACGTGCTGATCAACAACGCCGGTTATGGCGCGATGGGGCCGCTGCTCGACGGCGGCGTACCGGCCATGCAGCGTCAGTTCGAAACCAATGTGTTCTCGATTGTCGGCGTTACCCGCGCCCTGTTTCCGGTACTGCGCCGGGCCAAGGGGCTGGTGGTGAATATCGGCAGTGTCTCAGGGGTACTGGTCACGCCGTTCGCCGGCGCCTACTGCGCCTCGAAGGCCGCGGTGCATGCGCTGAGCGATGCGCTGCGCATGGAGCTGGCGCCGTTCGGTATCCGCGTGATGGAGGTGCAGCCGGGAGCGATTCAGTCGAGCTTCGCCAAGAATGCCGGGCATGAAGCGGAGCAACTGATCAACGAGCAATCACCGTGGTTTCCGTTGCGTGAGGGGATTCGTGCGCGGGCCAAGGCATCGCAGGACAAGCCGACCCCGGCCAGTGAGTTTGCGGCTGAGTTGCTCAAGGCTGTGCAGCAGAACACGCCGCCACGCTTGATCCGCATTGGTAATGGCAGCCGCGCGTTGCCATTGCTGGCGACGTTATTGCCCAAGGGATTGCTGGAGTCGACGTTGATGAAGCGGTTCGGGTTGCGCGGCCAGCTCTGAGACCGAGTCGACGCTTTCGCGAGCGGGCTCGCTCCCACAGGAGAATGCATTCCAAATGTGGGAGGACAAACCGACGCCGGCCAGTGAGTTTGCGGCTGAGTTGCTCAAGGCTGTGCAGCAGGGCACGCCGCCTCGCTTGATCCGCATTGGTAATGGCAGCCGCGCGTTGCCATTGCTGGCGACGTTATTGCCCAAGGGATTGCTGGAGTCGACGTTGATGAAGCGGTTCGGGTTGCGCGGCCAGCTCTGAGACCGAGTCGACGCTTTCGCGAGCGGGCTCGCTCCCACAGGAGAATGCATTCCAAATGTGGGAGGACAAACCGACGCCGGCCAGTGAGTTTGCGGCTGAGTTGCTCAAGGCTGTGCAGCAGGGCACGCCGCCTCGCTTGATCCGCATTGGTAATGGCAGCCGCGCGTTGCCATTGCTGGCGACGTTATTGCCCAAGGGATTGCTGGAGTCGACGTTGATGAAGCGGTTCGGCTTGCGCGGCCGGCTCTGAGACCGGGTTGACGCTTTCGCGAGCAGGCTCGCTCCCACAGGAGAATGCATTCCAAATGTGGGAGGAGAAATCGACGCCGGCCAGTGAGTTTGCGGCTGAGTTGCTCAAGGCTGTGCAGCGGGGCACGCCGCCAAGATTGATCCGCATTGGTAATGGCAGCCGGGTGTTGCCGTTGCTGGCGACGTTGTTGCCCAAGGGATTGCTGGAGTCGACGTTGATGAAGCGGTTCGGGTTGCGCGGCCAGCTCTGAGACCGGGTTGACGCTTTCGCGAGCAAGCCCGCTCCCACAGGAGAATGCATTCCAAATGTGGGAGCAACTGTCTTACTGCCACCGTTCGTCACCGCCACTCTGTGCCGTCTCGCAGCATGGCATTCAATCTGATCAGCAGTATTCGCATAC